>NZ_JBTXJF010000001.1:0-865000 GCF_054957735.1 Altererythrobacter chaiwopuensis
TACGTCCTCACCATTGAGGCCGAGGATGCCGATGGCAATATCTCGACCCAGACCATCACGGTCACAGTCGCAGACCTCGATGATGCCGCTCCGGTTATCATGGTAGATGGTGCGCCCTTGGTTCCAGATGAAGCCGCCTTTGAGGTCGTCGAAGGCACCACGGACGTTGCCGTATTCGGAAGCGATGAGACTGTGGCATGGGCAATCGTCGACGGCGACGATCGGAACGAATTCTCGATCGGCGATGACGGTGCGTTGGTGTTTCAGACCGCGCCCGATTTCGAAGCGCCTACCGACATAAACAGCGACAACATCTATGTCCTGGCGATCGAAGCGACCGACGAAGCTGGCAATACATCTCGAATTTTTGTCGACGTCACTGTGCTCGATACGGAAGAATTGCAGGATCGCGTAGACGCGATCAGCAACGCTTTGCGAGAAGGCTTGCGCACGCACGCGCTAGTCGGACTGAGCGATCTGCTTAGCTACAATGAAGAGTTGATGATCGGCGATTTCGATTGCTCGAAAGATCGTGAGGGCAACAGAGTATCGGGCGCTGCCAACGCTAACGAAACCT
The DNA here is from genome assembly GCF_054957735.1 of Altererythrobacter chaiwopuensis. NCBI lineage: Bacteria > Pseudomonadati > Pseudomonadota > Alphaproteobacteria > Sphingomonadales > Erythrobacteraceae > Altererythrobacter > Altererythrobacter chaiwopuensis. The sequence goes on from NZ_JBTXJF010000001.1 coordinate 578, forward strand.
CGCAAGACGCCAATGTCCGGTTCCAGCAGGTTCTAACATCATGCGGGAAGAACCTGCGACTGCTGCTCGATGGCGGCGCGACGTTTACGCGCCTTTCGGGCAATAGCAGGGTGCGCGGATTTGCTTCGGTTCGACTGGAGAGGAATCTTTCCGACGATACCCAAATCGGGCTAAACATCATCGGATCAACCGCTTCAGACTTAATCGATGGATTTACCGACAGCACCATTTCCGATTTCGGTCTAACCGGTCAGCTTTATGGCCGCATCCGGTTCGATGATGACCTGATGGCGGGTGCTTTCGTCGGTTACGGCCAGAGCTGGTACGACTTCAATCTTAGCGAAGACGGGCTCGCGATCGATGGCAAATATTCCGGCGAGCGTTTCATCCTCGGCGGGATGATGCGCGGCGAACTTTCGCTGGGCGATCGCCCTTTAACGATCGATGCTGTGCTGTCGCATGCCACAGAGAGTCTTGGCGGCGCGCGCTTTAAAGCTTCGCTCGATGCCGAAAGTGCTGATGGACTGACGTTCGATCTCGGAAGCGTGAATGCAACCCGGATCAGCGTTCCGTTGACGTACTCAGCATTTGGGCCGCTCGATCTAACAACGCCTGGCAACGGTCTCAATCTGACCGCTGGCGGCCTCTGCGAAAGCAATTTCTTTGGGTCGGGCATTGATTGTGGAATCCAAGTAGGGGGTCGCCTATGGCGTCGGACGATCGGCGGAAGTTATGCTTATCTCGACGTGGATTTTGAGAACGCAGCGGGGCTGAAGCGCTTCCGGATCGACGCCGGCTACGCATTCGATATAGGTCTCGGCGACGCCGCAAATCTGGCGTTTAATGTTGGTACTGTCGCTAGCGATCAGCAACAATCTGCCTGGACCGGACTGGTAACCCTGACCGCAAAACAATAAGTGAACCAAACGCCCGAGGGGGCGAGCACTGCGAAATTGCTTTCGCTCGACTATCGGAGGCGTTTTACCTGAGCTTTCGCGACCTCTTTCCTTGGACTGAGACGAACATTACATCGTAAGGTGAACTGTAGGACTTGGCTGCTTTCGGGCATTCTCGCTTGTCGTATGAAGGTCGGATCTTGGGGCGCATTGGAGCCATTAAAGTCTTGAGTTCACACGGCAGAATCCCGCTTAAATCTGGTACCCCATTGGTGCCCCGTCGGACGGCGAAAGCCACAAATCATATCTAAGTCATTGAAAAATGGTGGACGCACTAGGGCTCGAACCTAGGACCCGCTGATTAAGAGTCAGCTGCTCTACCAACTGAGCTATGCGTCCACACCCGACCTTTGAGATCGACCCGTTCCGGAAGGCCCAAGGCCGCTGTCCGAATCAGGAGAGGCGCTCATATAGCGCTCATATCAATAAAGGGAAGGGGCAGTTCGCAAGGTGTCGGCAATCAACCCAGCCCGCGCCGGGGCGTTTCCCGATTCCAGCGGTTGACCATCATCAGCGTACCTATGCAGAGCATGTTCGTGAGCATGGAAGAACCGCCGTGGCTCATGAAGGGAAGCGGAATCCCCACCACAGGCGCCAGGCCCATCACCATCATCAGATTAATCGCCACATAGAAGAAAATGGTGGCGGTCATCCCGCCGGCCAGCAGCCGCCCGAAGCGGTCTTGTGCCCGAATGGCAACCTTCCAGCCCCATCGCATGATCAGCGCAAAGACCACCAACACAAACACGCCGCCAACCACGCCCCATTCCTCGGCCATGGTCGAGAAAACAAAATCGGTGTGGGGTTCGGGCAGATATTGCAGGTGGCTTTGTGAGCCGTTGTTGAAGCCCTTGCCGGTAATCCCGCCCGAGCCGATCGCGATCTTGGATTGCGTAATGTGATATCCCGCCCCCAGTGGGTCGCTTTCCGGATCTAGAAAAGTTGTCACGCGCCGCTGCTGGTACTCCTGCAGGCCGAAGATGAACGCCAGCGGCGCGGCCACCGCCGCCACTCCTGCGCCGATCACGAACCAGCGCATCGGCAAGCCCGCCAGCAACATCACCACCGCCCCCCCGAAAGCAATTGCAAGTGCAGTCCCCAGATCAGGCTGCATCAGCACAAGCCCCATCGGCATGCCGATCAGCACTGCCGGTATTGCCAGTGCCTGCCAACTGCCGATCATCCCGGCGGGCATGGTGGCAAAGAAGCGCGCCAGCACCAGCACGATCATCGGCTTCATCAGTTCGGATGGCTGGAGCACGATCGGGCCGAGATCGAGCCAGCGCTGGCTGCCACCGCCAATCGCACCAACGATTTCGACCGCCATCAGCAGCAGCAGCACGATCAAATAGCCAGGGTAGGTCAGAAACTTGACCAATTCGACTGGCACCATGGTGATGATCGAAGCCATCACCAGGAATATTCCGAAGCGCAGCAGGTGCGAGGCGGCAAAGGGCTGCATCGAGCCGCCCGCCGCGGAATAAAGCACCGCCGCTCCGAAACCGACAAGCAGGATAAGCGGGATCAGCATGGCCCAGGGCTGGCGCGCAATGGGTTGGGGGATGAGGGAGTTCATTCGCCCGCTCCCGTGGACACCTGCCCGACTGAAGAAGGAGATGACGGAGGAGATGGCGGGGGAGCTGGCGAGGGCGATGGTAAGGGAGTTTGAGAAGGAACCGGCGTGGCGGCGGGGTTCGCTTCAGGCCGCGGTGTCACAGCCTCGTTGGCAATCTCTTCCGCCTGGGTGGCGGCAGCGCGCGCTTCGGCTTCCACCCGATCGAATATTTCTTCATCGCGCCGCGGTGCGGGGCTGACAAATTCGCCGCGCTCAGCAGCATAGGCCGCGTATTTGGCTGCGAGCCGTTCCTGAGCATTTCCGCCCCATTGTTCTTCAAACGCCTTGAGCCGCGCCAGCCCTTCAGCCGGATCAAACATAAAGGTCATTACGTCGCGCGCGATGGGATAGGCCGCGCCCGATCCTCCGCCATGTTCAATCACCACTGCCCCGGCATAGCGCGGGTTGTCGAACGGGGCGAAGAAGATGAACAACCCGTGGTCGCGATATTTCCATGGACCGCTCTTGCCGTCAGACTTGCTTAGCGACACCACCTGCGCTGTGCCGGTTTTGCCTGCCAGCAGCACATCGGGAATTGGCAGGCGCGCCCGACCGGCGGTGCCCGGTCCGTTAACGACGTCGCTCATCGCCTGGCGCACAAATTGCACCTGCTCCAACGGGAAATCGATTTCGTTGAAGCCTTGCGGCTTTGTGTCGAGGGAAAGCCGGGGCATCACGTGGCGGCCCGTAGCAAGGCGTGCGGCCATCACCGCCAGTTGCAGCGGGCTAGCCAGCATATAGCCCTGGCCGATGGTGGCATTGACAGTGTCGAACGCCTGCCATTCACGGTTGTATTTCTTTTGTTTCCAGGCCGGATCGGGGACTGTGCCATAGAACTGGCTGGTTACGGGCAAGGGGAATTCCTGCCCCATGCCGCATTTGCGCGCCATCGCCGCAATCGGATCCATCCCCACACGCTGCGCCATGGCGTAGAAATAAACGTCGCAGCTCTGGTAGATGCCCTTGGCCATATTGACATGGCCGTGGCCGCGCCGGTTCCAGCAGCCGAACACTCGATTGCCAACCCGCAAGCCGCCGCCACAGAACACCGTTTCCTCGGGATCGATCCCCTGGCCCATCAGCGCCATCGAGACCATTGGTTTCACCGTCGAACCGGGGGGATACAGTCCTTTGAGCACCTTGTTGCGCAGCGGCACGCGATCGTCATCGCGCAGCATGGCATATTCGATGCTGCCAATCCCGTCAGAAAAACTGTTGGGATCGAAGCTGGGCATGGATGCCATGCACAACAGGTCACCACTGCGGCAGTCCATTACCACCACCGATCCGGATTCCAGGCCAATGCGGCGCGCGGCGTAATCCTGCAGCGGGCCGTCAATGGTGAGGCGCACCGCTTCGCCCTGGACATCCTCACGGGATTCGAGATCGCGCACGATCCGCCCGGATGCGGTCACTTCGACCCGCCTCGCGCCGGGGACGCCGCGCAGGGTTTGCTCGAATTGCTTTTCCAGCCCGTCCTTGCCGATCTTGTAGCCGGGCGTGATCAGCAACGGATTGCGGTCCAGCTCATATTCCTCGGCCGAGGCGGGGCCGACATAGCCGATCAGGTGGCCCACGCTGGGGCCGGTGGGATAGAACCGCGAGAAACCGCGCTGCGGCACCACGCCCTGGAGATCGGGCAGGCGCACGCTGACCGTTGCGAATTGTTCGTAGTCAAGCCCGCTCGCGACTTCGATGGGCTGGAACCCGCGCGAGTCCTTGATCTTGGCCTTGATATCCGCGATCCGATCCGGCCTGAGCGATAACAGCTGGCCCAACTGATCGACGGTACGATCGGGATTGCGCAGCCGTTCGGGGATCACGTCAACGCGGAAATCAGCCCGGTTCGAAGCGAGCGGCGCGCCGTTGCGATCAAGTATCCAGCCGCGGCGCGGGGGGATCAGCGTCAGATTGACCCGATTGCTTTCGGATTCGGTGCGATACTTCTCGTTCTCGGCAATCGCCAGGTAAGACATGCGCGCGGCGAGCAGCACACCAATCCCGCCCATCATCGTGCCTACAACAAAGCTGCGCCGGTCAAACCTGTTCTTGAGCTGATTGGCGGTAACGGAATTGCGCGCCCCAAGCCGCCCCATCACGCAACCTCACGGATACGTAGGAGCCGCAGCCGGTCAAACCAGCCAATCAGGCCTGCGGTTACCGGAAACAGAACCAGTGAGATGGCAAGTTGAGGCAGGCTCGCCACCAGCAGCGGGCCAGTGAGCCACGTGCCGGAAAACGCCAGTGCAACCGGGATAAAGACCCCCAGTGCGATTGCTGCGGCTCCCCAATCCTGCCAGAATCCGCGCCAGGGAAAACGTGCTTCAACCCATTCGATGATAAGCATAGCTAGCGACCATAGCAGAATTCCGCTGCCGAAGGGCTGGCCGCTGTACAGATCGTCAAAGGCGCCCAATGGCAGGCCCGCCCAGCTGGGCAGCAATCCGGGTCGCATCAACCGCCAACCCACCAGCATCATGAACCCGAACGGTGGAACCAGCGCGCCGGTGGTGCTGATGAACAAGATCGGCACAAGCGAGCCGAGCATGATCGTGGCGTAGGGCACTGTATTTGCCAGCAGAGGCGAAGGCTCGCGGTTGATCCGCTTGCGATAAGGGTTGGGCCGTGACGTGTATTTGAGGTTGTTCTGTATCACTGGTCCGTCACCGGCTCGCTAAGCGCCTCATCGGCCGATTGCCGCGAGGCTTCGACCTGTTCGGGCTGCCAGATCGGCTCGATGCTGACATACTCGCTTGCGGCGGGATCCGCGACCAACCGCGCCAAGCCGCCATCGGGGCGGGTTTCAGTAAGAATTGCCACTGCCGCGCCGGGGCGATAATATCCGCCCGCTCCGCTAGTCACAAACACGTCACCAGGCTCGAGCGGATTGATCCCCAGATTGATCAGGCGAATGCGCAGCAATCCGTCGCCGCGCCCTTCGGCAAACGCAACCAGGTCATCGCTTGCACGGCGCACGGGCAACACGCTCTCGCTATCAGTCAGCAGCATGACGCGCGATGTGCTGCTGCCAGTTTCGAGAACGCGCCCCATAACCCCCCGCGCGGAACGCACCGGCATTCCAACCTTGACCCCCTGGCGCCGCCCCGCTCCTATATAGGCAAAGCGGCGGGCACTGGCTGCAGTAGAGCCTGTGATCGTGGTCACCGCGACCGGTGCCGTTTCCGTCTCGCTGAGCCCGAGCAACCCCTTCAGGCGCAGGTTCTCCTGCTCTGTTGCCTCCGCTTCGGCCAAGCGGATGCGGGCCAGTTCCAACTCCTGGCGCAGCGCCACATTTTGGCTGCCCGCACGGAAATATGCGGTGATCGTGCCGATAATGCTGCCAGACCCGCTGCGTACAGCAGACGTTGCCTGGCCCGCCGGCTCGACCGCATCGCTTGCCACGCCGCGAAGCCCACTGAAGGCTGACGGCTGCCACAGCGAAATGCCCAGCAACACTGCCCCGATCAGGGCACCGATTGCGGCAACCAAATAGCTGGTGAAAAGCGAATACTGCGCCCTGCGAGAATGGCCGGAACGCCGGGACGAAGGCGGCGCCATGCGGTCCGCTCCTTATTCCTGCATCAAGACGCCGCGATAGATCGGATCTTCCATCGCGCGCCCGGTGCCGATTGCCACGCATGACAGCGGATCCTCCGCAACGCTCACCGGAAGGCCGGTTTCCTCGCGCAGATGTTCGTCGAGCCGCTTGATAAGCGCCCCTCCACCGGTCAGGACGATACCCTGGTCCACAATATCGGCGGCCAGTTCGGGCGCCGTATTTTCCAGGGCGATACGCACGCCTTCCACGATCGCCCCGATTGGCTCGGACAATGCTTCGGCGATATGCGCCTGGTTGATCATAATCTCCTTGGGCACGCCGTTCACAAGGTCACGGCCCTTGATCGAGAAGGTTTCACCAATCCCGTCTTCGGGCGCAACGGCAATCCCGTAATCTTTCTTGACCCGCTCTGCCGTCGCGTCTCCGATCAGCAGATTGTGATGGCGGCGGATGTAAGAAACGATTGCTTCGTCCATCTTGTCACCGCCGGTTCGCACCGAGGTGGTGTAGGCAAGCCCGCGCAGCGAAAGCACTGCGACTTCGGTGGTGCCACCGCCGATATCGACCACCATCGAGCCAACCGGTTCGGTCACCGGCATATCAGCCCCGATTGCCGCAGCCATCGGTTCCAGGATCAGGTAGACTTCGGAAGCACCCGCATTCGATGCAGCATCACGGATCGCGCGCTTTTCAACCGAAGTCGCGCCCGAAGGCACGCAGATCACGATTTCGGGATAGCGGAACAGGCTGCGCTTGCCATGAACCTTGCGGATGAAGTGCTTGATCATCTCTTCGGCGATCTGGATGTCGGCAATCACCCCGTCGCGCAGCGGGCGGATCGCCTGGATCGTGTCGGGCGTTTTGCCCATCATCATCTTTGCGTCAACGCCCACCGCCTTGACCCGCTTGTCGCCATTGATGGTCTCGATCGCGACCACCGAGGGTTCATTCAGGATGATGCCCTGATCCTGGACATAGACCAGCGTATTGGCCGTCCCCAGGTCAATGGCCATGTTGTGTGAACGGAATTTCAGCAGGTTGGAAAAGAAACTCATTCTAGTTGGTGTTCCATGGATATGATCGCGTCGGTGGTCGAGCCAGCGCAAGCCCTGCGATCCGCAATTGACGGGATGGACAAGCTCTAGTCCATAGCTACGCAAAAGGCCAAAATAATTGTTTACAGCAAGGCGTATTTTCCACTGCTGGCCTCGAATTTGTGGCGCTTGGCCGCTAGCGTGCGGACAATGCCCGAAATTCGCCGCCTTCCTGAAAGCCTGGTCAACCGCATCGCGGCGGGCGAAGTGGTTGAGCGGCCCGCCGCTGCGCTCAAGGAGCTGGTTGAAAACGCCATCGATGCTGGCGCCCGGCGGATCGATGTCAGGCTGGTCGAGGGCGGGCTCGGCAAGATCGAAGTGGTCGATGACGGTTGCGGCATGTCTGCAGGTGAGATCGCACTGGCGCTGGAACGGCACGCCACCTCCAAACTGCCCGATGAGGCAATCGAGCAGGTAAACACCCTGGGCTTTCGCGGCGAAGCGCTGCCTTCGATTGCCAGCGTTGCGCGATTGAGCATCGAGAGCCGTGTGCGCGGGGCTGACAATGGCTGGAGGCGAGTGGTAGACCATGGCCAATTGATTGACGAAGGACCAGCCGCGCTGCCGCCGGGTACGCGGGTCAGGATGGAACAGCTGTTTGCCAAGGTGCCCGCACGCCGCAAGTTCCTGCGCACGGCGCGCAGCGAATATGCCGCCTGCCTTGATGTGGTGCGCCGCCTGGCAATGGCGCGGCCCGATGTGGCATTTTCGCTCGCCCATGGTGACCGGCGTATTCTGGGGCTACAGGCGGGTGAAGCCCTGGCGGATCGGGTTGCAGGGATCATCGCGCGCGAGCTGAAAGACAACAGTGTGGCGATCACTGCCGAGCGTGACGGGCCAAGCGGCATTATGCGGCTTACCGGCATCGCGGGGCTGCCAACCTACAATCGCGGGGTTGCCGATCACCAGTATCTGTTCGTCAACGGGCGCCCGGTGAAGGACCGGCTGTTGGTGGGCGCGGTGCGCGGCGCCTATGCCGATATGCTGGCGCGTGATCGGCACGCGGTGCTGGCCCTGTTTCTCGACCTGCCGCCCGAAGATGTCGATGTGAATGTGCATCCGGCCAAGACCGAGGTGCGCTTCCGCGATGCGGCGGGCGTGCGCGGATTTATCGTCAGCGGCCTGCGGCAGGCGCTCAGCACGGGGGACCGGCGCAGCGCGCAGGGCCCGGATCGCGGTGCGATGGAGCGCTGGCAGCAGGAGCCTGTCCAGGAACCCGCTTCAGCGCTGCGAAGTATATTCGAGGGGCGCGATTGGTCGGCGCAAAAGCCGCGCGTCAGCGAAGCGGGGCAGGCCTGGCGCGCCTATGAAGGTGAAATCATGGCGCGCGATGACTATGCGCCGCAGGGCAGGGCTACAGAGGTCGAAGAACAGGCGGACGCCGCAAATGACTTCCCGCTTGGGATTGCGCGCGGGCAGGTCGCGGGCACCTATATCGTCGCCGAGGCGGCAGACGGGCTGGTGCTGGTCGATCAGCACGCCGCGCACGAACGGCTCGTGCTGGAGCGGCTGCGCGCGGCGGGGGCAGGGGATGCGGTCGCGCGATCGCAGGCGCTGCTGGTGCCCGACGTGGTCGAGCTGGACGAGGTCGATTGTGACCGATTGGAGGAAGCGGCCGATGGCTTTGCCAAGTTCGGGCTGGTGATCGAGCGTTTCGGCCCCGCGGCCATGCTGGTGCGCGCAATGCCGCATGCCCTGCGCAAGGGCGATCCGCAGGCGCTGCTGACCGACCTGGCCGACGATATCGCCAAGCACGGGCAGGCGTTGCTGCTGGAGGAAAAGCTCGAACATGTGCTCGCCACCATGGCCTGCCACGGATCGGTGAGGGCGGGGCGGGTCCTGCGCGTGGAGGAGATGAACGCGCTGCTGCGCGAGATGGAGCGGACCCCGCGCTCAGGCCAATGCAATCACGGCCGCCCGACGTGGGTGAAACTCAGCATGGAAGACGTCGAGAAACTGTTCGGGCGGCATTAGAAGCGGGCTTTCCGCTAACGACGACTTTGCTGCCTCGGTTACATTGTTAAGTGACTTCTCGCTTTGCGCAATATCTCTGCTATTTCTGCTCGAATATCACTTCCACCGGGAGCTCAAACAGTTTTGCTATCCGAAATGCCAGCGAGAGGGATGGATCGTGCTTACCCGTCTCGATGGCATTGATTGCTTGGCGCGAGACAGACAGGCGCTCACCTAGGTCGGCTTGGCTCCAACTGCGCTCTGTACGCAGCTCTCTCACCCGATTGTTCAGTTTACTTCCTCCCGCTCGCCGCCAAAAGTTGGCTCGACCATCCAGCTAAGCAAAGCGGTGGGAAGCACCGACGCATAAAGGAAGACACCCCAGAATACTCCGTTGTACCCATCAAAGGTATTGGGCAGCCAAAGGCCAATGTCGCTCGCAATCGAGGCATAAAGGACAAGCAGCAAGGCGGAGGCGGTGAATGTTGCATAGGAGGCGCTCAAAGCACGGCCACGTAAGCGGAGCTCATACTCATCCAGAAGCTTCACCTCGTCACCAACGATGCGTTGAACAGAGGATCCGATAAGCAACGCGAAACCGAAGAGGGCTACGAATATGAGCCCATACCCAGCCAAGACTGTAGCAAGAGCGTCAGGACCCAATGCCAGAACCAGCGCACCGACAGGGTAAGCTATAAGACTGGCTGCCGAAACAAGACGCACCCTCGCGATGGACATGTCTTGCGAACCTTGCGGAGCTCGATAGAAAATCATGTTTACCTCTTTAAATAGATCTGTGAATGTAAGGTAGACCTGACTTAGATCGAATCAATCTCAATGTCAAGTATACCTGACATGGCATTTCTAAAAGTGTGCATTAGGGTTGCTGGCAGCTTACCACCCAAGGTCGGACTTTCAGCCTTCAATCGGCGCCCCGGGCTCCCGCACAGCGATCAACCCGTTAGAGGTCATTTCCAGCACGATCTCATCGTTCTGGTTGAATACCTGCGCGCGGCTCTTGAAGATGCCCATTTCAGGGCGCGACTTGCTGCGGCGCTTTTCGATCAATTCGCTTTCGACGCGCAAGCTGTCACCGGGGTAGACGGGTTTTTTCCACTGGAGGTTGTCGACACCCGGCGAGCCGAGCCCGGCCTGTTTCGTGCTCTTCATATTCTCGACCATCATCGTCATGGTCATGGCGCAGGTATGCCAACCGCTGGCCGAAAGCCGCCCGAAATGGGTCTTCGCCGCAGCCTCATCATCGAGGTGAAAGGGTTGTGGATCATATTTACGCGCGAATTCGAGCACTTCCTCGCGCGTCACCTCATAGTGGCCAAAGCTTTGCCTTGCGCCGATTTGCAGGTCTTCGAAATAGATCATGTCCGGCGTTCCGCTGTGTCATTCATCCATGGCAAGTGCAGGGCGCAAAGGCGCCAGCGCAGGCTGTGATGGAGCAGAACCGGGCAAATTCAGCAACTGGCGTAATAGAGGAGCCACTGCCGTATTGTCGAAAGTCTCAAGCTTTACGCCGCTGCGGAAGGCAGGGCCATTGGCGATGAACAGGGCGCGCATTTCCGGCGCCTCATGGTCATAGCCATGGTTCCCGCCGCTCCATTCGCCTGCAGGGCGCGAGGCGGTTATGGTCCATCCGGTTTCCGGCAGGCAGAAATAGGGCGGGACGCGGCTGTGCGTGCCATAGCTGAACCGCGCGGGAATTTCTTCCTTGCGCCAGCAGCTCATGCGATCATGCGGCGCAAGCAGCAACTTTTCGAGCGCCGCAGTATTGCCATCGGTGGCTTCGAAGGTTGCATAGGCACCGCTTTCGACCATGCGATAGAGCGAGGGGTCGACAATTTCCTCGATCGCGATCACTCGCTCGCTGCTGGTCGGTGCCATGCCGTGATCGGATACAATCACCAGATTGGCCGGTTGCTCCAGATCGCCCAGCCCGGCGATCAGCATGGCGATATGGCTATCGACATCGCGCAGCGCGGCGTGAACCTCTTCGCTCTCCGGCCCGCCATCGTGCGCGGCGGTGTCGATCGTGTCGAAATAGAGCGTCACGAAGCGCGGGCGGATATTGGCGGGGCGGCGCAGCCAATCGAGCACGCTGTTGACCCGCTGGGTATTGCTGACCTGCATGCTGAACGCCTGCCAGTCCTGCGCCATTATTCCGTCATCCACCGGGCCCCAACCGCGCATGGTGCCGCCCCATGGCACAGCCGATCCGGGCCAGAACATTGCGGCGCTGCGCACACCGGCCTGCTCGGCCTCTACCCACAGGGGTTTGGCCTCGCTCCACCACCACGGGTCGACCGTGGCCATAGTGAAGACTTCGCCTGGTCGCCGCGCATCCTCCATCTTGTTGGCGGTGATGCCGTGCTTGTCGGGCACGAGCCCCGTCACCAGCGTCCAGTGATTGGGAAAGGTCTTGGTGGGGAAGGAGGGGCGCATCGCCGCGCTGGCCCCTGATGCGGCGAGGGTATCAAGCGCCGGGGTGAGGCCGCGCTCGAGATAATCGGGATGGAAACCGTCGATCGAGACAAGGATGGTGACCGGCGCGCGTTGGTCCGCGTGGTTCGCCGCGCTTGAGGCCGGGGCAGGGGCCTGCGCCAATTGCGGGGCGCACGCCGCGAGCAAGCCCGCCATCCACAGCGCAGCGAACCTTGCCCATATCTGCATTGCCCTAACTCCCCGGATCAAACATTGAACTTGAAGTGCAGCACATCACCGTCCTGCACGACGTATTCCTTGCCTTCCTGGCGCAGCTTGCCGGCTTCCTTGGCACCGGATTCTCCGCCCAGCGCGACATAGTCGTCATAGGCGATGGTCTCTGCGCGGATGAAGCCCTTCTCGAAATCACTGTGGATTTCGCCCGCCGCTTGCGGCGCCTTGGCACCCGCCGGAAAGGTCCACGCGCGCGCCTCCTTGGGGCCGCAGGTGAAGAAGGTCTTGAGGCCCAGCAGTTCATATCCGGCGCGGATCACGCGGGCGAGGCCGCTTTCGCTCAGGCCCAGCTCGGCGAGATATTCGGCGCGGTCTCCTTCATCCATCGTGACCAGTTCGGCCTCGATGGCGGCGGAAACGACCACGGCCTGTGCACCTTCGGCCCTGGCCTTGTCGAACACCGTGGCAGACATCGCATTGCCTTCTGCCGCGTCTTCCTCTGCCACGTTGCAGACATAGAGCACGGGTTTGGCGGTGAGCAGCTGCGCCTGGCGGAAGATGCGCGCTTCTTCATCATCCTTGGGTTCGGTCAGCCGCGCGGGCTTGCCCTCGCGCAGCAGGTCGAGCGCCTGCCCGAGCACCGAAGCCATCAGCTTGGCTTCCTTGTCGCCGCCGGTGGCGCGCTTGGCTGCGGCGGGCACACGCTTTTCGAGGCTTTCAAGGTCAGCCAGCATCAGTTCGGTCTCGACCACTTCGGCATCGGCCAGCGGATCGACCTTGTTGGCGACATGCTGAATGTCGTCATCCTCGAAGCAGCGCAGCACATGCACGATGGCATCGACCTCGCGGATATTGCCCAGGAACTGGTTGCCCAGGCCTTCGCCCTTGCTCGCGCCTTTCACCAGGCCCGCGATGTCGACAAAGGCCAGCTGGGTTGGGATCACCTTGGCCGAACCCGCAATCGCGGCGATCTTGTCCAGCCGCTCGTCAGGCACGGAAACCTGGCCAACGTTGGGCTCGATCGTGCAGAAAGGATAGTTCGCGGCCTGCGCGGCCTGCGTCTCGGTCAATGCATTGAATAGGGTGGACTTGCCAACATTGGGCAGGCCCACGATCCCGCAACGGAAACCCATCGAAAACTCCGGAATAGAATGTTGGAGCGCGCCTTAGCGGGCGAAGGCGGCAATGGCCAGAGCTTCAGACGTTGTGCACCGCCTTCACCCACGGACCGAAGGGCGAATTGCCCAGCATGGCGACCTGCGTTTCCGCACTCACCTTGTTGATTGCTTCCTGCGGCTTGGCGCCGGGATGCACAGCGCGGCGCAGCGGGCGGGTGCCCGCGGGCATGGCGATGATCTCTGCTATGGCATGGGGAACGTCCATCGGGTCGGCGGTGCGGCGTGTGCCGTCTTCCTTGCCCATGCGGTCAACCAGCGCGGGATAGGCGTCGGCCTGTTCGGGCGTCAGCCGGTCCTTGAGTTCGCTCGCAAGCTGGTTGCGATTGACCCACACCTTGGTGGGATAGCCGCCGGGCTGGATCACGCATACCTCGACGCCGTGCGGCACGAGTTCATAGGCCATCGCCTCGCTCATGGCCTCGAGCGCAAACTTGGTGGGCGAATAGTGGCCTGAGGAAGGCACGATTACCCGCCCCAGTTGCGAGGAGATGTTGAACACCAGCCCGCTTTTCGCTGCACGCATTCCGGGCAGCACCGCGCGCGCCATGCGGTGCGGGCCATAGACGTTGGTGTCGAAGATCAGCTGCGTTGCGATCATGTCCTGCAGCTCGATCGGCCCGGCATAGCCGACTCCGGCGTTGTTGATCAGGACATCAATCGGGCCGCCATTGATCCGCTCGGCCTCGGCCACGCCGGCCCCGACCTGCTCGTCGGAAGTCACGTCAATCTCGATAACATGCAGGTCGAGCTGCTCCTTTTCCGCCAGCTGGCGCAATTCGTCCGCCTCGGGGCGGGGGAGGCCCCGCATTGTAGCGAACACGCGCGCGCCAAGGCGGGCATAATGTTCCGCGCCAAGTCGCCCGAAACCCGATGAGCATCCGGTGATCAGGATCGACTTGCCTGACAAGTTGGCGTCGGCAGCAACCTGATCGGGCTGTGCAAAGGAAGCGGTGGCGGCAAAGGCGCCGGTTGCTGCGGCCCCGGCAAGCAGGGAACGACGATCGATTTGAGGCATGGCAAAAAGCTCCTTGGAAGCCACAACGCACAAGATGGCAGGTCTATCCCTGCAAACGCAACGCCAAGTCGCTCATAAAGCGGGCATCGTCGCCGCTGGCAAGCCATTCAGCCTCCGCCGCGATGGCGCCAAGCATATGGGCAAGCTCGTCCAGCTCGCTCTTGGCATAATTGCCCAGCACATGGCCGGTGACGCGGTCCTTGTGGCCGGGATGCCCAATCCCGATCCGCACGCGGCGGAAATCGGCTCCGAGATGCTGGTCGATCGAGCGCAAACCATTATGCCCCGCCGTGCCGCCGCCCTGCTTCACCTTGACCTTGAACGGGGCGAGGTCGAGCTCGTCATGGAACACAGTGAGGGCATCGGTACCGAGCTTGTAGAAGCGCAGCGCTTCACCCACGCAGCGCCCGCTTTCGTTCATGAAGGTCGCGGGCTTCAGGATCAGGATCTTGTGCGTGCCAATCCGGCCTTCCTGCACCCATCCTTGAAACTTCTTCTGCACCGGGCTGAATCCATGCATGTCGGCGATGACATCCACGGCCATGAAACCGACATTGTGCCGGTGCATCGCATAACCCGGTCCGGGATTTCCAAGGCCAACCCAAATCTGCATCTGCGCGCCCTAGCATAAGCTCGCAAAATGCAAACTACGCTTGCGAATTCCGATTGTTGTGGCTTCATCCGGAATGTAACTGGGCCTGGCAATATTTTCGGGATGATCGCCAATGAAGTTCAATATCGTTTTCGCCTCTATGGCGCTGCTTGCCCTGACGGCATGTGCAACCACCGAGCCGGGCTGGACGGGGCAGGGTGCCGTTCCCTTTGGTGAGGCAAAAGCCGCCTGCGAAAGCTCCACTGCCGGCATAGATGGTGAAGGGGCGCGCCATGATGCTATGACAGACTGCATGGCGTCCAAAGGCTGGACGCGCGACTAAGGTCGCTTTCCCAAAAGCAAAACGCCAGGGCTCTTTCGAACCCCGGCGCCTTGGTGATTTCGCGCTTTTGCGAAGCGTGGCTTACTCGGCTTCGCCTTCAGCTTCATCTGCTTCGTCGCCGCCCTGTTCAGTGGCTTCGACTTCGTCAGCCGCAACTTCTTCCTCAGCGTCAGATTCGGCACCTTCGGCCTTCTTGAGCGCGGACGGAGCGACCAGCGTAGCGATGGTGAAGTCACGATCGGTGATCGCGCTCTCGCTGCCTTCGGGCAGGTTGACTTCGCTGATGTGGATCGAATCGCCCACTTCCTTGCCGGTGACGTCGATCACGATCTCACCGGGGATCTTGTCGTTTTCGCAGATCAGCTCGATCTCGTGACGCACAACATTGAGCACGCCGCCCTTCTTGAGGCCGGGCGATGCTTCTTCATTGGCGAACACGACCGGAACCGAAACTTCGATCTTGCCGCCTTTGGTCATGCGCAGGAAATCGGCATGTTCGGGGCGATCGGTGACCGGATGGAGCGCCACGTCCTTGGGCAGGGTGCGGATTCGCTTGCCGCCAAGGTCGATCTCGACGATCGAGTTCATGAAGTGGCCAGTGCCCAGCTGGCGGGCCAGTTCCTTCGCCTCGACGTGGATCATCACGGGTTCTTCTTTTCCGCCATAAATCACAGCGGGTACACGGCCATCGCGACGCAATGCACGGGAGGCTCCCTTGCCAGCCCGTTCGCGCGCTTCGGCCGGCAGGGTCAGAGCATCGCTCATGTCACTTACCTTTCGAATTGCTTGCTTGGTTCACTTCGCGCGCCACGCCTCCAGGGATGACCATGACGCCGAAGGGCGGCCCTTTAGGGTGCTTGGCGCCGGATGGCAAGCTCTCTCGCTATTGAGCGCGGGTTACCTTGTAGCCGCGCTGGCGCAACATGGCGGCCAGCCCGTCAGGCCCCACCAGATGCGCTGCGCCCACTGCCACCATCGGTTTACGGCCGCGCTCGATTTCGGGAAGTAATTGCCCGATCCAGTCGCGGTTGCGATCAGTCAATAGTGCCGCGCGCAGCTCCGGATCGGCCAGAATGCCGCTTTCCGTAGCCTTGACCAGCGCCGCTTCATCCCCGGCCAGCCAGGCACGCCGTAATTCGCCGGGGTCCTTCCGGTGCCGGTCGAAATCGTCGATCACTCCAGTCAGGAGATCACGCTGCTCGCTTTCGGGAAGGCTGTCGAATATGCCCAGCTGCTTTTCGGCGCCTTCGAATTCGGCGATTTCCCTGCCCAGAAACTCGCGGATGATTGCGCGATCAGCGCCATTGGCGGATTCGCCCGTATCGCCCAATTGCGCCAGCAGCAGCGCCACTGCCCAGGTTTCCGTGCCGGACAGTTCGCCCGGGGTGAAGCCGGATTCGTGAATCATGCTGAACAGTCCGGGGCGGTGGCTTTGTGGAACCTTGAGTCCCACGTCGGGTTGCCCTGGCGTAGTGGCTAGTCGCGAATAGATCGCGCGAATCCCGGGCTCGTTTTCCAGCGCTGCGATTTCCACCATCAACATGCCGGCATCGGCAATTGCTGTTTCGAGTTCCGGGGTGCGCCATTGGGTACGGCTTGGCAGCGAGTGGATCGTACCGAACAGCCATGCCTGCGGTTCGCCCGAACCGACGGAAACCCGATAGAGCAGGGGCGATGCCTGCGATCCATCATCAATCGGCGCATTGTCCTGTTGGCAACCCGCCAGAACCAGCGCCGCCAGCGCAGCAAAGGCCGCTCGCCAGATCACTGGATCCTCACTACCTCGACATCGCGAGCCTTGAGCGCATCCTGCACGCTTTGCTTGCCGGCAAGGTGACCTGCGCCCACCGCTACAAATACCGAACCGGGCGTGTCGAGCCGCTCGTCAATCCATTGCGCCCAGCTGCGGTTGCGCGAATAGAGCAGCGCTTCGGCAATGTCGGGATCGGTCAGGCCTTCATTCATAAGGGCCGCCAGCGCTTCGGCATCACCCTTAATCCATTCGGCCACCATCCTGTCGAGCATCGGCTTGATTTCATCGATCCCGTCGGCTGCTTCGATCAGGAATTTGACCTGCGATGCCTGTGGCAGTTCATCGAAGATGCCGATCTGGAATTCGATCGTTTCCAGCGCCTGCTGTTCCTTTTCGCCCGCTTTGGCCAGAATGACCTTTTCCACACCGGCATCGGGGGAATAGCCCTGTTGCAGCAAGGGCAGCATTGTCATCATCATGCCGGCATACCACGGTTCGAACCGATCGAACGCCGCCGCCGGAATGCCAAGCTGCCCCATTGCCGCCTCGTAGGACGCATTTTGCTTCTCGTTCAGCAAGCTGCGCAGCGTGGCCCCCTCAGGAAGCACGCCCTTGGTCATCACCAATTGCTGCATCTGGGCGGCCATGTCAGGGGTAATCTTGATCTCGGTTACGACGCTGTCGGCCGATGCCAGTGCATTCTCGATCGCGCTGGAATACCATTCGACATTGCTGGGTAGCGCATGGACGGTGCCGAACAGGTAGATCGTGGTATCTTCATCCGCCACCTTCCACAGGGCCGGGCCCGCAAACGGGCTTTCGGCCACGGGCACCGCACCTGATGCCGCCGCCGCGCTCGCTTCTTCTTGCGCGAGAGCCGGTGCGGTCAGCAGCGTGGTGGCTGCCCCCATGGCTAAAGCGATCCTGCGGATGATTGCCGTCATTGATTGATATTCCTGTTGCAGTCGGTTGGTGCGATAGGTGATAGCCGCAGGATGACTGAACACTCAATGAAAAGGATTGATGCGGCGTTTCCTTTTGTTGGAAACGGACGATTTCCATCGCCGCGGATGCTGCGATGCGGCATTGACGGTGGGCAGGGCATGAGCCATGGGCGCTGCCCATGAGTGCTCAACCGGCCACACGCAATCCGCAGGCGTCTTTCCAGGACATGATCCTTGCGCTCCACGATTACTGGAGCGCGCAAGGCTGTGTCATCCTGCAGCCCTATGACATGCGCATGGGCGCGGGTACTTTTCACACCGCCACAACGCTGCGCGCACTGGGACCGCAGCCCTGGAACGCCGCCTTTGTCCAGCCCTGCCGCCGCCCGACCGACGGGCGCTATGGCGAAAACCCCAACCGGCTTCAGCATTACTACCAATATCAGGTGATCCTGAAACCAAGCCCGCCCGATTTGCAGGAGCTCTATCTAAAGAGCCTCGAAGTAATCGGCATCGATCCGCTGAAACACGATATCCGCTTCGTCGAGGACGATTGGGAATCGCCTACGCTGGGCGCCTGGGGGCTGGGCTGGGAGGTCTGGTGCGACGGGATGGAGGTGACCCAGTTCACCTATTTCCAGCAGATGGGCGGGTTCGATTGCAAGCCGGTGGCGGGCGAGCTGACCTACGGGCTCGAACGCCTCGCGATGTATATCCAGGGCGTCGACAATGTGTACGATCTCGCCTTCAACACGCAGGGCGTTACCTATGGCGATGTGTTCCTCGAAAACGAACGCCAGATGTCGAAGTGGAACTTCGAGGTGGCCGATACCGATGCCCTGTTCGATCTGTTTGGCAAGGCGGAGGCGGAATGCCGTAACTGCCTCGCCAACGATTTGCCCATTGCCGCCTATGAGCAGGCGATCGAGGCCAGCCACATCTTCAATCTGTTGCAGGCGCGCGGCGTGATCAGCGTGCAGGAACGCGCCAGCTACATGGGCCGCGTGCGCGATCTGGCGCGGGGCAGCTGCGAGGCGCACATGGCCAAGGAAGCGCCGATCTGGGCCGAGAAATATCCGGAGTGGTCGGCATGAGTTCGGTAGCCTTCGAATCTGGCGCACGTCATTGCGAGCGTAGCGAAGCAATCCATGGACCTGTGCGTTGGATTGCCGCGTCGCCTTCGGCTCCTCGCAATGACGGGGGTTGGGCCAATGCCTGACTTCCTCCTCGAATTGCGCAGCGAAGAGATTCCCGCCCGGATGCAGGCCGGTGCGCGGGCGGAGCTGGAAAAGCTGTTCCGTCGCGAAATGGAGAGTGCCGGGGTTACGGTTGCCGACGTCACCGTGTGGTCGACGCCGCGGCGGCTCGCGCTGATCGCGCGCGACCTGCCTGAAGCCACCGAAGCGGTGAGCGAGGAAGCCAAGGGCCCGCCCGAAGGCGCGCCTGATGCCGCAATCGAGGGTTTCTGCCGCAAGAACGGTGTCACCCGCGATCAACTGGAGCTGCGCGAAGTAAAGGGCCGCAGCACCTGGTTCGCCGTGATCGAAAAGCCGGGCAGGGCGACGAAAGACCTGCTCGCCGAAGCGATACCCACCATCATCCGCGATTTTGCCTGGCCCAAGTCGATGCGCTGGGGCGCTGCCTCGATCAGCACCGAAAGTTTGCGCTGGGTGCACCCGCTCTCGGGCATCGTCGCGATATTGGGCGAGGAGCTGGTCGATTGCGAGATTGACGGGATCGCCAGCGGCTATGCCACCAAGGGCCACCGTTTCCATTGTCCCGGCGAGATTACCATTGGCGGTGTGGACGACTATCAGGAGAAACTGCGCGCCTGCCATGTGATCGTCGACCATGAGGAACGCGCCGCGCTGATCCGCGAGGGTGCGGCAAAACTCGCGGCGGATGCAGGGATGGTGCTGGTCAAGGATGAGGGGCTGGTGATCGAGAACGCGGGGCTCACCGAATGGCCGGTGCCGCTGCTCGGGCGCTTTGACGAGGCTTTCCTCGATGTGCCGCCTGAAGTGATCCAGCTCACCGCGCGGGTGAACCAGAAGTATTTCGTGTGCAATCCTCCCCGAAACGGGGAGGGGGACCATCCGCAGGATGGTGGAGGGGCACCCTCGGCTGCTCCGCTCGCCAACGCCTTCATCTGCACCGCCAATATTGATGCGGAAGACCCGGCAGTAGTGGTTGACGGCAACCGCAAGGTGCTGGCCGCGCGGCTTTCCGATGCGCGCTTCTTCTGGGAGCAGGATCAAAAGACGCCGCTCGCTGAACATGCGAAGAAGCTGGAACGGATCACTTTCCACGAGAAGCTGGGCACCGTCGCCGACAAGGCCAAGCGCGTGGCCAAGCTGGCGCGCTGGCTTTGCGAGGAGGGGATTGTTACGAATTCTCCCCTCCCCGGTGGGGAGGGGCCGGGGGTGGGGGTTCCCACTCCTCAGGCGCCTGACACCCATCCCCAACCCCTTCCCTCAAGGGAAGGGGCTTCCTTGGCCGATCTCGCCGAACAGGCCGCGCTTTTGTGCAAGGCCGATCTCGTCACCGAGATGGTGGGCGAATTCCCCGAATTGCAGGGCCTGATGGGCGGCTATTACGCCCGCGCCGAGGGGCTGCCCGATGAGGTGACTGACGCGATCCGGGATCACTACAAGCCCGTGGGGCAGGGTGACGACGTTCCGACCGCTCCGGTGACGGTTGCGGTGTCGCTGGCCGACAAGCTGGACTCCCTTGCTGCGTTCTTCGCCATTCGTGAGAGGCCAACAGGCTCAAAGGACCCTTTCGCGCTTCGACGAGCCGCCCTTGGGATCATCGCAATTGTCCTAAAGTCTGGAGTTCGAGCAAGTTGGTCGCGCCTTCTAGATTGGGTAGTCCATAATCTCGGCTCGGTCTATGAGGGTGACAAGCTCACCATTGAGGGCACAATCGATCAAGTTGCCGCAGCCGAACAGGCGCGTGGACCTCATGCACGATGGAAGGCATTTCAGAACGAATTTCCACACGCGCTTCGAGACGATGCCTTCCCACCTATTGACGCTGACGCTGTCTTTTCGAACCTTACGAGTGCCAGCGTATCCGAAACTACGAGTGGCGTTCTGGAATTTCTCGTTGACCGCCTCAAGGTCCAGCAGCGCGAGGCCGGTGTCCGCCACGATTTGATCGACGCTGTGTTTGCGCTTGGCGGCGAGGATGACCTTGTTCGCCTGCTCGCCCGCGTCCACGCGCTACAATCCTTCATGGAAACCGAAGATGGCGCCAATCTGCTCGCAGGTTACAAGCGCGCTGCCAATATCCTGAAGAAAGAGAATTGGCGCGTAGAGCCGGAACATACCGGCGATGAAGACCCGATGGAGAATGTCGACGATCCCGAGATGCGCGAAATCTATGCGGAGCAGGGCTCGCAGCTTTCCTACACGCCCGAGGAAGCGGAAAAGGCGCTGATCGATGCGCTTGACGCTGCCGAGCCGAAGGCTGTGGCTGCGATCGAAGCCGAGGATTTCGCCGCCGCCATGTCGGCCCTGGCCAGCTTGCGCGCGCCGATCGACCGGTTCTTTGAAGAGGTGATTGTGAACGCCGAAGAAAAGCATGTGCGCGCAGCCCGCCTCGACCTGCTAGCCCGCCTGCGCGGTGCGGTGCACCAGGTGGCGGACTTCAGCCGCATCGAAGGTTGAGGAATTAACGTCAAGACACTGTTCCATGTGTTCCATCGGTTCAGACAAACAGGAATTAGAATGAACAAGACGGTCTATACATTCGGCGGCTCAGCGGATCACTCCGACCCGCGCCAGAGGGACAAGACCGTCACCGGCGGCAAGGGCGCAAACCTTGCCGAAATGGCCAGCATCGGACTGCCGGTTCCTCCCGGCTTCACCATCACCACCGAGGAATGTGTGAAGTACCTTCAGGAAGGTGCGGATTTTTCCGAAGAATTGCGCACACAAGTGGCAGATGCGCTGAAGCATATCGAAGCGACCGTGGGCAAGAAATTTGGCGATGCTGCCGATCCGCTGCTGGTTTCGGTGCGATCGGGCGCGCGGGTTTCAATGCCCGGCATGATGGACACAGTGCTCAATCTCGGCCTCAATGACGCCACGGTTGAAGGATTGGCCAGCGCATCGGGCGATGAACGCTTTGCCTGGGACAGCTATCGCCGCTTCATCCAGATGTATGCTGACGTGGTGCTGGGCCTCGATCACGGGTTGTTCGAGGAAGCGCTTGAAGTGGCCAAGGAAGACAAGGGGTATTACGCCGATACCGAGATGGAGGCGAGCGAGTGGAAGGCACTGGTCGCCGAATACAAGGCACTGGCTGAAAAGGAGCTGGGGCATCCGTTCCCGCAGGATGTGACCGAGCAGCTGTGGGGCGCGATCCGCGCCGTGTTTGACAGCTGGGATTCTGACCGTGCCAAGGTCTATCGCCGCCTCAACGATATCCCCGGCGACTGGGGCACCGCCGTGAATGTCCAGGCGATGGTGTTTGGCAATATGGGCGAAACCAGCGCCACCGGCGTTGCCTTCACCCGCGATCCTTCGACGGGCGTGCGCGCCTATTACGGCGAATATCTGATCAATGCGCAGGGCGAGGATGTGGTGGCGGGCATCCGCACGCCGCAATACCTGACCAAGGCGGCGCGCGAGGCGGCAGGCGCCAAGCCGCTGAGCATGGAAGAGGCGATGCCCGATGCCTATGCCGAGCTGGCCCGTGTGTTCGACCTGCTCGAACGCCACTACAAGGACATGCAGGACATCGAATTCACCGTGGAGCGCGGCCAGTTGTGGATGCTGCAGACCCGCAGCGGCAAGCGCACCGCCAAGGCAGCGCTGAAGATGGCTGTCGACATGGCAGGTGAGGGATTGATCGACGAAAAGACCGCGATCCTGCGCGTCGATCCGATGGCGCTCGACCAGTTGCTCCACCCCACGCTCGATCCCGATGCGCCGCGCGATGTGCTGACCAGCGGCTTGCCCGCTTCGCCGGGCGCGGCATCGGGCAAGATCGTGCTCGATGCCGATACGGCGGAACAGTTCGCTTCGCGCGGCGACAAGGTGATCCTTGTCCGCGTCGAAACCAGCCCTGAGGATATTCACGGCATGCACGCGGCGCAGGGCATATTGACCGCGCGCGGCGGGATGACGAGCCACGCCGCCGTGGTGGCGCGCGGGATGGGGCGCCCTTGCGTGTCGGGCGCGTCCGCTGTCTCGATTGACCGAGC
This sequence comes from Altererythrobacter chaiwopuensis, assembly GCF_054957735.1. Taxonomy (NCBI): domain Bacteria; kingdom Pseudomonadati; phylum Pseudomonadota; class Alphaproteobacteria; order Sphingomonadales; family Erythrobacteraceae; genus Altererythrobacter; species Altererythrobacter chaiwopuensis. Next base: position 23,459 of record NZ_JBTXJF010000001.1, read on the forward strand.
CAGCAAGACCCTGCGGATCGGCAATCGCGAACTGAAAGAGGGCGATGTCATCACCATCGATGGCAGCAATGGGCAGGTGATGGCGGGCGAAGTGCGTACCGTAGAGCCGGAACTGGCGGGCGATTTCGGCACGCTGATGGTATGGGCAGACCGGCACCGGCGCATGCGCGTGCGCACCAATGCCGAAACCCCGGCCGATTGCCGCATGGCGCGCCAGTTCGGGGCCGAGGGCATCGGGCTGTGCCGTACCGAACACATGTTCTTCGATGCCGACAGGATACGCGCGGTGCGCCAGATGATCCTGGCCGAGAACGAGAAGACCCGCCGTGCCGCACTGGCCGAACTTCTGCCCGAACAGCGCGCGGATTTCCGCGAGATATTTGCAGTGATGGCGGGTTTGCCGTGCACGATCCGGCTGCTCGATCCGCCGCTGCACGAATTCCTGCCGCATGAGGATGCGGATTTTGCCGATCTGGCCGATGCTACCGGGCTGGGGGTCGATCACCTGAAGCGCCGGGCGGCGGAATTGCACGAATTCAATCCCATGCTGGGCCATCGCGGCTGCCGGTTGGGAATCACTTTCCCCGAAATCTACGAGATGCAGGCGCGCGCGATTTTCGAGGCGGCTTGCGAAATCGCCAGGAGCGGAGCCGATACGCCGGTGCCGGAAATCATGATCCCGCTGGTCGCAACCAGGCGCGAGCTCGAACTTCTCAAGGCGTTAATCGACAGGACCGCACGGCAAGTGTTTGAGGAGACCGGCTGCCCGGTCGATTACCTTGTTGGCACCATGATTGAATTGCCGCGCGCCGCCTTGATGGCGGGCGATATCGCGAAGGAAGGCGCCTTCTTCAGTTTCGGCACCAACGATCTGACGCAGACCACTCTGGGCCTTTCGCGCGACGATTCAGCACGGTTCCTTGCGCAGTATGTTGAAAAGGGCATTTTCCCGCGCGATCCATTTGTCAGCCTCGATATTGATGGCGTCGGCCAGCTGGTCGAAATGGCGGCGGAGCGGGGCAGGGCGACCCGGCCCGACATCAAGCTGGGCATCTGCGGCGAGCATGGCGGCGACCCGGCGAGCATAGCGTTCTGCGAGCAGGTCGGGCTCGATTATGTCTCGGCCTCGCCATATCGGGTGCCGATTGCACGGCTTGCGGCGGCCCAGGCCGCACTCAAATAGCTGGCGTTGCAGGCTTAGCGCCAGCCCGTAAGCGTCAGGATCTGGAAGGTTTCGGCCACGCGGCCGTCTTCGTCCTTGAGTGCCTCGAATGCAGATTTCGCCCGGGCGAAAGCCGCCTTGCCCAGCGGCGGGGGCGCATCGGCCAGCACATTGGTCAGCGCCTGCTCGCGCAGGTCGGCGACAAGGCGATCAAGGCTGCGATAGCGCACGCTGAGCTTGTGGGTGTCGATGACCAGCTTGGCGAAGCCTGCGCGCTGCATCAGCGAAGTGGCGGCGCGGTCGTCGATCTGCGGATGGATGCGGGCCGAAGGGCGCTCGCCATCGGCGGCGAGCATGATCCGGCGCAGCGCAGTAAGGCTCCCCGCGCCCACGAACTGCGCAATCAGGAGCCCCTCGGGCGTCAACGCATTGCGGATATGGAGCAGCGCACCGGGTAAATCGTTGACCGTATCGAGCCGCCCGAAAGTGAGGATCAGATCGAAGGGTCCCCCGTCAATCGGCTGCTCCTCATCGATGGCGGGAAGGGAGGTGACTCTGCTGCCAAGTTGTCCAAGGTGACGGGCGATTTCTCCGGTCCGGTGGCCGACTATCAGCGCGCGCGATGGCTCAAGGCGCATGAAATCGAGCCGTTCGATGATGTCGCGCTGCATTTCGTCTGCCAGCCAGCTTGCAGTTTCGTTCCACCGTGACAGCGACGCCGCCCGCATGGCGCGGGCGTTCCTGCGGCGGTTCGAAAAGATCCGTGGAACGCGGGCTTCGGTCATCTGTGGCGCCCTGCCGTGCTTGCCAGTGATGCGCAAGAGGTGCAGCATGCTGCAATGGGTCGCGCCAAATGGATTTCCGCTTCGTTTTCGCGTGTTTTCGCGCCGCTCGTCGACCTCGTTTTTCCCCCGCGTTGCCCGCTGTGCGGCGAAGCGACAGCAGCCCAGGCGGGGCTGTGCGGCGCGTGTTGGGGTCAGCTCGTTATTCCGGGCGAACCGGCGTGCATCAGTTGCAGCAGGCCATTTGCGCCCGGCAGCGGTCTTGAAAACAGCCAATGTGCTGTGTGCATCGCCACGCCGCCAAGCCACGCCGGGATTGCTGCTGCAACGCTCTATAACGATACCTCGCGCCGCCTCATCCTTGCTTTCAAGCACGGGCGCAAAATCGCGCTTGCGCCGCAACTGGCCAGGCTGATGGCGGCGAAATTGCCCGATTCTGAAGCATCACCCCCGTTGATTATTCCGGTGCCTCTGCATCGCTGGCGGCTTTGGCGCAGAGGCTTCAACCAGGCCGCATTGCTGGCACGGGAATTGGCGCGCAGTGGCAAAGGGGAACTGTTGGTGGATGCGTTGGTGCGCGCTAAGGCCACGCCCATGCTGGGCGGAATGCGAAAGCAGGCGCGGCAGCGGGCTTTAGGCGGAGCTATTCGCATCAACCGCCCGCGTGCGGCGAAACTTCAAGGGCGATCCGTAATCCTGGTTGATGACGTCCTGACCAGCGGAGCGACCAGCGATGCCTGCATCACCGCGCTGAAAAAGGCTGGCGCGGCAGAAGTCACGATGTGCTGTTTTGCACGGGTTCTGGACGAGGCCCTGCACGGAAACACCGCCGGGATCAGTGCGATTGTGGAGCAGCGTCGAAGTCCTGCGAAAACATAACGCCCGAGGTCTGGAAGACCCCGGGCGCCACGTGACGAAAAAATACGAACCCGCTTCAATGAAGCTAAGGTGGCCTCCCCCTTTGCGGCCACCCGGGCTCTATCCCTCATCGTTTCGCCGGAAGCGCTCATCCTTGCTGGAGAGCCGCATCCCGGATTGCCCCCTGAACCTGGCGCTTATGTCGCACCTGTATTCGGCGGGCGAGCAAGTGCTCGCGGGCGTTAACTCTCACTGGGCGGCTCAACTTCATAGCCAGAATTGGATTGCGCGTGGATTTTGCGAGCCATCTGTGGTTATCGTGCAACAAGCGAAGGCTGCTAAATACCCGTCCACAGAAGGGATTTTGAGTGATCAATAAAACCCAGAAACAAGTTCCGCGCGATGAGACTTCCACCTTCATGCCAAAGTTTGATTCGCAAGGATTGCTAAGCGCGGTGGTGACGGATGCCGGATCGAAGGACGTTCTAATGGTTGCGTATATGAATCGCGAGGCGCTGGATGCCACCATCGCCAGCGGCGTCGCCCATTTCTGGTCGCGATCGCGGCAACGTTTGTGGAAGAAGGGTGAAACTTCAGGAAACGTCTTGAAGGTGGCGGAATTGCTGGTCGATTGCGATCAGGATGCGATCGTGATCCGGGCCGAGCCTGCAGGCCCGGCATGCCACACGGGCGCGCGCTCTTGCTTTTATCGCCGGCTTGAGAACGGCGCTCTCGTTAGGGTCAATTCTTGACGCTAACGTAAAGGGAAGTTATATCCTTTTGCATGGCTACAGCACAAGCAAACCAACCTCCCTCCAATGGCGATACAAAGCACGCGGGAGCTCATCTCGAGCGCCCTGACAAGTTGGAGCGCGAGCAATATTCGATCTCCGACTTGACCTCGGAGTTCGATTGCACCGCCCGCGCGCTGCGCTTTTACGAGGACGAAGGCCTTATCTCTCCCGCCCGCGTGGGATTGACCCGCGTCTATTCAAAGCGCGACCGGGCCCGACTTGCCTGGATCATGCGAGCGAAAAACGTCGGCTTCAGCCTCAATGAAATTCGCGAGATGATCGATCTATACGATCTCGGCGATGGCCGGGTCGAACAACGCCGCGTCACGGTGGAAAAGTGCAAGTCGCATGTGGCCAAGTTGAAGGGGCAACGCGCCGACATCGATTCCTCGATCAAGGAACTGACAGAGTTCATCAAACTGATCGAGAATCTTGACTTCGATTTCTGATCGCTGACCCAGCAAAAATCCAAATCAATACCAAGGACACACAGATGCCCAGCTACACCGCCCCAAACCGCGATTTCCGATTCATTATCAATGAGATGCTTGATCTTGGAAGCCATGGCAATCTGCCCGGTTTCGAGCATGCCAGCGAAGATATGGTCAATTCGATCCTGGAGGAATCGGGCAAATTCACTTCTGAAGTGATCGCTCCGCTCAACCAGATCGGCGACCGTGAAGGTTGTGTCCGTCATGAAGATGGTTCGGTAACCACCCCAACCGGTTTCAAGCAGGCATTTGACCAGTATCGCGAAGCCGGCTGGGGAACATTGACCCAGCCGGAGGAGCTGGGCGGACAGGGCTTGCCGCAGGTGATCGGCTTTGCGCTCAAGGAAATGATGAGCTCTGCCAACATGGCCTTCGGTATGTATCCCGGGCTCACCAATGGCGCGATCGCGGCGTTGCTGGCCAAGGGTAGCCCTGAGCAGATCGAGAAATATGTACCGCGCATGGTCTCATGCGAGTGGACCGGCACCATGAACCTGACCGAACCGCATTGTGGCACCGATCTGGGCCTGATCCGCACCAAGGCGGAGCCGCAGGCCGATGGCAGTTATCTGATCACCGGCACCAAGATCTTCATTTCCGCCGGAGAGCACGACCTGGCGGACAACATCATCCATCTGGTGCTGGCCAAGACACCGGGCGCGCCCGACAGTACCAAGGGTATCTCGCTGTTTGTGGTGCCCAAATTCCTGGTCAATGACGACGGTTCGCTGGGCGATCGCAATGGCGTGAGCTGCGGCTCGATCGAACACAAGATGGGCATCCACGGCAATTCGACCTGCGTGCTCAATTATGACGAGGCCAAAGGCTGGCTTGTCGGCGAGGAGAACAAAGGCCTGGCGGCGATGTTCATCATGATGAACGAAGCGCGCCTGGGCGTCGGCATGCAGGGGCTGTCACAGGCCGAAGTCGCATACCAGAATGCGGTCGCCTATGCGCTTGACCGGCGCCAGGGCCGCGCACTGACCGGCCCGGCCGATCCCGAGGCCAAGGCCGATCCGATCTTCGTCCATCCCGACGTTCGCCGCATGCTGATGGATGCCAAGGTGTTCAACGAAGGCATGCGCGCGCTGTGCCTGTGGGGAGCGTTGCAGGAAGACCTTAGCCACAAGGCGCCCGATGAGGGCGATCGCAAGACGGCGATGGACATGATCAGTCTGCTCACCCCGGTGATCAAGGGCTATGGCACCGACAAGGGCTATGAAATCGCCACCAATATGCAGCAGGTTTTTGGCGGGCACGGTTATATCGAGGAATGGGGCATGAGCCAGTTCGTGCGCGATGCCCGTATCGCCATGATCTATGAAGGCACCAATGGCGTGCAGGCGATGGATCTGTGCGGTCGCAAGCTGGCGCAGAATGGCGGCGCGGCGATCCAGGTATTCTTCGCCATGTGCGATGCAGACATTGCCGCTGCCAAGGAAGTGGATGGGCTCAAGGATATTGCCGAAGCGCTAGACAAGGCGCTGGGGCAACAGAAGGCCGCAACCATGTGGTTCATGCAGAATGCCATGGCCAATCCCAACAATCTGGGCGCGGGTGCGCACCATTATATGCACATCATGGGTATCGTGACACTGGGGCTGATGTGGCTGCGCATGGCCAAGGTGGCGCTCGAGAAGCTTGCCAGCGAGCCATCGGACAAGGGCTTTTACGAGGCGAAGCTGGTTTCGGCTCGCTATTATGCCGAACGCTACCTGCCCGATGCCGGTGCGCTGCGCCGCAAACTCGAAGCGGGCGCGGAAGCGATGATGGCGCTGGATGCGGAGGCGTTCCAGACGGCGGCGTGATGATACGGGGCACTACAAACCGGTACAACTGAAGGCTTGGATCGCGGCATCAGTGCGTTAGACGCCAATGCCAGATTCATGCTGAAGAGTGTACCGCATCATGCTAAAATCCCGATCATTCGCTGTGACCATATCCGTTTTGCTGGTGGCTTCGCCACCTCCTCTAGCCGCCTCTGACGGACATGCTGCAGCTACTTCTCAGGCCATGCTCGACGCATTGCATGAAGTCTCCGGCGTGCCCGGGTTCGGGGCTGCAGTCTGGCAGGAGGGCGGCACCGTCTGGATTGGATCGACAGGGATGCGTGACCGCGAAAGGTCGCTGCCTGTCGAGATTGACACGCGCTTCCGCCTTGCCTCGGTTTCGAAGCTGTTTGCAGCCACCGCGTTGGCGAAACTGGCAGAGGAAGGCCGAATCGATCTCGATACGCCGATTGCTGAAACCTTGCCGTGGCTCGACAATGCTTGGCTGCCAATCACCCCGCGGCAACTGGCCGCTCATACATCGGGGCTACCGCATTATCAGGCAGCAGACAGCGAGCGCGGTGGAATACATTATGCCAACGGGCGTGATGCAGTGGAGATATTCGCAAAACGCCCACTGTTGGCCCCACCTGGAGAGGGTTACAGCTATTCTTCATGGGGCTACACGCTGCTAGGGGCGATTGCTGAGGAACTGACTGGCGAGAGCTTTCCCGCCCTGGTGGAGAAGGCCATTGCACCCGGGCTCGACGTCGGTGCCGATGCGACCGACTCAGGCGATCCGACGGCGAGCGTGGCATATGAATTTGTCGACGCGGTCCCCGCCCGAGCGGCGCCACATGACTTCAGTTACACTTGGGGTGGGGGCGGCTTGATGGCGAGCGCCGCTGGACTTGCGCGTTTCGGCGGTGCGATGCTGGAGAACAGGATTGTCTCACGGGAAACCTTTGACAGCATGGTCGAGCCGACCGTCCTGAATTCCGGCGAGGTGGCGGCTGATGCCGACTACACCGTTGGCTTCGGCTGGCGCGCCGCCAATTCAATCGATAACGAACCGATCGTGTTCCATAATGGCGTGACGATTGGAGCGCGATCTTCCCTGGTCCTTTGGCGCGAAGAGGGCACCGCCGCCACGATACTGTCCAACGCTCGGTGGACGTCTTCGATCGAATCGACCAGCCAGATGCTCGCTGCGCCGTTCCGCCGCAAACCTGAAGGCTTGGTAGAAGCCGATTGCCCGGTCAGCGTCCGGCGTTTTTCAGGCACACTGGGAGACAACAGCGTTGCGGGGTTGGTGCAGTTTCACAAGAAGGACGGGATATGTCAGGGCACGCTTGAGTTGACTGGAGTGTTCCGCGATTATTTCGGCCAAGGCCCGCAACCGGTAAACGGACGGATACAAATTATCGGGATCGATAAGGAAGGCGGCCTGTCGCGCGCCGGGTTCGTGACACCTTACGGCATCTACGACCTGCGAGCGGAGCAGGATGGGCGATTCCGGGCGAAGCTTTCGCGTACTCGCCAACTCGATATCGCTTTCGGCGATTAGACGCTTCATTCCACCGGCAGGAAATCGGGGACCGACAGATAGCGTTCACCGGTATCGTAATTGAAACCGATCACGCGGGTCCCGGTATCGAAATCCGCCAGCTTCTGAGCGATCGCGGCCAGGGTGGCGCCCGATGAGATACCCACCAGCATGCCTTCTTCACGCGCAGCGCGGCGCGCCATTTCCTTGGCATCTTCCGGCTCGACCTGGATTGCACCGTCGATCGACTGAGTATGAAGGTTGCCCGGAATAAAACCGGCACCGATCCCCTGGATCGGGTGGGGGCCGGGCTGGCCGCCGCTGATTACCGGGCTGAGCGTCGGCTCGACCGCATAGGCCTTCATCTCGGGCCATTCGCGCTTCAGCACCTCGGCGCATCCCGTCAGGTGTCCGCCGGTACCAACGCCGGTGATCAGGACTGCAGGCGGTGTGTCGGCGAAGTCGGCGATGATTTCCTTTGCCGTAGTGTTGGCATGGACCTTCCAGTTCGCCTCATTGTCGAACTGGCTTGGCATCCACGAATTGGGGGTCTGTGCGACCAGCTCGCTGGCGCGCTCGATCGCTCCCTTCATGCCTTTTTCCTTGGGCGTGAGGTCGAACGATGCGCCATAGGCGAGCATCAACCGCCTCCGTTCAAGCGACATCGATTCCGGCATTACCAGAACCAGCTTGTAACCTTTGACCGCGGCGACCATCGCCAGGCCGATGCCGGTGTTGCCGCTGGTAGGCTCTATGATTGTGCCGCCGGGCTTCAATGCCCCGGTCTTTTCTGCATCCTCGATCATGGCAAGGCCGATGCGGTCCTTGATCGAGCCACCAGGATTGGCGCGTTCCGATTTGATCCAGACTTCGTGATCTGGGAACATGCGTGACAGGCGGATATGCGGAGTGCGACCGATGGTCTCGAGGATGTTTGCGGCTTTCATGTCAGGCCTCCTGGGTTTTGCTTTCTGCGTGTTTGAGCACGATTTCATCGGGCGGATCAAATGTCCTGGTGGTTCTTAGCACAGGAAACAGCCTGCTCCACAGCGCCACAGTGATGATCGCGCCAGTGCCGCCGGTGACCACCGCCGCCACGGGGCCGAACAGGAATGCCAGGCTGCCGGAGAAAAAATCGCCGAACTCATTCGAAGCGCTGATCGTGAGCAAGCTGACCGAGGATACCCGCCCGCGCTTGTCATCCGGGGTGTGAAGCTGGATCAGCGATTGGCGGATATACACGCTGAACATGTCAGCCGCGCCGACAATGAACAGCATCGCCAGGCTAAGCGGCATCGAAGTGGAAAGGCCGAATACGATCGTGGCGAGCCCGAACACGAATACCGCCCACAGCATCTTGGGGCCAACGTTGTTTTCAAGCGGTCTGAAACTGAACCAGGCGGCAGTGAGCGCAGCGCCCGCAGCAGGCGCCATGGCAAGCTGGGCCAGGCCCGTCTCTCCAACCTCCAGGATGTCCCGCGCATACACCGGAAACAGCGCAGTTGCCCCGGCCAGGAATACTGCGAACAGGTCAAGCGTGATCGCGCCCAGCACCATCTTGTTGTGGCGGACATAGCGAATGCCGTCGAGCATCTGGCCGATCGGATGTTGCCCTTTGCGCAGCGGCGGCTGTGGCACTTTGCCAATCAGGCTCAAGGCAACGATCGCAACGCCGAACAGTACGCTCGCCGCGATATAGGGGAGGGAGGGCAGCACCGAAAAGGTATACCCGCCGATGAACGGCCCCACGATCATGCCCACCTGCCACGAAATGCTGGATAGTGCGATGGCGTTGGGCAGTATTTTCCGGGGAACGAGGTTGGGGGCCAGCGCTGATAATGCCGGCCCGGAAAAGGCGCGTGCAACACCCAGCAAAACCGCCACAGTGAACAGGATCGGCAAGGTGATGGCGTTGTGCCAGGTTGCCCAGGCAAGAGCGGCAGAGCAGACGAGTTGCAGAACAACCGTTAGCCGGCCGAGGCTCCTGCGATCGAACTTGTCTGCGGCCAGGCCCACGAATGGCGTCAACACGAACAGCGGCGCAAATTGCAGCAGGCCAATCAGCGCCAGTTGCCCCGATGCTGCGGCGACGCTCATCCCGCCATCGCGCGCGATATTGTAGGTTTGCCATCCGATGATCAGCAGCATGGCATATTGCGCCAGCGTCATGCTGAGGCGGCTGACCCAATAGGCGCGGAAATTGGCTACGCGAAAGGGGTGCGTCGCTTCTGGCGGGCTGGACGGTGTCAGTGGGGTATCGCTCACCACCGTGCAATGGCAGGGGGCAGGCCCGCTGCCAAGCCATCAAAAGCTATCCAGCTTTGTAGTAAGTTTTTTGGGGAGCGCCGCCTCAGTCAGCGCAGGCGGCGCAAGCGTGGATTGGGCTGCAACTGGTCGATCACTGCCATGAAATCGTCAAGGCGGATGATCCTTTCGAACTGGAACCCGGCGCGCTCGTCATGACACCAGATCACATAAGCTTCGATCCGGCCCACCACCGGCAGGCGGATAATAACCCGGTCGCCGCGTTGGAGCCCTTCGGCATCGTCGACCATGAAGCCGTGCGCAGAAAGATTGGCGACATGCAGCTTCAGGTCACCCAAGCGGCGATGTTCGGCAATGACCGGGAAATCGACGGGGTGCCGCGCGGCGCGGCGCAGGTCGGTCACACTGAGATTGGCTCCGGCGTTCACGGTTACAAGCCTCCAAGCATTGTTCTTCTATCGCTAGATGCTGGAGAAAGGCTGACATTTGGTAAAGATGTGCTGCGCCAAAACGGGACGGACGGCCCGTTTGAGCCCTGATCCGGGTTCGATTAACCGCTTTTTCAGAGGCTTACGGCGGTTAACGCGTAATGATGCCGTGTTTCTTTTTGCCCAGGCTGAGCTTGCGCTGTTCGCCTTCAGCAATTTCGATCAGCAAGCCAGGGTCGCTTATGACCTGGTCATCAAGCTTCACCGCACCTTCAGCCAGCTTGCGCTTGGCTTCGCCATTCGACGCGGTGAACCCGATCGCAGTCAGCAAGGCACCGATGCGCATGCCTTCAATGCCCACGGCTAAGGTTGGGAGATCTTCGCCAGCACCGCCGCCGGCAAAGGTTTCATGCGCGGTAGCTTCCGCAGCCAGTGCTGCTTCCTCGCCCCGCACCAGCCTGGTCACTTCGTTCGCCAGCACTACCTTGGCCTGGTTGATTTCCGCACCTTCGAGCGCTTCCAGCCGCGCCACCTCGTCCAGCGGCAGATCCGTGAACAGCCGCAGGAAGCGGCCAACATCGCGGTCATCGCAATTGCGCCAGTATTGCCAGAAGTCGTAGCTGGGCAACTGATCTTCGTTGAGCCAAACCGCGCCTGCCGCAGTCTTGCCCATCTTGGCCCCGTCAGCCGTGGTCAGCAGCGGCGTGGTAAGCCCGAAAACTTCCCTGCCCTCCATCCGGCGGGTCAGCTCGATCCCGTTGACGATATTGCCCCACTGGTCGCTGCCACCCATTTGCAGCCGGCAATCGTGCAGCAGTGCCAGTTCGCGGAAATCATAGGCCTGCAGGATCATGTAGTTGAATTCGAGAAAGGTCAGCGGCTGTTCGCGTTCGAGCCGCAGCTTGACCGAATCAAACGTGAGCATGCGGTTGATAGTGAAGTGAGGTCCAACCGTGCGCAGCAATTCGATATAGCCGAGCTTGTTCAACCAATCATCGTTATCGACCATCACCGCGTCGGTCGGACCGTCACCGAAAGTCAGCAGCCGTTCGAATACCGTGCGGATCGACGCGATATTCGCCTGGATGGCTTCGGGCGTGAGCAGTTTGCGGCTTTCGTCCTTACCCGAAGGGTCGCCCACCTTGGTGGTGCCGCCGCCCATCAGGACGATCGGCTTGTGGCCGGCTTGCTGCAGGCGGCGCAGCATCATGATCTGCACCAACGATCCGACATGCAGGCTGGGCGCGGTGGCATCGAAGCCGATATAGCCGGGCACGATCTGGTTTTGGGCAAGCTTGTCCAGCCCGGCCGCATCGGTCATCTGGTGGATATAGCCGCGCTCGCCGAGCAGGCGCAGCAGGGTGGACTTGTGTTCCGACATCGTGCTCTCTTGCCTTGGGAAAGCGCGGTTAGCATGGGGGAGGGACAATGCAAGCATATCGCCTGATTCCCCACCCGGCATTTCCGCCCTCTTCGGTGAGCGCGGTAGAGGCGCGGGTGGGGCTGGATGACCCGAACTGGCTGCACCTGCGATGGCGGATAGAGGAGGCGGGCACGCTGGTCCTGCCCCCGATCACGGGCAAAGGCAGGGCGGACGGGCTGTGGCAAACGACCTGTTTCGAACTGTTCCTGCGCCCTGAGGGAGGCGAGTCCTATCATGAGTGGAACCTCTCGCCCTCGCGCCAATGGAACGCCTATGGTTTTACCCGATACCGCGACAGAATGGAGCCGCTTGAAATCGCGCGCGCGCCAGATTGCGTGATGCGGCCCGGCTCGAAATTCGCCATTTTCGATGCTTTCATCGCGCGTTCGCAGCTCCTCGGGATGCACTGCGCCATGGGCCTGAGCGCGGTGATAGAGGAAGCGGGTGGCAACAAAAGCTATTGGGCGCTTGCGCATCCACAATGCGATGCGCCGGATTTCCACGATCCGGCTTGCTTTGCGGCGAGCCTTCCGGCACCTCGAAACCCATGAAATTCGGGATTGATCGGCTGCTGGCAGAGCCGGAACTACTGCGCGAACTTGATGGAAAACGGGTGGCACTGGTGGCGCATCCCGCCTCGGTCACGGCCGACCTGACGCATAGCCTTGATGCGCTGATCGCGGCGGGCGTGAACGTGACCAGCGCATTCGGCCCCCAGCACGGGCTGAAAGGCGACAAGCAGGACAATATGGTGGAGACTGCGGACGAACTCGATCCGCATTACGGCATCCCGATCTTTTCGCTCTATGGGGAGGTGCGCCGCCCCACCGGGCAGATGATGGGCACTGCCGACGTATTCCTGTTTGACCTGCAAGACCTTGGCTGCCGCATCTACACCTTCGTCACCACTCTGCTCTACTTGCTCGAAGAGGCCGCAAAGCACGGCAAGAGCGTGTGGGTGCTTGACCGTCCCAACCCGGCCGGGCGCCCGGTTGAGGGCACGCTGCTGGTGCCGGGGCAGGAAAGTTTTGTTGGCGCCGCGCCAATGCCGATGCGCCACGGCCTCACCATGGGCGAAATGGGGCACTGGTTCATCCGCCAGTTCAGCCTCGACGTGGATTACCGCGTAGTCGAGATGCATTATTGGCTCCCTGAAGCCGGGCCCGATGGCGGCATGGGGGGGTATGGCTGGCCGCAGGACCGGATCTGGATCAATCCGTCGCCCAATGCCGCAAACGTCAACATGGCGAGATGCTATGCCGGCACCGTGATGCTGGAAGGCACCACGCTGAGCGAGGGCAGGGGGACGACGCGGCCATTGGAAGTGCTGTTCGGCGCGCCCGATGTCGATGCCAAGGCGGTGCTGGCGGAAATGCACGCGCTCGCGCCTGACTGGATGGCTGGCTGTGCCTTACGCGAATGCTGGTTCGAGCCGACTTTCCACAAACACGCAGGAAAGCTGTGCAATGCATTGATGATCCACGCAGAAGGCAGGTTCTACACCCATTCAACCTTCAAGCCGTGGCGGTTGCAGGCGCTGGCATTCAAGGCGATCCGGCGGCTCTACCCGGAATATGATCTGTGGCGTGATTTTCCCTATGAATACGAGCTGGAACGCCTTGCGATCGATGTAATCAACGGCGGGCCAGCCTTGCGCGAATGGGTTGATGACCCAGCGGCACGCCCAGGCGACCTCGATGCACTGGCCTCAGCCGATGAAGCGGCCTGGATCGCCGATGTAAGGGATCTTTTGCTCTACTAGGGTTTGATGTCCGCGTTTGGGTGGGGCGCGGACCTCGGCGTCGGCCCCGATTTCGCCACATCCGCTCAGCCTGAGCGGGCTTGGGTAATTGCCGCAATGGGGTCGTTAGCGGCCTTTTCGCCTCAATGCCCCTGTTTCCGGCTTAGCTCGCGCATGGTATCGTCCAGTCCGTCGAGCGTCAGCGGATACATCCGGTCATTTACCAGCTGCTTGAGCATCTTGGTGCTCTGCGAATAACCCCATTGCTTTTCGGGCACCGGGTTGAGCCACACGGTCGCGGGATAGGTGTCGGCCACCCGCTTCATCCACACTGCGCCGGCTTCCTCGTTCATATGCTCGACACTGCCGCCGGGGTGAGTGATCTCGTAAGGGCTCATCGCCGCATCGCCGACGAAGATCACCTTGTAGTCATGCCCATATTTGTGAAGCACGTCCCAGGTCTTGGTGCGTTCCTGCCAGCGGCGCTTGTTGTCCTTCCACACGCCCTCGTAAAGGCAGTTGTGGAAATAGAAGAACTCGAGGTTCTTGAATTCCGCATTGGCCGCGCTGAACAATTCCTCGCACAGCTTGATGAAGGGGTCCATCGAACCGCCCACGTCAAGAAACAGCAGCAGCTTCACGGCATTGTGCCGTTCCGGGCGCATGTGGATGTCAAGCCAGCCCTGCTTGGCGGTACCGTCGATCGTGGCGTCAAGGTCAAGCTCGTCCGCCGCGCCCTCGCGCGCGAAACGGCGCAGGCGGCGCAGCGCCATCTTGATGTTGCGGGTGCCCAGCTCCTTCGTGTTGTCGAGGTTCTTGAACTCGCGCTTTTCCCACACCTTGATCGCACGCTTGTGCTTGCTTTCGCCGCCGATCCGCACGCCTTCGGGGTTGTAGCCCGAATTGCCGAACGGGCTGGTGCCGCCGGTGCCGATCCACTTGTTGCCGCCCTGGTGGCGCTTTTCCTGTTCCTCGAGCCGCTTCTTCAGCGTCTCCATGATCTCGTCCCAGCTGCCCAGCGCCTTGATCTTCTCCATCTCCTCTTCGGAGAGGAATTTCTCGGCCACCGCCTTCAGCCAGTCTTCGGGAATGTCGACCGGGTTCTGGCCATAATCGCTGAGGATGCCCTTGAAGACGCGGTTGAAGACCTGGTCGAAACGGTCGATCAGCCCCTCGTCCTTCACGAAGGTGGCACGGCTGAGGTAATAGAATGCCTCGGGCGTCTGCTCGATCACATCCTTGTCGAGCGCCTCCAACAGGGTGAGGTGCTCCTTGAAGCTGGCGGGAATTCCCGCGGCGCGCAATTCGTCGACGAAATTGAAGAACATGCGCTTGCCTTAGCGTTGCGATTTGCAACGCGCCAGCCTTACTCAACTCCCCCTATCCAAATTAACCGGTTGCTAACCACGTAAGGTTACTGCGCTGGCTGAAGCCATAACCGAGGACGCATCTGATGAAGCCGATCGCGATCGATACCAACGGCGCAACAGCGCTCGACAGAATACCCGAAATCTGCGGGGATGTTACGGTTGGCTGCACCGATGTGGCCGGCATTGTCGAGGCGGTCATCCGTTCATCCGAGGCGCTGCGCGAAGAGCACACGGCGCTGCGCGGAACCGTTACCGCGCTTGAGGCCGATCAGGCTAAGGTGGCGGAAGCCAGCGACGAAGCCCGGCTACTGTCCGAACGCGCGATCGAACGCCTGGGCGAAGGCACCACACTGATTCATTCTTCGCTTGGCCAGATCAATTCGCTGCTCGAACTGGTTGAAGCGCTGTCGCAGCATGTCACCAGCTTTGCCGCCGCGATGGAACAGGTGCGGCGCAGCTCGAAAGATATCGAGCAGATCGCCGAAACGACCAATATCCTGGCGCTCAACGCCACCATAGAGGCGATGCGCGCGGGCGATGCCGGGCGCACCTTTGCAGTGGTGGCGGGCGAGGTGAAAAGCCTGGCCAATGACACCCGCAAGGCAACCGAAGAAATCACTTCGACGATCGACGCACTTGGCAGCGAAGCGTCACAGGTGATCGAACGGATCGAAACCGGCTCAAAAGCCAGCGGTGAGGCCAAGGCTTCCGTCGCCCAAATTGAACGCACGATCGTTGGCGTGGGCGAATTGGTGGAAGAGGTCGACAAGCAGAATGACCAGATCGCACGTTCGACCTCCACGATCAGCGATCATGTGGTGCGGGTGCAGGATGTGCTCGACAGTTTCGACAATGCGGCACTCGACAACGAGACCAAGTTGCAACGCGCGCACACGCGCATGGAAGAGCTGGAAATGACTGCCAGCGAGATGTTCGACCGCATCGTGCAGGCAGGGCTATCGCCTGAAGACAGTGCGATGGTCGAGGCCGCACAGGGTTTTGCGCACGAACTGGCCGACATTACCAGCCAGGCGATCGAGAACGGCGAACTTAGCGAAGCCGTGCTGTTCGATAGCAATTATCAGCTGATCGAAGGTAGCAATCCCAAGCGCTATCGCACCAGGTTGTGCGATTGGGCAGACGCGCACTGGCGCCCCTTCCTCGACCGCGCCAAGCAGACCAACGCCCGCGTGATGGCCGCAGCCTGCACCGACAAGAAGGGCTTCCTGCCCACGCACCTTTCCGAATGGTCGCAAGCGCCAACCGGCAATCTGGCGCACGATACGGCATTCTGCCGTAACGGGCGCATCATCTTCGATCCGATCGACCAGAAGGCGAAGAATTCTTCCGCCCCCTATATGATGGCGGTTTACCGGCAGGAAGGTGATGGCGAGCGCTATAAGGTCGTGCGCAATGTCTACATTCCGCTGATTATCAACGGGAAGCGCTGGGGCGATTTCGAGCTCGCCTATTCCTTTTAACTGATTCCCGGACTTAGCCCGGGTTGCGGCGCGCCATGAAGGCAAGCCGTTCGAACATCATCACATCCTGCTCGTTCTTGAGCAGCGCACCGTGCAGCGGCGGGATCGCCGAATTGGGGTTGCTGTCCTGCAGAACTTCCATCGGCATGTCTTCGTTGAGCAGCAGCTTGAGCCAGTCAAGCAGCTCGCTGGTGGAGGGCTTCTTCTTCAGGCCGGGCACCTCGCGCAGCTCGTAGAAAATATCCATCGCCTTGCTGACCAGCTTTTTCTGGATCCCGGGGTAATGCACATCGATGATCTCGGCCATCGTCTCGCGATCTGGGAACTTGATGTAATGGAAGAAACAGCGGCGCAGGAAAGCGTCGGGCAGTTCCTTTTCATTGTTCGAGGTGATCACCACGATCGGGCGTTCTTTCGCTTCGATCCGCTCATGCGTTTCGTAAACGTCGAAGCTCATCCGGTCGAGTTCCTGGAGTAGATCGTTGGGAAACTCGATATCGGCCTTGTCGATCTCGTCGATCAGGAGCACCGGCAGCTCGGGCGAGGTGAAGGCTTCCCAAAGCTTGCCCTTCCTGATGTAGTTCGAGATGTCATGGACGCGCTCATCGCCCAGCTGGCCATCGCGCAGGCGCGCCACGGCGTCATATTCATACAGGCCCTGCTGCGCCTTGGTGGTTGATTTCACGTTCCATTCGATCAGCGGCGCGCCCGTGGCCTTGGCGATTTCATGCGCCAGCACGGTCTTGCCGGTGCCCGGCTCCCCTTTCACCAGCAGCGGGCGCCGCAGGGTTACTGCGGCGTTCACGGCGACCTTGAGATCGTTGGTCGCAATATAGGAGCTGGTGCCTTCAAAGCGCCCTACATCGGACTGGGTGGTGGTCTGTTCGGTCATCGGTTTTCCCTTGAAACTTTCCGTGCGCGTTAAGTTACCCAGCGGTTTGGTGCAAGGGTGTCGCTATGCAAGCTATCGAATTGGCGAGGCGAGCTGCGGTGCTATTGCCGGTTTGATTGAAACTTTTGCCGCAACAACCCGAATTAGCCACTACACCCGCGCCAAAGGAGATTGCCAATGCCGACCGAAAGCCTGAAGATCGTCACTTCCCAGGGGCACGAGCTATCCGGCGCGCTGGAACTGCCCACCGGGCTGGTGCGCGGGGCGGCACTGTTCGCGCATTGCTTCACCTGCACCAAGCAATCGAAGGCGGCCACCGCGGTAACTCGCGCACTGGCGCGTGAAGGGATCGCATCGCTGCGGTTCGATTTTACCGGCCTGGGCGCGAGCCAGGGCGAGTTTGGCCGCGCCGGATTCGCCAGTGATGTGGAGGATCTGGTTGCATCCGCGCAGTATCTGATCGAGCGGTTTGAATGTCAGATCCTGTTGGTGGGCCACAGCCTGGGCGGCGCCGCGGTGCTGGCGGCTGCGGCCGAGCTGGGGCGCGAGAATGTGGCCGCCGTTGCCACCATTGGCGCGCCTTCCGACGTTCCGCATGTGCTGCACAACATCAAGGGTGACCTGGAGCAGATTGAAAAGGATGGCGAAGGCGAAGTTTCGATCGGCGGGCGCAAGTTTCTGCTCGGGCGCGAATTCCTTGAAAGAACCCGCGAGGTCGATCTTGCCGGAGAGATGAAAAAATTGCGCGTGCCGCTGATGATCATGCATTCGCCGACAGACGAGATCGTGGGTATCGAACATGCCGGCAAGTTGTTCGATGCGGCCAAACATCCCAAGAGCTTTGTCAGCCTGGCAGGGGCGGATCACCTGCTGCTGGACGAGGAAGATGCGCGCTTTGCCGCGCGGATGATCGCGGCCTGGGCGGCGCGATACCTGCCGAACAAGGGCGCGCCCGCCATGCCGGATGAAGGCGTGGTGGTGCAGACCGGGAACGGCAAATTCGGCACCGAAGTGCATACGGTGAGCCATCGTTTCGTGGCGGACGAGCCGGCCAGCTATGGCGGCGATGACAGCGGGCCAACGCCATATGACTTATTGCTGGCCGCGCTCGGCACCTGCACCGCGATGACGATGAAGATGTATGCCGATCGCAAACAATGGCCCTTCGCAGGGGCGCGCGTGCATCTCACGCATCAGCGCGACCACGCCGTGGATTGTGACCATTGCCAGAAAGAGGGTGAGGGCGTGCAGATTCAGGCGCTCTATCGCAAGATCGAGCTGCTGGGTGACGAGCTATCCGGCGAACAGCGCGAGAAGCTGATGGAAATTGCCGACAAATGCCCGGTGCACCGGACGTTGGAAGGGCATTTGCATATTCATACGGAGGCGGTTGAATGATCATGGTAACCGGAAGCGTGCAGATGGTTCCTGCAACACGCGAACAAGCGATCGAGCTTGGCTGCGCACATTCACGGCGATCACGGCAAGAAAGCGGGTGTCTCGCCCATAATTGCATGGTCGATGCAGAGGATGTCAATCGGCTCGTCTTCCATGAAGAATGGGCTGACATGAACGCCCTCAGGGCGCATTTCGCTGTGCCCGCATCGGGCCAGTTCGTCAGGCAAATATCGGAGCTGGCAATTTCTCCGCCGGCGATGAACCTGTTCGAAGCCTCTGCTATCGATGCAAAGTCTTTCTAGGCATCGATTAGATCACGATCCACGTCGCCCGCGTGGTTCTGGATGAAGTTGAAGCGGTGTTCCGGGTTGCGACCCATCAACTCGTCCACCAGCCTTGCGACCGTTGCCCGCTGCTCGAATTCCTGCGGCAGGGTGATGCGGATCAGGCCGCGGGTTTCCGGGCTCATGGTGGTTTCGCGCAATTGCTGCGGGTTCATTTCGCCGAGGCCCTTGAACCGGCTGACCTCCACCTTCTTGCCCTTGAACACGCTTTCTTCCAGTTCCGCGCGGTGCGCATCGTCGCGGGCGTAGCGGGTCTCTTTGCCGCTGGTCAGCTTGTAGAGCGGCGGTTGGGCCAGGTAGAGATAACCGCCGCGCACCACTTCGGCCATTTCCTGGAAGAAGAAGGTCATCAGCAGCGTGGCGATATGCGCCCCGTCAACATCGGCATCGGTCATGATGATGATGCGGTCATAACGCAGGTTTTCAGGGTCGCAATCCTTGCGCGTGCCGCAGCCGAGCGCGAGCGAGAGATCGGCGATTTCCTGATTGGCGCGGATCTTGTCCGCCGTGGCGCTGGCGACGTTGAGAATCTTGCCGCGGATCGGCAGGATCGCCTGGCTCTTGCGGTCGCGCGCCTGCTTGGCGCTGCCACCGGCCGAATCGCCTTCGACGATGAACAGTTCCGTCTCGCGATCGCCTTCGCCGCTGCAATCGGTGAGCTTGCCCGGCAAGCGCAGCTTCTTGGCGTTGGTCGCGGTCTTGCGCTTGATCTCGCGCTCCTGCTTGCGCTTGAGCCGCTCGTCCATGCGCTCCATCACGCTGCCAAGCAGCGCGCGTCCGCGCTCCATATTGGCGGTGAGGAAATGGTCGAAATGGTCGCGCATCGCATTCTCGACCAGGCGCGTGGCCTCGGGCGAGGTCAGCCGGTCCTTGGTCTGGCTCTGGAATTGCGGGTCGCGGATGAAGACGGAGAGCATCACCTCGGCCCCGGTCATCACGTCGTCAGCCGAAATGTCCTTGGCCTTCTTCTGGCCAGTGAGCTCGCCGAATGCACGCAAGGATTTGGTCAGCGCCGCGCGCAATCCCTGCTCGTGCGTGCCGCCATCGGGGGTGGGCACGGTGTTGCAATACCAGCTGGTCGATCCATCCGACCACAGCGGCCAGCCCACCGCCCATTCGACGCGGCCCCTGTCCTCCGGAAAGTCCTGGCTGCCGGTGAAGGGCTGGGCAGTAACGCATTCGCGCGTCCCGATCTGTTCGGCAAGGTGATCCGCGAGCCCGCCAGGGAACTTGAACGTGGCCTCTTCGGGCACGTCGTCACTGGCGAGCGAAGGCGCGCATTTCCAGCGGATTTCGACCCCGGCGAACAGGTAAGCCTTCGAGCGTGCCAGCTTGAACAGCCGCGCGGGCTTGAACTGGCGATCGCCGAAGATCTCGGTGTCAGGGGTGAATGAGACGGTGGTGCCGCGCCGGTTGGGCGTGGGGCCGAGCTGCTGCAGCGGGCCGAGCGTCTGCCCGCGCGCGAATTCCTGCGCGTAAAGTTGCCGGTCGCGCGCAACTTCAACACGGGTGTGGCTTGAGAGCGCATTGACGACACTCACGCCCACGCCGTGCAGGCCCCCGCTGGTGGCATAGGCCTTGCCGGAAAATTTGCCGCCCGAATGGAGCGTCGAGAGGATCACCTCGAGCGTGGACTTGCCGGGAAACTTGGGGTGCTCGTCTACCGGGATACCGCGGCCATTGTCGCTGATCGAGAGGCGATTGCCTTCCTCGAGCCGCACCTCGATGCGGCTCGCATGGCCGGCCACGGCTTCGTCCATCGAATTGTCGAGCACCTCGGCGGCGAGGTGGTGCAGCGCGCGGTCGTCGGTCCCGCCGATATACATGCCAGGGCGGCGGCGGACAGGCTCAAGCCCTTCCAGCACCTCGATCGAGGATGAGTCATAATCGCCGCTCGACGCGGGTGTGTTTTCGAACAGATCGTTGGACATGACTTGCCAGTATCTCTGGTTGAGCCGGGCTTACAAGCTCGGGAAGAATCTTATCCTCGTCATTGCGAGGGGGCCAAGGCCGACGAAGCAATCCAGCGTCTGACCATGGATTGCCGCGCCGCCTCACGGCGGCTCGCAATGACGAATCTGTGGTCGGGCTCAGTCGCTGAAGCGCGCAGGTGCCGGATCGACCACCTTTACATCGTCGGCCGCGACCTGGCGAACTTCCATTGCCCGCTCGACCACCCCGTTGGTGCCAAAGCGGAATGCCCCGTCAAGGCCGAGGAAACCATCCCTTGCGGTTAGGCTGCGGGTGGGGAAGGGGCGGCCCACGCGCCAGTCACGCGCGATCCGCAAGGTCAGCAGCACCGCATCGTATCCGAGCGTCGAAATGCGGTATGGCGCACCACCGAAGCGGTTCTGGTAACTGTCGCGGAAACGGGCAAAGCGCTGGCTCGAAACTGCCGAAAACAGCGCCCCGTGCAGCGCATTGGTGCGGGTGACCGCGTTTTCGCCGCTCCACAGCTCCGTGCCAAGGATGCGCGGCGAGCGCCCCGCGCCGTCTTCGCGCAGCGCATTGGCCCCTTGCGCGGCGAGCTGCACGCCATCGGCAATCAGCACGGTGTCATAGCCGCCCTTCTCACGCAGTTTGCCGGCCGCGCCGATCACTGCGCTGCTGGTGCGACCATAGCGTTCAGTCTGCGTCAAAAGCCCGCCATATTCGCGAAGTGCATTGCCAAGCGCGCTGGCCGCGCGATCACCATAATCGCCGCTGGGCAGCAGCGCCGCAAAATTGCTTGCGCCCTTCGAACGGGCATAGGCGACCGAGCGCGCAATCGACTGTTCGGGGATATGCCCCATCACGAACACGTCGCCCAAAGCCACGCTGGTGTTGTTGCTGAAGGAAATCAGCGGAATGCCCGCCCGGCGCGCCTCTGCCAGCACCGCGGGCACATTGTCGGCCAGCATCGGCCCCAGAATCAGCCGGTTGCCATCCGCCACCGCCTTCGCTGCGGCACCACGCGGATCGCTCGATGTGTCGTAAGTGGTGATGCGCAGATTGTCCGCGCTGGTGTCGAGCACAGCCATGTTCGCGGCATTGGCGATAGACTGGCCCACTGCGCCGTTCTGGCCCGTAAGCGGGACGAGGATGGCGATGCGGTGCCGGGTCTCGTCTGTCGGCAGGGCGGTGGCGCTGGGTTCCGGCGTAGGCGTTGGCGTGGGCGCGGTGGGCGCGGGGCCGGATTTCGGGATCACCTGGCAGCCGGCCAACAACAGCGCTGTGCCGCCCACCACAAGGTTGCGCCGATTGAACAAATTCCGCTTCATGCTTGCCGACCCCATATCCGCTGTTCCAAAGAGCAATGCGTGAACAACAATCGTCCTGAATCAGACCTGTCTGCACCGCTTGCTCATGGCCTCTATATCGTTGCCACGCCGATTGGCAATTTAGGCGATATAACGCTCCGTGCGGTCGATATATTGCGCCGTTGCGACGTTGTCGCCTGTGAAGACACCAGAGTCACGGGCAAACTGCTGAAGCATCTGGGATTTTCAAAGCCATTGATCCGTTATGACGATCACGCGAGCGAAGCAAACTGTGCCGCGCTGGTCGAACGTGCCCGTATCGAAGCAGTTGCGCTGGTCAGCGATGCCGGAACACCGCTGATCTCCGATCCGGGCTATCGCCTGGTCAGGGCCGCGCGAGAGGCGGGGGTGCCGGTCACGACCTTGCCGGGTGCTTGCGCTGCAATTGCCGGTTTGACCCTGTCAGGCCTGCCCAATGACCGCTTCCTGTTTGCCGGTTTCCTGCCTGCAAAGGAAAAGGCACGCGCCGAAGCGTTGGAGGGATTGGCCCAGATACATGCGACGTTGATATTCTATGAAAGCGGTCCGCGCCTGGTAAAGACGCTTCACGCGATTGCCGGGATTTGGCCCACACGCGGAGTCGCGGTCGCGCGCGAGCTGACCAAGCTCTACGAAGAATGCCGGACTGGCAGCGCCGCCGACCTCGCCGAACATTATTCCACTAATCCGCCCAAAGGTGAGATTGTGTTGCTGGTTGGCCCGCCGGACGAGGCAACAGAAGAAATCGACCCGGACGACCTGCTGCGCGAAGCATTGGCGACGCTCAAACCCTCGCAGGCTGCGGCACAGGTAGCCAGGGCCACAGGGCTGGATCGCAAAGCGCTCTATACCCGGGCAATGGAGCTCAAGGCCGGATGAAGCGCCAGCTTGCCGAACATGCCGGCCGAAAGGGAGAATGGCGCGCCGCCGCCTGGCTCAAGCTCAAGGGCTGGCAGGTTCTGGCGCAGCGGGTCAAGACTCCGCGCGGCGAGATTGACCTGGTGGTAAAGCGCGGCGGCGTAGTTGCTTTCGTTGAAGTGAAATGGCGCCAGCGCGCCACCGATCTCGATTACGCAATCGATGAATATCGCCTGCGCCGGGTTGCCGCCGCGGTCGAATGCGTCGCCTGCGACTATGCGCCCGATGGGGAAGACATCAGAATCGATGTCATCCTGCTTGCGCCGGGCGCCCTGCCACGCCACATCGTCAACGCCTGGATGCCCTGATCACTTACTTGCCTCGTCATTGCGAGGAGCGTAGCGACGCGGCAATCCAGAAACATTGAGCACGAGGCCCTGGATTGCTTCCCCCGGATCAAGTCCGGGGTCGCAATGACGAACGGAGAATCAAAGCTTGTCCCTGAGAATAGCCGTCCAGATGGACCCCATCGAGACCGTCAATATTGCTGGCGATTCCTCCTTCGCATTGATCGAGGCAGCCCAAAAGCGTGGGCACACGGTGTTCGAATATCATGTCGATTCGCTCACCCTCGACGCCGATGACCGGCTGCACGCGAACTGCTTTCCGGTGAAGGTGCAGCGGGTACAGGGGGACCATGTCACCAAGGGCGATCCGGTTCGGCTTGATCTGGGGCGCGATATTGACGTGGTGTTGATGCGGCAGGATCCGCCATTCCACATGGGTTATATCACCGCCACCCACCTGCTCGAGCGCATCAAGCACGAAACGCTGGTGGTCAATGATCCGGTCAGCGTGCGCAACGCACCTGAAAAGGTGATGGTGCTGAATTACCGCCGCTTCATGCCGCCCACTCTGGTGACGCGCAATGTGGACGAAGCGCGCGCCTTCATGGAGCAGCATGGCGCGGTGGTGATGAAGCCGATCCATGGCAATGGCGGCAAGGCGATCTTCCGCATTCCGGAGAATGGCGAAAACCTCTCTGCCCTGTTCGAGGTTTTCAACCAGACCTGGCCCGAGCCGCACATGCTCCAGCCCTTCCTGCCCGAAGTGGCGCAGGGCGACAAGCGCATCGTGCTGGTTGATGGCGTGGTCGCGGGCGCGATTAATCGCAGGCCGGGCAAGGGCGAATTCCGCTCCAATTTGGCGATGGGCGGCAGTGCTGAGGCGACCGATCTAACCGCCACCGAGCAGGAAATTTGCGATGCCATGGGGCCTGAACTGAAACGGCTTGGCCTGGTGTTCGTGGGGATCGATGTGATCGGCGGGAAATACCTCACTGAAATCAACGTCACTTCGCCCACCGGGATCATGGCGATCGACCGCTTTAACGGCACCGACACGCCGGGGATGATCTGGGACGCGATCGAGGCGCGGTTGGGGGAAAAGGTTTGGGTCGGCTAACGACCACATTGCGGACGATCGCGTATGCCGTCAGAGCAACGACAGATCGGCTAAACCAGTCACGTGGCGGTCACTTCCTTGGAATTGCAGTCGCTCCTCTGTTTTTGCCTGACCCCATCGGGCAATGTACATCTCCATTTGCGCGGTTTCGTCTTGCCACAGAACTCGGAGGTAATTGTGAAGCGATCCATCCTCACCACCATCGCAACTGTCGCGCTGGCACTCTTTGCTTGCGGAGAAGCAACAGCGCAAACAGAGGTGTCGATTCAATCCGGCGCCATCGACGGCATGGTCGAAGGAGAGGTCATCAGTTGGAAGGGCATCCCATTCGCCGCACCGCCTGTGGGCGATTTGCGGTGGCGCGCGCCACAGCCAGCAGTCCAATGGGAGGGGGTTCGTCAAACAACCGAATACGGTCATGACTGCATGCAACTGCCATTTCCCAGCGATGCTGCCCCTCTCGGCAACACGCCTGCCGAAGACTGCCTCTACCTCAATGTCTGGAAGCCTGCACCGGCCGATGGCCCTTTGCCCGTGATTTTCTGGATTTACGGCGGGGGTTTCGTCAACGGCGGCACCTCGCCGCCGACCTACAGCGGTGCCGAACTGGCGAAGAAGGGCGTGTTGGTCGTCAGCGCCAATTACCGGCTCGGGCGTTTCGGCACATTCGCCCACCCACAACTGACTGAGATCGATGCAGACAGTGGCCTACTGGGCAATTACGCGCTGCTCGACCAGATCGCTGCACTCAAATGGGTGCAGGGCAATGTCGCCGCCTTCGGGGGCGATCCCGGCAACGTGACTATCGTTGGCGAATCCGCTGGCGGCTTCGCGGTTCAGGTGCTGATGACCTCGCCAATGGCCCGCGATCTGTTCGCCCGTGCGGTGATCATGTCGGGTGGAGACGGAAGCGCGCCTCCCGTTACCCGGCGCGATACAGAGCGGGCCGGCCTGGCCTTCGCTGCTTATCGGGGTATCGCCGCCGACGATCCCGAGGCGCTGGCCAAGCTGCGCGCGCTGGACGCTGATGCGATCACCGATGGGCTCAACATCGATACGATGTTTCACCAGTACGAAGCAGGCAGGCTGGCTCCGGGGTTTCCCGATGGCCGGATATTGGTTGATACCGGCCAGGCCTTTGCCGAAGGCGCTTTCGCGCATGTGCCAGTGATGGTCGGCGCCACCGCAGACGATATCGGCGGCAAGACCGGCGAGATGGTGGCTGGCGCGCGCTCGTTCAGTGCCATGCTCGCCGCGCAGGGCGTGCCGGTCTATGCCTATCGCTTCTCCTATGTGCCGGAATCGCTGCCGGGGCAGGGTGCCTGGCACGCCACCGA
This sequence comes from Altererythrobacter chaiwopuensis, assembly GCF_054957735.1. Taxonomy (NCBI): domain Bacteria; kingdom Pseudomonadati; phylum Pseudomonadota; class Alphaproteobacteria; order Sphingomonadales; family Erythrobacteraceae; genus Altererythrobacter; species Altererythrobacter chaiwopuensis. Next base: position 49,140 of record NZ_JBTXJF010000001.1, read on the forward strand.
TATTCCCTTCTTCTTCGATACCCAAGCGATCAAGTACGGCCCCGCAACCACCCCGCGTGACAATGCCATGGGTCGGACCATCAGCGCCTATCTTGTGAACTTTGCCAAGTCCGGGAACCCAAATGGCACGGGCCTACCGAGTTGGCCGCGATATGAGAAATCAAGCGATGTGATCATGGATTTCACAGCCATGGGCACAGCCATGCCGCAAACAGATCCCTTAGCCGAGATCTTGGATGCAATCGCGCGGCGCTAGGCCTTGGAATTTGCGCGCTGAAATCCGCACCCATCCAATTAATCTGAATCACTCTGAAAGAGCGATTGGGATCAATGGTCCTTAGCGTGTTCACCCTATATCTGCTTTCCACCCATAAACAGACATCATCTCTTCTTCGCTCTCGGATGAGCGTCGCGGTAGTTTTCCAGCATCACTGCCGCATCGACCTTGGTGTAGATCTGCGTTGATCCAAGCGAGGCATGGCCAAGCAGCTCCTGCAAGGACCGCAAATCCGCACCCGCGCCCAGCAGATGCGTCGCGAAACTGTGCCGCAGCGCGTGAGGGGTCGCGGTATCCGGCAATCCCAGTGCACGGCGCGCCTGCGCGGTCGCCTTTTGAACCATGCCGGGGCTGAGCGCGCCGCCCTTGGCACCGCGAAACAGGGGCTCTCCGGCGCCAAGCGGCCAGGGGCATTGGGCGCAATAATCCGCAACCGCCGCTCGGGTGATCGGCAGCACCGGCACCATCCGCTGCTTGCCGCCCTTGCCGGTGACTTGCAGCACTTCGCCCAGCGGCACATCCCGCCCTTTCAGCGACAGCGCCTCGGCGATCCGCAGGCCCGAACCATAGAGCAGCAGCAGCACCGCGCGGTCGCGCGCGCCGATCCAATCGGCCGCTGCGCTCTCCCCAACAAGGTCCGCCAGATTGCTCGCCTCATCGGGGGTGACGGGGCGGGGCAGGCCCTTCTTGATGCGCGGCCCGCGCAGCCGCGGTGCAGCGGGATCGGGATCGCCGGCCTGCTGGCGCGCATAGGCGATGAAGGCCTTGAGCGCGGACAGCTCGCGCGCGGCGCTGGCATTGCCGATCCCCTCGGCTCGGCGTGAGGCAAGATGGCGGCGCAGATCATGCGCTTCGAGCCGGGCGACAGAATGCCAATCGCCAAGCTCGCGTGCCTTGAGCAGGCGATCGGCACAACCGAGATAGGCGCGCACCGTATGCGGGCTGCGGCGGCGGCTGTTGGTGAGTTCGGCGCGCCACATCTCCAGCATTTCTGCTGCGCCGCTCATGCGCTGACCAGCCCGTCAGCCACGATCTCGCCCAGCAGCGCATCGAGCAGCGGCATTCCTGCCGGGGTCAGCGCGATCCGCTCACCGGTTTGTTGCACCAGCCCTAGATCCCGGTGTAGCGCCAAGCGCTTCTCATCGACCAGCAAGGCACGGTCGATTCCGAAACGTGCCGCCAGTTCGGCCAGATCGATTCCTTCGGTAAGCCGCAGGCCAACCAGCAGTGCTTCGGAGGCCTGTTCGGCCTTGCCCAGTGCGCGCTCGTGACTGATGCCATGGCCGTGCCGTTCGATCGCGGCGAGGAAGTTCTCTGGCTTCTTGTGTCGCTCTGTGGCCGCGTTCTGTCGCCGTCCGTGAGCACCGGGGCCGATGCCGCAATAGTCCTGATAACGCCAATAGGCGAGGTTGTGGCGGCTTTGCTGACCCGGCCTTGCGTGGTTGCTGATCTCATAGGCGGGCAGGCCTGCCGCCGTGGTCAGTTCCTGCGTCAATGCATAGAGATCGGCTGCTGGATCGTCTCCCAAGGGATTGAATTTATTGAGTCTTACATCGGTAGCGAAGCGCGTGTTGGGCTCGATCGTGAGCTGGTAGAGCGACATGTGATCAGTGCCGAGCGCCAGCGCGCGCTGCAATTCGGCGGACCATTGTTCGCCGGTCTGGCCAGGCCGGGCATAGATCAGATCGATGTTGACGCGGGCGAAATGGCGCTGTGCCGTCGCGACGGCTTCCAGTGCTTCCCTGACGCCATGCAAACGTCCCAAAAACTGTAAGGTATCATCCTCAAGTGACTGAATACCAAGCGAAACACGATTTACTCCCGCAGCAGCAAGCGCAGCGAAATTATCCGCCTCCACCGAGCTGGGATTGGCCTCCAACGTGATTTCGATTGCGGGATCAAAGCCCCATAAACGCTCGGCTTCTTCTAGCAATGCAACGACCAGTGCCGGCGGCATCAGCGAGGGTGTTCCGCCCCCGAAAAAGATCGATTGCAGCTTCTCACCGCCCGCAATTTCCGCTTCGTGTCGCATATCTGCGAGCAGGGCTCGTTGCCACAGATCCATGTCAACTCCGTCGCGGACATGGCTGTTGAAGTCGCAATATGGACATTTCTTCAGGCAGAAGGGCCAATGGATATAGAGAGCGCGTGCCACGATGCGCCTATTTCACGCTCTGTTAAGCGCTGCAAGTCAAGCTGTGCCTATGCACAAGACGATTGCGACACTTGCAGCACTGGCCATTGCGGGGGCCGCCGCGGCAAATGGCGGGGGGGAACGGCCCGCCAACCGCTTTGCTGCAGAGCTGCTCGACAGCCATAATTCAGAGCGCGTGCAGTTTGGCGTGCCGCCGCTCGCCTGGAACCCGAAGCTGGCGCGCGAGGCGCAACAATGGGCGCAAGTTCTCGCCAGCGAAGGCCGCATGCGCCATGCCCCCAATGACGAGCGCGGCGGAGCGGGCGAGAACTTGTGGATGGGCAGCGCGGGCGCCTATCCCGCGCGCTTCATGGTTGAGGCATTCATCGAGGAAAAGCGTGCATTCCGTCCCGGCACATTCCCCAACATCGCCACCACCGGGAACTGGCGCGATGTCGGGCATTACACGCAGGTTGTGTGGCCCGGCACGCGCGAAGTCGGCTGCGCAGTGGCCCGCAATGAGCGCGACGATTTCCTGGTCTGCCGGTATTGGCCCGCAGGCAATACCCACGGGGTTGAAATCAGGCGCCTCGCCGCGCGCTGATCAGGCGCCAAACTGGTCCGCCACCAGCTTTGCGAAGGCATCGGCGCGGTGGCTGATACGATGTTTCTCATCCGGGTCGATCTCGGCGAAGGAATCTTCGCGGCCCTGCGGCACGAACACCGGATCATAGCCGAATCCCAGAGTGCCGCGCGGCGGCCAGGTCAGCGTACCCGCACACTGCCCTTCGTAAACCGCTTGCTCGCCATCGGGCCAGGCGATTGCCAGCACACAGTGGAACGCGGCGCTACGATCAACATCGGGGCCAAGCTGCTGCAGCATGCCCTCGACCTTGCCCATGGCCATGTACCAGTCGCGGCCGGGATCGCCTTCGAACCATTGCCGCTCCGCCCAGTCGGCGGTGTAGACGCCGGGGCGCCCGCCCAGCGCATCGACCGACAGTCCGCTGTCATCCGCCAAGGCTGCTAGCCCCGATGCCTCGGCCGCCGCACGCGCCTTGATCAGCGCGTTCTGTGCGAAACTCGCCCCCGTCTCCGCGGGTTCGGCCAGACCGAGCGAGCCCGCCGAAATGCATTTGAGCCCATAGGGCGCCAGCAGGGCGGAAATCTCGCGCAGCTTGCCCTCATTATGGGTGGCGATCACCAGCGAGCCGCCGCCCAGCCTGCGGGTCATTTCACCGCGCCCATCTGTTCAGTGAATATCCGGTCGCAGCCCATCCGCGCGAGGCGCAGCAAGCGCAGCAGGCCTTCCTCGTCATAGGTCGCACCTTCTGCCGTTGCCTGCACTTCGGCAATCTGCCCGCCGGTAATCAGCACGAAATTGGCGTCCGCGTCGGCGGAAGAATCCTCGATATAGTCAAGGTCAAGCACGGGCGTGCCGTTATAGATACCGCAGCTGATTGCCGCGACCTGGCCGGTGATCGGATCCTGCTTTAGATCACCCGATGCCATCAGCCCATTCACTGCCATGCGCAGCGCGATCCATGCGCCCGAAATGGAGGCGGTGCGCGTACCGCCGTCAGCCTGGATAACATCGCAATCGAGCGTGATCTGACGCTCGCCGAGCTTCTTGAGGTCAACCACGGCGCGCAAGCTGCGCCCGATCAGGCGCTGAATTTCCTGCGTGCGGCCTGATTGCTTGCCCTTGGCCGCCTCGCGCTGGCCGCGGGTATGGGTGGCGCGCGGTAGCATGGAATATTCACCTGTTACCCAGCCTTCGCCCTTGCCGCGCAGCCATGGCGGAACGTTGCGTTCGACACTGGCGGTGCACAGCACCCGCGTATCGCCAAAGCTGATCAGGCACGAGCCTTCAGCATGCTTGGTGAAGCCGGTTTCGATGGTGATAGCGCGCATCTCGTCGGGTGCGCGGCCGGATGGTCTCATGGTAATTCCTTTGGTGAGTCGTTCGCACCGCGTTACGCGGTGTGGGCAGCGGGCTGCAAGGCTTGAGGCTGTGGATCGAACCGCTAGAAGGGTAGAATGTCTTCACCATCCATTTCCGAACTGACCGAACGGGCGCGCGAGATTTTTCGCGTGGTGGTGGAAGGCTATCTTGAAAGCGGGCAGCCGGTTGGTTCGAAAACCCTGGCAAGCGAGGGCATGCTGAACCTGTCACCGGCCTCGATCCGCGCGGTGCTGGCAGATCTCGAGACTGCGGGCCTGCTTGCGGCTCCGCATACCAGCGCCGGGCGGATGCCGACCGAAAGCGGCCTCAGGCTTTTCGTCGATGGCATTATGCGCGTGGCCGAGCCGACCCCTGAAGAGCGCGCGGCTATCGAAGGGCGATTGTCAGAGGGCGGCCCGATCGAACAGGCGCTTGAGCAGACCAGCGCAATGCTGAGCGATCTTTCCGGTGCCGCAGGCATGGTGATGGTGCCCACGCGCGAACAGCGCCTGGCGCAGTTCAGCCTGGTCAATCTGGGGCAAGGAAGGGCGCTTGCAGTATTGGTGAGCGAAGATGGCTCGATCGAAAATCGCGTGCTTGAATTGGGTGGGGCGCTAACCCCCGGAACGCTAGAGCAGGCAAGCAATTACATTACCGCGCGGCTTGCGGGGCGCACGCTGGCAGAAGCTGCGCGGGCGATTTCGCGCGAGATTGCCGCAGGCAGAACGCAACTCGATGACGCCAGCCGCGAGCTGGTTGAACGCGGATTGGCGATCTGGAGCAAGGATGCCTCGCAACGCCCGGTGCTTATCGTGCGCGGCCAGGCCAACCTTCTGGACGAGGCTGCGCTCGGTGATATCGAGCGCGTCCGCAGCCTGATCGAGGATCTTGAAAGCAAACAATCGGTCGCCGAATTGCTGGAAACCGCGCGTGAGGCCGAGGCAACACGGATTTTCATCGGCAGCGAGAATCGCTTGTTCGCACTTTCGGGATCGTCAGTGATCGCCTCACCCTATCGCGATCGCGAGGGCAGAGTGGTGGGTGTGCTGGGGGTGATCGGGCCGACGCGGTTGAATTACGCGCGCGTGATCCCCATGGTGGATTTGACCGCCCGCTCATTGGGCAAGCTTATCGGATAGCTTTGGAACATTACGACATGATCGATAACGATAAATCGCAGGACGATGCGGTAGAGAAAGAATTGGCAGGCGTACCCGAGGAGTTCCTCGACAAGTCGGATGCTGAAACCGCCCAGGAAGAAACCAGCAGCCTCGACAAGGCGCTCGATCGCCTGCGCGAGGATCTGGAGGTGGCCAAGCAGGAAGTGCTCTACGCGAAGGCAGAGACGCAGAATGTCCGGCGCCGGATGGAAAAGGATATCCAGGACGCACGCGCCTATGCGGCGACCGGTTTTGCCCGCGACGTGCTGAGCGTTTCAGACAATCTCGAGCGAGCGATAGCAGCGATCCCGCAATCCCTGCGCGAAGATGACAAGATGAAGGCGCTGGTCACCGGGATCGAGGCAACCCAGCGCGAACTGGCCAAGGTGTTCGGCCAGCACGGCATCACCCGGATTGCTTCGGTCGGGCTGCCGCTTGATCCCAACCAGCATCAGGCGATGATGGAGATCCCCACTGATGAGCACGAAGCCGGAACTATCGTGCAGGAAATGCAATCGGGATTTATGATCAAGGACAGGCTGCTGCGCCCCGCCATGGTGGGCGTGGCGAAAAAGCCCTGAAGGGTGCCATGCCGCTGAACGGCAATCTGTTGGGCGAACGCCAGACGTTCGTGACCCATCTGGAATGTTCCTACACTGGCCAGCGATATGATGCGGACCGGCTGCACGGGCTTTCCGCAGCCGGGCGTCCGCTGCTGGTGCGCTATGACCTTGAAGCTGCGGGCAAGGCTTTGCCGCGTGACCGGCTTTGCGCAAGGCCCATCGATCTGTGGCGCTGGCGCGAGTTGCTGCCAGTCCGCCATACCGCCAGTATCGTCAGCCTGGGCGAAATCGAAACGCCACTGATCGCGATCCCGCAATCGGGCGGTGCCAACGTGCTGGTCAAGGATGAGGGGCGCCTCCCCACCGGGAGCTTCAAGGCGCGCGGGCTGGTGATGGCAGTGGCAATGGCAAAGGAACTGGGCGTGACCCGTATTGCCATGCCCACCAACGGCAATGCCGGCGCGGCGCTGGCGGCCTATGCCACGCGCGCGGGCATTGAAACGGTGGTGTTCTGCCCTTCGGACACGCCGGATGTGAATGTGTGCGAGATCGCCGCGCAAGGCGCGCGGGTATATCGCGTCAACGGACTTATCGATGAGTGCGGCGCGATTGTAGGCAAAGGCGCAAGCGAAGGGCTGTGGTTCGATTTCTCGACCCTGAAAGAACCCTATCGGATAGAAGGCAAGAAAACGATGGGGCTGGAGCTGGCGGCGCAGCTGGGCTGGCGCCTGCCCAAGGCGATTTTCTATCCCACCGGTGGCGGAACCGGCCTGATCGGCATGTGGAAAGCGTTCGATGAACTCGAACAATTGGGCTGGATCGGGCCTGACCGCCCCAAGATGTTTGCCGTGCAGGCGAGTGGATGCGCGCCTATCGTAAAGGCGTTTGAAGCGGGTGAGGAACATGCCGAACGGTGGGAAAATGCGCATACTGTGGCGGCGGGCATTCGTGTGCCCAAGGCGGTAGGCGACTTTCTGATCCTGCGCGCGGTGCACGAAAGTGGCGGCAAGGCCGTTGCGGTGGACGAGGATGCCATCATCGCGGCCACGGCTGACAGCGCGGCGCGCGATGGCTTGCTGCTGTGCCCGGAAGGCGGAGCCACACTTGCGGCCTATCGCAAGGCACTGAGCGAGGGATGGGTTGAAACCGGCGACGAGGTGGTTCTGTTCAATTGCGCCACCGGCCTCAAATATCCAATCGAGGATAAGTCGACCTTGCTCGACAAGGACGCCTTGCCCGATCTTGCAACACTGTAGCGCCAGACGATTTCACCTGGTTCAAGATCACTTTAATCGGCATGCGAAACGGGCTGCACCATTACGGCGCAGCCCGGTCACGGTCAGATCAATTGCGCCGCATTCTCGTCGCGGTGTTTCTTGAGATATTTCATGAACGGCGTGCCGCCGGTGCCGACATCGGGGTCGTTTCCGGCGTTCGAGCCCATCTGCTTGTTGATGTAGCTCGCCGCATATTCAAGGTGGCGCGTGCGGAAGCGCGCCGACTGCTCGAGGCAGGCGTTGAAGGCGTCCTTGAGCGATGATGAGCCAGAGGTGCTCACGAAATCCCGCAATGTCGATTGCGCGGCCAGATCCTCGATGAAGCGTCGGTGCGGAAGCGGGCGATAATGGTGCAATTCGTCAAGGAAGGATTTCAGCGGGTCGTCGCTGTGGCCTACCTGGAACAGCGCATCCATCGCCGGCACGATGCTTGACTGGCTGCCGGTTTGCCCGCGCAGGGCCTGCGGCTTGCCGCCATATTTCTCGACACCTTCATAGATCAGCCCGCCATCCGTAAGCGCCGGATTATTGGCCCAGCCGTGGATATAGGGACGCACACGATTGAAATAGATATAGGGATCGCAGCGTTCGCCCATACGCGCGAAATGGCCGTAGATCCGCTCCCACGCGGCGTCCATTTCGGCCAGTAGGCGTTCCGCTTCGGCTTCATCGCCTTGCCGGGCAAGGCTCACCAGCCGGGCCCCATTGTCGAGCAGCACGCCTGCTTCCGCTTCGATCGCGACATGGATCATCACGAACCAGTTCTCGTCATCCCCGCCAAGGAAGTTCTGGAACATGTAGATATTGTCGAGCGCGATAGGGCCGGATTTGTCGAGCCGTGCCCAGTTGTCGAGCACATAGGCGGAATAGGGCAGCAGCGGCGCCTGCCCGAGGCGGTCGGCAATCGCAACGATCGGGCGGGCAAGATTGGCGGGGAGACATTCGGGCGGTGTCGCTTCGCCCCAGGCATAGGCTTGCACGAGAAACGAATAATGCACCATCGCGGTGCGGATTTCTGGTTCGGGGGCTTCCACCGCCCATTCTTCCAGCTGCGGATCGGCAAGCTGGCCCAGCCAGTGGCGCACGCGCCCGCTTGATAGCAATGCCGACAGATTGGCCGAAGCCTGCTTCACGTCATCGAATTGCGAGGGCAGCTTGATCTCGTCGATTTCGTAATGCGAAAGGAAGCCGCGCTCGCGGCTCAAACCGTAGTCCTTGATCTCCATGTGAGTGACTCATTGGCCAGGCGCGGGTTGGGCCGCCTGGACAGTCGAACTGGTATCAATTGAAACTGGATCACTCAAGCGCTGCGAGTGGAAAAACGCCGAAGCGTCAATTCATAGCTTGAGCACCATCTGCAAATTGCAGCGATCGTATGGCGAGGGCCAGGCCTCCTCGCTGGTAAGCGCGCGAAAGCCGCTCTTTTCGTAAAGCGCGGTTGCCGCCTCCAGCTTGGCATTGGTTTCAAGCCAGATCGCGTCTGCGCCATTCTCGCGTGCAAAATCGAACAAACGGGTAAGGATGGCCGCGCCGATACCGCGCCCCTGCATCGCTGGTTCGGTCGCCATCTTGATGATTTCCATCCATTTCCGGCCGTCATCGGGAGGGTGCGCTGCGGGCAGGATTGCCCCAGTTCCGATCACCCAGCCATTGGCATCGGCACAGGCAATAAAACCCCCATTGTCGAGAATCGCCGCCTGCGGGTGTTCAAGCTGGCGAATGTCCTGCTCTTCAATCCCGAACAATTCCTCGATCCAGCGCCGGTTGAGCGCGGCAAAGGATGGCGCATCGCCTGGCATGAAGGGCCTTACTCGCCAGCCATTTTCGGTCATGGCATCACTCCCGGAAAGTTCACCAGCATATCATATGCCGCAGGATCACTCACGCCTGCAACTTTTACTCCCTTTCTGAGCCAGAAGGCATGCTTGATGATCTCTGCCTGCTGCTCGATCCCGTAGCGGGTCAACGGCCAACCGGGCTTGAGGCAGTAATCATAGCGCGCCCATGGCATACGGTTGAGGATCAGGTGCCAACGGCCGCGGCTCTGCGCCTGCCAGACATGAGTCATTTCATGGATAAAAAAGCCCTGCCGATGCACACCGGCGGCGGCAAAATCGTCACAATAGGCCCCGCTCAACGGATGGAAATGCAGGTGGCCGCGGGGCGCCATAGTGATGCGCTGCGGCTGCAGGGGAAACCATTTGCGGCGCCGGATGCGGACGGCACCATAATCAATAGCGGTTCCGAATATGGAACGTGCCAGCTCTGTCTCGCCGGGGGTGAGGGGGCGTTCGCCGCCTGCCGGGCAGCTAAATTCGCCCTCGCTCAACCCGTTTCCGGCGACACTTTGCTTCAGCGTTCATCCCCAGCTGCCCGCACAGGCGCTTCAAAGGAGTATTTGTCGCCGCCCGAAACGGTCAGTGTTACTTCCAGGGTTCCGCCCGGCTCAACCGTATCGGGAAGGCCAAAAACCATCACGTGATAACCGCCTGGCTCGAACGCCACTTTGGTGCCCTTGGTCAAGGCAATCGGCATGGCCTCGCCCATCTGCTTTTGCCCCTGCCACTCACTGTAATTATGCAGTTGTGCGCTTTCGGCTCCCGCCACATCGGCGCGCCGGATCGAAAGGCCGCGGTCACCCTCATAGCTGAGGTCGAAATAGACTGCCGCCGGATTACCTGCCACCGGCGGGAGCACCACCCGGGCGTTTTCAACCGTCAAGCCAGGTATTCCCGCAGGCGCGGATTCCGTTGCCGGCTCAGGCTCGCTGCCGCATGCGGCAAGGGCAAGGCTGGCCGCAAACAGGCTTGCAGCGGCGATGCGGGTAATTTTCATGACTGGTTTCTCCCCTTGATACAGGTTGAAAAACTAGTGCGTCCATTCCCTTGTGCCAAGCGAAACCGCACCTATATCACCCGCATAACACACCGGACGGACTGAGCCGCCGAGCTGCTTTGCCTGAATTGGAAAGCACATTGCGTGGTGTCCAAGAACTGAATGGATGGGAAAATAATGGCGAAAGTTATCGGTATCGACCTCGGCACCACCAACTCCTGCGTGTCGGTGATGGACGGGGGCAAACCCAAGGTTATCGAGAATTCCGAAGGCGCGCGCACAACGCCTTCGATCGTGGCATTCACCAAGGATGGTGAGCGCCTGATCGGTCAGCCGGCCAAGCGCCAGGCAGTGACCAACCCCGACAATACCGTTTTCGCGGTGAAGCGCCTGATCGGTCGCCGGTTCGAAGATCCGATGACCAAGAAGGACATGGAACTGGTCCCCTACAACATCGTCAAGGGCAAGAACGGCGATGCCTGGGTCAATGCCGGGGGTGAGGATTATTCGCCTTCGCAAATTTCGGCGTTCATCCTGCAAAAGATGAAAGAAACCGCCGAGAGCTATCTTGGCGAAACCGTGACACAGGCGGTGATCACCGTTCCGGCCTACTTCAACGACGCTCAGCGTCAGGCGACCAAGGATGCCGGCCAGATCGCGGGCCTTGAAGTGCTGCGCATAATCAACGAGCCCACTGCGGCGGCGCTCGCCTATGGCATGGACAAGGACGAGGGCAAGACCATCGCTGTCTATGACCTCGGCGGCGGCACTTTCGACGTGTCGATCCTCGAGATCGGTGACGGCGTGTTCGAAGTGAAGTCAACCAATGGCGACACCTTCCTGGGCGGTGAGGATTTCGACAGTGCGATCGTCGAATATCTGGCCGAGCAGTTCAAGCAGAAGGAAAACATGGACCTGCGCAAGGACAAGCTTGCGCTGCAGCGGCTCAAGGAGGCCGCTGAAAAGGCCAAGATCGAGCTTTCCAGCTCGCAGCAGACCGAAGTCAATCTGCCGTTCATCACTGCGCGGATGGAAGACGGTTCGTCGACCCCGCTGCACCTGGTAGAAACCATCACCCGCTCTAAGCTTGAACAGCTGGTCGGCAACCTCATCAAGCGCACGCTTGATCCCTGCAAGAAGGCGCTCGCCGATGCCGGGATCGACAAGGGTAGCGTTGACGAGGTGATCCTGGTCGGCGGCATGACGCGCATGCCCAAGGTGCGCGAAGTGGTCGAGGAATTCTTCGGGAAGAAGCCGCATACCGGCGTTAACCCCGATGAAGTTGTGGCCATGGGTGCAGCCATTCAGGCCGGCGTGTTGCAGGGCGACGTGAAGGACGTGCTGCTGCTCGATGTTACCCCGCTTTCGCTGGGCATCGAAACGCTGGGCGGCGTATTCACCCGCATGATTGACCGCAACACCACCATCCCGACCAAGAAGACGCAGGTATACTCGACCGCTGAAGACAATCAGCAGGCGGTGACCATCCGCGTGTTCCAGGGTGAACGTGAAATGGCGGCGGACAACAAGCTGCTCGGCCAGTTCGACCTCGTCGGCATCCCTTCGGCCCCGCGCGGCGTGCCGCAGATCGAAGTTACCTTTGACATCGACGCCAATGGCATCGTCAATGTCAGCGCCAAGGATAAGGGAACCGGCAAGGAACAGCAGATCAAGATCCAGGCCTCTGGCGGCCTGTCCGATTCCGACATCGACCAGATGGTGCGGGACGCCGAAAAGTTCGCCGAAGAGGACAAGAAACGCCGGGAATCTGCCGAAGCGCGCAACCAGGCAGACAGCCTGGTCCACGCGACCGCGAAGCAGCTTGAAGAGCATGGCGACAAGGTTGACGCGGATACGAAGTCGGCGGTGGAGGCGGCTTTGGCCGAAGCGAAGACTGCGCTGGAAGGCGATGATGTCGATGCCATCAATGCCAAGGCGCAGGCGCTGACTGAAGTAGCCATGAAGATGGGCCAGCAGATCTACGAGAAGCAGCAGGCGGCAGGCGCTGATGCCAGCGCTGAGGCGGCTTCTGAATCCGGCGGGGATGAAGAGGTGGTCGACGCCGAATTCTCCGAGGTCGACGAAGACAACAACAAGGGCTGATGTCCTGATGGATCAAGCAATCGCCGCCGGCGCTCAACGCTCCGGTGGCGATTAGCTTTCAGGGCGGGAACAGTTAATGCCTTCTACAGACATCGATTATTACGAATTGCTCGAGGTTTCGCGTGATGCCGATGGCGGCACGCTGAAGAGCGCCTATCGCAAGCTGGCGATGAAATATCATCCTGATCGCAATCCGGGCGATACCGAATGCGAAGCCAGGTTCAAGGCGATCAACGAGGCTTATGACTGCCTCAAGGATCCGCAAAAGCGCGCGGCCTATGACCGCTTCGGACACGCCGCCTTCCAGAATGGCATGGGCGGCGGCGGTGGCCACGGTGGGCGCAGCGACTTCGGCGATATCGGCGACATTTTCGAAACAATTTTCGGCAGTGCATTCGGAGGTGGGGGCGGCGGCCGCGCACAGCCGCGGCGCGGTGCTGATTTGCGCTATGACCTTGAAGTTTCGCTTGATGAAGCTTTTCACGGCAAAACCGTGGAACTTGAAATAGAAGTCTCGCAAGGCTGCGAGACGTGCTCAGGTTCAGGGGCAACGCCGGGCACGGGTGAGCGTGAATGCCGCATGTGCGACGGACATGGCAAAGTGCGTGCCAAACAGGGTTTCTTCGTGGTCGAGCGGCCATGCCCCACTTGCCACGGGCGCGGCGCAGTGATCGAGAATCCATGCCAGGATTGCCGCGGCGAGGGCGTGGTGGACAAGCCGCGCGCGCTGGAAGTGGAAGTACCGCCCGGCGTGGACACCGGCACCCGCATCCGCCTGTCAGGCAAGGGCGAGGCTGGGCCACGCGGCGCACCTGCGGGCGATCTCTACATCTTCGTGCATGTCAAACCACACGCTGTATTCCAGCGCGAAGGCACCACGCTGGCCACCCGCCTTCCGATCAGCTTCACCACTGCCGCGCTTGGCGGCACGGTGGATATTCCCGATCTTGGCGGTGAGACGAACGCGGTCGAAATCCCCGCTGGTATCCAGTCAGGCAAGCAATTGCGCGTGCGCGGAGCGGGAATGCCGGTATTGCAGGGTCGCGGTCGGGGTGATCTGGTGGTCGAGATTGCGGTGGAAACGCCCACCAGGCTCTCGAAGCGGCAAAAAGAGCTGCTGCAGGAATTTCGCGAAACCGAAACCGGCGATGAATGCCCGGAAAGCAAGGGCTTCCTTGATCGGCTGAGAGACGCATTCGGAGGCTGATTGCGTGGGCGGATCGCCTATGGCAACCGCTCAGCAATCTCTGCCCGCAGGCCTTCAAGCAGTCCGCGCGCGCAGCGTCCGGCGGCCAATTCCTCATCGATGATGGCATCAAACGCCTCGCGCTTGAACTTCTTGCACCTGGCATGATCGATATCTTCTTCAAGCGTTGAACAGACCAGGTCGATCATCCGTTCGGCACCGTGCAACCGACCCCAGATATAGTCATTCTCGCGATAGGTGCGGCTGAAGAAAGCACCGAAACTGTAAAATTCTATCCCGCGCAAGGTTGCACGCGCACCGCCTTCGCGAATGGAGGGAGCGTCATCAGGTGAAATCCGGTCTACCTTTACCGGGTCATATTCAGTAAGTCCCTCATGCCGTAGCAGGGGGAGCGTGGCTACGTCGTAATACGGAAAGCCAAGATATGCGAGCAGAACACGGCGTTTGAGCTCCTTGGGCATTTGTGCGAGCGCACCGGCAAAGCGTTCCTCGGCCAGATCGTCCACCTCGGGAAGCAGGCGAACCTGCGCGAGATGTTCGAGCACGGCCTGCGGATCCTCGAACACCCGGGATGCAACTTCGCTGAAACCCTCTCCCAATGCCGCCAACGTGTCACGCTCGAAATAAAGGCTCAGGATGCCGTATATCTCGTTGCGTGCGAGGTCGAGCGCATCGTCGGAAACCTCCGGATCGCGTTCCCAATCGCGCGCCAACCGCCGCGCAAGCAGGCGCAATCGCCGGATACGAAATCCGATGTCATGCGCGCGAAAAAAGGCGATGGCCTGGGCGCTTGCGCCGCCCTTCTTCGGATCAGACAATTCGTCCAACCCTTGCTTTTCAAGCTGCGCGCGCAGGATCGCGGCGATTGGATCGGGATCGGGCAAATCGAGTTGGGGAGCAGCCTGATGGATAAGCTGTGCGAGTCGATCGATAATGCCGGTGAATTTGACCTGCACGTAAGCCTGAAAAGCATATCCGGCATTTTCTGCAGCCGCCTGTTGGGCCTTGGCGCGCCAGCCTTTCAACCGCTTGGTTGTCGGGTAGTCGAGCAGGAAAGTTAGCCCGAAAAGCTTTTCAACCGCGCGCTCGACATCGGGCCGCAAGCCTAACAATATCTGCTGCAACCGCGCCGCATCGCGTGATTGCCGCTCAAGTTGTTCAAGATTATCGCGGATTGGCTGTTCCCGTGGCAAGGCCGAAATCGAACCCAATATGGCCGAGAAGAATCCGACCGCTTTTTGGTCCTCGTCCTTCATTGTTGCGATCCGGTCCGGTCGCGGATCGATATAGACGAAGCGGCGATCAACCTCGCGGTGGCCGGGGCGGCCCTGCAATGCCTCGATTGCGCCTTCAAACGGCGCGTTGATCAGTACCGAACCGTCGATCAACGCCACCCGCTCGGTGATTCCGCGCTGCACGTGCACGGGCATGATCCGGTGGAGGAAGTCTTCGCGCGTTGCCCATTCATGTTTGCGCTTTGCTGCAATCCGGTCAATTTCGGCGAGTTCAAGCGCGGGAAAGGCACCGGGGAAGCTTGCGGTTGCTCGGGCAGCAAAGGTCAGCTCAAGCGTATCGGCCAGCTTGCCATTTGCCTTGCCCGGCGTCAGCCCGCGGAATTGGATCGGCAGGCGGTGTTCGCTTTCCTCAACTACCGGCGGACTGTTGAGCCGCAGCATTTCGATATGCCCGCGGAAATCGGTTGCGGTCACAAACAGGTCAAGCGGATGATTAGGCGGGAGTAATGGCGGACCTGCTGGCGCCTTGCGCATGGCTTCCAGTGCGTCGAACAGCAGGCAAGAGAAATTGTCGCCCGAAAACGGAGGTTCGAACCAGCGCCCACGGATAAAACGCGAGACTTTGCGCCGCACTTCGCTGCGGGTTTCAGGCGCGACGCTTTCCGACACGACATTGCCAGGCCGGGAAATCAGCCACCAGGCGATCGGCTGTGCCCAGAATTTGGCAAAGCGCCACATCGGGCGCGCATCGGGATCAAGCAGCCGGTCGACATCGGCGTTTTCGAGCCATAGTTCTGTCAGGGGCTCGAGCGAATGCCCCGCGTAAACAGCCTGAGACAGGAACACCGCGTTGATCCCGCCGGCACTGGCACCGGACAGGATATCAGGCAGCACTCGCAGCCGCATCCCACGCTCCTGCTCGATGTGGGCCAGAAGGTCATGATAGACCTTTGCCACTCCATCCAACGGCACATCCCCGGAATGGTAGGCGCAGCTTGCCCGGGCAAGGTGCCAAAGCTCCTTGGTGACGCCATGCATGTAGACCGCCAGGCTCACGCCACCATAGCAGACCAGGGCAATTCGAAGTTCCTTCTGGTGCATTAGGGGATAGTGGCGTGCTGCCAGCATCTTGGCAATTGCGTTCCTATAATGTTCTGTTTATCAATCCGGCATGGCCAAGACTAAAAAGCGCTATATCTGCCAGGCATGCGGCAGTGTTGCTCACCGCTGGCAAGGGCAATGTCCTGACTGCGCCGAGTGGAACACTCTGACAGAAGATGCCCCGGCAACGGTATTTTCGCAGAAGCACGATCTTTCGCGCGGTGGCCGCGCGGTGGAATTTGTGGAGCTCAACTCACCGGCAGAGCTGCCTGTTCGGCGCAGCACCGGCCTCAAGGAATTTGACCGGGCATTGGGCGGGGGGCTGGTGCCCGGCTCGGCCGTGCTGATGGGCGGCGATCCAGGGATCGGCAAGTCAACCCTGCTGCTGCAAACTGCAGCAACTATCGCGCGCACCGGGCAGAGCGTTATCTATGTCAGCGGTGAGGAAGCCGCAGGCCAGGTGCGGATGCGCGCCGCAAGGCTTGGCCTTGCCGATGCGCCGATCCAGCTCGCCTCGGAAACTTCGGTGCGCGACATCTTGACCACACTGGGCCGGATGGCACCGCCTTCATTACTGGTGATCGATTCGATCCAGACCATGTATTCTGACACGATCGAAGGCGCGCCCGGAACGGTCAGTCAGGTTCGTGGCTGCGCCTTCGAACTGATCCGTTACGCGAAGGAACATGGCGTAGCGCTGGTGTTGGTAGGCCATGTCACCAAGGACGGCAGTATCGCCGGGCCGCGCGTGCTAGAGCACATGGTGGACGTGGTGATGAGCTTTGAGGGAGAGCGCAGTCATCAATATCGCATCCTGCGCGCGCTCAAGAACCGCTTTGGCGCGGTCGACGAAATTGGCGTTTTTTCGATGGTCAGCGAAGGGCTGGAGGAAGTCAGCAATCCATCCATGCTGTTCCTTTCTGGGCGTGATCAGCCATTGGCGGGCAGCGCGGTATTCCCTGCGCTGGAGGGCACACGCCCGGTATTGGTTGAAATCCAGGCGTTGATTGTGCGCTTGCAATCAGGCGCAACCCCGCGGCGAGCGGTGGTGGGCTGGGACAGCAGCAGGCTGGCGATGTTGCTCGCGGTGCTGGAATCGCGCTGCGGGCTCAATTTCAGTTCGGCCGAGGTTTACCTGAACATTGCCGGGGGATATCGCCTGTCCGATCCGGCCGCCGACCTTGCGGTGGCCGCTGCGCTGGTATCGGCGCTGGCAAACAAGCCCTTGCCAGATCGCTCTGTATTCTTCGGCGAGCTGTCGCTGGCCGGTGAGATTCGCCCGGTTGCGCATTCCTCTCTGCGCCAGCGCGAAGCCGAAAAGCTCGGCTTTACCTCGGCATTCGGTCCATCCGGCGCAGAAAACGGACCATCGGGGATTAACTATCGTGGTTTAGGACAAGTTGCGAACCTCGTTGACCGGGTGATGGCAAAGACATAATCCTCCCAACCCATGAACGGGTTTGACCTTATCGTATTCGCGATCGTCGGCATTGCCGCGATCGGCGGCTTCATGCGCGGGCTGGTGCAGGAAGTCCTGTCACTGGCAGCCTGGGTGCTGGCCGCCTTTGCGATTCATCAGCTGCATACGCCGCTGACCAACCAGTTACTTGAATTTTTTGATTCGGAAACGACCACCGCCCTTCTGGCATTCGCATTGTTGCTGCTGATTCCCTATGCGGCGATGAAGCTGATCGCAAACAACGTGGGCCAGGCATCGCGCAATTCGATCATGGGGCCAATCGATCGCGTCCTCGGTTTCGGCTTCGGTATGCTGAAGGGCGGGCTGATCGTGGTGTTCGCCTTCTCGCTGCTGGTGCTGGGCTACGATACCGCGTGGGGATACAAGGGCCGCCCGGTCTGGATCACTACCGCGCGCACCTATCACGTGATCGATGCGAGCTCACGCGAGCTGGTAGAAATGATCGCCGAACGCCGCGCGCGGTTGCTGGCTGAAGCGAAAGTTGCGGGATGAGCGCCGCCAGCGCAGGCAAACTATACACTCCCGAACTCCTGTCACTCGCAACCGAGCTGGCGAACTATCCGCTCTCGGGTGTGTTTTCGCACAGCGGTGAGGCACGCTCGAAAACCTGTGGCAGCAGCATCAGGATCGCTCTCGAAACCGATGACCGGGGCGGGATTTCCCGTTTGGGAATGGCGGTTACCGCCTGCGCGGTGGGTCAGGGTTCCGCAGCGATTTTTGCAGCGAATGCGTGCGGTCGCAACGCGTCGGAACTCGCAACAACCTTGCGCGCGCTCGAAAACTGGCTGGACTCAGCTGACGCACCAATGCCCGATTGGCCAGGTTTCGCTGCCCTGCGTACCGCGCGCCACTATCCGGCGCGGCACGGTGCCCTGCTATTGCCGTGGAGGGCCGCAGCAGAGGCGCTTTGCAAGGCGGGTGGCAACGGCTAGAGCCACGACCTTGTGGCAACGGGGAGAGCGCAAAAACCATGTCAAAGACTGTACAGCCGGCCATCCGGGAGCCCAGCGAGAAAGAGATAAGGCTGGTTATCGGGGCAAGTTCGGCAGGCACCGTTTTCGAATGGTATGATTTCTTCATCTACGGCACGCTTTTCGCGCTGATCGGAAAGGCCTTCTTCCCCAGCGACAACGAGACCCTGCAGGTTCTGCTGGTGTGGGCCGGTTTCGCGATCGGCTTCGGTTTCCGCCCGCTGGGCGCGATCATGTTCGGTTTTCTGGGTGACCGGCTGGGGCGCAAGTATACCTTCCTGGTGACGGTTACACTGATGGGTATTGCCACTGCGGGGGTCGGCCTGGTGCCAAGCGCGGAAAGTATCGGGCTGTGGGCTCCGGCAATTGTGATCGTGCTGCGAATTCTTCAGGGACTGGCGCTGGGCGGCGAATATGGCGGCGCGGCGATCTATGTTGCGGAGCACGCTCCACCGGAAAAGCGGGGCTTCTACACCAGCTTCATCCAGGCATCGGTGGTGGGCGGGTTCGTCCTGTCGATCATTGTCGTGCTTGCCTGCCGCTTCCTGATCCCGGAACAGGAGTTCAACGATTGGGGCTGGCGCGTGCCGTTCCTGCTGTCGATCGTTCTGCTCGGCATATCGCTGTGGATGCGGCTCAAGCTGTCCGAAAGCCCGGTGTTCCAGGCGATGAAGGCAGAGGGCCAGATTGCCGGTAATCCGTTTGTCGAAAGCTTCACCTATCCCGGCAACAAGAAGCGCATCTTCGTGGCCCTGTTCGGCGTCACGGGTATCCTCACCACGATCTGGTATTCGGCCTTCTTCTCCAGCTTGTCATTCCTTCAGCGCGACATGCGGCTGGATGAGCTGACCGTTGAGCTGACGTTGCTTGTCGCGGGCCTGATTGGCATGACCTTCTATATTTTCGTCGGCAGGTGGTCAGACCGGGTGGGCCGCAAGAAACCGATCATGATCGGTGCGGCCCTGACCCTGCTGCTGATCTTTCCCAGCTTCTGGGCGATGGGCAGCCTGGCCAACCCAGGCTTGGCCGAAGCCTCCGAACGCAGCCCGGTGGTGGTAAGCGGTCCGCAATGTTCAACCGATCCCTTTGCCGAGCTGTTCGACCGCGAGCAGAGCGATTGCGGCAAGCTGCTTGGCACGCTTATTTCGAGCGGGGTGAGTTATCAGCTTCAGCCCGACGATGCGCTCGCGCTCTCGATCGGCGGCGCCCCTGTCGCAATCGATCCGGCCTGGTTCGATGACGGCAAGCTGCGGAGCGAGGCAGTTCAAGCCCGGCTGACCCAGGCGGGCTTCGACTTCTCGCGTCAGACGCCGCCGTTCATCAATATCGTCGGGATTGTTGCCATTCTGCTGGTACTCAGCGCGCTTTCGGCGCTGACCTATGGCTCGGTTGCGGCGCTGCTGTCGGAAATGTTTCCGCCGCGCATTCGCTACAGCTCGATGTCGATCCCCTATCATATCGGGGCCGGCTATCTCGGCGGCTTCCTGCCATTGATCGCGGGCGTGATCGTGGCCAGCACTGGCGATATCTATTCCGGGCTGTGGTACACTTGGGGCGTGGTTGCATTCGGTATCGTCGTGGCATGGTGGGGCCTGCCTGACGGGCCGCCGCGAGATTTCGCCGACGATGCAGGTTGATCATCCTACCCCCAGCCTGCGCCTGAGGATCGACCGGGAAGCGCTTGCTCACAACTGGCGCACGCTTGACCGGATGAGCGGCAGCGCGCGGGCGGGCGCGGCGGTGAAAGCCGATTGTTACGGGTTGGGCGTCGATGCCTGCCTGCCCACGCTGCGTGCTGCCGGGGCGGAGCTGTTTTTCGTTGCACATTGGAGTGAGGTAGGCGGGGTCGCGCATCATGTGCCGTCAGACCAGATTGCCGTGCTGCACGGTCCGCTAACAAGCGAAGACGCTGCTTATGCCCGCGCGCGCAAGGTGCTGCCGATAATCAATTCGCTGGCGCAGGCAAAGTTGTGGATCGAGAGCGGGGGCGGGCCGTGCCATCTGATGTTGGATACGGGAATCAACCGGCTCGGCATTTCGCCCCACGAAACAGGCGATCCGCTGATCGCCCAACTCGAAGTGATCGGCCTGATCTCGCACCTCGCCTGCGCCGACGAGGACAGCGCCATGAATGCGCAGCAGCTCGGCAATTTCCGCGCCCTGCTCCCCGCGATACCGCACCAATTTGCCAGCCTCGCCAACAGCGCAGGGATTGCACTGGGGCACGACTATCACTTCGACGTAACCCGCCCCGGCCTGGCGCTTTACGGCGGGGTCCCGCGGAAGGAACTGGCCGGGGAAATCCGCCAGGTCGCGACGCCGGAAGCTGCGATAATCCAGACCCGCCAGCTGTCCGCAGGCGACAAGGTGGGCTATAACGCCACCTTCACTGCTCCAGGCGAAATGCGCGTGGGTGTCGTCTCGATCGGTTATGCCGATGGTCTGCTGCGATCCTGGGGCGGGAAGGGCGCTTTCCTGCTGCGCAGCGATAAGCGCCTGCCGCTGCTGGGCAAGGTGTCGATGGATATGGTGGTGGTGGATTTGTCACAGGCCCCGGAAGTGGCAGAGGGCGACTGGGTCCAGATCCCCTATCACCTGCCTGACGCAGCGCTGATTAGCGGCCTTTCGCAATATGAATTGCTTACCGTTTTGGGGCAGCGCCTCAAATCCCCCTAACCCATGTTGCGCTGCACATTGTGCAGGTGCTAAGGCCGCAGCATCAATTCAGCAGGACTGCAGCAAATGGCCAAGAAAAACGCGGGCGCAGGCGAAACCGTGATCGTCAAGAAATACGCCAACCGGCGGCTCTACAACACCAGCACCTCGAGCTATATCACGCTTGACGACTTGGCGGCGATGGTGCGCGACAATGTGGAGTTTCAGGTGCTCGACGCCAAGACCGGCGATGACATTACCCATTCCATTCTTACCCAGATCATCATGGACGAGGAATCGAACGGCGAGCAGATGCTGCCCGTCAGTTTCCTGCGCCAGTTGATCAGCATGTATGGCAATTCGATGCAGGCGATGATGCCGTCCTATCTCGAAGCGGCAATGGCCAATTTCCGCGAGAATCAGGGCAAGATCCGCGAAGCATTCGAAAAGGGCCTGGCGAACAATCCGCTGGCCAGGATCCATGAAACGAACATGGCAATGATGCGCGCCGCAACCGAGGCCTTTCTGCCCGGCTCCGGCAAGCGAAGCGACAAGAGTGATGGCGCATCGGTTGACGAGATTGCGGCACTCCGCAAGCAGATGGCCGACATGCAAAAGAAGCTCGACGAACTCAGCAAATAGCGCAATTTGCGCCGCCGCAAGGCAGGCGCCGCGTCCACCCAAAGCAGGAAATTCCCCTTGTCCCAGATCCGCCATGCCCTCGACGTCAAACGCGAGGACGACTTTTCCCAATGGTATCAGGAGGTCATCTCCGCCGCCGACATGGCCGAGGAATCGGGTGTGCGCGGTTGCATGGTCATCAAGCCCTGGGGCTATGGCATCTGGGAACGCATCCAGCGCCTGATGGATGACCGGATCAAGGCTGCAGGCGTCCAGAACTGCTATTTTCCAATCTTCATCCCCTTGAAGAATTTCGAACGCGAAGCCGAACATGTCGAAGGTTTCGCCAAGGAGATGGCGGTTGTCACCCATCATCGGCTGATCTCCGATGGCAAGGGCAGGTTGATCCCCGATCCTGAGGCGAAACTGGAAGAGCCGCTGGTGGTGCGGCCGACTTCTGAAACGATCATCGGCGATGCCATGGCGCGCTGGATCCAGAGCTGGCGCGACCTGCCGCTGCTGACCAACCAATGGGCCAATGTCGTCCGGTGGGAAATGCGCACCCGCATGTTCCTGCGCACCAGCGAATTCCTGTGGCAGGAAGGGCATACCGCGCATGAGAACCGCGAGCAGGCGCTGGAGGAAACCCACCGTGCGCTGGAAATGTATCGTGCCTGCGCTGAAGAGGATATGGCGCTGCCGGTGATCGCGGGAGAAAAACCGGAGAACGAGCGTTTTCCAGGCGCGGTCGAAACCTGGTCAATCGAGGCGATGATGCAGGACGGCAAGGCGCTGCAGGCCGGCACCAGTCATTATCTCGGCACCAATTTCGCCCATGCTGCGGGGATCAAGTTTCAGGACCGCGAAGGCCGCGAGCAATTCTGCCACACCACCAGCTGGGGCATGTCGACCCGCATGATCGGCGGCGTTATCATGACCCATGGCGATGATGACGGGCTGCGTGTGCCGCCCAGGATCGCGCCACAGCAAGTGGTGATCATTCCGATGCTGCGTGACAAGCCTGAGGATGCGGACGTGCTGGCATATTGCGAAGAGCTCCATCGTCAACTGGCCGTTCAACATTCGATGGGCGAACCGGTGCGCGTGCTGCTCGACAAGAAGCCCGGCCAGGCTGCGGCCAAGCGCTGGGGCTGGGTGCGCAAGGGCGCGCCCGTGATTATCGAAGTCGGCCCGCGCGACATGGCGGAAGGCAAGGTGGCGATGATCCGTCGTGACAGGCTGTGGAACACGGAAACTGGCAAGGCCGCGTTCCAGTTCATGGCGCGCGAAGAATGCGTCAGCGGGATCGATGCGCTGTTGGCCGATATCCAGCAGTCCCTGTTCGACGAGGCTGCCGCGCGCCGCGATGCCAATATCACCCGCGGGGTCACTTCACTTGATGAAGTCGCCGCCTTCTATGACGGTTCCAGGAAATTCCCCGGCTGGCTCGAGGTGCAATGGTCGAAACCGACTGGTGCCGTGCTGGAAAAGGTGGTCGAATCATTGAAGGCACACAAGCTGACTATCCGCAATGTGCCGCGCGATGCGGCGCCTGCCGACGATAAGTGTATCTTCACCGGCGAGGCTGCGGTTGAACGGATTTTGATCGGACGGGCTTACTGATTTGGCGAAAGCTCCAACCAAGCGCCCTCAAGGCATGCCAAGCAAGGAACAGATACTCGAATTCCTTCAATCGTCTGACATTCCGGCTGGCAAGCGCGAGATTGCCAAGGCGTTTGGCCTCAAGGGCCAGGAAAAGATCGCGCTCAAACGGCTGCTTAAGGACATGGCCGAAGAAGGCATGATCGACGGCAAGAAAGCCGCCTATCACCGCATGGGCGGTGTGCCCAAGGTAACCGTGCTGCGCGTGATCGAGATCGACGATGGCGAAGCGATCGCCATTCCTGACAATTGGTCGCCCGACGCGCCGGGTGAACCACCGCGCCTGACCATGCGCGAATTGAAGGGCAAAGGCGGAAAACGGATGCCGGCGCTCAAACGCGGGGACCGCGTGCTCTCGCGGACCGAGGAAACCGGGCGCGGCTGGATCGCGCATCCGATGAAAAAACTGCCGGCGCGCACCGAAGGGCTGATGGGCGTGGTGGAGATCGATGGCAGCGGCAAGGCCTGGCTTGCCCCGGTCGACAAGCGCGTCCGCAATTCGTCGCCAATCGCCGATCTGGGCGAGGCGGAGGAAGGCCAGCTGGTGATCGCCGAGCGGGTGGGGCGCTCTGATCGTTCGGGCGTCAAGGTCATCGAAGTGGTGGGCGATCCGCTGGCGCCGCGCAGTTTCAGCCTGATCGCCATCGCCAAGCACGGCATCCCGCATGTGTTCCCGGAAGAGGCGCTGCGCGAAGCGGAAGAGGCGGCCAAACTGGCGCTCAGCAGCGAACACCGCGAGGATTTGCGACACCTGCCGATCATTGCGATCGATCCGGCCGACGCGCGTGACCATGACGATGCGATCTGGGCAGAGCCTGACGGGCAGGGCGGTTTCAACGCGCTCGTCGCGATTGCCGATGTCAGCTACTACGTGCGACCCGGCGGCGCGCTCGACCGCGAAGCACGCAAGCGCGGCAATTCGGTCTATTTCCCCGACCGGGTGGTGCCGATGCTGCCCGAAGTGCTCAGCGCCGATGTATGCTCGCTGCGCGAAGGCGAGGACCGCGCGGCCATGGCCTGCCATCTGCGGGTCGACGGGCAGGGCAATGTTACGAAGTTCCATTTCACCCGCGCGCTGGTGCGGATCGCGCACAACATCGCCTATGAAGATGCGCAGGCGGCGATAGATGATGGCACCGCGCCAGAGCACCTGCAGCATTTATGGGCCTGCTGGCGGGCGCTGGAAAAGGCGCGCCATGCTCGCGACCCGCTCGAACTCGAATTGCCCGAACGCCGCGTGGTGCTCGACGAGCAAGGGCAGATCGCGGAAATCGCGGTTCGCGAACGGCTCGACGCGCACCGCGTGGTCGAGGATTTCATGATTGCCGCCAATGTTGCGGCAGCCAAGGCGCTCGAGGCCAAGACCGCGCCGGTGGTCTACCGGGTGCATGAACCGCCCGCGCGCGAGAAGCTGCTGGCGCTGCGTGACTATCTCGCCACCTTCGGGCGCAAGCTCGCGCTGGGCCAGGTCATCACCCCCTCGCTGTTCAATCGCATGCTCAAGGATGTGAGCGACGAGGGCGAAAAGGCGCAGGTGATGGAGGCGGTGCTGCGCAGCCAGATGCAGGCCTATTATGGGCCGAGCAATGCCGGGCATTTCGGGCTTGCGCTGGGCAGCTACGCCCATTTCACTTCGCCGATCCGGCGCTATGCCGATCTGCTGGTGCACCGCGCGCTGGTCGATGCCTACAAACTCGAGCAACCCAAGCCGGAGGGCCATCTCCCGGACAGCACCGGACTTTCTGACCGCGACCGTGCCAGCCTGCAGCAGGTTTCCGACGCGATCAGCCAGGCAGAGCGGCGCGCGATGGAGGCCGAACGCGATACGATCGATCGCTATGTCGCGGCCTGGCTTTCAAGCCGGGTGGGCGAAATCTTCGACACCCGCATTACCGGTGTGCAGGCCTTCGGCTTCTTCGCCACGATCACGGGGCTGGGCGGCGACGGGTTGGTGCCGGTCTCCACGCTGGGCCGCGAGCACTTTCGCTATGAGGAGGCGGCGCAGGTGCTGGTGGGCGAAAGCAGCGGCACCCGCTATGCCATGGGTGATAAACTCAGGCTCAAGCTGGCGGAAGCCAACCCGCTTACCGGCGCGCTCAAATTCGTGCCGGTTGATGGCGAGGGGCAGGAAATCGAACCGCGCGGCCACCGGCCGCCGCCGCGCCGCAGCGAAAAACCAGCAGGCAAGCGCATGGCCGGAAAACGCGGCAGGCCGGGCAACATTCGCCACCAGGGGCGCCGCAAGCGTTAACTGGCCAAAACGCTAGATTGCGCTTGCTTCCTCGTCATAGTCCGCTGGAATTATGTAGAGCGGGCAGGGCAGGGTGCCGACATTGGCAGAGAAATGCGTCACGAGCGGGCCGGGATTGCTTCCCGATGCAGCACCGAGCACCAGCGCAGCCACCTCTTTATGCTGATCAAGATATTCGCGAATCACGCGCTGCCCCCCGCCCAAGATCACCGAAATCGTGGGCATCACGCCCATTTCGGCCAGCAGGCTGCCGGCCGCACCATGCGCCAGCATTTCCGCGCGGTCGCGCGCTTCCTGCTCGATCGTCGCCTGCACCCCGCCAAAGGCGCTGATGTTCTGTTGCGGAACCAGCGCAAGGATGTGCACGCCGCCGTCCACAGCACCCGCGCGGCGCGCCGCAAACCGCAGGGCCGAACGGGCCTCATCGGTCTCGTCAATCACTACCAAAAAGACGCGCATGAACTGTGGCTCCCTTTGTCGCAGGGTATCTGCTGAAAACGTATTCTTCGCAAGAACCTTGCCCCAGCCTCGCGAATTCGGCACAGGCTTACGTCGCGTAAAGGAAAGGGAATCTCTCCAGCGATGCCGATTGAAATCAAGATGCCCGCTCTCTCGCCCACCATGGAAGAAGGCACGCTTGCAAAGTGGCTGGTGAAACCGGGTGACCAGATCAAGTCTGGCGATATCATGGCGGAAATCGAAACCGACAAGGCGACGATGGAATTCGAAGCCGTCGATGAAGGCACGCTGGTATCGATCGCGGTCGAAGAGGGTAGCGAAAACGTCAAGGTTGGCACGGTTATCGCCGTGCTTGCGGAGGAAGGCGAAGATGTGGACGCGGCGCCCTCGACGCCTGCACCTGCACCTGCACCTTCACCTGCGCCGTCACCTGCGACAGATGCCGCCCCGGCTTCGGCGGCGTCAGAACCAGGGCCGGCGGCGTCAGCTCCGGCACCGGCTTCAGCTGCACCCGCGCCCTCCGGTGATCGTATCGTTGCATCACCTTTGGCCAAGCGCATTGCTGAGCAAAAAGGGCTCGATCTTTCGGCCATCAAGGGCAGCGGCCCGAACGGGCGCATCGTCAAGGCCGATCTCGAGGGAGCATCTGCAGCCCCCTCCGCTCGTGCTGAGCCTGCCGAAGGACAGGCAGCCAAGGCCCAGCAACCAGCACCGCAGCTTGGCGGCGATCTTGACGCGCCTTACGAGGAACAGAAGCTCAACAATGTCCGCAAGGTCATCGCCCGCCGCCTGACCGAAGCCAAGCAGACCGTTCCACATATCTACCTTACCGTGGACGTGCGGCTTGATGCGCTCTTGAAGCTGCGTTCGCAGCTCAACGCCTCGCTCGAACCCGATGGGGTCAAGCTTTCGGTCAACGATCTGTTGATCAAGGCGCTCGCCCGCGCGCTGGCCCGCGTGCCCAAATGCAATGTCAGCTTCCAGGGCGATGTGCTGCACCAATATTCGCGGCAGGATATCTCGGTTGCGGTGGCGGCGCCTTCGGGCCTCATCACCCCGATCATCCGCGATGCGGGCCGTAAGGGGCTGGCGCAGATCAGCACCGAGATGAAGGAACTGGCTGAGAAGGCGCGCGACGGCAAGCTTCAGCCGCACGAATACCAGGGCGGCACCGCCAGTCTCTCCAACCTCGGCATGTTCGGCACCAAGCAGTTCGACGCGGTGATCAACCCGCCGCAGGGCATGATCCTGGCGGTGGGCGCGGGTGAGCAGCGGCCCTGGGTGGTCGATGGCGCGCTTTCCGTGGCGACGGTTATGAGCGCCACTGGCAGCTTCGACCACCGTGCGATCGACGGCGCCGAGGGCGCGGCGCTGATGCAGGCGTTCCAGCAGCTCTGCGAAAACCCGATGGGGCTGGTGGTGTGATCAGCTGGCTGTCCTACAAAACGCAATTCATGCGATGAGTTCGGGATGTCCGCTCACCACTCTAGCCGCCGCTTTGCGATAGTAATTGGCCGCTCTGTCCGGAGCGAATTCATCTTCAGGACCGTGTTCCATGTGTTCCATCCTGTAGGACTCTGAAAGAGGTAATGCAGTAATGTCAGCTAGTTACGACGTCATCGTTCTCGGCTCCGGACCCGGCGGCTATGTCGCCGCCATTCGCTGTGCGCAGCTGGGCCTGAAAACCGCCATCGTCGAGCGCGAGAATCTGGGCGGCATCTGCCTCAACTGGGGCTGCATCCCGACCAAGGCGCTGCTGCGTTCGGCCGAGATCTTCCATTACATGCAGCACGCCAAGGATTATGGCCTTGTTGCCAAAGGGATAGAGGCCGATCTTGAGGCGGTGGTGAAGCGCAGCCGCGGGGTGGCCAAACAACTCAATCAGGGCGTCACGCACCTGATGAAGAAGAACAAGATCACCGTCCACATGGGCGAGGGCGCGCTGACCGGCGCGACCTCGCTGACGGTGAAATCAGACAAGGGTGAGGAAAAGCTCACCGCCAAGCACGTGATCGTCGCCACCGGAGCCCGTGCGCGCGACCTGCCCTTTGCGCCCGCAGACGGCCATAAGGCGGGGGGGCGCATCTGGACCTATCGCACCGCCATGACGCCGCCCGAAATGCCGAAGAAGCTGCTGGTGATCGGCTCTGGCGCGATCGGGATCGAATTCGCCAGCTTCTACAACGACATGGGCGCGGAAGTGACTGTGGTCGAAATGCTCGACCGGGTAGTGCCGGTGGAAGATGCGGATGTCTCCGCCTTCCTCGAGAAATCGCTCACCAAGCAGGGCATGACGATCATGACCGGGGCCGGGGTGGAAGACTTGAAGGCAAGCGCCACCGGAGTGAAGGCGAAAATCAAGGACAAGGACGGCAAGGTCGCTGAGCACGAGTTCAGCCACGCCATCGTCGCCATCGGCATCGTGCCGAACACCGAGAATATCGGGCTCGACAAGCTAGTGGAGATGGACCGCGGTTTCATCCAGATCGATCCCTATGGCCGCACCAAAGCCAAGGGGCTGTGGGCGATCGGCGACTGCACCCCCGGCCCATGGCTGGCGCACAAGGCAAGCCATGAGGGCGTGACCGCAGCCGAAGCGATCGCGCAGGAGCTGGGCAACAAGGACACGCACCCGCACCCGCTCGACCGCAATAACATCCCCGGCTGCACCTATTGCCGCCCGCAGATCGCCAGCGTCGGCATGACCGAAGCCAAGGCCAAGGAAGCCGGATACGAGGTTAAGGTCGGCAATTTCCCCTTCATCGGCAATGGCAAGGCGATTGCGCTGGGCGAGGCGGAGGGCTTCATCAAGACCGTGTTCGATGCGAAGACCGGCGAACTGCTGGGCGCGCACATGATCGGCGCCGAAGTAACCGAACTGATCCAGGGCTATACCGTGGGCAAACAACTCGAGACGACCGAGGCGGAGCTGATGCAGGCCGTGTTCCCGCACCCCACGCTGTCCGAAATGATGCACGAAAGCGTGCTAAGCGCTTACGGGCGGGCGTTGCACATCTGAGTGGAGGCTGACAGGAAGGCGCAATGACCGGCTTCCTGATCCTCGCCTTCCTGATCCTGGCCGCCGGGCTGGTCGCCGTACCGCTGGCGGCACGCTTTGGCCTTGGTTCGGTGCTTGGCTACCTGCTTGCGGGCATGGCTATCGCGCCTGTGCTGGGCGCGTTGAAGGTCGATGTCGAGGCGCTCCAGGTTTTTGCCGAATTCGGCGTGGTGATGATGCTGTTCATCATTGGGCTGGAGATGGAACCCCGCAAATTGTGGGAGATGCGGCGGCGGCTGGTCGGCCTTGGCGGCGGGCAGGTGCTGCTTTCGGCACTGGCCATTGCCGGGACCGCCTTGCTGGCAGGCGAGCAATGGCAGACCGCGTTGGCGATCGGCATGATCCTGGCGCTCTCATCCACGGCCATTGTGGTGCAGTCGCTGACCGAAAAGGGCCTGCTGCGAAGCGAGGGCGGGCAGGCGAGCTTCGCAGTGCTGCTGTTTCAGGACGTCGCGGTGATCCCGATCCTTGCCATTTTGCCTCTGCTGGCCCTGCCCGATATTGCCGCGATGGCAGGGGCCGCCGCACAGGAGGCGGGGCAGGCGCATGGCCCGGCGCTGGACATCACTGGGGGGATGCCCGCGTGGTTGGGAGGGCTGGTCACACTGGGTGCCATCGGTGCAGTAGTCTTCATCGGGGCTTATCTCACCCGCCCGGTGTTTCGCTATATTGCCAGGGCCAACCTGCGCGAACTCTTCACGGCAACCGCGCTTGTCTTTGTCATCGGGATCGCGCTGCTGATGAGCTTGGTCGGCCTCTCGCCCGCGCTGGGCACGTTCCTTGCCGGCGTGGTGCTGGCGAATAGCGAATACCGGCACGAGCTTGAGAGCGATATTGACCCGTTCAAGGGCCTGCTGCTGGGCCTGTTCTTCATCACCGTAGGTGCCGGAATCGATTTCGAACTGGCTGCGCAGGAGTGGCGCACGGTCGTGTTCTGGGCGGCTGTGGTGATCGCGGTGAAGCTGCTGGTGCTGGCGGCAGTGGCCCGCGTCGCCGGCATCCGCGGGCAAGCTGGCTGGCTATTCTCTTTCAGCCTCCCGCAAGCGGGCGAGTTTGCCTTTGTCCTTATTGCATTCGCCGCCGCCAACTTCGTTCTCACCCGTGAACTGGCCGACATGCTGCTGCTGGTTGTCGCTCTGACGATGTTGTTCACGCCGCTGCTGTTCATCATCTACGACAGATTCGTGGCCCGTGCCTATTGCACGGCACAGGCCGAGCGTGTGGCGGACACGATCGACGAGGAGCATCCGATCATCATTGCCGGGCGCGGGCGCATGGGCGGGATTGTTGACCGGATGCTCGATGCTGCGGGGCACCGCGCGACCGTGATCGACTATGACAGCGAGCATATCGAGCAGCTCAAGAAATTCGGAGTCAGGAGCTTCTACGGCGATGCAACCCGGCCTGACCTGCTCGCCAGTGCCGGGATCGAGCGGGCGAAGCTGCTGATCGTGGCACTGGATGAGCGCGAACAGATCGACAAGCTCGTGCGCTATGCCACCAGCAATTTTCCCAGGCTGCACGTGATCGCCCGGGCCAAGGATCGCGATCATGTCTATCACCTGTGGGCGATGGGCTGTCGCGACATAATCCGGGAAACCTATGACGGTGCGCTGCGAATGGGGCGCTCCGCTTTCGAAGCGCTGGGGGCCGATCAGCAAGCGGCGCGGGCCATGGCCGATGCCTTCCAGGAAATGGACCGCCGCTCAATGGTCGAGGTGGCCGATCTTTACCGGCTCGACATTCCCTCGTGGGAAAACGAGCCGCTGCTGGCCAGGATACGGGAATTACGGTCGGAATGGGATCCGAAGCTGCGCGATCAGATCGACGCAATCATCAAGCGCGGGCGCGAGTAGGGCGGAGCTTTGGAGGGTCTTCCGGGCCAGAGAAGCGATGGCGGACAGGGTGGGATTCGAACCCACGGTGGGCTTTCACCCACGGCGGTTTTCAAGACCGCTGCATTCAACCGCTCTGCCACCTGTCCGCTGGCGACGCTCGCTAGCGTGCGAATCGGTTATTGTCACCACTGATCGTGCGCCGTTCGCAGCGCGATGAAGAATGGGTATGCGAATTAAGGATAAGCGATCCGAGATCATGGACCGTTCATCGCCGCCATGGCAGAACGCAGTCATGGCCCTGAAACCCTTCCTCTGCGCAATTGCGCTGTCCAGCCTCGCTGTGAATCCGGTGCCGGCGCAAGCGCAAGTTGCAAGTCCTGATCAGCCAGAAAATTTGGGAGAACTGTCGTTTGACGCCTATCTCCAGCTCCTGATCGCCCGCGCGCGCGCCGAAGGGGTCAGCGAAGCCACCCTCCAGCGCATGACCTCGGACCTCACGCCCAATGACCGGGTAATCCGGCTCGACCGGGCGCAGCCGGGGACGCCCACGCGCAGCGGATATCCGGCGCTGGCGCCCTATATTGTGACCCATGTCAATTCGGTGCGAATCGCGGGCGGGCGCGAGGTTTTCGCCGCCAACCGCGCCGCCCTGCTCGCAGTCGAGGCCGAATATGGCGTGCCTGCCGAAGTGATCATCGCGATTTTCGGGCACGAAACCAGCTACGGCCGCATCCGGGGCAATTTCGATCTCGCCCGCTCGCTCGCAACACTAGCCTGGGAAGGGCGCCGGAGGGAGCTTTTTGCCAATGAATTTATTGCCTTGATGAAGGTAGCTGACAAGGGTTACGGCCGCGAAGAGCTGGTCGGTAGCTGGGCAGGCGCTATGGGAAACCCGCAATTCCTCCCGAGCATCTATCTCAAGCTGGCCAGGGATGGCGACGGGGATGGGCGCGCGAACATCTTCACCAACCGCGCCGACACTTTCGCTTCGATCGCCAACTACCTGCGCTATGCTGGTTGGCGGGCAGGCCAGCCATGGGGGGTGCCGGCGACCGTCCCCGAAGATCTCGATATAGACGCGCTCAAGACCAGGCTGGTCGCCCAGGTCTGCCCCCGTGTCCATGAACGGCACAGTCAATGGAAGACGGTGGCCGAATGGCGCGCATTGGGCGTTAAGGCCCAGCGCACGATCGGCGATGATGTGCTGGCAACCCTGTTCCAGCCTGACGGGCCAGGCACGCCTGCATGGCTGCTCACCTCGAACTATCGCGCGATCCTCGAATATAATTGCTCCAATTACTATGCCATTAGCGTGGGGTTGCTCGGCGACGAGATTGCCCGCTGAAACCCGGCAAGAGCAAAGGGGATAGCCCAGGGTAAAAGCTCGCATTGACGCAGTCGAGTGGTTATAGCCACTGGCATGCTTAAGGAGCGCGGATTGCGGCACATTTCCTACATGATTGCGATGCTGTGCAGTGTCGTTTTGGCAGCTGCGCAGCCAGCGAATGCGCGTGATCTCGTTCGTGCGCCACCGGCGCATGATGAAGCCGCCATCGCTATCCTGGTCGACCTCTCAAGCGGGCAGGTGCTGCACCAGCGCAATGCCGATCGCCGCTTCATGCCTGCCTCGATCACCAAGACCATGACCGCTTTCCTCGCCTTCGAAATGATCGAGGAAGGTCGCCTGAAGCTTGACCGGCGAATGCGCTTTGATCCTGCCGCGTTTCGCAAATGGGGCGGGGTCGGTTCGACCATGTTCCTGAGCGCGGGCGATGAACTTCCGGTATCAGCTCTCTTGTTCGGCATCACCACGGTTTCGGCCAATGATGCTTCGGTCGTGCTGGCAGAAGGTACCGCGGGTTCCCTGGCGGAATGGACGCGATTGATGAATGCCAAGGCGCGCGAAATCGGGATGGCGAACAGTCATTTCGGCACCCCTAATGGTTGGCCGGACGAGGGGCGGACCTTCGTGACGGGGCGCGATCTGGCAAAATTGGGTGCCGCGCTGGTCCAGCGCCATCCGCAGCGATACAAGCGCTTTTTCGGTCACCGCCAACTCACTTATCGCGGCATCACCCAGCCCAACCATGATCCGTTTACCGGCCAGGTGCCAGGGGGTGACGGTATCAAGACGGGTTTTACCAACGAGGCGGGCTTTGGTTTCCTTGGTTCTGCCCAGCGCGATGGCCGCCGTTTGATCTTGGTGGTCGCGGGCGCTGATCGTCCGAGAGTGCGCGACAGGGCAGCTCGTGCCTATCTCGAATGGGGCTTTAAAGCGTTCGAGAGCCGCCCTCTGTTCAGGGCGGGTGAGGTGATTGAGCAAGCCCGGGTTCAAGGTGGCCAGAGCCGCAAGGTTCCTTTGCTTGCTCCGCAGGCCATCGCGGCCACGCTTCCTCTAGGGGAAAACCCCGAAATTCGGTTGGCCGTGAGGTATAACGGGCCATTGCGCGCGCCGATCAGAAAGGGGCAACATGTGGCTGACCTCGAAATATCGGTTGAGGGGATGGAGCCCTCGCGCCTTCCGCTAGCAGCTGGTGAAGATGTTGCCGAAGCCGGTGTTTTCGCGCGCGTAGTTAATGGCGTTCTGGGGTGGTTCGGATAATGCGCGGCCGATTCATTGCTCTTGAAGGAGGGGAGGGGGCAGGCAAATCCACCCAGGCAAAACTGCTGGTTGATGCGCTTGAGGCCCATGGGCTGAAAGTTCAACTTACGCGCGAACCGGGGGGGACTCCCGGCGCTGAAGCGATCCGCAAGTTGCTGCTCGATCCACCCGGAGAGGGTTGGGGGCCGCAGGCAGAGGCGCTGTTATTTGCCGCTGCCCGCGCAGACCATGTTGCGCGCCGGATCCGGCCAGCACTGGAGCGCGGCGAATGGGTGATTTCGGACCGCTTTGTCGATTCAAGCCGGGCCTATCAGGGTAGCGCCGGCGCATTGGGCGATACGGCAATCACCACGCTACATGAGATCGGCAGCGGCGGATTGCGGCCCGATCTTGCCATCCTGCTCCAGGCTGATGACGAGCAGGTTGCCGCCCGGCTCGCGGCCCGGGACGGGGACAGCAGCGACGCCATCGGCGGACGCAATTCTGCCTATCACCGGGCAGTTGCGGATGCCTTCCGGCGCTATGCCGAGGAAGACCCAAAGGGTTTTGCAGTGATCGACGCCGGAGGCGATCCCGAGACTGTCCATGCGCGCATCATGGATACGCTAGCCCCGATTCTGGAGGGTTGAGGCGGATGGAATGGCCCAATCACGCTACAGCCTGGGCGCAATGGCGCAATGCCATGGACGGCGCGCGGATGCACCATGCGTGGATATTGGCAGGTAAGGCGGGCATCGGCAAACACGACTTTGCGTTGGCTGCTGCGAGGGCGCTGGTGGCGGAGGAGGGTATTCCGCAGCCCGCCGGTCAACACCCCGATATCTTGATTCTGACGCACCTGCCCAAAGACGACCAGGAAGAGCGCAAGCGTGACGAAGGCAAGCCCTTCGAGGTGAAGCGCAACATTGCCGTATCCCAGATCCGTGCGATGCAGCAGCGGCTGACGACCCGCTCAACACTTGGCGCGCGGCGGGTGATCATTATCAACCCGGCAGACGACATGGAACGCAGTGCCTCGAACGCATTGTTGAAGAGCCTCGAGGAACCGCCCGTGGGCACGTTTTTTCTACTCGTCACACACCGCCCGGCAGGTCTTCTGCCGACGATCCGATCGCGCTGCCGCATGCTGCACTTCGCAGCGCTAGGCGATGCTGAAATTGCGCAGCAGCTGGCACGGGAATTCCCGGGCATTAAAGCCGAACAGTGTGAATTGGCCGTCAAGATGTCCGGCGGATCGCTTGTCTCCGCGCGCAATTTCCTTGAACAGGAACTTGGTGCCGTAGCGAACGCGATGCGCCGCCTGGCCTCCCAGGGCGACCCCGGCTTTGAACTGCGAGGTCAGCTGGCTGCAGCAATCGGGCAGCGGCCTGATCGTGACCGAATGCGTGCCGTGCTCGAGCTTGCGCGGACCACGCTGGCACAGGCATTGCCGGATGCCGATCCACAATGCCAGACCGCGCTGATTGAAGCACATCAGGAACTGGTAGTGTTGGCAGGGCAAGCGCCGACCTATAATTTCGATCCCGGCCTGCTGGCGGGTGAAATCGCCAGCTTGCTTGCGCGCGCTGCTGGCGCTAGCGAACCGGCCCATGGCTGAACCATTCTACATCACCACCGCGATCAACTATCCCAACGGTCGGCCGCACATCGGCCATGCCTATGAAGGGATTGCGACCGATGTGATGGCACGGTTCCAGCGTGCGCGGGGGCGCGATGTGCGCTTCGTCACCGGCACGGACGAACACGGGCTCAAGATGGACCAGACCGCCCGCAAACTGGACCGGGCGACGATAGCCCTGGCTGATGAAATGTCAGGCTATTTCCGCGAAATGGCTGACAGGCTCAACCTGTCATACGATGATTTCGTGCGCACTACCGAACCGCGCCACCATGCCGCCAGCGTCGAACTCTGGCGCCGAATGGAAGCGGCAGGCGATCTCTACCTGGACCGCTATGAAGGCTGGTATTCAGTCCGTGACGAAGCCTTTTATGACGAAAGCGAGCTGATCGAGGGGGAAGGGGGCGACATGCTCTCGCCCCAGGGTACGCCGGTGGATTGGACGGCGGAGGAGACATGGTTCTTCCGCCTGTCGAATTATCAGGACAAATTGCTCGCATATTATCGCGACAACCCCGATTTCATCCGTCCGGAAAGCCGCCGCAACGAAGTGATGCGCTTCGTCGAGGGCGGGCTGAAGGACCTGAGCGTTTCGCGCACCAGCTTCGACTGGGGTGTGCCCGTGCCGAATTCCGAAGGCCATGTCATGTATGTGTGGGTCGATGCGCTCACGACCTACATGACTGGCGTCGGCTTCCCCGACGCCGATGGCGAGATGTTCCGCAAATACTGGCCCGCTAACATCCACATGATCGGTAAGGATATCGTGCGTTTCCACGCGGTTTACTGGCCGGCCTTCCTGATGAGCGCGGGCCTGCCCGTGCCCCGGCAGGTGTTCGCGCACGGTTTCCTGCTCGCCCGCGGCGGCGAGAAGATGAGCAAGAGCGCCGGCAATGTGGTCGACCCGATGCAACTTGCCGAACGCTTCGGGGTCGACAATCTGCGCTATTTCTTCATGCGCGAAATCGCTTTCGGCCAGGATGGCAGCTATTCGCCAGAAGCGATCGTCAACCGCGCCAATGCTGAACTGGCCAACAGCTTCGGCAATCTGGCGCAGCGAACGCTGTCGATGATCTTCAAGAACTGCGATGGCACCTTGAGTGATGCCTATACACCGGCCGATGCCGATCTTGCGCTCGCGAGTGCCGTTCGCGATGCCTGCCGCACCGAACTGCCGCGCGAATTCGAGGCGTTGAACTTCAGCGCAGGGCTTGAGGCATGGATGCGCGCGGTGTTCGCCTGCAACCAGTATGTGGACGAACAGGCCCCCTGGGCGCTGCGCAAGACCGATCCTGAGCGGATGAAAGCGGTGCTGATGACGCTGTTCCGCTGCGTCCGCCACCTCGCCATTGCTGTTCGGCCGGTGGTGCCGCAATCTGCCGACCTTTTGCTCGACCAGTTGGGAATTTCGGCCGGAGAGCGTGATTTTGCCGCGCTGGATGACAATGAATGGTTCGCGCGTCTTGTCGCCAGTGGTTTCCGGCTCGAACAGCCACAGGGCGTATTCCCGCGCTTAGAATTGCCTGAAGGCGAGCCCGCCTGATGCTGGTCGATAGCCACTGTCACCTTGAGTACAAAGGCCTGGTCGAGGATCAGGCCGAAGTGCTGGCGCGGGCGCGCAATGCCGGGGTTGGCCAGTTCCTCAATATCTCGACCCGCCAGAGCGAATGGGCACAGATCGTTGCCACAGCCGAGCGCGAAAGTGATGTCTGGGCCAGCGTCGGGATCCATCCGCACGAGGCAGACCAGCACGCCGATCTGGGGCGTGACGCGTTGCTTGCCGCGAGCGAGAACCGGCGGGTGATCGGCATCGGCGAAACCGGGCTCGACTATTATTACGACCATTCGGACCGCGCGACGCAGCGCGAATTATTCCGCATGCATATCACGGTCTCACGCGAAACCGGACTGCCGTTGATCATCCACACTCGCGATGCAGAAGCGGATACTCTAGAAATTCTCGAAGACGAGCTGGGGAAGGGTGCCTTCCCCGCGCTGATCCATTGTTTCACTGCGTCCGCCGCATTCGGCAAACGCGTGCTCGAAATGGGGCTCACCATCTCTCTTTCGGGCATTGTCACCTTCAAGAACGCCCGCGAGCTACATGAAATAGCGCGTGAAATTCCGCAAAACAGGCTTCTTGTGGAAACTGACAGCCCATTCCTGGCGCCTGTGCCGCATCGCGGCAAGCCGTGTGAACCGGCCTTCGTTGCCAATACAGCTCAATTTTTGGCTGATTTGCGCGGCGAGGAATTCGAAGCTCTGGCCGACTATACGACCGCTAATTTCCGCAAGTTATTCAGCAAGGCGGCGTTTTGAAGCTGATTGTCCTCGGTTGTGGCACTTCTATGGGCGTACCACGGGTCGGCAATGACTGGGGCGATTGCGATCCCGATGAACCGCGTAACCGACGCAGCCGGGTGTCCATCGTGATCGAAAGCGCGGCAGGCAACCGCCTTCTGGTGGATACCTCTACCGACCTGCGCCAGCAATTGCTCGATAACAATATCAACCGGCTCGACGGTGTATTCTGGACGCATGACCATGCTGATCACTGCCACGGGATCGATGATCTGCGCGCGTTACGGTACGACCGGAGCGGACCGATTTCGGGGTTTGCTGGTCAGGACACAGCATATCGGTTGAGGCAGCGTTTCGGCTATATATTCTCTGGGCAGCACGGTTATCCCACAATTGCTACGCTTGAAGTACTCGACCGGCTTCGCATGCATGCTGGTTTTGGGGTAAAGTGGTGTCAGATGCCGCATGGCCCAAGCGAGACGACCGGCTACCGCTTCGAAGCAGATGGAAAGAGCATCGCTTATGCCACTGATTACAGCGAAGTAACTGACGAGATGGTCAAATTATTTAGCGATGTGGATATTCTTGTGAGTGACTGTTTGAGGCGAGAGCCGCATCCAACTCATGCAAATTTGGCGATGGCTTTGGAAATGTTCAAACTTTGCGGTGCACGGCGCCTGGTCTTGAGCCATTTGGATAAAACCATGGATTATGCGTCGCTTGAGGCTGAAACACCGGAAAATGTAATTGTGGGTTATGACGGTATGGAGTTGGACGCGTGAGTGAAAATACGGTCCAGGTTGTAGCCTTGCTTGGTTGGCTGATCCTGGCTGGCAGTGCCTTGGCTTCATATCGTCTCAGTTGGAGCAAAGCCTTGCGTATGGGGTTGATATGGGCTGCGATCTTTACCGCTGTAGCCCTGCTTTTCAGTATCGTAGGCCCCGGGGGATAATGCCAATATGCCAACGAGCACCCATCTTACATTTAACATAATATATATTATCCGTTTACACAATCGGGTGATGCAGGGAATCCTGGCGTGATCGAGCAAACCACTCGCCTGCTGGCGATTATGGCCAGGTTGCGTCATCCTGAGTGCGGTTGCGAATGGGATATGAAGCAGGACTTCTCCAGCATTGCACCGTACACGATCGAGGAAGCGTACGAAGTCGCCGATGCCATCGAGCGTAACGATATAATCGAACTGCGTGAGGAACTCGGCGATCTACTGCTACAGGTAGTTTTTCATGCCCAAATGGCGGAAGAAGCCGGTTATTTCGCATTCGAGGACGTTGCAAAAGCAATATCGGACAAGATGGAAGCGCGCCATCCGCATATCTTTGGCGGCGAAAGCGGCCGGATGGAAGATCGCCGCTGGGAAGCGCTCAAGGCCGCTGAACGTAAACAAAAAGGCGCCAACAGCGCCCTCGACGGCGTCGCAAATGCGCTTCCCGCGCTGATGCGGGCGCAGAAACTACAGAAGCGCGCCGCGCGCACCGGTTTCGATTGGCCCGATCCAAGTGGCCCAATTGAAAAGATAAACGAAGAGCTTGAGGAACTTGCGGCTGCCACCTCAGGTTCCGAACGATTTGAGGAAGCGGGTGACTTCCTGTTCGCTGCAGTCAATCTGGTTCGCGCATATGGCGTAGATGCCGAGGAGGCTTTGCGCAGCGCCAATCGCAAGTTCGAACGGCGCTTTCGTGGAATGGAACAGTTGGCCGACGGGAATTTCTCCGCCCTGTCACTGGATGAGCAGGAAGCACTTTGGCAGCGGATCAAGGCCACCGAAAACAAGTCATAATCGCGCGAACTGTCCCAATTGCTTGGGATTGAGACGCACCGTGAATTGCCTCAGCGGCCCTTCCCTGCCCCCGCCAAGATCTTGTTCTGCCAGCACTTCGCCATTAGCGTGGAGCCAGGCGATGCGCCTGCCATCACTCGCAGGTAATTCCAGCTCGACAACGCGCGATTCCTTGGTGAGGATCGAGCCGATCCACTCGAGCAGCGCGTCGATGCCTTCGCCGGTCTGCGCTGAAATGACCAAGGCATCACCCTGAAGCGCGGCCATTTCGCGCAGTTCATCTGCGCGCGACGCTGACACCAAATCGACCTTGTTCCAGGCTTCTATGATCGGGATGGCGCTCTCCCCATTGTCGTCAGTTACGCCAAGCTCTGCCAGCACGGACAACACCTGTTTTTTCTGCGATTCATGGGCCGGGTTAGCCATATCGCGAACGTGCAGGATTATATCCGCGCCAGTAACCTCCTCAAGCGTAGCTCGGAAAGCCGCGACCAGCTGGGTTGGCAGGTCCGAAATGAAACCGACTGTGTCTGACAGGATCGCCTTTTCGACCGCTGGCAGCTCAATCGCGCGCATGGTTGGATCGAGTGTGGCGAATAACAGGTCTTCGGCCATCACCTCCGCGCCTGTCAGACGGTTGAAAAGGGTCGACTTGCCGGCATTGGTATAACCCACCAGCGCGATGACCGGCCAGGGCGCCCGCCCCCTGCGTTTCCGATGCAGACCGCGGGTCTTGCGGACCTGCTCCAGCTCCTTGCGCAACCGCGCCATCCGCTGGCGGATCATGCGCCGGTCAGCCTCGATCTGGGTTTCGCCGGGGCCGCCAAGGAAGCCGAAACCACCACGCTGCCGCTCAAGGTGCGTCCAGCTGCGCACGAGCCTGCTCTGCTGGTAATCAAGATGTGCCAATTCGACCTGCAGCCGCCCTTCGGCGGTAACGGCACGCTCGCCGAATATCTCCAGGATGAGGCCCGTGCGGTCAATCACCTTGCGCCTGAGCTTTTCTTCAAGATTGCGCTGCTGGATCGGCGACAGCGCGCCGTCCACAATGACCAGCTCGGCTTCGTGCAATTCGCAATCGGCCTGGATCTGTTCGACTTGTCCAGAACCGAACAGCGTGCCCGGGCGCATGGTGCGCACAGGCACCACCCGCGCATCTGCGATCACCACACCAATCGCCAGTGCCAGCCCGCATGCTTCCTCAAGCCGCTCGGCAGCGTCGATAGCGTAGGACTGACCCCGGATATCGGGGCACAGCACGAGTGCGCGCGCGCCGCGCGTCACCTCGCCCAGAAGATCATCGTCGAAGCTCAGTCGTCGCCATCCCAGTCATCATCGGCCAGATCCACCGGCGAAGCGGGCTGAATGGTCGATACAGCATGCTTATAGGCCAATTGCACGAAACCGTCGCGCTCAAGCAGCACACAGAACAGATCATAGGCGGCAATCCGCCCTTGCAGCATCACGCCGTTGACCAGGAACATGGTTACCTGAACTTCCGCTTCGCTGACGCGTGAAAGAAAAACATCCTGCAGCAACCGCTGCCGGGCATTGCCGTGTTGGCTGGCGAACTGCTCAGCGTCGATCGGTTGCCCAGGCATGATGGTAGAGATCGCATGCTTGTAAACCAGCTGCGACTGGCCATCGCGCCGCAAAAGCAGCGAGAAATTGTCAAACCAGGTGACAATTCCTTGCAGTTTCACGCCCTTGACCAGAAACACCGTGACCGGTGACTTGTTCTTTCGCAGCAAGTTGAGAAATGCGTCTTGAAGCTTGGCTTGCTTGCCGGAATTATCGGGCCTGGCCGGAGTTTCCGACGGGGCACGTGCGGAGAGAATTCGCCCACTAGACATTGATATGCTCCTGTTATTGGCGGCTGCTTTTTGCAGTCCGCGATCTGGCGCCAGATCGGATTGCTCCGGCATGGCGCCGTGTCAGTCATGCACAATGACGGTTTTCAGCGCCTTGGGCAATGGAGTTTATCGCGTAAAATCCCGCACCATGGTGATCCAAGCGCCTAACGGTACTGCTCCTAATCCTTACGATCAGTCATCCCCAGCAGCTTCAGCTTTCGGTGCAAGGCAGAGCGCTCCATACCGATGAAGCTCGCCGTTTTCGAAATATTTCCCGAGAAACGGCGAA
The DNA here is from genome assembly GCF_054957735.1 of Altererythrobacter chaiwopuensis. Classification (NCBI taxonomy): domain Bacteria; kingdom Pseudomonadati; phylum Pseudomonadota; class Alphaproteobacteria; order Sphingomonadales; family Erythrobacteraceae; genus Altererythrobacter; species Altererythrobacter chaiwopuensis. The sequence continues at coordinate 90,436 of NZ_JBTXJF010000001.1, forward strand.
TTTGCACCATCAGATATTCGCGTTCAAAGCTTTCGCGCGCCTCACGCAAGGGCACGCCCATGACATCGGAGATAGTTGGGCCAACCGGCTCACCCGCCGCGCCGGTAATCTCGCTTGGCAACATCTGCGGCTCGACCATGCTCAATTCATCGCGCGGGGTCATGATGATCGTGCGTTCAACCACATTACGCAATTCACGCACATTGCCGGGCCAGTCATGTGCCTGCAATGCCGCCATTGCCGGTTGGGATATCTCTGGCGGCTGAACCCCCTGCTCACTGGCGTAGCGCGTGAAGAAATGTTCAGCCAGCGCCGGAATGTCGTCGCGCCGTTCGGCCAGTGAGGGAATCGAAACCGGCACCACATTGAGCCGATAGAACAGATCTTCGCGAAAACGTTTGTCGGCCATTTCCTGCGCCAGGTTGCGCGAAGTCGAAGAAACCACCCGAACGTCAACCCCGATTTGCCTGCTGCCGCCAACACGCACAAAGCTCTGCTCGGTCAGAACGCGCAGTATGCGCGCCTGAGTCGAAAGCGGCATGTCAGCGACTTCGTCGAGATAAAGCGTGCCACCATCGGCCAGCTCAAGCAGTCCCGGCCGCACGAGTTTACCGTCTGCTTCCTCACCAAAAAGCTCCTGCTCAAAGCGCTCCGGGGTGATGCGGGCGGAGTTGACGATCACGAATGCGTGGCCGGAACGCGGGCTCCAACTATGCAGCAGGCGGGCGGCAACCTCTTTGCCCGCGCCCGCCGGGCCGGAGATCAGAACGCGGCTGCCGGTACTGGCGACTCGCTTGAGGGTTGCGCGCACTGCATTGATGACCGACGAGTTGCCGGTAAATTCCTCGCCGCGCGAAAATCCTTCGCGAAGCTGGATATTTTCCCGCCGCAACCGTTCGGTTTCTGTGGCCCGTTCGACCAGCAGCAACAGGCGCTCGGCTTCAAAGGGCTTTTCGATAAAGTCCATCGCACCGCGGCTGACCGCAGACACCGCCGTGTCGATATTGCCGTGGCCTGAAAAGATAATCACCGGCAGCTGGGGTTCGCGAGCCTTGATTGCATCAAGCACTTCGAGCCCGTCCATCTGGCTGCCATGAAGCCATACATCTAGCAATACCAGGCTGGGGCGGCGCTCGTCGATCGCGGCTAGTGCGCTTGTGCTGTCAGCTGCGGTGCGGCAGATATAGCCTTCGTCACTCAATACACCGGCGACCAGCTCGCGAATGTCGCGTTCATCGTCAACGATCAGGATTTCGAGTGCCATTACGGCATCTCCCTTTGTTCATTGCTTTCGTTTCTTTTGCCAGGTCCGTGTTCCAGCGGATCGCGCGCAAACCGCATCACAACGCGCGTTCCCCCCGCTTCCCCATTGGAAAAGCTCATGTCGCCGCCATGCTCGTCGACGATCTTGTTGACGATCGCCAAGCCCAGTCCGGTGCCCTTTTCCCGCGTTGTCACATAGGGTTCGGTTATGCGGTCGCGTTCCTGCGGCAAGCCAACACCATTGTCTTCGATTGTGATTGTGAGATGCGACAAATCGTCGCTCATGGTCACTGACACATTGCCGCGAAAATCGGGTTCGGCATTGCGTTGGCGTGCCTCCACAGCTTCAACCGCATTCTTGATCACATTGGTCATCGCCTGGCCGAACTGGTGGCGGTCGCAATTGATCGCAGCGGTTTCGAGATCATCGTGCGTAAGCGCAAAATTCACCTGCGGGTGCGCCACTTCCTGCAAGAACAGCGCCTGACGCACCAGGTCAAGCGCGTCTTCGTGGCGGAAAGTCGGCTTGGGCAGGCGCGCGAAAGAGCTGAATTCATCAACCATTTTCCTGAGATCGCCTACCTGCCTGACAATGGTGTTGGTCAATTCGTCAAACAGTTCGCCATCGCTTTTTATCTGGCGGCGATAGCGCCGTTTCAGCCGCTCGGTGGCAAGCTGGATCGGGGTAAGCGGGTTTTTGATTTCATGCGCGATCCGGCGCGCGACATCCGACCATGCCGCCTGGCGCTGGTCGAGCAATTGGCGAGTGATATCCTCAAACGTTATGACATGACCGCCATTTTCGGGCACAATTTTGACTGCCAGCGTCAGCAATTCATTGTTATTGGAGTGAGTTACGATCCCGCTGCGTAGGCCGGCTTCGATCATTGCCGAGATTTGCGGAGAAAGATCGCTCAGCTGCATCCCGACTGCCGAACTCTGCTGGCCGTGTTGCTGGAGCAATGCTTGCGCAGACCCGTTCATCAATTGCACCTGACCCTTTGGATCGGTCGAGATCACACCTGCAGTAACCGAATCCAGCACCGCTTCCATGAAAACTCGTCGATCGTCGATCTGGCGATTGGCGTTGACGAGCGCCTGGGTTTGCTTCTCAAGTTGCGAAGTCATGCGATTGAAGGCGCGGTTCAGCAGGCCAATTTCATCCGCCCCTGTGCGCCCCGCAACCCGCATCGAGAAATTGCCTGAACCCACCTCACGCGCGGCCGCAACCAGGTCGGTCAACGGCTGAACCTGACGATCTGCGAAACGCAGCGCGAACCAAACCGCGATCCCAACCAGCGCCAGGCTGACAACGAACAAGGCAAGATTGAAGCGTAGCTGGAGCGCTCTCGCCCGCTTGGTCAGGACTTCATAGGTCGCGGCAACCGAACGGGCCTTTTCCCAATAGTTGAACGAATCTTCTTCGGGGCTGCGCGCATTGTAGAGATATATCCCGGCCTCGCGATCGATCGGTGCCAGGGCCGCGATGCGTTCCGAACTGCCTTCAACCACCACCAACTCGCCATTGTCGAGCTTGGGCAAAGCCATTTTGCTGAATTCCAGCGGACGGCTGCCTTCAGCCAAATTCAGGATTGCCGCTGTGCGCAGCGAGCCATCGGGCAATTGTTGCAGAATTGCGCTTTCCGAGATTTCGCGAGCCTGCGCCTGATAGGCATAGACATCGGCAAAGCCCTCTTCAGCCAGCGATCCCCGCTGGAGATAGTACCGCATGTCCCCCGCCATGGTGACGGTTTCTTCCGCAACATCGCGCTGGTTCTGGTCATAATAACCCTGAGCCAGCTCATTGGCATTGTTCATCAGGCCGCGCGACTCATCAGAAAACCAGAAGTCGACGCCCGATTGAAACAGGAAGGCCGCGAATCCTGCCACCAGCAGCGTTGGGACGGCTGCAATAAGCGAGAAAAAAAACACGAGTCGCACATGCAAGCGTGCCGTGCTGCCAGCGGCGCGGCGCATCGCCAGGCGCCTTCCGAACAGCACCGCCAGGGCCATCGCAGGAACCAAGGCGCCGACCAACAGAAAAGAGACCTGGGGCGATGGCAGCATCGTCCCGTCGGGCGGCGCACTGGTAAAGGCGTACCATGCGCTCCAAACCGCAACCAGCAACGCCAGGGCCGAAGCCACTTCGAGCCACACGAACAGGTTTGCACGGCGAGCGGTGAGGGAGAACCGACGCCACCAGCGCGGAGCACCTTTTAAAACTTGACCTGCGGGTGGCTGCATAGTTGCATAGATACAACTGTATTGTTGCAGTTATGCAAGTTGTTTTTTGTCGCTCGGGTCAGGTTGGCCGGGTGAAACGGTCAGCGTTGATCGCCAATTCACCCAACCGCTTGCGCAAGGTATTGCGATTGATTCCAAGCAGCTTCGCGGCGCGTAACTGGTTGCCGCCGGTCTGCATAAGGGCATATTCCATCAGCGGCTTTTCGAATGCAGCAAGCGCATGATGATAGAGCGCTCCAGGCGGCGGATGATTGGCGGCGAGCCACAATTGCAACGCGCCGCCGAAGTCGATCTGCCGATCGGCAGGCGTGGTCTCGCGTTCAGGGCCGATAATCTCGTCTAGTACCTTGCCCTCAATCACATCCTCGCGCGCCAGCAGCGCAAGTCGATAGATGACATTGCGCAACTCGCGCACATTGCCGCGCCAATGCCGCTGTTCAAGGCGCCTCAGTGCATCGCGCGTAATCTGGTGACGCGGTAAACCATCTTCAGCTGCGAGGTTGAGGAAGTGCTGGGCAAGCACCTCGATATCTTCGCGCCGCTCGCGCAGCGGCGGAATCTCGATCGGAACCACATTAAGTCGGTAAAACAGGTCTTCGCGGAATTTCCCCTCGGCTATCAGTGGAGCCAGGTCGCGATTGGTCGCCGCAATGATACGAACGTCGACGGAAATTTCCTGCCGTCCACCAACCCGGCGGATCCGCCCCGATTGGAGGGCCCGCAACAGGCGGGTCTGCGCTTCTGCCGGCATGTCACCAATCTCGTCAAGGAACAAGGTCCCGCCATTGGCCTGCTCGAACTTGCCGATCGCCTGCGCCACGGCGCCGGTGAAGGCGCCCTTCTCATGGCCGAACAGCTCGCTCTCGATCAGTTCGGAGGGGATCGCAGCAGTGTTGACCGCAACGAAGGGGCCGGACTTGCGCGCGCCGAGCTGGTGGATCGCTTCGGCAACAAGTTCTTTGCCCGTGCCCGATTCGCCGGTCACCAGCACGGTCAGATCATTACGCAAAACCCGCGTGATCATGCGGTAAACGCCTTGCATCGCCTGGCTGCGCCCAACCAGCGGCATGCCGTCACCTTCGGTAGCGGGTGCCGGCTCCGCCCCAGAACGCTGGCCGGCAGCCTGCTTTACCGCACGCACAAGCTCGTCGAGATCGAACGGCTTGGGAAAATATTCGAAGGCGTGCGTTTCGCTTGCCCGCACTGCGGTGTCGAGTGTGTTCTGAGCGGACAACACGATCACCGGCATGTCCGGGTCTGCCGCGCGCACGGCATCGAGCGTCTCGATCCCGTCGCCATCGCCCAGAACAACATCGGTCAGCATGGCATCGAAGCGATGTTCCGCCAGCAGGCGGTCGCGCGCCGCGATGCTTTCGCAATGATGCAGCGAGAAGCCTTCATCCTCCAGCGCTGCCGTGATCACGGTGGCGATAGAACGGTCGTCCTCGACCAGCAGGATCGATCCGCTCATGCGCCCTTCTCCCAAGTTGCGACCGCAAGATGAATGCGGAAATGGGTCAAGCCTTCGCGTGTATCGCGCTCGTGCCCGATGCGCCCCTGCATGTCGCGCACCAGCTTGCGCACCAGTGCCAGCCCCAACCCCTGCCCCGACTTCTTAGAAGTGACGAAGGGCTCGAAGATGTGATCGCGCAGCGCTTCATCGATGCCGGGACCATTATCAGTCACGGTGATCTCGATCGGCAGTTTCACTGTGCGTCCAAGGCGAACCGCGCTGAAGGCAAATCCGCTGACAAAGCGAGTGCGCACACTGATCTGCGGATTTTCCACCTCGCCTCCGAAAAGCGCATCGCGCGCATTGGAAATGAGGTTGATGAGCACCTGTTCCAGCGCGTCGCGATTGGCCAGCACCGGCGGCAAAGAGGGATCGAATTCCTCGTGGATCTCGATGCCTTCGGTTCCCGCCGCTCGCACTGTGGCGATCGCAGAACGGATCGCTTCGTGCAGGTTGGTGGGCCCCAATTCCTCCGGTGTCGAACGCCCGAGCTGCTGCATCCGGTCGATCAACCTCGCGATCCGGTCAACTTCATCGGTGATCACGCGGGCGAGCCCGCGGTCCTTGGGCTCAAGCCTGCGCGCGGCCAGCTGCGCCGCACCGCGGATCGCGGCCAGTGGATTGCGGATTTCATGCGCGAGGATTGCCGGAGCACCAAGGCTCGCGGCTTCACCCTCCTGCTCGCCCGAAGCATCATCATGCCCCGTTTCGGAAAGCGTGACAACGCGCCAACCGGGAAAGGCTGACAGCGGCGAGAGAGTGAGATTCACGCGGTGTTCCTGCCCATCGACAAAAAGGCTTATGTCGCGCGCAACCAGCGAAGCGTCGGGCCGGGCCAGGTGATCGAGCACGCGCTCGTCGTGAAGAGTGACAACTTCAGTCAAACACTGGCGGGACATCCGCTTCTCGCTTTTGCCCAGCAGCATTTCTGCGGCGTGGTTGGTTTGCGCGATCCTGCCGCGGCCGTCGATCAGCAGCACGGCGAATACCAGGCCGCCGATCTGCGCCGCGTGGTCGGGGATGGCGCCAGCGACGTCAGCCACCCGGTTCACGCAGCACGGCGCCGCAGGAACGGAACGTAGAAGCGTTCCAGTTCACCCAGAACCTGGTCGGCATCGTCGATGAAATTGACCTGATTGCGAAACTCTGCCGAGCCATGCATGCCCTTGGTATACCAACCCAGATGCTTGCGCGCGATCTTGACCCCGGTTTCGCGGCCATAATGTTCGAGCATGTCGTTGTAATGCTCGACCAAGGTTGCGTATTGTTCGTCGAAATCCGGGGTCTCGAGCTTTTCACCGGTCTTCCACCAATGCATTATCTGGCCCAGCAACCACGGCTTGCCATAGGCGCCGCGCCCGATCATCAATCCGTCTGCGCCCGATTGTTCGAGCGCCTGCGCCGCATCGTCGATCGTGCAGATGTCGCCATTGACGATCACGGGGATCGAGACCGCCTGCTTTACCTTGCGGACAAAGGCCCAATCGGCATGCCCCTTGTACATCTGGTTGCGGGTACGGCCATGGACGGTGATCATCTTGACCCCCAGATCCTCGGCAATCCTGGCCAGTTCAGGGGCATTGAGGCTGGAGTGATCCCAGCCCATCCGCATCTTCACGGTTACCGGCACGTCCACTGCCTTGACTGTCGCTTCGATCAACCTTGTCGCCAGCGGCACTTCGCGCATCAGCGCACTTCCGGCATATTGGCCCACGACCTTGCGCACGGGACAGCCGAAGTTGATGTCGATGATCGCCGCACCATTGCCCTGCTGCAATCTGGCGGCTTCGCCCATGCTGGCCGGATCGCAGCCCACCAGTTGCATCGATACCGGCTCCTCCGCCGGATCCCATTCGGCCTTTTGAATACTGATCCGCGTGGCGCGAATTGCCGCCTCGCTGGCGATCATTTCTGTGACATTAAGGCCCGAACCATAGCGCCGCACGAGCCGCCGGAACGGCAGATCAGTGACACCCGTCATCGGCGCAAGCACCACCGGTGTGTCGATGGTGACAGGCCCGATCTTTATCGGCTTTAAGGCCGGCGGAGCTGGGAGCGCGGTCATGAATTGATGCAGTTGCCTAAAATTTGGGCAGCGCATAGTGGATTGCACTTGGCCCGTCCAGTCCTTAAGCGCGAGCGCCCGTGAACAATAGCTCCACTCCTCCCTCCTTTGCGGCCATAGTGGTCGCGGCCGGCAAAGGCCTGCGCGCGGGTGGCGATGTGCCCAAGCAGTTTGCCAGGTGGCGCGGCAAGCCCTTGTTGCGCCACTCGGTGGAGGCAATGCTGGATGGCGGGGCCAGCGAGGTGATTGTCGTGATCGCCGACGACGCCGAGGAGCTCGCCCGGCTCGCACTGACCGGGCTCGATAGCTGCCGCCTCGTCACCGGCGGCGCAACACGCCAGGAATCGGTTCGTAGCGGGCTAGAGGCGCTCGCGTCTCAAACTCCGGAGCGGGTGCTCATCCATGATGCCGCGCGTCCCGGCTTGGCCCGCTCCGTAATCGATCGCCTGCTCGCTACGCTTGGCCAGTATGCCGGGGCGATCCCGGTCCTGCCGGTAGTCGACAGCCTGGCGATTGCAGCTGGCAACATGATGAGCGGTGCGGCCGCGCGCGAGCAATTGCGGCGCGTGCAGACCCCGCAGGCATTCAGGTTTGACGCCATCCTGGCCGCGCATCGCGCGTGGCTGGGCGCACCCGACGCTGGGGATGATGCGCAGGTGCTGATCGCAGCGGGCGGCAATGTCGCACTTGTCGAAGGCGACGAACTGCTTAGGAAAGTAACCTTTGCGGAGGACTTGATGGCTGCACTTCCCCCAATGCGGATTGGTCAGGGATTCGATGTCCACCGGCTCGTCGAAGGTGAGGAACTCTGGCTCTGCGGGGTACATGTCCCGCACAGTCGCGGTCTGGCCGGGCATTCCGATGCCGATGTTGCACTTCACGCCGTTGTCGACGCCCTGCTGGGCGCGATCGGAGATGGCGACATCGGCACTCATTTCCCCCCTTCGGACCCGCAATGGAAGGGTGCGCCCTCCCCCCTGTTTGTCGAACATGCGGTGACTCTGGTCAATGCCGCCGGATACCGGATTTCCAACCTTGATGTGACGGTCATCTGCGAGGAACCGCGAATTGGCCCATATCGGGATGCGATGCGCGAGAAACTGGCCGCGCTCTTGTGCGTTGATCTGACACAGGTCAGCGTCAAGGCGACGACAACCGAGCGGCTTGGCTTTACGGGTCGCGGAGAAGGAATTGCGGCACAGGCAGTGGCCTGCCTTGAGCGTTACTAGGAGGCAGAGAGGCATGATAGACACAGGTAAACTGTTGCCCGCCGACATTGAGGAGCTGGCCCGCAAGGTGGTTGAGCAAAACGGTGCGGCTGGGCGCAAGATCGTACTCGCCGAAAGCTGCACTGGCGGCCTTGTGGCGGCAGCCTTGACCGAAGTGCCAGGTTCGTCCGCCGTGCTCGATCGCGGCTTCGTAACCTATTCCAACGAGGCCAAGATGGAGAGCCTGGGTGTCCCGCTCGACATTATCGAGACATTCGGTGCGGTGTCGATTGCCTGCGTTTGGGCCATGGCCAAGGGCGCGCTTGAGCGCAGCAATGCCGATGTGGCGGTAGCTATCAGCGGGGTGGCCGGGCCCGACGGCGGAACCAAGCTCAAGCCGGTCGGCACGGTTGTCTTTGCCCGGGCAACCCGTAATGGCGACGACAAGCCCGAAGGCGAACTCAAGCTGTTCAACGACCTCGACCGCGCTGGTGTTCGCCATCAGGCGACGCTGTGCGCACTCGAGTTGCTGCTTCCGTAGACCTCGTCGGCGCGCGCCTCGAACGCAGCTACCATCTTGTGAAAGGCGCGGTCGAAATACTGTCCGGCGAGCCGTTCAAACACCCGGCTTTTAAACGTGAATTCGACGGAGAAATCTATTTCGCAACCGCCATCGGGGCGTGCCCGGAATTTCCATGTGTTGTCGAGGTCTTTGAGCGGGCCATCGACGTAATGGACATCGATCACATGCGGGCGATCCTTTTCGACCCGCGAGGTGAATTTTTCGCGCAGTGATTTAAAGCCGACCACCATGTCAGCAATCATCTGGGTTTCAGTGTTGGAGCGCACGCGCGTGGCAATCACCCAAGGCAAGAATTCGGCATAGCGACCTACATCAGCCACCAGATCGAACATCTGCTCGGCGCTATATGGCAATCGCCTGGTCTCGCGGACTCCTGGCATCAGGCCTTCTGGGGGGCTTGTGCCTTGGCCAGCTTTTCAGCACGCGCGGCCTTCATCTGCGCAAAGTCGTCGCCAGCGTGATAACTCGAGCGCGTCAGCGGGCTTGCGGCGACCTGCAGGAAACCCTTGGCGCGAGCGATCGAGCCAAAGGCCTTGAACGCATCAGGCGTCACAAACTCCTCAACCGTCGCATGCTTCGGTGTCGGCTGGAGATATTGCCCCATGGTGATGAAATCGACCTCGGCGCTGCGCATGTCGTCCATCACCTGATGCACTTCAAGCCGCTGCTCACCCAGCCCCAGCATGATGCCGGATTTGGTGAAGATCATCGGATCGTGGCGCTTCACCTCTTCCAGCAGGCGCAAAGAAGCATAGTAGCGAGCACCGGGCCGGATGGTCGGATACAGCCTTGGAACAGTTTCGAGGTTGTGGTTGTAAACGTCTGGGCCCGCTTCACAAATAGCTTCCACAGCAGCGCGCATCTTGCCGCGGAAATCGGGCGTGAGGATCTCGATTGTGGTATCGGGCGTCTCGCGCCGCAGCGCCTTGATCACCTTCACGAACTGCCCTGCCCCGCCATCGGGCAAATCGTCGCGGTCGACGCTGGTGATGACGATGTGTTCCAGCCCCATCCTGGCTGCGGCAATCGCAGTATTCTCAGGCTCCATCGGATCTACCATACGCGGCATCCCGGTCTTGACGTTACAAAACGCGCAGGCCCGCGTGCAGACATCGCCCAGGATCATCACCGTTGCGTGCTTCTTGGTCCAGCATTCACCAATATTGGGGCATGCCGCCTCTTCGCACACCGTGTTGAGGTTGAGTTCACGCATTAACTTGCGTGTCTCATTATAACCCTCACTGACGGGCGCCTTTACGCGGATCCAGTCTGGCTTGCGCTGGCGAGCGGGGCGCGGGCTTTCGCTGCCCGGCGGATTGGACGAGAGGTCGTTCATGGCGCTCATCTAGGGAAAGCCGTTGCGCCGCGCAATGGCTCCATCTTGCCCAAATACTTATGCTTGGCTAACGGCAGGCTCATGGACGCAAGCGCTCTGCAAACATTCACTTCCCCGGTGGTGTTGTTCTTTGTTCTCGGATTGCTCGCGGCTTTCGCCCGATCCGACCTTGCGATCCCAGAGGCGATTGCAAAGGGCATGTCGCTCTATTTGATGGCTGCCATTGGCCTCAAAGGTGGTGTCGCGGTTTCCAAATCAGGTATCGATGGAACGGTGCTGGCGGCGCTGGCTGCCGGGATCGCCGCGAGTTTCCTGATACCATTCTATGCGCAAGCGGTCCTGAAGGGCTTTGGCCGTCTAGATCGGATCAATGCGGGCGCTGTTGCAGCGCATTACGGTTCGGTCAGCGTGGTAACCTTCGTCACCGCAGTTGAAATCCTTGAAGCTCAGGGCAAGCCGCCCGGCGGCTACATGGTGGCGGTAATGGCAGCGATGGAAACGCCTGCAATCCTCTCAGGCTTGCTGCTTGCAAGGGGCCTTGGCGCCAATGGCGATCAGTCCAAGGGAGAACTGTTGCACGAGGTATTCTTCAATGCTTCGGTGGTGCTGCTGCTGGGCGCCTTTGCAATCGGCATGATCGGCGGAGCGGATGGTTTCTCCGAGGTCAGCCCCTTCTTCGAGGCGGGCTTCAAAGGCGTCCTCTGCCTGTTTCTGCTCGACATGGGGCTGATCGCAGCGCGCAGGATCATGGATGCCCGAGCGCTGACCTTGCGATTGATCGTGATTGCGATTGGCTTGCCTCTGGTAAATGGCGCACTGGGCGCAGCCCTCGGGACCGTAATCGGCCTCGACGTCGGCTCAGCGGCTGCGCTTGGCGTACTGTGCGCAAGCGCCAGCTATATCGCGGTGCCCGCAGCCATGCGGCTTGCGTTACCTGAAGCGGATCCGGGGATTTACCTCACCATGTCGCTCAGCATCACTTTCCCGTTCAACATACTCATAAACATCGGCCTGATCAGCGCCTTCGCCTCGGCGCTCGCAAGCTTGGGAGGCTCCGCACCATGATCGAGACTGTTATTCGCAAGCGGATCGAAATCCTTTCAGATACCGCGCTGGTAAAGCGTGTCACGGCAGCAATTGAGCGAGCCGAAATCACAGGTTGGACGATTGTTCCGGTGCAATCCGGCAAGGGCCGCGATGGGCACTGGCGCGAAGAACGCGTAATGGGCACCGACAAGGTGCTAATCTTGACGATTGCGCCTGAAGACAAGGCCATGCGTCTCGCAGAAGAGATCGCCCCAATCCTGACGTCACATGGATTATTGCTGAGCATGTGGGACGTGCAGGTAATCCGCGGCGAACGTTTCTAACACCCGTGCAAGGTTTGATTATCGATGCCTGAGTTTGCCGAACTGCTGAAAGGCTATAAGCGTTTTCGTGCTGATGGCTATCAGCGCCAGAGGGCCCGCTTCGACAGGCTGGTGGCAGAGGGGCAGAGTCCTAAGTTGATGATCATCGGTTGCAGCGACAGCCGGGTTGATCCTGCGCAGATTTTCGATGTGGATCCGGGCGAGATATTTGTCGTGCGGAATGTCGCCGCCCTGGTTCCGCCATTCGAGACTAGCGCCGGGCATCACGGGGTGTCTGCGGCGGTTGAATTTGCCGTCCAGATGCTGCGGGTAAAGCAGATCGTGGTCATGGGCCATGGGATGTGCGGCGGCTGCAAGGCAGCGCTGACGAGAGATTTTCACGGCAACGATCCTGGCAAAGGCGGGTTCATGGCCGACTGGATCCACTTGCTTGATGAAGCGCGTGAGCCCGTTGCCGCGCAATATGGCACTCAGAGCCGCGAGGCAGAACGCGCTATGGAACTTGAAGCGGTAAAGGTGAGCCTGGCCAACTTACGCACATTTCCATGGGTGGCTGAAAAGGAAATCAGCGGCGAACTTAAACTTCGCGGTGCCTTTTTCGCTATTTCCGAGGGAGTGCTGTATGTGCATGACGATGCCAGCGGTGATTTCAAGGCTGTCGATTAATCCCTTGCCCGGGCGTGTCGTTAACTCCAAGTAATGCGACATGTCTGAAATGAACGCCAAGAACATCGCCCTGTTGATTGATGCCGACAATGTCGATCCGGGCGGAATAAATGCCGTGCTTACCGTCCTGGCTGAGCTGGGACAGGTGAACATCCGCCGCGCCTATGGCAATTGGGCCAAGGATGCGCTCAAGCGCTGGGCCGATATTACCAATCGCTATGGCATTCGTCCGCACCAGCAATTCGATCTCACGCGCGGCAAGAACGCCACTGACATGGCGATGACGATCGACGCGGTCGACCTGCTTTACCAGGGCAAGGTCCACGGCTTCGGGATCATGAGCAGCGACAGCGATTTTACCCCGCTGATTACTCGGCTTCGGCAAGATGGTTTGCCGGTTTATTGTTTTGGCGACGCCAAGACGCCGGAAGCGCTGCGCACCGCGTGCACGCGCTTCATCGACATTGGCAAACTCATCAAGGGCGAAGGAACCAGTGGTGCGGCTGCAGGAACCGGCGAGAACACGGTAGATGAGGAGCTGATCGAGCTTCTTGGCGGGGCCTGGAAGGCCTCGAACCGCGACGATGAAGGCTTCGCCAAACTGCAAGAAGTCGGCCAGATCGCCGGCAACCGGTCCAGCTTCGATGTCCGCAACTATGGCTTTCGCCGGCTATCGGAGTTGATCCGTTCGCTTGACCGTTTCGAAATGAAGCGCGGCTCGGATGGCCAGGTCTACGTCAAGCGCTTGCGCTGAAGAATTGACCGCAAAAAGCGCGGCCCCCGCTGAAGGGACCGCGCTTGATCGGGCAATCAGCCTTCGAAATCAGGCAGGGCTGTCAACTGCGGTAGCAGCCGCCGGTTCTGCCGGTGCTGCAGGCGCAGCCTTGTCGCGTTGATCCACATAGGCGGTCCACAGTTTCGCAATCGGAACCCGTGGGCCCGTAACCTTGGCGAAGTTTGCGCGAGCTTCATCGAACTTGCCCTGCTCAGCCTGGGCGAGGCCAAGCCTGGTAAGCACCATATTCGTATCAACGCCGGGTATTCCAAGCGCCTTGGTATAGAAGGTTTCAGCCTTGGCATATTGATCATAGCTCAGGAAGGCATCACCCGCCGCAACGACCGTGCGCAATCCGGCGCCAGCTGCATTGGCATCGCGTTCCAGTGCCGGCAGTTCGGCCTGGTCAGCGGCAATGCGAGAATCGGCGGTTTTCAGCGAATCCGAGAGATAGATATCGTCACGGCTTACCCGGCCGGAGGAGTAGCCGAACTCTATCACCCGCTTCACTTCCTTGGGCAGCCGACGCGGATCGGCAGCTTCGACATAGGCGATGAATTCCTGTTTGTTCTGGAGCCCATCGACACGCCGTGACAGGCGCAGCAGATCAAGCATCGCAGAAGAATCGAACTCGTTGAGGTTGCGAGCGATGTTGATGGCGTCGCGCCAATTGGTGGGCGAAGGATAATCCTTAACCCAGCCCGCAGCGAAGTCATAGACCTGCGGCACAACCTCGTTGTTGTAGCCCACGCTCAAGCCGCGGCGATACCACGCTTCATCGATCTGCAGGCCTTCCGCCTTGGCTTCGCTGATTGCTCTCGAGAGATAGTCGAGACCTTCCGTAAAACGTTCTTCGGTAATGAAGCTTTCCGCCATTGCGATCTGCATGATCGGCTTGGATACATTGTCGGCTGTGAAACCACCATCGATCGCTCGCTGTAGATAGGTACGCGAATCTGAATACTGCCCCAGAGCGTTGGCAAGCTGGTAGGAAATGAAGTTGTAACGCCCGACATTCTCGCTTTCCACCTTCCTACTCGAAAGCATCAACTTCATTCCTTCGAGCTGCGCAGCCCGGTCACCGGTCTTTGCACCAGCATTGTATATCAGTCCGCCGGCCACGATCTTTTCATCTGGCGACACCGACAAGGCAATCAGATTGCCAAACTGTGGGCTGATCGATGCAATATCGCCGCCTTCTGCATTGACGACTTCCTGCATGGGCTGGAACATTTCGATGAACTCCTTCGAATATTCCGGCTTGTTTTCTTTTTTGCGATCCTTCTTTTCGCGCTGAGCCTGTGCAGGCTCTGCAACCACGCCGCTTAGCATCGCAGTGCCAGTCGCCAGCGCGATCGCCATAGCGAAATGCGAGCCGGCTTTCTTGCGGGTACGCGAATTGGAAATGAGAAAACGCATTGTGATGCCTCCTGAAACCAAAGATGCAACGCCTCGATCAGGCGTCTGGATTATTACATGCGGGCGGTGCCATGGCCTGCCTTTGCCGAATTTGCAATTCTCCCTATGTCAAACGTGCTGAACGCGCTTTGAATGGAACACGCAGCAAACTCGTGCCAGCTTAAGTGCCAGAAGGGCCGCTATGTGTGGAAAAAACACCCTGTGTCCGGCTTTTGAGCCGGACAAGCGGTGGCGAAAGCACCTGCCTGCGCCTACATAAAGGACCAGACTTTAGCCCGCACTCAGCGCTAGATCGGACCCATCTTGACCGACGATACCGAAACCCTTCCGCCGCCTCACCCACTGGGTGAATTCGAACGCATCGACATCGTCGATGAGATGAAGGCAAGTTATCTCGATTACGCGATGAGCGTAATTGTGAGCCGCGCCCTGCCTGACGTGCGCGACGGATTGAAGCCGGTGCATCGCCGGATCCTGTTCGCCAGCCAGGAAGGCGGCTTTGTCGCGGGCCGTCCCTATCGCAAGAGCGCCAAGATCGTCGGCGACGTGATGGGTAACTATCACCCGCACGGCGACAGTGCGATCTATGACGCGCTGGCGCGTATGACGCAGCCTTGGTCGATGCGCGTCCCACTGGTCGATGGCCAGGGGAACTTCGGTTCGATGGATCCCGATCCCCCGGCCTCGATGCGCTACACCGAAGCGCGCCTTGCCAGAGTCGCCAATAGCCTGCTTGACGATCTCGACAAGGATACTGTCGATTTCGCCGATAACTATGATGGTTCGCGCCGAGAGCCTACGGTCCTGCCGGCGCGCTTCCCCAATCTGCTCGTCAATGGTGCAGGTGGGATCGCGGTGGGCATGGCTACCAATATTCCGCCCCACAATCTGGGCGAAGTGATCGCCGGTTGCCTGGCATTCATTGATAACCCTGCGATCACGACTGAGGAACTGATCGAATATATCCCGGGGCCAGACTTCCCGACCGCCCCCCTGATACTGGGACAATCGGGCGCGCGGGCCGCCTATACCACCGGGCGCGGTTCGGTGCTTATGCGCGCGAGGCACGAGATCGAAGCGACGCGGGGCGCAAAAAGCGAAGGCCGTCAGTCGATCATCTTCACTTCGATTCCCTACCAGGTCGGCAAATCCGGGCTGGTGGAGAAGATCGCCGAGGCGGCCAAGGACAAGCGGATCGAGGGCATTTCCGATATTCGCGACGAAAGTTCGCGCGAGGGCGTGCGGGTGGTGATCGATTTGAAGCGCGATGCGTCACCCGAAGTCGTGCTCAACCAGATATGGCGATACACGCCGGCTCAGGCGAGTTTCCCGGCCAATATGCTGGCGATCAAGGGAGGGCGCCCCGAAGTGCTCACTCTGCGTGACATCATCCAGGCCTTCATCCAGTTCCGCGAACAGGTCATCACCCGGCGCACCAAGTTCGAACTCAACAAGGCTCGCGACCGTGCGCATATATTGCTGGGCCTGGTGGTTGCGGTTTCGAACCTTGATGAAGTGGTCGCAATAATCCGCGGTTCGTCCAATCCCGCCGAAGCACGGGCAAAATTGCTCACCCGTGACTGGCCGATCGGCAATATCGCCCAATATATCCGCCTGATTGAAGCGATGGACCCCGATGCCGATCAAGAGGGAGGCACATATCGCCTTAGTGAGCGGCAAGTAAAGGCCATCCTCGATCTGCGCCTGCATCGCCTCACTGGGCTTGGCCGCGATGAGATAGGCGGTGAGCTGAAAGAGCTTTCCCTGGCGATCGAGGAATTCCTCTCGATTCTGGCGGACCGCGCCAAGCTGTACGGCTTGATGCGCGAAGAGCTAGAGGAAATCCGCGCCACCTATGCGACGCCGCGCGTATCCGAAATCGCTCCCGCATGGGATGGGCTCGAAGACGAGGACCTGATTGAGCGCGACGAGATGGTCGTCACCGTCACCCATGATGGCTACATCAAGCGTACCCCGCTCTCCACCTTCCGCGCGCAGCGCCGCGGGGGTAAGGGCCGCGCAGGCATGTCCACCAAGGACGAAGATGCCGTGCGGGAGATGTTTGTTACCAGCACGCACAATCCCGTGCTGTTCTTCTCGACATCGGGCAAGGTCTATCGGCTTAAAGTCTGGAAACTGCCCGAAGGCGGACCCAATACGCGCGGTCGGCCGATCGTGAACATGCTTCCTGCCCTGGAAGATGGCGAGACAATCCGCACCGTATTGCCGCTGCCGGAAGACGAAGCAAGCTGGGGTGCGCTTTCGGTGGTATTCGCCACTGCCAAAGGCAACGTCAGGCGCAACAGCATGGACGCCTTCACCAACATTCCATCGAACGGCAAATATGCCATGAAGTTCGACGATGCCAGCGATGACAAGCTGATCGGAGTGGCCTTGCTCGAGGCCGCCGATGATGTGCTGCTCGCCACGCGCCAGGGCAAGGCGATCCGCTTTGCGGGTGATGATGTCCGCGAGTTCACCTCGCGCACCTCAACCGGCGTTCGGGGCATGAAATTGAAGGCCGATGATGAAGTTGTTTCGCTTTCGATCCTCCACCGTGTCGGCACCGACGCAGACGAACGCGAGCAATATGTGAAATTCGCGCCGTGGAAGGCCGAGAAAGAAGGTGAGCCCGAACTCGATCCCGCGCGCTTTGCGGAGCTCGTCGAGAATGAGCAATTCATCCTTACTGTCTGCGCCAATGGCTATGGCAAGGTTTCGTCCGCCTATGAATATCGGCGCATCGGGCGCGGCGGCCAAGGCATCGTCAACATTGACAATATCAAGCGCAACGGCCCGGTGGTGGCGAGCTTCCCGGTTCGCCACGACCAACAACTGATGCTGGTAACCGACCAGGCCAAGCTGATCCGCTTGCCGCTTGGCCTGCGCCATCTGACCGATGACGAAGATGCTGCTGAAAAAGCATTCCGCGTGATCGGGAGAAGCTCGGCCGGCGTGCGGCTGTTCAACGTGTCAGAAGACGAAACCATTGTCAGCGCAGTGCTGATCGATGAAACCGAGGCGCCCGAAAACGAAGCGGAAGAAGCCGTGGTCGAGGAAATGGCAGGGCGCGGCAGCGAAGAGACGACACCTTACACGCCGCCGCAATCCGACCGGGACATCGAAGGCGAGCCAGGCGGATGACGCTCACCGTGATTCCGTCAGGCCAGATTTGCGGCGCGCGCGTCTCTGGAATTGACCTGATGGAAGAACTCTCGCCTGCGCTGATTGCCGAGATCCGAACAGCATGGCTCAAGTACAAAGTGCTCGCCTTTGCCGACCAGAGCATGGACGATGACGCGCTTGAACGCTTCACTATTGCGATGGGCGGATTTGGCGAGGATCCGTTCTTCGCTCCCATCGAAGGTCGTGAACACATTGCTGCAATCCTGCGCGAGGCCGACGAGCAGACACCCCTCTTTGCCGAAAACTGGCATAGCGACTGGAGCTTTCTTGCGGCTCCGCCGGCCGGAACCTGCTTGCTCGCTATCGAGATTCCGCCGACCGGTGGCGACACATTGTTCGCGGATCAGGTTGCGGCATTCGCAGCGCTGCCTGACCGCCGCAAGGAGTATCTGCGGACGCTAATCGCGATCCATAGCGCCCAAATGGCGTACGCACCTGAAGGGGCTTATGGCGATAAGGACCGGGGCCGTAGCATGGCGATTCGGCCAGATGAAAGCGCGCGCGCCACGCAGCTTCATCCGCTAGTGCAACGCCATCCTGAAACCGGTGAGGAAGCGCTGTTTTCTACCCTAGGCTATATCGTCGGGATCGAAGGCATGGCACAAGCCGATGCGATCGGCATTCTGTCTGAACTTGCCGAATGGCAAGGCCGTGAGGAGTTTATCTACCGCCACCGGTGGGAACCGGACATGCTGGTTATGTGGGACAACCGCTCTGTCCTGCACAAGGCAACTGGTGGTTACGAAGGCTACCGGCGTGAGCTGCACCGCACGACCATTGCGGGTTGGACGGCCTAGATAGTTGAATACAGAAGCTTGGTGGCGATATTCCAGCGCCGACCCAATCACATTAACATGTTACAAATTGATCTTGTAGTCACATTATAATGTGCTAGAATTGCCGTATGAGCACAACGATCATTGAACAAGTCCGCGATCTCGTAAACAGAGGCAAACTTACCCGCGCCGGCCTGGCCCGTGCTGCGGGTCTGCATGCCAATACCCTGCGCGACTGCACAGAGGCCAGCTGGAATCCAACTGCTGAGACGCTTGCCAAGCTGGAGAATTTCCTGCTGCAAAGCGACGACCGCCCCGCCCTCGTTTCAATCGAGGAAATCATTGACGAAGCGCGCAATGGCCGCATGTATATCCTGGTCGATGATGAGGATCGCGAGAACGAAGGTGATTTGATCATCCCCGCACAAATGGCAACACCCAATGCGGTCAACTTCATGGCGACGCATGGGCGCGGACTGATCTGCCTGGCGCTCGCTCGCAAGCGCGTGGAGCAGCTCGGGCTTGAACCGATGAGCCGCAACAACAAGGAAAGCATGCAGACCGCTTTCACGATCTCGATCGAGGCGAAAGAAGGCGTAACCACAGGTATCTCGGCGGCTGATCGCGCGCGCACAGTTTCAGTCGCGATAGACTCCAGCAAAGGTCCGGAGGATATTGTCACCCCTGGCCACGTATTCCCGCTAGCGGCCCGCGATGGCGGCGTGCTGGTGCGCGCAGGCCACACCGAGGCGGCGGTCGATATCTCGCGCCTTGCAGGGCTCAATCCTTCCGGAGTGATCTGCGAGATCATGAACGAAGACGGTTCGATGGCACGGCTCGACGATCTGATCGGCTTTGCCCGCAAGCACGACCTCAAGATCGGCACTATCCGCGATCTGATCGAATACCGACGCCGTAACGATCACCTCGTCGAGCGGGTCGACGAACGCAGCTTTGAATCCGATTACGGCGGGCAATGGCGCCTCCTCACCTATCGCAACAAGGTTGACGGTAGCGAGGCCTATGTCCTGCAGAAGGGGCATGTCGTAGCGGGAGAGCCCACCCTTACCCGTGTACATCCGATCTCGGTACTCGACGATGTGCTGGGCCAACCCGGCCCGCGCAAGCGCACCCTCCAGCGCGCGATGCTGGCGGTGGGCGAGCATGGCTCGGGCGTGATCGTGATCCTGCGCGATCGCTCGGCTACCGGCACTTACAGCGATAGCGACGAAGAGCGCAATGTGGGGATCGGTTCACAGATACTGGCCGATCTCAATATTCACGAAATGATCTTGCTGACCAACTCGCAGCCCAATGTTGTGGCGATCGAAGGCTTTGGCCTCAACATCGCCAGCCTCATGCCAATCCCGGAGTAAACCGATGGCACGCATCCTGATAGTCGAAGCCCGTTTCTACGGTCATCTCAATGACCTGCTGATCGCCGGCGCGCGCGCTGCCATCGAAGCTGCGGGGTATAAGGTGGAAGTCATTACCGTGCCCGGCGCGCTCGAGATTCCGGGAGCGATCGCGCTCGCATCCGAAAGCGGCCAGTATGACGGCTTCGTGGCGATCGGCGTGGTGATCCGCGGCGAAACCTATCACTTCGAGATCGTCGCCGGGGAAAGCGCCCGCGCGATCATGGCGCTGACGATGGACGGGATCGCTATCGGTAATGGAATCCTGACGGTCGAGAACGAGCAGCAGGCGCTGGTCCGCGCCGACCCTGCGCAGAAGGACAAGGGCGGCGAAGCTGCCAAGGCCGCGCTCGCCATGCTTGAGTTGCAGCAGCGGTTCGGAGCTTAACCAGCCAGCCTTCCGAAGCACTGCGCGCCGGCGTAGACCGCGCTGGCGCCCAGCTCTTCCTCGATCCGGATCAGCTGGTTGTATTTGGCAAGCCGGTCAGACCGCGCGAGCGAGCCGGTCTTGATCTGCCCGCAATTGGTCGCAACCGCGAGGTCGGCGATCGTCGAATCCTCGGTCTCGCCCGAGCGGTGGCTCATCACCGAAGTGTATCCGGCGCGGTGTGCCATTTCGACCGCGGCCAGCGTTTCAGTGAGCGAGCCGATCTGGTTGACCTTCACCAGCAGTGAATTGGCAAGACCCTTGCCGATCCCCATTTCAAGGCGCTTTGGATTGGTCACGAACAGATCGTCACCCACCAGCTGGACCTTGCTGCCAATCTTGTCGGTCAGGATTTTCCAGCCATCAAGGTCGTCTTCGCTCATCCCGTCTTCGATCGAGCGGATCGGATAATCGGAGCACAGCGCCGCAAGATAGTCCGCCATTTCCTCGCTCGACAGCGAGGTGCCCTCACCCGCCATGTCATAGCGGCCATCGGCATAAAACTCGGTCGCCGCACAATCGAGCGCGAGCGCGACTTCGCTGCCGGGCTTGAAACCGGCCTGTTCTATTGAAGCCATGATGAAATCCAGCGCTGCGCGCGAACTGGCAAGATTGGGGGCAAAGCCGCCTTCATCGCCAACCGAGGTCGAGAGTCCCTTGTTCGAAAGGTTCTTCTTGAGGGTGTGGAAGATTTCCGAGCCCCATCGTACCGCCTCTGCCAGAGAATCCGCACCCACGGGCATGATCATGAATTCCTGGATATCAATCGGGTTGTCGGCATGCTCGCCGCCGTTGATTATGTTCATCATCGGCACCGGCAGGACGTGTGCGGCAACCCCGCCGAGATAGGAATAGAGCGGCAGCCCGCGCGCATTGGCTGCGGCCTTGGCCACGGCCAGGCTGGTGCCGAGGATAGCATTGGCTCCAATTCGGCCCTTGTTGGGCGTGCCATCGAGCTCGATCATGGCAAGATCGATATCGCGCTGGTCTTCCGCATCAAGGCCCAGGATCGTATCGGCAATCTCGGTATTTACTGCTTCGATCGCCTTGAGCACGCCCTTGCCCATATAGCGGGCCTTGTCGCCATCGCGCAGCTCAACCGCTTCATGCGCGCCAGTCGACGCGCCCGATGGAACCGCAGCTCGTCCGAAACTTCCGTCTTCCAGCAGCACATCGACTTCCACCGTGGGATTGCCACGACTATCAAGGATTTCGCGGCCGTGCAGATCGATAATCGCGGTCATGGGCAAGCTCCTGGCTCGATGTGTTGTAATTGGCTAAGACACCACCATATCGGGGATTGGCAGCGCTCTATGCGCCGGAACATCGCGGCGCAAGCCGCGTTACCTTATAAAACAGTTCGGCAAACGTATTCTTGCCGGATATAATCGAATTACTAGGCAAAGGACGGATCATGGTAGAGACGACCAAAAGCAAGACCCAAAAGAAACCCACCGCCAAGAAGGCGGCAAAGCCCGAAGCGGCCAGCAACAATACTGCAGAAGCCAAATCGCGCTTCAACGCGGCGCTTGATGAAGCTCGTGCCGGCGCGGCCGCACTTAAGGCTGAAGCTGGCGCGCGTGCTGGCGTGTATCGCGAACAGGTTCGTGACAAAGGTACCGATCTGGTTGCTGAAGCCAAGACCTATGGAAACGAAGCCAAGGCGAAGGCCGGCGAACTTGCCGTTGAAGGCAAAACCCGTGCCAGCGATGCCTTGGCATCTCTCGGCAAGATAGTGGCCGACACTGCGCCACAGATCGACGAGAGAATTGGCGAACAATATGGCGATTATGCCCGGAAAGCATCGCGCAGCCTGCAGGAAGCCAGCGCAAAGCTCGAATCCAAGAGCGTCGAAGAGATCGGCGAGGACGCGCGCGAACTCGTACGCAAAAGTCCTGGAACCGCGATCGGCATTGCCGCGATTTTCGGATTTCTGGTAGCCCGTTTGTTCCGCGGCGGGCGCGGCTGATCGTTTAGCATAGGGGGTTGGAAATGCGTGATGAGGATCGGCCTGATCCGCGCCCCGACGATGTAGATGACGAACTCGAAGCCGCGGTGCGCGGTGACGAGAGTGCCGGTTCGCCTTCCGGCCCTTCGCTGGTCGACGATGTCGCGGCGTTGGTTTCGGACAGCCGCAACTTCGTGCAGGCTGAAGTCGAATTCCAGAAAACCCGACTCGCGTTTGCGGCGAATCGCAGCAAGTCAGCCGTGCTGTCAGGCCTCTTCGCGCTGGCCTTTATCCACCTTGCGCTCATTGCGCTGGTGGTAGGCCTTGTCATCGCCCTGACTCCCCATGTCACCGCATGGGGCGCGACAGCGATTGTCGTGGGCCTTCTACTGCTTGGCGCCTTTATCCTTGTGATGCGCATGCAAAGCTCCACCCGCGAAATTGGAGAAGCATTCAATAACGCGAACGAGGATGCCGACAAATGAGCGACCTCAAGCGACAGTTATCCGAGGATCGGGCGATGCGTAATACGGCGCGATCGATCATTTTCGGCCAATTCCTGCGTGTACGCGAAGCCGTTTCCGGCAAGAGGATCGGCACCGAACTGGCCGACAAGGTGGTCGATGATGCGCTTGATCTGGCTGACCGCGCCGGGAGTGCTGCGCGCGCCAATCGTGGCCTGATCACGGCGATCGCGGGAGTTGTGGGAACGGGTGTAGCGCTGTGGCTGGCACGTAAACCGATTGCCGCACTGGTTGGTGGTGCGACCGAAGGCGACGATGGAGGGCCTCAGACAACAGAATCGTTCGACGAGGCCGACGCCAGCGTTCAAGAAGCAAACCCGAAAGCGGAAGACTATCATGACCAGTGAAGCAAATCGAACAGCCTTGCGCGAACGGATCGAGAAGGCGCAGCAGCGCCTCACGAACCGCCCAGCGAGCGAATATGCCCGCGACGCAGCGCACGAAGCGATCGATTTTGTCAAAGCCAATCCCCTGCTGGTGATTGGAGCTGCAGCCGCCCTTGGGCTAGCCTTGGGGACTTTGTCGCGCGGAGGGCGCAAGGCGGCCACCGCCACCGGTTTTCTGGGACGGATTGCCACCGATGCCGCAATTGCCTTTGCCCTGACTATGTACGAGCGCGCATCTGAACGCCGCGATGAAGCGGCACAGAATGAAGGCGACCTGCAGGATCTCGCAGCTGACTGAATCTGTGCCAGCGGGCTCTTGACCGCTCGGATTCTCCCGATCGTCCCGCTTTTGCTTGCCTGAGCCGCAGGCTAGGCTATGGCGCGCGCGATTCCCCAAGGAGATACGAAAATCATGGCTAAACATGAGGCAAAGCAACGGCTGCACCTGGTGATGGGTGGCCGCGTGAAGGATCCCCGTTCACTGGAATTCCAGGATCCGGAAAGCGTCCATGTCGTGGGCGTTTTCAGCAATTATGACGACGCGGTTGAGGCCTGGCGCGCTAATGCGCACCGCACAGTGGACGATGCCGAAATGAAATATGTCGTGGTCCATCTCCACCGCCTGCTCGAGCCGGAAGAATAGGTGCTCGGGACATGCCCTATACACTGCGCCTGTTTCGGAGCAGCGATGCTCCGCGCCTCGGTGAAATCTTCGCTGAGGCGGTTCGCGTAATTGGTGGGCGTGGATATTCACCGGAGCAAGTCGCCGCCTGGGCCGCGCGTTCGCCAGCGGCCGGGGAACGTATTCTGGAGCGTGCGGAACAAGGACATTGGATAATGGTCGCAGCCGAAACCAGTGACATGCCTGTTGCCTACGCCCTGTGCGAGCAGGACGGCCATTTGGACCATCTTTACTGCCATCCCGATCACACACGCCGGGGGCTCGCCGATCAATTGCTGGCCGCGGCAGAGGATCAAGCGCGCAAATGGGGATGTGCCCGCCTCTACACCGAAGCTAGCGAGCTGGCCCTGCCCGCTTTCGAGCGAGCGGGCTACCACGTCACGCATCGGCGCGACTTCGCGATCGAGCACAACGACCGGGAAGTGCCGATCCACAATTATGCGATGGAGAAAGCCTTAGTCTGAGCTCCTGCGAAAGCAGGAGCTCAAAAGTCTCTTCGCGCTGGATTCCTGCTTGCGTAGGAAATCATAAGCAATCAGATGAATTCGATCTTGTCGAGGAGGTAGAACCGGTCGCCCGATGGCACCGTGACCTCGATCTCGTCGCCTACTTGCCTGCCGATCAGCGCGCGAGCGATAGGCGAGTTGTAGGAAATCCGTCCCCGGTTCGCATCCGCTTCGGTCTGGCCGACAATCTGGTACTTTATCGGCTTGTCGTCTTCATCGAGCAGCGTCACAGTGGCTCCAAACACCACCTTGTCACCCGATAGGGTCGTCGGATCGATGATCTGTGCGCGGCTGACCTTGTCTTCGATCTCAGATATCTGCGCCTCGACCTGGCCCTGACGCTCTTTGGCGGCATGGTATTCGGCGTTTTCCGACAGGTCGCCATGCGCGCGAGCTTCCTCGATCGCATCGACAATTTTCGGGCGTTCCGCGCGCAGAACCTTGAGATCGGCCGTCAGCCGCTCATAGCCCTCAGCCAGCATCGGAACCTTTTCCATCGTAGCCATCCAGTCTTTCCTCCAGCGCCCTTCCCTTTGATATTCAGAGTTATTTCGGACGTGGCTGCTTCTGCCGAGGCAACCTTGGGAGCGTCGAAATTTGGGGAAAGAGCTAATGTTCGCTAGCTATAATAGTCCTGCAACGAGCGGACTTCAAGCTGGCTTGCGTTTACTGCATTAATTGCATTTGCCGCCGCAACAGAGGCAGCCGCCGTTGTATAATAGGGAATCTTCTCCGTCAGCGCTGATGCACGGATCGATTTCGAGTCCAGCAAGCTCTGCCACCCTTCAGTCGTGTTGAAGATCAGATCGACGTCTCCATCGATGATCCGGTCCACCACATGCGGCTGCCCTTCGGCCACCTTGTTGATGCGCTCCACCGGCAGTCCCTGCTCGGCCAGATAGGCCTGCGTTCCGCCGGTAGCGATGGCAGAGAAGCCCTGCTCGATCAACGTGCGCACCGCCGGAAGGATATGCGGCTTGTCGCTGTCTTTTACCGAAACGAACAGCGTGCCTTGAGATGGCAGGACCATCCCGGCAGCAAGCTGGGCCTTGAAGAAAGCGGCATCGAAACTGCGATCGATTCCCATCACTTCGCCGGTTGATTTCATCTCGGGGGAAAGGGCCGGATCGCTGCCCGGGAAGCGGCTGAAAGGGAACACCGCTTCCTTCACCGCCATATAGGGCAGGTCGCGCTTGAAGGGTTCAAAATTGGCAAGCATTTCGCCTGCCATCACCCGCGCCGCGATCTTGGCCACGGGCTGGCCGATCGCCTTGGCGACGAAGGGTACGGTGCGCGATGCACGCGGATTGACCTCGATCAGGTAAACCTCACCATCTTTCACCGCGAACTGGACATTCATCAGGCCTACGACCCCCAAGGCCCTGGCCAGTGCATCGGCCTGTTGCTCCATCTGATCGATGATATCCTTGGGGAGCGAATAGGGCGGTAGGGTACAGGCGCTATCGCCCGAGTGGACACCAGCTTCCTCGATGTGCTGCATTACCCCGGCAACCCGCACTTCTTCGCCATCGCACAGCGCATCGACATCGCACTCGATGGCATCACGCAGATATTGATCGACCAGCACCGGGCTATCGCCGGATACGTTCACGGCGGTACGGATATAATCGTCAAGCTGCGCCTCGCTGTCGACGATCTCCATCGCTCGCCCGCCCAGCACGTAGGAGGGACGCAGCAATACCGGATAGCCGATCCGCGCAGCCACTGCTGCCGCTTCGTCACGGCTATAGGCGATGCCATTTTCGGGCTGCTTGAGCTTGAGCTTGTTGACGAGCCGCGCGAAGCGCTCGCGGTCTTCCGCAAGGTCGATCGCATCGGGCGATGTGCCCAGGATCGGAATGCCCGCATCCTCCAGCGCCTGCGCCAGCTTGAGCGGGGTCTGCCCGCCGAACTGCACGATCACGCCGACCAGCTCGCCCTTCGACTGTTCGACGCGCAGGATCTCGAGCACGTCCTCTGCTGTCAACGGCTCGAAATAGAGCCTGTCCGATGTGTCGTAGTCGGTCGAGACTGTTTCCGGGTTGCAATTGATCATGATCGTCTCGAACCCGGCTTCCGCAAGCGCGAAACAGGCATGGACGCAGCAATAATCGAACTCGATACCCTGCCCGATCCGGTTTGGGCCACCTCCCAGGATAACCACCTTCCTGCGGTCTGAGGGGTTGGCCTCGCATTCGGGCTCGCCGAAGATCGGCGCTTCATAGGTCGAATACATGTAGGGCGTGATTGCCTCGAATTCGGCCGCGCAGCTGTCAATCCGCTTGAACACCGGGCGCACGCCGAGCTTTTCACGAAGCTTGCGCACTTCATCCTCGCTGGTGGCTCCTGCCATCGCTTGCAGCGCATCGTGCAGCAGTCCCGAACGCTTGGCCTGCGTTTCGCCCAGCCCGCCTGCGACACCGACCGAGCGCACTGCCAGCGTGGCGAGCCGCTTGTCCGAAAAGCCCATCGCCTTCAGCCGCCGCAACTCGGCTGCATCGCGCGGCAGCCCGTCTTCCGAAATCCGTTTTTCCGCCGCGATGATGCCTTCGATCTGGCGCAGAAACCACGGATCATAGGATGTAAGCGCGTGTATCTCCTCCACGCTCATCCCCTCGCGGAAAGCCTGCCCGACATGGAGCAGCCGGTCGGGTGTGCGCTTGCTCAGCGCGGCGGTAACGACTTCGCGTGATACGCCTTCGAGCGAAGGCACGCGGTTGAACCCGTCAAGCCCGGTTTCGAGCCCGCGCAACGCCTTCTGCACGCTTTCCTGGAAATTGCGCCCGATTGCCATGACCTCGCCGACCGACTTCATCGCGGTCGCTAGTTCGGGCTTCGCGCCCTTGAACTTCTCGAAGGCGAAACGCGGGATCTTTGTCACGACATAGTCGATCGTGGGCTCGAAGCTGGCGGGCGTAGCGCCGGTGATCTCGTTGGTGATCTCGTCCAGCGTGTAGCCCACCGCTAGCTTGGCCGCGACGCGCGCGATCGGGAAGCCGGTCGCCTTTGAGGCGAGCGCGGAGCTGCGCGATACGCGCGGGTTCATCTCGATCACGATCAGCCGGCCATCGGCGGGATTGACCGCGAATTGCACGTTCGAGCCGCCAGTTTCGACCCCGATCTCGCGCAGCACAGCAATGCTGGCATTGCGCATGATCTGGTATTCCTTGTCGGTCAGCGTCAGCGCGGGCGCAACCGTGATCGAATCCCCTGTGTGCACGCCCATCGGATCGACATTCTCGATGCTGCAGATAATGATGCAATTGTCATGGCGGTCGCGCACGACCTCCATCTCGTATTCCTTCCACCCCAGCAGCGATTCTTCGATCAGCACTTCAGTCGTAGGCGAAGCGTCGAGCCCTTCGCGCACGATCAGCTCGAACTCGGCCTTGTTATAGGCAATGCCGCCGCCGGTGCCGCCAAGCGTGAAGCTGGGGCGAATGATCGCGGGCAGCTTGGTCGTCTCAAGCACTTCAAGCGCTTGTTCCAGCGTGTGCGCGATGCCGCTGCGCGCGCTTTCGAGCCCGATCTTGTCCATCGCCTCGCGGAACTTCTGGCGGTCCTCGGCCTTGTCGATCGCCTCAGCATCGGCGCCGATCATGGTGACGCCATATTTCTCCAGCACGCCCATCTTGTTGAGCGACAGCGCGCAATTGAGCGCGGTCTGCCCGCCCATCGTCGGCAGCAGCGCATCGGGCCGTTCCTTGGCGATGATCTTTTCGACGATTTCTGGCGTGATCGGCTCGATATAGGTCGCATCGGCGAATTCGGGATCGGTCATGATCGTGGCCGGGTTCGAATTGACCAGCACGACGCGATAGCCCTCTTCCTTGAGCGCCTTGATCGCCTGCGTGCCGGAATAGTCGAACTCGCAGGCCTGGCCGATAATGATCGGACCGGCGCCAATGACGAGGATGGATTTAATATCTGTTCTTTTTGGCATTTAGGCCCTTGATGCTATCAAAAGCCCTTCCCCTTGGGGAAGGGTTGGGATGGGGGTTCGACGTTGGCTAAAAAGCGCCTCACACAAATTTCGCGCGACCTTCGTAATAACGCAACCGAAGCGGAAAAGCGCCTGTGGCTGCACCTGCGCGCAAGCCAATTTTACGGCGTGAAATTCACACGCCAGCTTCCGGTCGGCAGTTATGTGGTCGATTTCGCCTGCCGGAGCTTGCGGCTGGTAATCGAGCTTGATGGCGGACAGCACTCGGAAAACCCGTCTGACGACGCCCGAACCCGCATCATCGAAGCTCACGGTTATCGGGTCATTCGTTTCTGGAACAATGAAGTACTGGGGAACATGGATGGGGTACTGCAAGTGATCGCCGAGGAAATCGCCATCGCTCGAAACCAGCGCTGAAGTACTCCCCTTCCCTCGAGGGAAGAAGTCGGGAGATGGGTGTACCACGCCCGCCATCATGCCCCGCCCCATCACCGCCGAACCCCCATCCCCAGCCCTTCCCCGAGGGGAAGGGAGTTGATCGCACTACTTCTAGCCCCTTCCCTAGAGGGAAGGGGTTGGGGATGAGTGTACGACATTCCTGACAGGGCAACCCCCCACCCCCAGCCCCTCCCCACGGGGAGGGGTGTTCGGTGGATCGAGGAGATGTCAGTGCGTTTGGGCATTATTTGCTTTCGGGAGGTGTGATTTGACAGGAAGCAGTCAAGGGAATGCCTGTCGAGACATGTCCTCCGTCTTGGAAGGTTACCCCTTGAAGACCGCGCTCTTGCAGAATTTCATTACCGGGCATGACAACGATTTGTTCTGTACCTGCTTCGAGAACGAGTTCGAATGAGCCATCGCTAAACTCGTGATAGAATACGTCCACATTCAAAGAACGACCATTGTCGCGCTTGTCTTTCAGTATGCCGCGGTAATTCTCGACCCCAGCCTCCGAGTCATCCAATGGCTTCGCTATGATCTGTCTTACCATAGGGCTCGCGTCAGGACCGGGGCTCGCAATGTGTGAAAGTTCGCAATCCAAAGTCGGTTGCGGCTCCTCTGGAGGCAGTTGGCACCCTGCGAGCCCAATCACACAAACCGAAAGCGCATACGATGCGTATCTCACCCCAACATCCCCACGAATTTCTCGAACAAGTAGAAGCTGTCCTGCGGGCCGGGTGATGCCTCGGGGTGGTATTGCACACCGAAGGCACGTTTACCCTTGATCGAGATACCGCAGTTGGAACCATCGAACAGGGATACGTGGGTTTCGTCCACACTGTTAGGCAGAGTAGCAGCATCGACAGCGAAGCCGTGGTTCATCGAAGTGATCTCGACCAGCCCGGCGGTCTCGCCCCACCCTGCCCCCACGCGCTGGACCGGATGGTTCGCGCCGCGGTGGCCCTGGTGCATCTTCACTGTCTTCGCACCCGCCGCGAGGGCCAGTAACTGGTGCCCCAGACAGATACCGAAGAGGGGCACATCGCGCTCTAACAGGCCCTGAATCACCGGCACGGCATATTCGCCCGTCGCGGCCGGATCGCCGGGGCCATTACTCAGGAAAACGCCATCTGGCCCCAGCGCCAGCACTTCCTCGAGCGAGGTCTTGGCCGGTACCACGGTCACCTTTGCCCCGGCGCGGACGAGGTTGCGGAAGATATTGTCCTTCGCGCCGTAATCCACCGCGACAACATGCGGGCTACCGTCATCCCAGCGCACGCTGGGATCGCTCTCGTCCTGGTCTGAACCCGACCCCGGCTTTCGCTGGGGTGACGTCATTGTCTCATACCCTTCGCCCAGGTGCCAAATCCCGCCGGTCCATTCCTCGCTGGTCTCACGCGAAACGACCTGCGCCAGGTCCATCCCTTCCAACCCGGCCCAGCCCTGCGCACGATTGAGCAGCGCGGGGATATCGAACTTGCCATCCGGCGAATGCGCGATCACCGCATTGGGCGCGCCGTTCATACGGATGCGGCGCGTCAGGGCGCGCGTATCGACGCCGGACAGGCCGATCTTGCCATTCGCCGCCAGCCATTCAGTAAAGCCCTGAAGGCTGCGGAAATTGCTCGGCGAGGTCACGTCTTCGCGCACAATGCAGCCCACCGCGCCTTCAACCTTGCTTTCAACATCTTCCGGGTTCGTGCCGACATTGCCGATATGAGGGAAAGTGAAGGTGATGATCTGCGCTGCATAGCTGGGATCGGTCATCACTTCCTGGTAGCCGGTCATCGCGGTGTTGAAGCACACCTCGCCCACCGCTTCCCCCGTAGCGCCGAATCCCCTGCCCCAGACCACCGTGCCATCGGCCAGAACGAGGCAACCCGTCGCACCTTTTGGTTGCGCAGGTCGAGAGGCAGCAGAAGCCATTTGGGGCTCTCCGAGTCAGGGGTTTTCCGGCAATGTCGCTAAGCTTGAGCCGCTAGCCATCCCTTCCTGCCGCGTCAACCGCACTTGCGCTGAAATAACGACTAATCGGGGCACAATTCCCATTTTCGCGATTTGGCCCTATCAGCCCCAGCAAGCACCAACCAAAGGATACCAATTCATGCTTCGCGATGACATCAAAGCCGCCACCATTGTCGCCATGAAAGCGGGCGAGAAAGAGCGCACCGCCGCGCTCCGGCTGATCGGCGCCAAGATCAAGGACCGCGACATCGAAATGCGCACTTCGTCCAAGGAGATAGCAGACGATGATCTGATCATCGAAGTGCTGCAGAAAATGGCCAAGCAGCGGCGCGAATCGATCGAGATGTATGAACAGGGCGGCCGGCAGGAACTAGCCGACCAGGAACGCGGCGAACTTGCCGTGATCGAGGAATTCCTTCCCGCAATGATGGATGAAGCCGCAACCACGGCGGCGATCGAAGCCATCAAGGCAGAGCTGGATGCCAGCTCGATCAAGGACATGGGCCGGGTTATGGCCGAGCTCAAGGCACGCCACGGTGCAAAGCTCGACATGAGCAAGGCAAGCGGGCTGGTTAAAGCCGCGCTTTCCTAATATCGTCCCGCAATGCTTTCCCCGCAGTGGCTTGACGAATTGCGCGCACGGGTGACGCTTTCCAGCGTCATCATGCGCACGACCAAGCTCCAGCGCGCGGGGCGCGAATGGAAGGCCTGCTGCCCGTTCCACAACGAAAAGTCGCCCAGCTTCACCGTCAATGACGAGAAGGGCTTCTATCACTGCTTCGGCTGCGGGGCGCATGGCGATGTGATCCGCTGGATGACCGACCAGCGCGGGTTGCAATTCATGGATGCAGTGAAAGAACTGGCGCAGCAGGCGGGAATGGAAGTGCCCCGCCCTGACCCGCGCGAGGCACAGCAAGCCGAAAAGCGCGCCACGCTGGTCGATGCGATGGACGCCGCGCAGGAATGGTTCGCTGCCAATCTGCACGGCCCCGATGGGGAGCGCGCGCGTGAATATCTGCGCACCCGCGGTTTCAGCCGCCGTATCGTCGAGCAATTCGGTTTTGGCTATGCGCCCGACAGCAAGGTTTCAATGAAGGGTGCGCTGTCGCAATTTGACGAGGCGATGCTGGTCGAAACCGGCCTGCTCATCAGCGTGGATGACAAGGCGCCTTACGACCGATTCCGCGACCGGCTGATGCTGCCGATCCATGACGCGCGCGGGCGGGTGATTGCGTTTGGTGGGCGCATTCTTGAAAACCGGGAAGGCGCGGCGAAATATCTCAATTCTCCCGACACGCCTTTGTTCGACAAGGGCCGCACTCTTTACAATTTGCACCGCGCCGGACCTGCAAGCCGCCAGACCAACCGCATCGTGGTGGTTGAAGGCTATATGGATGTGATCGCGCTCGCCAATGCCGGGATTGCCGATGTCGTTGCGCCGCTTGGTACCGCGCTCACTGAAACTCAACTCTCCATGCTGTGGCGCATGGCCGATGTCCCGGTGTTGTGCTTTGATGGCGATGCTGCGGGCCAGCGTGCGGCGATGCGCGCGATCGGCCGTGTGCTACCGATGCTGCAACCGGGCAAGAGCCTCTCAATAGTGCATCTCCCAAGCGGGCTGGACCCCGATGATCTGATCAGGCAGCAAGGCAAGCCTGCAATGGAGAAGCTGCTGGCAACCCCTGCCAGCCTGCTCGACACATTGTGGGCTTACGAACGCGATGCGCAGGAACTAAGCACGCCAGAAGACAAGGCTGGGTTGAAAGCACGATTGATCGTGCACGCAGACGCCATTCAGGATCCCGATATTCGCGCGCTTTACCGGCGCGAATTGTTGCAGCGCTTTTCCGACTTTGCCTTCCCCCCGCGTCCGCAGCGCCAATGGAGCGGCACGGCCAGACCCGGCTGGCAACAACCGGCGCCACGCCTGACGGGCGATGTAGCGGCCCGCCTGCGCAAGGCTTTGGCGGGCGGTGCGCGCAATGACCTTGCCCGCGCAGTACTTCACGGCCTGCTGCGCCATCCGGGCGAAATTTTGCGCCATACCGAGGCGCTGGGCCGCCTTGCTCGGCTCGAGCCGGAAATGCATGAAACTGTCGAAACTTTGCTGGAACTGTCAGAAACGCTTGATTCGCGAGCCGACATCGCCATATCAGCGGAGAAAGGCCTTCCTGCCCCACCGGATCAAAATCGATACGCTTTCCTGAGAGAAGGCACCAACCCGGTTGATGCGCGCGAGGAATTGGCTGAAGCTGTATCGCTGCTGGTCGAAAGGCCGGCCCTTTTTGTTGCGCTTGAAGCAGCAAGGGCCCGGTTTGATAATGACCCTGAAGGGGCTTTCGCTGAACAGACCCGATTGCGAGAACGGCTATCCGCTTTGAATGAACGCCTGAAAAACTTCGGGCGCAAGAAGGCCGCAGTCGCGGCAAACATGGAAATTTCTCGCGAACCGGCTGACGGGCCGGTCTCCGACATGAAAACGGACTGACACGGACCTATGGCGTCAAAAGCAAAGAGCGGTGGTGGCAACGGCAAGGACGATGATGCGCCGCTGATCGATCTCAACGAATCTTTGATCAAGAAACTCATCTCGAAGGCAAAGAAGAAGGGTTACGTCACTTATGACGAGCTCAACGAAGCGCTCCCTTCAGGCGAGATGAGTCCTGACCAGATCGAAGATGTCCAGACCGCACTGTCGGAAATGGGTGTGCAGATCGTCGAGAATGACGAGGAGGCCGACGTCGAGCAGGACGCCGAAGGCGATGAATTGGTCGTTGACGACGACACCGACGATGACGCCGACGAAGATAGCGGGAAAGCCGCCGGGAAAGTTCCTGCTGCATCTGCCAAGAAAACCGTGACAGGCGACCGCACCGATGATCCGGTGCGCATGTACCTGCGCGAAATGGGTGCAGTCGAACTGCTCAGCCGCGAAGGCGAAATTGCCATCGCCAAGCGCATCGAAGCTGGCCGCGACATGATGATCATGGGCCTGTGCGAGAGCCCGATTACTTTCCATGCCATTATCCAGTGGTCCGAAGCGCTCAATAATGAAGAAATGCAGCTGCGCGAGATTCTCGACCTCGACGCCATGCTTTCGAAAGAGCCTCCGCCTGACAAGTTGGCCGAAGGCGCCGAGGATGATGATGACGGCGAGATTTCCGAGGAAACCGCCGGCCCGACGATCCGCGACGATGACGACGACGTGGAAGAAGAAGATGAGGGCGAAGACGAAGACGGAGAAGAAGGTTCGTCCAAGAAGCGCGACGACGACGATGACGACGAAGAAGATAACACAATGTCGCTCGCGCAGATGGAGGCTGCACTCAAGCCTGAGGCGCTTGAGCGGTTTGAACGCATTACCAAACTGTTCAAGACCTTTGAGAAGCTGCAAGCCGAACGTGTCGATACGCTAGCTGCGGGCAAGGAATTCCCCAAGGCTAAGGAAAACCGCTACGAAAAGCTGGGTGAAGAGCTGACGGCCGAAGTGGAAAGCATGCAATTCCACGCGACCAAGATCGAATTTCTGGTCGACAATCTTTATGCCTTCAATCGTCGCCTCACCGCGCTGGGCGGACAAATGCTGCGCCTGGCCGAGCGTCACAAGGTCAAGCGGATGGATTTCCTCAAGGCCTATGTCGGCAACGAGCTTGACGAAGCCTGGCTTGCGAATAACGCGAAGAAGGACAAGAAGTGGGCTGCCTTTGCAGAGAAGGAAGCCGACGCGATCGAACGCATTCGTGCCGAGATCGCTGATATCGCCAGCCAAACCGGTATGTCGCTCCCCGAGCTTCGCCGGATCGTGAACATGGTGCAGAAGGGCGAACGCGAGGCACGTATTGCCAAGAAGGAAATGGTCGAGGCGAACCTGCGCCTGGTGATCTCGATCGCCAAGAAATACACCAATCGCGGCCTGCAATTCCTTGATCTTATTCAGGAAGGCAACATCGGGTTGATGAAGGCGGTCGACAAGTTCGAATACCGCCGCGGCTACAAGTTCAGCACTTACGCTACATGGTGGATCAGGCAGGCGATCACCCGATCCATCGCCGATCAGGCGCGCACCATCCGCATCCCCGTGCATATGATCGAGACGATCAACAAGCTGGTCCGCACAAGCCGTCAGTTCCTGCACGAGGAAGGCCGCGAGCCGACGCCGGAAGAAATGGCGGCCCGCCTTTCCATGCCGCTCGAGAAGGTGCGCAAGGTGATGAAGATCGCCAAGGAGCCGATCAGCCTCGAGACACCAATCGGTGACGAGGAAGATTCGCATCTGGGCGATTTCATCGAGGACAAGAACGCCATCATCCCAGTCGATGCTGCGATTCAGGCCAACCTCAAGGAAACGGTCACCCGCGTGCTCGCCAGCCTCACCCCGCGTGAGGAGCGCGTGCTGCGCATGCGCTTCGGCATCGGCATGAACACCGACCACACGCTGGAAGAAGTCGGCCAACAGTTCAGCGTGACCCGCGAACGTATCCGCCAGATCGAGGCCAAGGCGCTTAGGAAGCTGAAGCACCCAAGCCGTTCACGGAAGATGCGCAGTTTCCTGGATCAGTGACTTTTTGCCAATAGGTTGGTGATTTTCGGAACGGCTCGCTGGCAATCGGCGGGCCGCTTCCCTATGTGCACCCCATGCGTATTGCCATTGCCTCTGACCACGCCGCCACCGATCTTAAAGCCGAGCTAGCCGAATGGCTGATGGAGCTTGGCCACGAAGTGGCGGACCTTGGAACCCATTCGAACGACAGTGTCGATTACCCCGACTATGGCTACAAGCTGGCTGCGGTCCTCGCCGAAGGTACCGCCGAACGCGGTATCGGCCTGTGTGGTAGCGGGCTCGGGATCTCGATGAGCATCAACCGCAATCCCGCGGTGCGTTGCGCCATGGTTTCCGAGCCGCTTTCCGCCAAACTCGCGCGCGAGCACAATGATGCCAATTGCATTGCCTTGGGCGCGCGGCTGATCGGTATCGATATGGCAAAGGCTTGCATCACCACCTTCCTCGACACCGAATTTGCCGGCGGCCGCCACCAGCGCCGCGTCGACAAGCTTTCCAACCCGCCCTTTGACACTGATACGATCGAGCCCCTTCAATGAGCAGTACCGCGCCTACCGCGAATTCCGACATCATGCACCGCTTCTGGCATGACAGCCTGGCCGAGGCCGACCCTGAAGTCGCAGCTGCCGTAGCTAGCGAACTCAAGCGCCAGCAGGACAAGATCGAGCTGATCGCCAGCGAGAACATCGCGTCGAAGGCGGTTCTGGAAGCTGCTGGCAGCGTCTTCACCAACAAATATGCCGAGGGCTACCCCGGCAAGCGTTACTACGGCGGCTGTGACTATGCAGACGTGGTCGAGACGCTGGCGATCGAGCGCGCGAAGAAGCTGTTCGGCTGCAATTTCGCCAATGTGCAGCCCAATTCAGGCAGCCAGATGAACCAGGCGGTGTTCCTGGCGCTCCTGCAGCCCGGCGATACATTCATGGGACTGGACCTAAATTCGGGCGGCCATCTGACCCATGGATCGCCGGTCAATATGAGCGGCAAGTGGTTCAATCCCGTCGCCTATGGCGTACGCAAGGATGACGAACGCATCGACATGGACGATGTCATGGCAATCGCGAAGGAGCACAAGCCCAAGCTGATCATCGCTGGCGGCACCGCCTATTCGCGCATCTGGGACTGGGAAGCCTTCCGCAAGGTCGCGGATGCCGTCGGTGCCTGGCTGATGGTCGACATGAGCCATATTTCGGGGCTGGTAGCGGGCGGCGCGCACCCCTCACCCTTCCCGCACGCGCATGTCGTGACCACCACTACGCACAAGAGCCTGCGCGGCCCCCGCTCAGGCGTGATCCTGTGGGATGACGAACAACTGACCAAACCGCTGAACATGGCGGTATTCCCCGGCCTGCAGGGCGGCCCGTTGATGCATATTGTCGCGGCCAAGGCGGTGGCCTTCCAGGAGGCGCTACGCCCTGATTTCAGTGCCTATGCCCATGCCGTAGTCGAAAATGCCCGCGCACTTGCCGCAAGCCTTGAGGAAAACGGCCTGCGGATCGTCTCGGGCGGGACAGACAACCACTCGATGCTGGTTGACCTCACCGCCAAAGACGTGACCGGCAAGGACGCCGAAAAAGGTCTCGACCGCGCCTGGCTCACCTGCAACAAAAACGGCATCCCCTATGACACCCGCAGCCCCTTTGTGACCAGCGGCATCCGCCTGGGCACGCCTGCGGGCACAACGCGCGGCTTCGGCCCGGCGGAATTCCGCAAGATCGGCAAGCTGATCGCCGAAGTGGTTGATGGGCTTGCCAAGAACGGCCCGGAAGCCGATGCTCAAATAGAGGAGGCCGTGCGCGGCCGTGTGTCAGCCCTGTGCGCAGCCTTCCCCGTTTACCCGGAAGGATAACATCATGAGCGAGAATCAACCTGAAGACCGCGGCTTGCTTGGCGATGCGAAGGATGAAATCGTCGGCATGGCCAAGCAGGGCGTCAAGCACCCCTCGACCAAGCCGGTTTTGACCGGAGCGGCAATCGGTGCCGTAGCGGGCATTTTGCTGCCCGTGGTTAGCTGGCCTCTGGGCTTGGCAGCAGGAGCCGGCATTGCACTCTACTCACGTATCAAGAAATAAACATCTGAATGCGCTGTCCATTTTGTGCCCATGACGATAGTCAGGTAAAAGACAGCCGCCCGACGGAGGACAACGCCTCGATCCGGCGCCGGCGGCAGTGTTCGAGTTGCGGCGCTCGCTTCACCACTTTCGAACGCGTGCAATTGCGTGAAGTGACCGTTGTCAAAAGCGGGAACCGCCGCGAAGCCTTTGACCGCGGCAAACTTGAACAATCTGTTGCCCTGGCCTGCCGCAAGCGCGGGGTCGAACAGGAACGGATCGACCAACTTGTTTCGGGAATCCAGCGACAGGTAGAAACCACCGGCGATGCCGAAATACCCTCTGCCCGGATAGGCGAAATGGTGATGAACGGCCTCAGGCAGATCGACAGTGTCGCCTATATCCGCTTTGCCAGCGTCTATCGCGATTTCAGCGAGGCCAAGGACTTCAAGGAATTCGCCAGCACGGTGCAGGAAGCGGCGCAAGATGGGACAAGCTAACCAGCCTGCTATCGTCCTCGTCCGGCCACAGTTGGGAGAGAATATAGGCAAGGCGGCGCGCGCGATGCTCAATTTCGGCCTGACCGAGTTGCGCCTCGTGACTCCGCGCGATGGCTGGCCCAATCCTGATGCTGGCCCTGCGGCCGCCGGGGCAGATATCGTACTGGAACGAGCGAAGGTATTCGCGACCACCGCAGAGGCCGTGGCCGATTGCGCTCATGTCTATGCTACCACGGTGCGAAAGCGCGGAGTGACCAAGCCGGTTGTGGGGCCGGATGAGGCTGCACAAGCGATCCATGAAGCGTCGGGCAAGAGCGCGATCCTGTTCGGGCCCGAGCGTTCGGGGCTGGAGACCGAAGACGTCGCGCTCGCGCGCAGCGTACTCACGGTGCCCATCAATCCTGAATTCGGTTCTCTCAATCTGGCGCAGGCGGTGATCCTGTGCGCCTATGAATGGTCAAAACAAACCGGGTTGGTTCAGCCAACGGCAGATGAGGCAAACTTGCCTCCTGCCCCGCAGGAGCAGCTTGATGCGCTCATAGCCCATCTCGAATCCATGCTTGAGCCAAAAGGTTATTTCCTGCCCGATGCGCGGGCGGACGCAACCCGGCGCACGCTACGTACCGTGCTTACCAAGCCAGGCTGGAATCACCTGGAAATCAGGACACTGCGCGGCGTGCTGTCATCGCTGCAGCGCCCGCCGCGCTGCTAGATCCTAGTCGCGTCCCAGATTTCCAGTTCATAGGCGATCGAAGTTTCGACCAGAAGATCCCAGATTTCCGCGATTTTCCTGTCTGGTAATCCGCGCGCCCGTGCATCCGCTGCGGCAGCGGCGATCACCGCAGCCTTGCGAACTTCGTCGCGCACACTCTCGCGAGTTGGTTTGATGCGTGCAGCAGCGCGCATATAGCCGAACCGGCGGGCGAGCAGCGCCATCAGCTCGCGGTCGGTTGCGTCCACGCCGGCACGCACTTGTTCCATCGTGGTGCATTCGTCAGGCAAAGTAATCGTCACACTCATGCCGCGTCCTCTGGCTGGTCGATGGACATTTGTCGAGGGGGCTGGTGCATACACCTTCCCTTGCTCCCCACTTGACCTTGGGCATAATCCTGCTAGACGCGCGCCTTCGCGAATTGGCCCTGCACCCCGGTGAAGCAGTGGCCGCGCCTGGTGAACGGCCAGACGGTGCGATGCCGGGTTGAATGGTCGCCATGTGGGGCGATCCAGCTGATTGAAGGATACGACTTATGTCGAAGCGCAAAAGCGCCAAGTACAAGCTCGACCGCCGGATGGGTGAAAACATCTGGGGCCGCCCGAATTCCCCGGTCAACAAGCGTTCTTATGGCCCCGGCCAGCACGGCCAGCGCCGCAAGGGCAAGGTCAGCGACTTTGGCCTGCAACTGCGCGCCAAGCAGAAGCTCAAGGGCTATTACGGTGACGTGACCGAAAAGCAGTTCAAGCGCACCTATCAGGAAGCGTCGCGCATGAAGGGCGACACCAGCCAGAACCTGATCGGTCTGCTCGAACAGCGGCTCGACATGGTGGTCTATCGCGCAAAGTTTGCGCCCACGATTTTCTCGGCACGCCAGGTCGTTTCCCACGGCCACATCTATGTCAACGGCGTGAAGTGCAACATCGCAAGCCGCCGCATTGTGGTCGGCGATGTCATCAGCCTGGGCAGCAAGGCCAAGGAAATGGCGCTTGTGATCGAGGCGCAGAGCCTCCCCGAACGTGACATTCCCGACTACGTCTCGCCCGACGGCAACGACAAGGTGACCTTCACCCGCGTGCCCAAGCTGGACGAAGTGCCTTACCCCGTGACCATGGAACCGAACCTGGTGGTCGAGTTCTATTCGCGCTAAGATCTGACGATATCGTCACGCAAGAGGGCGGTCCTGCGGGGCCGCCCTTTTCGTTTCCGGGGTGCGCTGGTCGCCGTTGATTCTGATGACCGAAATTGGGTGGTTGGCGGACGCTCAGTTGCGGTTGCTGCGCCAGTCACGGAGATACGCTGACAATGACTTGCCAACATGAAATAAGGCGAACCCGGTGACCGCGACCGCCCAAGTTGCGGCCACTATCGCCCAGCCGTGCCAAATCCAACCCCGCGCATAGCCAACCAAGTCTGAAATCATAAGCGGAATCGTCGGAGCGGTGGCAACAACAAGCCAGATCGCTTTCGCTCGCTCTAACTTGCGCAGGGCTTTGAAATCGCCCTGAGTCAATCCTTCGTGATTCAACTTCTGCCACCTGCGAAGGAGAAGGCGTGTTGCGCGTTTCATCTCGCGATTATAGGTGCGGCGCGAATGTCCGCAATGTCGTCGTAAGCGGAAACCAGAAACCCAAGCCTAGCAGCCAAGGTAATCGCGCCGAAAATTTGCGGCGAAAGCCGCAAACAGCCCCTCCCCGATCGCATCGCGCATCGCTTGCATAAGCTGCTGGTAGAAGGACAGATTATGTTCGGTTAGCAGCATCGCGCCGAGGATCTCCCCTGATTTAACCAGATGATGCAGGTAGGCGCGCGAATAGGTGGCGCAGGTGGCGCAGGTGCAGCGCTCACACAGCGGGCCGGTATCCTCCGCGTGGCGGGCATTCCTGAGGTTAAGCGGGCCGTTCCAGGTGAAGGCCTGCCCGTTGCGGCCTGAGCGTGTCGGCAGAACGCAATCGAACATATCGATCCCGCGCTCGACCGCCCCGACCAGATCATCTGGCTTGCCCACCCCCATCAGGTAGCGCGGCTTGTCCTGCGGCAACATGTCAGGTGCGAAATCGAGCGTGGCAAACATCGCCTCTTGCCCCTCGCCCACCGCCAGCCCGCCCACGGCATAGCCGTCAAAGCCGATCTCGGTGAGCTTGTCGGCACTGGTACGGCGCAGGTCTTCGTGAAGCGCGCCCTGCTGGATACCGAACAGCGCGGCGCGACTGGCGTGATCTTCGCCGCTGTCAAACCCATCGCGGCTGCGCCTGGCCCAGCGCATCGACAGCTCCATGCTGCGCGCAATCACCTCTCGCGGCTGGTCAGCTCGCGGGCATTCGTCGAACGCCATCACGATATCAGAGCCTAGCAAGCGCTGTATTTCCATGCTGCGTTCGGGCGTGAGCATGTGTTTGGAGCCATCGATATGGCTGCGGAACTCGACGCCCTGCTCGGTCAGCTTGCGCAGCTCCGAAAGGCTCATCACCTGGTAGCCGCCGCTGTCGGTCAGGATAGGACGCGGCCAGTTCATGAAGCTGTGCAATCCGCCCAGCTTTGCGACCCGTTCCGCACCCGGGCGCAGCATCAGGTGGTAGGTATTACCCAGGATGATGTCCGCGCCCGTCGCCCGCACGCTTTCGGGCTTCATCGCCTTGACCGTTGCCGCAGTTCCCACCGGCATGAAGGCGGGTGTGCGGATTTCTCCCCGCAGCATCGATATGCTGCCGGTGCGCGCCTTGCCGTCGGTGGCGTGGATGGTGAAGTTGAAGCGCTGTGCCATTGCGCCGCGCGCCTAGCGTCTCACGCTCTCAGGCGCCAGCCCGTCTTGAAGATAAACGCGATGATCGCGGTGCAGAAGGCCAGAAAGCCGAGCGTTATGGCAAGCGACACGCCGAAATCGACATCGGCGCTGCCATAAAACGTCCAGCGCAACCCGCTGACGAGATAGACGATGGGATTGAACAGCGCGATCGTGTCCCATGGTTTGGGCAGCATATCGATCGAATAAAAGGTGCCGCCAAGAAAGGTGAGCGGGGTGAGGAAAAGCATCGGAATGATGCCGAGCTTTTCGAAATTATCCGCCCAGATGCCCAGGATGAAACCGAAGAGGCTGAACGCAGCGGCCACCAGCACGACGTAAATGACCGCCAGAAATGGATGCGCGATCGAATAATCGACGAACAGGTGCGCGGTTGCGAGGATGATGCTGGCCAGGATCAGGCTTTTCACCGCCGCGGCCCCGACAAATCCGATGAGCGTCTCAGCCACGCCGACAGGCGCGGAGAGCAGTTCATAGATCGTGCCGGTAAAGCGCGGCATATAAATGCCGAAGCTGGCGTTGGAGGTGGTTTCACCAAGAAGCGTAAGCATCAGCAGGCCGGGGATAATGAAGGCGCCATATTCAACCCCGCCCAGATCAGGCATGCGGTTGCCGATCGCGGCGCCAA
The DNA here is from genome assembly GCF_054957735.1 of Altererythrobacter chaiwopuensis. NCBI lineage: Bacteria > Pseudomonadati > Pseudomonadota > Alphaproteobacteria > Sphingomonadales > Erythrobacteraceae > Altererythrobacter > Altererythrobacter chaiwopuensis. The sequence goes on from NZ_JBTXJF010000001.1 coordinate 132,332, forward strand.
AGACGATGAAATAGAGCGAGGTGGTGAGCACGGGCGCCAGTACTGACTGGAATCCCGTCCGCAGAAAGCGCAGCAGTTCGCGGGTGAAAATCGACCAGGCACCGCGGAAATTGAACGGCATCAGGCGGCCTCCACTTCATTGACAAGTGAGACGAATATGTCCTCGAGGCTGCTTTCACGCTGGTCGATGCCCGTAAAATCGATCCCTTCAGCGCTCAGCGCCTTGACCAGTTCAGCCACTTCTGCCTTGCCCCTGCCAGTGCCGTCACCACCCCGATAGCGAAGGGCCGCACCCTCGTCCTCAAGTTCGACCGGAAAGCGTGCAATCGCAGCGGGCAATGCTGCAAGCGGCGCAGCCAGCGTGATATGCGCTTCTGTTCGCCCAAGCCGCTTCATCATCGCATCCTTTTCATCCACCATCAGCAAGCGCCCATGGTTGATGATGCCCACTCGGTCAGCCATCTCTTCGGCTTCTTCAATATAGTGCGTGGTAAGGATCACGGTCACGCCGCGCTGACGCATCTCCGCGATCAACCGCCACATGCTCTTGCGCAGTTCAACATCGACGCCGGCTGTAGGCTCGTCGAGGAACAGCAGGTCGGGTTCATGGGCCAGCGCCTTGGCGATCAGTACACGGCGCTTCATTCCGCCCGATAACGTCATGATGCGTTCGTTGCGCTTTTCCCACAGGCTCAAGGATCGCAGGATTTCCTCGATTCGCCCGGCATCGGGTGGACAGCCGAACAGGCCGCGCGAATAGGACACCGCGCGGATCACCGGTTCGAACATGTCGGTGGAAAGCTCTTGTGGCACCAGCCCGATGCGGCGCCGTGCGGCGCGCCAGTGGTTCGCCATATCCTGCCCGAATGCCTCGATGCGGCCGGCGCTGGGCCGCACCAGACCGCACACCGCACCGATCAGGGTTGTCTTGCCCGCTCCATTGGGCCCCAGCAGCGCGAATATCTCGCCGCTGCGAATTTCAAGGTCGACCGAGTCGAGTGCCTTAAGGCCACCGGGGTAAGTCTTGCTCAGGCCTTTGAGTTCGAGAATCGCATCCATACACCTCAGCTAGCGGCAATCCAGTTGCCGTGGAACCCCGGCGGAATGAGATGGGGGATTGCGACCGAGGCAACCGGTTCCAGCGTTATGGCGTCAAGGATTTCCAGGGCGCTGGTGCGGGCATTGCGGTCGATCACGTAGCCCATAACCCACCCATCGCCTTCGGGGGCATTCTCATCGCGCGGGACGAAGACGAATTCGCCCGGAATGCGGCCCTCGCCGAAATCGTGTGCAATCCGCTCGCCCGTTGCGTGGTCGTGGCGGTAGAGCGGCATCGGCGCAACGAATTCGAGGTCGCCGTCTTCCGGAAGGCCCATCGACCAGAGATAGCGATAGCCCTTGGTGAAATAGCGCTCGTCGGGGCGCGGGAATTCCTGGCCGGTCGGATCGAGCGTTTCGCGCGTCACCCTTCCCGCCGCCGGATCGACCGTCCACCGCTCCAGCCCGAGCGGGCGCCCGTAAGGCCCCGGCATATCACCGTCAAAGATCGTCTCGTATGGGCACAGGTCAATCACCACGCGGCCTGCGTCATCCTCGAAGCTGTTGCCGACATGGAAAACGTAGCACGGATCGACTTCGCACCAGATCGGCTCGCCGCCCTGGCGCGGAACCAGGCCGACACGTGCCTTGTGGTCCGCATTCCACCGGTATGGAAACTGGTATCCGTTGATCATCGCCTTCATCGAGAAGGTTACCGGCAGGTCCAGCACCACGGCATAGTTTGCGGTCAGCGCGCAGTCATGGATCGACGGGCCGTTCACGACAGTGATCGGGGTCTCGCGCAAAACATTGCCCGCCTGGTCGATCACCACGTGGCGGATTGTGTCATGGATCATTCCGTCATAGCAAATCGCATGGAATTCGCCGGTGTCGGGGCACTGGTGCGGGTGGGCTGTGAAGCTGCCAGTCAGGCCGCCACCGAAGTCGGAATAGGCGACCGATTCCAGATTGTCGTCAAGTTCGACCGGATAAGACCCGGCCTCGACCAGAGCCATGATCGTGCCGCCCACACCCAACACATTGGTATTGACGTTGTCCCGCTGACCACGGCGCGGCCCGGGCACGGCTGCCGGACCGCCCTTGCCCGCCAGCTCGTTCGAACGGATGTAGCGATTGCGATACCATTCAGCCTTCCCAGCGCGCAGCCGCACACCGTGGACCATACCATCGCCCAGGAACCAGTGGTGCCCCTTGCCGGGATCGCGGAACGGGTTTGGCCCGATCCGGACATAGCGGCCATCCAGCTCAACCGGAATCGCGCCGGTGACGGCGAGGTTTTCCACGGTATGCTCGTCATGGAGTGGCTCGTGGATGCCGTTGACGAACGGATTACGGTCGGCACCATCAAGCCGGGTGCGGTTCATTCCCGCCACCGCCATGATGGCCGGGGTCACCGCCTTGCGAATGGTTCTTTCGATCACGCTTGCCATTGCCGACTCGCCTCCCTTATAAAGTAAACACTGTCAACATAGAGGTAATGCTAACAGTGTCAACATCCGCCGAAGCCTATCATCACGGTGCCTTGCGTGACGCCCTGGTCGAAGCGGGGCTGGCCGCGCTGGAGGGAGCGGATGGAGTGGAGATATCGCTCCGCGCACTGGCCCGTTCGGTCGGCGTTTCACCCACCGCAGTCTATCGCCACTTCCCCGACAAGCGCGCCCTGCTCGCCGCGCTGGCCACTGAAGGGCTCAACCGCCTGGGCGATGCGCAGGCGCGGGCGGCCGCCAACGCCGGGGGCGGAGCAGCCGGCTTCAGCGCCTCCGGGCGGACCTATGTGCGCTTTGCACTCGCGCATCCCGCGCTATTCCGGTTGATGTTCTCGCAAGGCAATCCGGAGGATTTCGCCAATCGCACCGAAGACCGCGCGCGCGACCTGTTGGCACGAATGAGCCGGGATCTGGCCAGCGAACCGGAGGAGGCGGAGCGGATCGCGATGCGTGCCTGGGCGATTGCCCACGGCATTGCCATGCTGATGCTGGACGGACGCTTTCCGGCCGACGATGACCTGGTCGATCAACTGCTCGACGCCCAAGTGCTGTTCGTGCGTCAACCCTGACCGGGCAGAAGCATGCACGAATCGCCGTAGGAATAGAACCGATACCGCTCGGCAATCGCGTGGGAATATGCATCGATCATCCGCTCGCGCCCCATCAACGCGCTGACCAGCATGAACAGCGTTGATCGCGGCAGATGGAAGTTGGTCATCAGCCCGTCAACTGCCTTGAAGTGATAGCCGGGGGTGATGAAGATCGAGGTGTCCCCCATGAAAGGTGCGATAGTGCCATCGTCCAGCGCCGCACTCTCAAGCAGGCGAAGCGAAGTCGTCCCAACCGGAATGATCCGCCCGCCCGCTGCCCGCGCGCTATTCAGCCGTTCGGCAACTTCGGGAGTGATCCTGCCCCACTCGGCATGCATCTGATGATCATCAGTATCGTCTGCCTTGACCGGAAGGAAGGTGCCGGCGCCGACGTGCAGAGTAAGCATTTCGTGCCCGATACCCGCCAAATTCAGCGCTTCGACCAGACGCGGCGTAAAATGGAGCGAGGCGGTTGGCGCGGCGACTGCTCCATCCTCCTGCGCAAACATGGTCTGATAATCTGCACGATCCTGCGCATCGACACCGCGCTTGCCCGCGATATAGGGGGGCAAAGGCATGGTGCCCGCACGATCGAGCAGCACTTCGACTGGCTCGTCTCCTTCGAAGTGCAGCGTGAAACTGCCATCCTGATGCCGCGCTTCGGCAATCGCAGTTACACCGCCCCCAAAAATGATCTGGTCGCCCGGCTTGAGGCGTTTCGCATTGCGTATGAAGGCGATCCAGCGCCGCAAATCCGCTCGCTTGTGCAGCGTCGCACCAATCCTGGCATCGCCGCCTGCACGCCGTCCTTCAAGCTGCGCCGGAATGACTCGCGTGTCATTGAAAACCAGCACGTCACCCGGATTGAGCAGGGCCGGCAAGTCCCGCACGCCGCGATCCTCGAACGGCCCGTCGGCCCGCACCACCAGCATGCGCGCCGCATCGCGCGGACGCACCGGGCGAAGCGCAATCAACTCTTGCGGAAGGTCGAAGTCAAACAGGTCAACGCGCATCGGCGGGGCTTAGGGGCGCAGCCTGCAAATGCAAAGCCCGGCTACCCTTTCACTGTGGCAATCAGTTCAGCGGCGCGCTCAACATATCGGCGGTGATCTCGCTGTCCTGCACTTTCGGCTGCACGGGCGCCGGCGGCGCCTTGCCATCTGCGGCAATTGAGGCCTGCACGATGCGGGTGGGATTGGCCGGAGGTTCGCCGCGCACAATCGCGTCAACACCCGCCATGTTGCCGATCACCCGGCCAAAATTCGTGTACCGTTTATCGAGGCTGAAGCGCGGGTAAAAGACGATGAAAAACTGGCTGTTGGCGCTATTGTCATCATTCGCGCGCGCCATCGACACCGTGCCACGGATATGCGGCATCGGATTGAATTCCGCCTCAAGGTCCGGCAGCTCTGATCCACCTTGTCCGGTCCCGGTGGGATCACCGCCTTGCGCCATGAACCCGTCGATCACGCGGTGAAAAATCACCCCGTCATAAAAGCCCTGACGGGTCAATGTCTTGATCCGCTCGATGTGGTTGGGCGCCCAACTCGGCATCAACCTGATCGCCACACGCTCTCCATTGGACAGGTCAAGCAACCAGATATTCTCCGGATCTTCTGCCAGGTCATAGCTAATCGAGCCATAGTTACGCGGAGCTTCACCCGTTCCGTCTTGCGCACCAAGCGCAGCGGGAGCGGCGAGCAAGCTGAACGAAGCGACAGCAGCGAGTATTTTCTTCAACATGGGTGACGTCACGAAGGCCTGCATTCCTCAAAATCAGGGCTGCGGTCTAGCCGCACATCCCTGTCACCGCAATGAATGATCGCCAGCGGGTGCACAGCTATCTGGCAACCCGTGACATCACGTCCGCGCGAACACTGGGCGTGACAAACTTGGAGATATCGCCACCATACAGCGCGATCTCCTTCACCAGCCTGCTGGCTATGGGCTGCAACGCAACATCCGCCATCAGGAACACGGTCTCAACCTCGTGGTTGAGCTGACGGTTCATCCCGGTCAACTGGTACTCATATTCGAAATCGGTCACGCCGCGGATACCGCGGATGACCATGCTGGCCCCCATCTTGTCCGCAAAATCCACCAGCAAGGTACTGAAACCCACCACCCGGATATTACCGTTGGCGATCCCCGCAACTTCGCGCTCGACCATGGCGATACGCTCGTCATCGGAAAACATTGGCGACTTCGCAACATTGGTGGTGACGCCGATAATCAATTCATCGACCAGTTTGGCGCACCGCTCTATGATATCCATATGGCCCAGCGTTATGGGATCGAAAGTTCCCGGGTAGATCCCGATGCGATGTCTCACCTGTCTCTCTCCACGATATAGCGGGCAATTGCCTTCAGCATTTTCGCATCTCCGCCGTGGCCGGCAAGATGCCCGATAGCCTGGTCAACCAGCGCACGCGCCTGTTCCCGTGCCTTCCTGGCGCCCATCAGTGTGACAAAGGTTTGCTTGCCTTGCACTTCATCCTTTCGCAGTGCCTTGCCCGCCTTGGTTTCGTCACCTTCATAATCGAGCAAGTCGTCCGCGATCTGGAACGCCAGGCCAATGTCGCGCGCATAATTGCGCAAATGCACTCGGCCCGCAGGAGGCACATGCCCCATGATCGCGCCCATTTCGACCGATGCGGCCAGAAGCGCGCCGGTTTTCAGCTGTTGCAAGCGTGTAATCGCGTGTAGATCGTATTCCTCGGCGTCTGCCATCATGTCCATCATCTGGCCGCCCGCCATACCGTCCATTCCGCTTGCCTTGCCAAGCGTAGCGAGCAGTTCGACCCGGACAAAGGGATCAGCACTGGTGTCCGGGTCAGCCAGAATCTCGAATGCCAGGGCGTGCAGCGAATCACCTGCGAGTACTGCGGTCGCTTCACCAAACTGCACATGGACAGTCGGCTTGCCGCGGCGCAAATCGTCGTCGTCCATGCATGGTAGGTCATCATGGATCAGTGAATAGACATGGATCGCCTCGACCGCGCAGGCAGCCCGCAGCGCGCAATCACGATCTACGCCATAAAGCTCTGCAGTATTCATGAGAAGCAGGGGGCGCAGCCGCTTGCCGCCGCCGATTGCCGCATAACGCATCGCGTCAACCAAGGGTGCGCGGCTGTCTTGCGGTGAAGGCAATAGCGCATCGAACATGCCATCCACTTCGCGCTGCACTTGCGCGAGTTCAGCCTGGAGCACGCGGTAATCGCTTTCTTCGACCATACCGATCATCCGTCGGAATCGAACGGCACCGCAGCGCTCGCATTGCCCGACTGGTCGGTAACGATCCGCTCGATCCTCGCCTGGGCGTCGTCAAGCCGGGCCTGACAGTGTTTGCGCAGCATTTCGCCCCGTTCGTAGAGAGCAATCGATTGATCAAGCGGCACATTACCGCTTTCCAGTTGCTGCACGATCTCTTCCAGCGCGGTCAGCGCCTGTTCGAAGGTCAACGAGGAAATGTCGGTCGCGTCAGAGATGGCTTTGGCCCCTTTCTTATACGCCGCGAGCATTGACCGTCACGACGCGGGCGGTCAAGTTGTCAGTAAATATGGGGAGTCGTCGATGAAGTGGATAATCGCCTATCTTGCCGCTGCCATTTCGTTCGGAGTGCTTGACGCGTTCTGGCTGCGATGGGCCGCCCCCAACCTTTACCGTCCGGTGATCGGCGAGATCATGGCCGAGCAGGTACGCTGGGGCGCGGCAATCGCGTTCTACCTGATCTACATTGCCGGCATGGTGTGGTTCGCGATCAAGCCGGGGGTTGCCAGCGGGCAGGTCACCACCGCAATGCTCAACGGGGCGCTGCTGGGCGCGCTGTGCTATGCCACTTTCGACCTCACCAGCCAGGCAGTGTTCAAGGTCTGGGCAACGCATGTCAGCGTGCTCGACATCGTCTGGGGCGCCTTTGCCACTGCCACGGCCAGCGCCATTGCCACCTGGGCAACGCTTAGACTGGCAAGCTGAGGCATGTTCATCGGACACTTCGCTCCCGCCCTGGCGGCTGCAGCCATCAGCAGGCGCGCGCCGGGGCTCGGTACATTGTTTATCGGAGCCCAGCTTGTCGACTGGGGTTTCTTCGCCTTCGCGATGGTCGGAATTGAGCACATGCGGATCGATTCCGCCGCCACGGTGATGGTGCCCTACGATCTCTATCACATGCCCTATACGCACAGTTTGCTGGGGGCCGGAGTATGGGCGGTCATATTCGGATTGCTGATATTTGCCTTGCTGCGCGAGATCGTCGCCGGAATCCTCGCGGGGATGGTGGTGCTATCGCATTGGGCTCTCGATTGGCTTGTGCACCAGCCAGACCTGACACTTGCGGGCGGCAAAACCGCCTATGGCCTGGGCCTGTGGGATTATCCAGCGATCGCGATCCCGCTTGAACTCGGAATCACGCTGGGCGCATTTTACTGGTATGTCAGGAGCACGCGCGGGCCGATCGGCCCGCCACTGGTGCTGCTGGCGATGCTGCTGCTGTTCCAGGCGATCAACTGGTTTGCCCCGCATCCCGAAACGGTCGGCCCTGGCCTCTATGTCCAGGCCCTGCTGGCCTTTGCCGTGGCCGCCCTGGTCGCGCGCTGGGTGGGGACAAACCGCTGGCACAAACGCGCACGGGACTGGCGATAGCGGCAAGCGGGCGCTAAGGGCGCTGGCATGGCTACCACGACCTCGCAGATTACACCCGAAATCGTCGAACAGCACGGGCTTTCGCCCGAGGAATATGAGCGCGTACTTCACGCGCTCGGGCGCGAGCCCAACCTCGTCGAACTGGGCATCTTTTCCGTGATGTGGTCCGAGCATTGCTCCTACAAGTCGAGCCGCCTCCATCTCAAAAAGCTGCCCACGGAAGCCCCCTGGGTGATCTGCGGCCCGGGCGAGAACGCGGGCGTGATCGACATCGGGGACGGGCAGGCGGCGATTTTCAAGATGGAGAGCCACAACCACCCCAGCTACATCGAGCCCTATCAGGGTGCGGCGACGGGCGTCGGCGGCATTTTGCGCGATGTGTTCACGATGGGCGCGCGGCCAGTAGCCAACGCCAATGCGCTGCGCTTCGGGCGGCCCGACCACCCCAAGATGCAGCATCTGGTAAAGGGTGTGGTCGCGGGGATCGGCGGCTACGGCAATTGCGTTGGCGTGCCTACGGTGGCGGGTGAAACCAATTTCCATCCTGCCTATGACGGCAACATCCTGGTCAATGCGATGACCGTGGGCGTCGCGGATGCGGACAGAATCTTCTACTCGGCGGCCACTGGCGTCGGCAATCCGATCGTCTATGTCGGCTCCAAAACCGGGCGCGACGGGATCCACGGCGCGACCATGGCGAGCGCCGACTTCGGCGAGGATGCCGAGGCCAAGCGGCCCACGGTGCAGGTGGGCGATCCGTTCACCGAGAAGTTGCTGATCGAGGCCTGCCTCGAACTGATGGCGACCGATGCAATCGTCGCGATCCAGGACATGGGCGCGGCAGGGCTGACCAGCTCCAGCGTTGAAATGGCAACCAATGGCAAGGCCGGCATCCGGCTCGACATGAACAAGGTGCCATGCCGCGAAGAGGGCATGACGCCTTACGAAATGATGCTGAGCGAAAGCCAGGAGCGGATGCTGATGGTGCTGAAGCCAGGCAAGGAGGCCATGGCTGAAGCGATCTTCCGCAAGTGGGAGCTCGATTTCGCAGTGATCGGCGAAGTAACCGATGTGCGCGAAGATGGGGGCCACATGGTGCTGGAATGGAACGGCGAGGTCGTGTGCGACATCCCCTTGGGGCCGCTCGCCGCAGATGCGCCGCTCTATGACCGGCCCTATCTCTCCAAGGAAGAATACAAGGCTTGGGCGAAGGTCAAACCGCTGGTCGAGGTGCCGGAAAGCAGCGATATCGGCGCGGACCTGCTCAAGCTGATGGCCACCCCCAACCTCGCCAGCAAGCGCTGGATCTACGAACAGTATGACAGCCAGGTCGGCGCGGACACGCTCCAGACCGGCGGCGATGCGGGCGTGGTGCGGGTGCATGGCACGAAGAAGGCGCTGGCGATCACCACCGATTGCACCCCCCGCTATGTCTATGCGGACCCCTACGAAGGCGGCAAGCAGGCGATTGCCGAGGCTTACCGCAACCTTTGCGCAGTCGGCGCGCGGCCGCTGGCAGTGACCAACTGCCTGAACTTCGCCAACCCGCAGCGGCCCGAGATCATGGCGCAGCTCGTGTATGCACTCGAAGGCATGGGCGATGCCTGCCGCGCGCTCGACTTCCCGATCGTGAGCGGCAACGTCAGCCTCTATAACGAAAGCAAGGCGACGGGAGGTGGTTCGGCCATTCTTCCGACCCCGGCGATCGGCGGGGTTGGGCTGATCGACGATTATTCGAAGATGATGACAATGGGATTCAAGAATGAAGGCGACACGCTGTATCTCGTGGGGCCAGAATTCTGGGCCAAGCCTGATCCCACGCGCTCGCATTTGGGCAAGTCAATGTGGCTCAATGTCGTGCATGGCCGCGATGAAGGCCGTACTCCGCCGACCGACCTCGTGATCGAACGCAGCGCAGGCAAGATTATTCGCCAGCTGATCGAGGAAGGCCTGGTTAACGCCGTACACGACATTTCCGATGGCGGGCTTGCGGTGGCGCTGGCGGAAATGGCGCTCGCCAGCGGATTGGGCGCAGCGGTGGAAGCCAATTCCGAATACACCCCGGCGCAATGGTGGTTTGGCGAGGACCAGGGCCGCTATGTGATCTCGGTTCCAGATACCGAAGCGCTCAACGCTGCTCTCGCGAAGGGCACGGAAAATGCGGAGACCGCGCAAATCGGCTTTCGCCGATTGGGAACAGTTGGCGGCAAGGGCCTGTTGGGCGTGCCGCTCACTGACCTGCGCGCTGCGCACGAAAGCTTCTTCCGCGAATGGATGGAGGGCTGACGCCCCACCCGTCATTGCTAGCCTTGCGCCAGCAAGGCGCGGCAATCCATGGCGGCGCCCAGGTGATGGATCGCCGCGTCGGCCCAAGGGCCTGCTCGCGATGACGAGCTAACCCTTGGACCTCCTCCAGCCCCTGCTCCACTATTCCGGCCATCTCCTTGTGCCGTTCGCGTTTGGCTGGCTGTTGTGGCGTGATAACTGGCAGCGCGCTGGGCTGGTGATTCTTGCCGCCAATTTGATCGATCTCGATCATCTTCTGGCCACCCCGATGTTCGACCCCGACCGGTGCAGCATCGGCTTCCACCTGCTGCACGGATGGGAAGCGGCGATCGTCTATGTCTTGATGCTGGGGGCACCGAAGTGGTGGCTACGCGCGCTCGGCCTCGGCGCTCTTTGGCATTTGTTGATCGACTATGGCGACTGCCTGATGCAAGCTTGGTGACATGACTGCCGGATATTCAGGAACCCCACTTGCCAAGAAGCTGTCCCTGCGTGACGGGCTGGTTTGCTGGTGGAGCGAAATGCCCGAGAATATTCTCGACGAAATTGACGAATACGCGCTGGACTTGCGCTTTGTGGCCGATCCTGCCGCGGGTATTGATGCTGCACATATTTTCGTGACCGAAGCGGGCGATCTGGCCGCAAAGCTTGGCCATTTGCGCCGACAAATCGACAGGAAAGGTCATGTTTGGGTCAGCTGGCCCAAGAAAGGTTCAGGCCGGGAAACCGCGCTCGACCAGTCCGAAGTACAGCGCATCGGCATCGAAGCGGGTTTCATCGACACCAAGAAATGTGCCGTTGACGAAATATGGTCCGGCCTGAAATTCGTCATCCCGAAGACCGATCGTTAGATCGATTTTCAGGCCGCGAGGGCTTCCGGCATGATCATATCCGCGTCAGCCAGGCCTTCTTCGAACAGTTGCGCAATGCACTGACGGTAAATTACCGGCTCGCCGATGTTCAGCCGCTTGCGGGCCGCATCGATATCCTCGCGCATGAGCGCTTCGATATCCTCATGCGCGATCTTGGCCGCAGCCTTGCCGAGCGCCCTGCCCTCGCGAATCGCATCGAACAGCGGCGCTTTGGTCGGCACCTCCTTCATGCGATTGCGCGTCCCGGCATAGGCAATGAACAGGATGCCCAGATTGTGGTTCTGTTCATAGCTGAAGCCCAGCAGGCAGGCCTCGCCCAGCCCGTCACGATTATATCCGGTGAGCACATGGAACAGGTCATGGGTGTCACGCAGGCGCTCGAAATACCATTCGGTCTGGTCCTGGTGGCGATTTTCCGGCGGTGACCATTTGTGGCTTTCCGCCACAAGCCCGGCGGCCGAAAGCCCCTCACGCTTCATGAAGCGGATATAATGCTGCGCCACCGTGTTCGGCCCGCAATCGGCCCAGCGCGCATGGTCGTCTAGCATGGCCGGAATGTTGACCTCTTCGCGCATCATGCGCTGGCCTGCGGGCGAGCGAATGAAATCCCATCCCTGGCGATGCCCCTTGCGGCCCTTGAGCGCCTCGATGATATGGAACACTTGCTCCGTATCTTCCTTGTCCGCCACGAGCTTGCGGAAGTGCTTCCACACCTTGAGCGGGCGAAAACCGGAAGTCTTGCGTCCAGGGGCAACAAGCGGGCGATCAATTACGGCCATGGCGGGCTCCTCAATAGCGCATCGCAACTTACAAGAATGTAAATTGCCTGTCCACACATCGCACAGCCAGGTAGCATGCCGACACCAATCATCATGCCACCCAGTCGCTTTCGGGGATGCCCAGCAGCTTGAGCACCGAAGTGAGGTCGCCGCGGTCGATCCAGCCATTGGCGGCAAGCTTCGCTGCCTGCTTGGCATGATACGCCACACCGTACTCCGCCGCGATCAGCATCGGCACGTCATTCGCCCCGTCACCGGTAGCGAGCGATACCGCCCCTTCTCCCAGCTCGGCAAGCTCGCTTTCGAGCGTGGCGCGCTTGACCGCGCTATCGGTGACCGGGCCGACCAGTCCCCCGGTAAGCGCCCCGCCCTCAATTGCCAGTCGATTGCCCACGACGCGATCGAAACCCAGCCATTCGGCCACAGGATCGGCAAACTGATGAAAACCGCCCGTGACCAGCACCGTACGGCAGCCATTCGCACGCAAGGTCTGCACCAGCACGCGCGCGCCCGGCATTGGCTCGATTCGCGTGTTGAGGCATTCGAGGATCGCGCCTTCCGACAGATCACGCAGCAGCATCACGCGTTCGCGCAGCGCGCTTTCGAAATCCAGTTCGCCTTGCATCGCACGCTCGGTGATTGCTGCCACTTGATGCTTGATTCCGGCGAAATCGGCCAGCTCATCGATGCATTCCTGCCCGATCATGGTCGAATCCATATCCGACACGAATAGGCGCGGCAGCGTAAAGTCGTCACGTGTCACAAGCATGTCGGTGGGAGAGAAATGCTCTGCCAGCACCTGCATCAATGGCCCTGTCTCCGCCTCGGGCAGGGCCAGTTGCAGCACGTCACCTGCTGGATCGAGCAGTCCCGCCATGGCCACGCGCATCCCGCGATCCTCAAGCGCACGAGTGGCGGCATCTAGGCGCGTTTCAAGCTGCTGCGGGTCTGCTATCAGCCGGGCGATGGGCAAGTGTGAATCTCCAGAAAAAGGGCCGGTCGCGCTCATTGCAGGGCCAACCGCCAGCGGCAAGAGCGATCTCGCGGTCGAGCTTGCCCTGGCACTCGAAAAGCATGGGCAGCGCGGCGTTGTGATCAATGCCGATAGCGCCCAGGTCTATGCCGATCTCGAAGTGTTGAGCGCGCGTCCGGGCATTGGCGAAATGCGGGGCGTCGAGCACCGGCTGTTCGCTGCGTGGGACGGTGCCCAGCCCTGTTCCGCGGCGGACTGGGCGGCGGCCGCCAAGGGCGAGATTGCGGCGCTGCATGTTGAAGGAGCCGTACCTATCCTTGTCGGGGGAACCGGGCTCTATCTGCGCACACTGCTCGAAGGGATTGCCCCCATCCCCGCTATCGATCCTGAAGTACGCGAGGCAGTCCGCGCCCTCCCCGCGGCCGAAGCCCACGCCGCATTGCAATGCGAAGATCCCGAACGCGCGGCGCAGTTGAATCCCGCCGACAGGCAGCGGATTGCGCGAGCGCTAGAGGTAGTCCGCTCGACCGGCAAGACGCTGGCCGATTGGCAAGCCGAGAAGGCGGGCGGGATCGCGCAGGCCATCACGCTTCATCCGCTCATCCTCCTGCCTGACCGCGAGTGGCTCTACCAGCGCTGCGACCAGCGCTTCGAGCTGATGCTGCAGCGTGGAGCCATCGCGGAAGTCGAGGCGCTGCTAGCACGCGGGCTTTCGCCCGAATTGCCGGTAATGCGTGCCATCGGCGTTCCGGAAATCGCCGCCTTCCTGCGCGGGGAAATTGCACGAGAGGAAATGATCGCCAGAGGTAAGCAGGCGACGCGTAATTACGCCAAACGGCAATATACCTGGTTCCGGCGCCAGCCACCCCACGGCTGGCCGCGCATCGCGTCTGAAAATATCGACATTGATCAGTATTTCGCATCATTATTTCATGATTAAGTGTTGACACGTTAGATTCGAACGCATAGCGAGGCGGCTTGAGGCCCGGTGCGTAGTCCCTGCACCGGGCCGAATTTGTTGTATGGGGCAGGCAAAGTCCCTAGAGGCGGGCCGCATCCCGCGCGAATGGAAGGAAATACACGTGTCGAGCGAGCGCAGCGGCGCAGCAATCCTGGTCGAAAGCCTGGTCGAACAGGGCGTAGAGTTCGTCTTCGGTTACCCCGGTGGGGCGGTCCTGCCGATTTACGACGAATTGTTCGGTGACCAGCGCCTTCGCCATATCCTGGTACGGCACGAAGCCGGTGCAGTTCACGCTGCCGAGGGCTATGCCCGCTCGACCGGCAAGCCCGGTGTAGTCCTTGTCACATCCGGCCCCGGAGCAACCAACGCGGTTACCGGTATCGCCGATGCTTTTCTCGATTCAATCCCGTTGGTGGTGATCACCGGCCAGGTTCCGACCGCTCTGATCGGCACCGATGCGTTCCAGGAAGCAGATACGGTGGGCATCACCCGCCACTGCACCAAGCACAATTATCTCGTGAAGGAACCTGCCGACCTCAAGCCGACAATCGAGGAAGCCTTCCGCATTGCCACCACCGGCCGCCCCGGCCCGGTCGTGGTCGATATTCCCAAGGACGTGCAGATAGCGGTCCCCTCCTTCAGTCGCGAATCAAACGGTTCGGCCACGCATCGCTATCAGCCGCGCATGGTCGGCAGCGCGGAAGAAATCGCCGAAGCGGTCGAATGGCTCGCCCGTGCCGAGCGGCCGATACTCTATACAGGCGGCGGTGTGATCAATTCCGGCCCGGAAGCAAGCAAGCTGCTTCGGCAATTGCAGGACCTCACCGGCGCTCCGGTCACCAGCACGCTGATGGGCCTCGGCGCCTTCCCGGCCGATCATCCCGACTGGCTCGGCATGCTGGGTATGCACGGAACATTCGAAGCCAATATGGCGATGAACAAATGCGACGTGATGCTGTGCGTCGGCGCGCGTTTCGATGACCGGGTGACCGGACGGCTTGATGCCTTTTCGCCAGGATCGAAGAAGATCCACATCGACATCGATCGCAGCTCGATCAACAAGACCGTGCAGGTCGATCTGCCAATCCTGGGCGATTGCGCCATGGTACTGGGGCAGCTGATCGCAGCCTGGGGTTCACGCAAGCCGCAGGATCTGGGCGAATGGAAGGCCCGCATCGCCGGATGGCGCGCGCGCGAATGCCTTGCTTACCCTGAAAAGTCAGAACTGATCATGCCGCAAAAGGCGGTAGAGCGCTTGTTCGCGCTGACCAGGGACCGCAACCCAATCATCTCGACCGAAGTAGGTCAGCACCAGATGTGGGCGGCGCAGTATTTCCGCTTCAATGATCCGGGCAAATGGCTCACCTCGGGAGGCCTCGGCACCATGGGCTATGGCCTGCCAGCAGCGATCGGCGCGCAGCTGGGCAATCCCGATAGCCTAGTGATCGATATTGCCGGCGAGGCCTCGATCCAGATGAACATTCAGGAACTGGGGACGGCCAGCCAGTATCGCCTGCCGGTCAAGGTGTTCATCCTCAACAATGAATATATGGGCATGGTCCGCCAGTGGCAGGAGCTGACCTACGAAAGCCGCTATTCAAACTCCTACTCGGACAGCCTGCCCGATTTCGTCAAGCTCGCCGAAAGCTATGGCTGGACCGGCATCCGCATCAGCGACGAAAGCGAGCTCGACGCGGGTATCGAGGCCATGCTGGCCGCCGATGGCCCGGTCATGGTCGATTGCCGGGTGTCTAAGGAAGCCAATTGCTTCCCGATGATACCCAGTGGCGCCGCACATACCGACATGCTGCTTTATGGCGATCATGTCGAAGGCAAAATGGACGACGAAGCGAAGGCTTTGGTTTAAGGGTTCATGACATGAAAATCGCAACCGAAGCCAGCGAACGGCACGTGCTCAATGTTACGGTCGACAACGAAAGCGGTATCCTCGCCAAGATTGCGGGCCTGTTCACAGCGCGCGGCTATAATATTGACAGCCTGACCGTGGCCGACATCACTGAAAACCACGCAGTGAGCCGGATTACGATCGTCACCAATGGCCCGCCGCAGGTGATCGACCAGATCGAGGCCCAGCTCGAACGGCTGGTGCCGGTGCACAAGGTTACCGACCTGACCGAAGCCGGCCCGCATGTGGAGCGCGAACTGGCGCTGGTAAAGGTCAGGGGCACGGGTGAATCACGGGTCGAAGCGCTCCGGATAGCCGACGTATTCCGCGCGAGCGTGGTCGATACGACGACGGAAAGCTTCGTGTTCGAGCTCACCGGGGCGCCCGACAAGATTGACAGTTTCATCGCGCTGATGCGCACGCTTGGCCTCGTCGAGGTCGGACGCAGCGGTGTGGTGGGCATGATGCGCGGCGCGGAAGGCGCCTAGAAAAGGGAATACGATGAAAGTTTACTACGACGCCGATGCCGACCTGGGCCTGATCACCGGCAAGAAAATCGCCGTGCTCGGTTATGGCAGCCAGGGCCATGCCCATGCGCAGAACCTGCGCGACAGCGGGGTGAAGGAAGTTGCCATCGCCCTGCGCGAAGGCTCCGCCACCGCGAAGAAGGCCGAGGCCGCCGGCTTCAAGGTTCTGAGCAACAAGGAAGCGGCCAAATGGGCCGATATCCTGATGGTGCTCGCGCCTGACGAACATCAGGCTGCGATCTGGGAGAACGACCTCAAGGGCAATATGCGCCCGGGTTCTGCGCTTGCGTTCGCGCATGGCCTCAACATCCATTTCGGCCTGATCGAGGCCCCTGCGGATATCGACGTGATCATGATCGCGCCCAAGGGCCCCGGCCACACCGTGCGCAGCGAATATCAGCGCGGCGGCGGCGTGCCCTGCTTGATCGCGGTACACCAGGATGCCAGCGGCAGTGCGCATGACGTGGCGCTGGCCTATGCATCGGGTGTGGGCGGTGGCCGCAGCGGCGTGATCGAGACGAACTTCAAGGAAGAGTGCGAAACCGACCTGTTCGGCGAACAGGCCGTGCTGTGTGGCGGCATCACCCACCTCATTCAGGCCGGGTTCGAAACGCTGGTCGAGGCCGGATATGCGCCGGAAATGGCCTATTTCGAATGCCTCCATGAAACCAAGCTGATCGTTGATCTGCTCTATGAAGGCGGGATCGCCAACATGCGCTATTCGATCAGCAACACGGCAGAATACGGCGATATCACCACCGGCCCGCGCATCATCACGCCTGAAACCAAGGCAGAAATGAAGCGCGTTCTGGCAGACATCCAGTCCGGGCGGTTCGTCAAGAATTTCGTGCTCGACAATCGTGCCGGCCAACCCGAGCTGAAAGCCGCGCGCAAGGCTGCCGAGGCGCATCCGATCGAGAAGACAGGGGCGGAACTGCGCGCGATGATGCCATGGATCAGTGCCAACAAGCTGGTCGACAAGGACAAGAACTGAGCCGAAAAGGCGCACCATGCGTCTTTCCGACTGCCATAATATCGATGACTTCCGAAAGCTGGCCAGGGCGCGCCTGCCCTGGCCGGTGTTCGACTATATCGACGGTGCGGCAGATGACGAACTGACCAAGGCGCGCAATACCGCCGCCTTCGAGACGTGCGACCTTGTGCCTGATGTGCTCGCCGGGGTGGCCGAAATCGATACCAGCTGCCAGATCATGGGCCGCACCAGTGCGCTGCCATTGATGCTCAGCCCCACCGCGGTGCAACGCGCCTTCCACTGGCAGGGTGAGACGGCGGTGGCGCGGGCCGCAGAGAAATTCGGCCTGTGGTTCGGCATTTCCAGCCTTGCAACCCGCTCCATCGAGGAAGTGGCAGCGCTCACCAACGCGCCCAAGCTGTTCCAGCTCTACGTCCACAAAGACACGGGGCTGAACACCTCGATGATCGAGCGCTGCCAGGCAGCAGGGTTCGATGCCATGGCGCTGACGGTCGACACGATCGTTTCGGGCAAGCGCGAACGCTGCCTTCGCTCTGGCTTCACCACCCCGCCGCGCTTCAGCCCGGGTGCGGTGTGGAGCTATGCCACCCGCCCACGCTGGACGCTCGATTATCTGTTCCGCGAGAAATTCCGCCTGCCCAATCTCGACAGCCATGTCCGCGAGGGCACCGGCAAGGCGGTCAGCATCGCCGAATATTTCAATACCATGCTCGACACATCGATGGATTGGGGCACGGCGGCGAAAATTCGGCAAGACTGGGGCGGCACATTCTGCCTCAAGGGCGTCATGAGCGCGAATGACGCGCGCCGCGCGGTACAGATCGGCGCCGACGCGATCATGATATCGAACCATGGTGGGCGCCAGCTTGACGGCAGCCGCGCGCCTTTCGACCAGCTGCGCGAGATCGTCGACGCCGTGGGCGACGAGATCGAAATCATCTGTGACGGCGGCGTGCGGCGTGGCACCCATGTGCTCAAGAGTCTTTGCGCCGGTGCCACGGCCGCAAGTGGGGGCAGGCTCTACCTTTATGCCCTTGCCGCTGCGGGGCAACCCGGTGTCGAGCGCGCGATCGGCATTCTCAAGGACGAGATTGAGCGCGGAATGCGGCTGATGGGTGTGACTTCGGTCGAACAGCTCACTTCAGAGCGGCTGCGCTGGCGCTAGATGGTTCTGTCATGAAAGCGCAACGCAACGGTCGTTGAGAGCCTCCAACTACCCTGCATAACGAGGCTATACCATGAACCGAGCATCGCTGATCCTGACTTCGCTGAGCCTCGCGCTGGTTGGCGCCTGCAGTTCCCCGGAAAACGAGAACGAAAGCGCGCAGGATTTTGCCGCCCGTATCGGCCAATCAGGGCAGCCGTCGGCGCAAGGCACGTCACCCGCGCCGGCAGGCACTCCGGTTCCCGCAGCAACCTACACGCCGTTGCCGGGCGCGGCACCCGGTCAGTTCGTGGCGGGGACTGCAACAGATCCGGAAGCCGCCGGTTGTGGTGCGCCCAAGGTTGCACGCTTCTATGGACAGCCGACCGATGAAACGACCCGCGCTGCCATCCTCAATGCAGTCGCCCCGCACAAGCGTGTGCGGTTCGTCGAACCGGGCACCACGGTTGTGCCCAACCCCGATTCAACACGGCTCAATATCATGGTCGACTTGACTGGCGTGATCCGCGACGCGCGCTGCGGCTGAGCCGCCCGCGGAGCAGGTTTGCATAATTTCTCGTCGTGCGCCTTGCACTCGGCGCAATTGTCGGTAAATGAACGCGCATGACGCGTAACGGATCGCTGCTGCTGCTACGACTTACACGCCCTTGGGCGTGACAGATCGCGTGCCTTAATGGCGCGTGGCCAGCGCTCAAGGGAACACAGCCGCACCGCTTCCTCCATTTCGTTACGAGTTTTGCATCCCATGACCATGCTCACTGATCCAGGCCGAAAATATCGGCCCTTCCCTCCGATCAGCCTGACTGACCGGCAATGGCCAAGCCGCACCATCACCGCGCCGCCGCGCTGGCTTTCGACCGATCTGCGCGACGGCAACCAGGCAATTGTCGACCCGATGGATGCAGTGAAGAAGAACCGCTTCTTCGATGAACTGGTACGCATTGGCATCAAGGAAATCGAAGTCGGCTTTCCAAGTGCGGGCGCGACCGAGTTCGATTTTATCCAGGGCCTTGTTCGATCCGGCAGGATCCCTGATGACGTGGCGGTCCAGGTGCTCACGCAAAGCCGTGAAGACCTGATCCGCACCAGTTTCGAAAGCCTGGACGGCGCGAAACAGGCGATTGTCCACCTCTACAATGCGGTCAGCCCTGCCTGGCGCGACATCGTATTCCGCATGTCGAAGGACGAGGTGCGCGAAATCGCGGTCAAGGGCGCGATGGTTATGCGCGACGAGGCGGCAAGGCGTCCCGGAACCGAGTGGCATTTCCAGTATTCGCCCGAGACTTTCTCCACCGCCGAGCTCGATTTCAGCATCGAGGTTTGCGAGGCCGTGATGCAGGTGCTGGCCCCCACGCCCGAACGCCCGATCATCCTCAACCTGCCCGCAACGGTAGAGGCGGCAACGCCCAATATCTACGCCGACCAGATCGAATATTTCTGCCGCAACCTGCCGAACCGCGAAAGCGCGGTAATCAGCCTGCACACCCACAATGATCGCGGCACGGGCGTTGCGGCAGCGGAACTCGGCCTGATGGCCGGCGCCGACCGTGTCGAGGGCTGCCTGTTCGGCAATGGCGAGCGGACGGGCAATTGCTGCCTCGTCACTGTGGCCCTCAACATGTACACGCAAGGGGTCAATCCGGGGCTCGACTTTTCGGACATCGACCGGATCATCGAAACGGTCGAATTCTGCAACGAACTGCCCGTGCATCAGCGCCATCCCTATGGCGGCGAATTGGTGTTTACCGCCTTTTCAGGCTCGCACCAGGATGCGATCAAGAAGGGCTTCGAGGCAAACGCCCAGCAGAATGACGAGCAATGGCGGGTCCCCTATCTGCCGATAGATCCGGCCGACCTGGGCCGCAATTACGAGGCGGTTATCCGCGTCAATTCCCAGTCGGGTAAGGGCGGTTTTGCCTGGGTACTTGAGCAGGACCAGGGCATCAAACTGCCCAAGGCGATGCAGGCCGACTTCTCGAAGCACGTCCAGAAGGTGGCTGACGAACTTGGCCGGGAACTCAATGCGACAGATATCTGGGAGGCATTCCGCAAGGCGTACCATGTCCAGACCCATCCAAAGCATTTCCAGCTGATGGATTACGAGGAAAGCCGTGCTGCCGATGGTACACGGATATTCGCAGGCAAGATTGCGGTCGACGGCCATGAGCAGAGCGTATCGGGACGCGGCAACGGCCTGATTTCTTCGGTCATGAGCACGATCCGCGACGCCTTCGGCGTTGAACTGGAAGTGTGCGATTATACAGAGCATGCCCTTGGCACCGGAACTGATGCGCGTGCAGCTGCATATCTCGAATGCCGCACGCCGGAAGGGCGCACAATCTGGGGTTGCGGGATCGATGAGGACGTCGCGACGGCCAGCGTGCGCGCGGTGCTGAGTGCAGCAAACGGAAGCGTCAGCGGCTGACCGGCGCGGGATCAGCCGATATCGCTTAGCCGCCGCAGTGCACGCGATTAATCGGTCCTGGCCCTGTTTGCACGACCTTCAAATGCCAAATTGGCGTGTCTTGCAACGGTTCGCCGCATCTTGCGCCCAAATTAGCCCTAAAATCGGCGGCGATGCTGGGAGTCTCAATTTCCTGGATGTAGGGCAGCGGCATCAGAGTGTAAGTGTGGTTCTGGCAACGGAACACGCGGCTCGGGTTGGTCGGACGAAAAGACGCAAGGCGTCGAGTTCGGCAGATTCATTTTGAAGGAGTAGCTTAATGAGTGTCACTTTCCAGAAGCCTGGCCTTCTGTTTCTGTTTGCGGCACTTGCACTGCCGGTATCCGGCAGCCTGTCCGCGCAGGACCAGCAGGGGCAGACCGATAATGAGGTCCTTACAACGGTTGTGGGCACCCAAGGGCCCGAGATCGAAGGAATCATTTCCGCTCGCAGCGGCGACTTGCTGCAAATCACCACTGCTGACGGCACCAGAGCACAGGTCACCATCAATGACGAAACTGAAGTGAAGGGAACTGGCGGTTTCCTGGGCCTCAATCGCAAGAAGCTTGGCGCTGATGCCTTGCTCAATGGCCTGCCGGTTACCGTCCAGACATGGCAATCGGGCCAATCCCTTGTGGCAAGCGAGATCAAGTTCAAGAATAACGATCTCGAAACCGCAGCCATGATCCGCAACGGCACCGCGCAGCGTTTTGCCGAGCACGATGTTGCGATCGAGGAAAATGCAGTGGCAACCGAAGCGCTGCGGGGCCGGATGGGTGATATCGACAAATACAACATCAAGGGTACCACCAATGTGTATTTCGATACCGGTAAATGGAACCTGTCCTCGGCCGCACAGAACGACCTTTGCGTTGCGGCGAGCGAAGCCGAAGCGATGGAAAACGCCCTTCTACTGGTAGTCGGCTACACCGATTCAACCGGCAGTTATGAGGTCAACCAGGCGCTTAGCGAGAAGCGCGCTGGCCGCGTTCTGAACTATTTGCAGCAGGCTTGCGGCTGGAAGCCGTGGCGCATGCTGTCGCCTACAGGAATGGCGACCGCCGATCCACTGGCTGACAATAACACTGCGGAAGGCCGGGCGCAGAACCGCCGCGTTTCTGTGAATATTCTCGTCAGCAAGAGCGTTGACGGCATATAGTATTTTGCGGGGTGGGTTCGGCCCACCCCGCAATTTCGGCTACGCAACCCGCCTCCCAGCGCAAGTTTTCCTTGTCAGGGCAGTGCCGCATGTGGTGCATGCACAGGCACTTGCTGCAGGGAGAGCCGATTATGACCGAAGAGATCCTCGAACCCGATCTGCCGATCATCGATCCGCATCACCATCTGTGGGACTTGCGGCCATTGGTCGCGGCCTTTCCCGAGCCGCATCATCCCTTCATCGCTGCACTGCTCGACAACGCCTATTACACTTTTGACGGCCTGCATGCCCATCTCACCAGCGGCCACAACGTCATCGGCACCGTGTTCATGGAATGTGGCGCATTCTACCGTGCTGACGCCGATGATGCTTTCAAGGTCGTGGGCGAAGTCGAGTTTGTGAATGGCGTCGCTGCCCAATCTGCATGCGGGCTGTATGGCAATCTGCGCGCCTGTGCAGCGATCATCGGCCATGCCGATCTACGATTGGGCGAGCGGGCTGCCGATGTGCTGG
The DNA here is from genome assembly GCF_054957735.1 of Altererythrobacter chaiwopuensis. Classification (NCBI taxonomy): domain Bacteria; kingdom Pseudomonadati; phylum Pseudomonadota; class Alphaproteobacteria; order Sphingomonadales; family Erythrobacteraceae; genus Altererythrobacter; species Altererythrobacter chaiwopuensis. The sequence continues at coordinate 154,687 of NZ_JBTXJF010000001.1, forward strand.
CGGCGCTCAGGGCGGCCGCACCCGATCGCTTTCGCGGGATCCGCCACCAGGCCGCATGGGATAATGACCCAGAAGTGCTGGGCGCGCCTTTCCATGCCCCTGAGGGGCTCTATCTGGACGCAAAGTTCCGCGAAGGCTTTGCGCAGCTGGGCAAGCAGGGTCTCACCTTTGACGCCTGGCTGCTCGAACCGCAGCTTCCAGACGTGATCGACCTGGCCAATGCCTTTCCCGATCAACCGATCTGCCTTGACCATTGCGGCACGCCGCTGGGCATTGCGAGCTATCACGGCAGGCTGCACGAGCGCTTCGATATCTGGCGGCACAATATCCGCGAGCTGGCGAAATGCGACAATGTGGTGGTCAAGCTAGGCGGCCTCGCGATGGCTTTTTGCGGCCTGCCCGAAAAGGGTCCGGCGGCGGGGATGAACTCGGAAGACCTGGGCGCCCTGTGGAGACCTTACATCGAAACCTGCATCGAGGCCTTCGGGCCCGAACGCGCAATGTTCGAAAGCAATTACCCGGTCGACTATTGGGGCGCCGATTATGCGGTGCTGTGGAACGCATTCAAACGGATCACTCGCGGTGCCAGTGCGGATGAGAAGCGCGCGCTCTATGCCGGCAATGCTGCGCGCTATTATGGTATCGAGCACATTCTGCCTGCGCGGTGACGCTACGGCATCGGGTGTTTTTTCGGCCTAGCAAATTCGCACACTCGACAGGGGCGGCAACGCTGCTTACTTCGCTCGCAAAACGCCCATTCCAACGGAGTTCCCGATGGCTCTTCCTGCCCCATTCGACCGCCTGCGCCTGCCCCTGATCGGCTCGCCGCTATTCATAGTGTCCGGCCCTGAACTGGTAATCGCGCAGTGCAAGGCAGGGGTCATTGGCAGCTTTCCCGCGCTCAACGCGCGCCCGCAGGCGTTGCTCGACGAATGGCTGCACCAGATCACCGAGGAACTGGCCAAGCACAATCGCGAAAACCCAGATCGCCCGGCAGCGCCCTTTGCCGTCAACCAGATCGTCCACAAATCGAACGACAGGCTTGAGCAGGACATGGCATCTTGCGAAAAATGGCAGGTCCCAATGGTGATCACCTCGCTCGGTGCGCGAACGGAGATCTTCGACGCAGTGCGCAATTGGGGCGGGATCACCATGCATGACGTGATCAACAATGCCTTTGCCCGCAAGGCGATCGAAAAAGGTGCCACGGGCCTCATTCCTGTCGCGGCTGGCGCAGGTGGGCATGCCGGCGTGCAGTCGCCCTTCGCGCTGATGCAGGAAATCCGCGAATGGTTTGAGGGCCTGGTTGCCCTATCGGGCTCGATCGCCAATGGCTACTCCATCCTTGCGGCGCAGGCGATGCGGGCCGATTTCGCCTACGCTGGGAGCGCATTTATCGCGACACGAGAGGCCAATGCTGACCAGGGCTACAAGGAAGGAATTGTAGCGGGCAGCGCGGAAGGGATTGTCTACACCAACCTGTTCACCGGGGTTCACGGCAATTACCTGCGCAGTTCGATTGAGGCCGCCGGGCTCGATCCCAATGATTTGCCGCAAAGCGATCCCAGCAAGATGAATTTCGGCAGTGGCGGCAACACCAAGGTCAAGGCCTGGAAGGATATCTGGGGATCGGGCCAGGGCGTCGGCGCGATCAAGTCAATCGATTCGGTTGAAGACCTGGTGGCGCGTTTCGAACGCGAATACCATGCCGCCAAAGCGGAGCTCGAAGCGAAGTCCGCTTACAGGAGCTGGATCAACTAGGTCGAATTCCACAGCGATTCAGCCATCGCGTCAAGCTCGCTGAAATCGAAGCCAGTGCCAAGCGGGTCATTGCGGTTGAGCAACATTCGCCGCTGCTCATCAAGCAACCGCCTGCGCAAGGCGTTCTGCAGCAGCGTCAGCCGCATCAGAACCTCAATCAATGCAGCACGCATGTCGATCGAACGCATTTGAACCCAGCGTGCCTCGATGCCCCCTACCCGCTCAATCACCATCGCGTTGTAATCGCGGTGCGGCCCGCGATGCAGCGGCATGCCCAGCAGCAAGGCGCTAGCTTCTGTAGCCGGAAGCAGCAGCCCGTTCGCACGAAAATCGTCGAACCCAACCTGTTTTTCGCCGATATAGTCGAACATCCGCCCGAAGCAGCGCTTTGTCAGCAGCTGGCGAGGAAGCAAATGATGGCGCTGGAGCGACGGATCATGGCCCGGCGCACCCCGGCGGTTGACTGCGTGGAATGGCAAGCGCGGGCGGTTGGCCTGTTGCGCCGCGGAAGGCACTCCTGCCCGCCGCACCATTCGCCTCAGCCTGCCTTTACGCAAATAAGCTTGCAGTCCGCCGAAGGCTCAAGCCGCAAGTGCTGACCTTCGGGTCCGATGATCTGCTCTGGCCGCTCTACTGCGCCGGCCAGGACAAGCTGGTTGATAAGCCGCACTCCAAGCCGGGTCGCCGCGACCTTGTCAGCCACCAGTTCTGGCTCAATGAACAGCTCCTGCCCGATCAGGAAATCGAGCCCCACACTTTGCATTCCGCCGCCCGCCATTTCGCGGAACGCGGTTAAGCCCAGGGCAGGAAACGCACCGCCGTCTTGCCATGCCGCCATCGTCGATTCAAAGTAACGACGCCCGATCACGCTCGATGATGGGGGCCAGGCAATTGCCCGGGCATGCTCGAAATGCTGGACGAGATCGCGCGCCAGAGCCAGCATTCCCCGCAAGACCGGCAAGATCGCTTCCCCACCTGCCATATGGCCACCAGCCACCAGCCGCACCGCCTCAAATTCCGAGACAATTTGCAGATCGTCACAGTCAAACCGGTGATTGGCCTCAGGCGGTTCGAGCCCCGTACCAGGTGCGAGACCTTCGAGATCGAACGTTAGCCCATCGCGTAAAAGCTCGACCCATATCTGGTCCTCGGCAAGCGCCTCGCCCTGCAAGGCGGTGACGGAACTGGCGGTGTCGCGCTCATCGAGTACGCGAAGACCGGGCCGGCGGACCGGGTCCAGGGTTAGCGAAACAGACGGATGAGATTCGACGAATTCGTATATCGCCGCGCGATCGGGGCGTGAACCGCGCGAAAAGAGCAGAAAGACTCCCCGCATGGTCAGCGGCCGCGCATGATTGTTCGCGTCTTCACCCACATTTACGTCCAGATCCCGGCCCCCTTCCCGTGCACCAATTGCCAGGATTGTGACTCGAATCCTCTTCAACGTCGAGTCCTGTTTCCAGAATTACCTCCAAATCGATTCTATTAATTCAATAAATTCCGATATTTATACCTTCAGCTAGTGCAGATCCCAGTTGTTCGGCTGCGTCGAGGCTTTCTTTCGGGGGAGATTTAGGCGCGAGGATTTCCGCCGGTGTTTGCGCATCGAGATTGACGATCACATGTTCGGCCACCCTGCGCAGGCGCCAACCGGTCGCTATCCGGTCAATCTGGCGCTGCGCACCCTCACCGTCAGAACCTGCCGCGATGATGGTGGCATAGGCTCGGCCCTCTATTTTGCCCAGCACCGGGTAATAGCAACGATCAAACATCTCCTTCATCAACCCGCTCATGGTCGCGAGATTTTCTGGACAGGCGAAGAGGTAAGCGGATGCCTGCAACAAATCGTCAGGCCTGACCTGGTCGGCGCGAATAAGGCGCCCTGTTGAACCAGCCCCCCTGGCCGCCGCCTGCGCCAGCGCCTCGCTCGCTCCGGTGCGGCTGTGCCATGCGATAAGGAGATAAGGGTCTGGCATATGGCACAGCAAAGGGATCGACATGCGGAAAGTCAATCGTCCAGCCTTCTCCCGCCGGGTGCAATGGGATAGTGCGTGGTTATGGCTTCCCGTTCGATCTCGCATGTCTTGGGCATCTCCTCTTCACTTTCCGGCCGCGCATGGCATTGGCGCGGGGGGAATATGGAAATCGGTACCGGCGTGGCCGGGTTGGAAGATGACATACTGACGCAGTTGCTGCTCACCCGCGGCGTCAAGCGTGAGGACGTGGCTCGCCATCTTTCGCCGACACTGCGCGAATTCCTGCCTGACCCCAGTGAGTTCCGTGACATGGACGCGGCAGCCGAGCGCATCGTGCAAGCGGTCTTGGGCAATGAAGCGATCACTATCTATGGCGATTATGACGTGGACGGAGCCACCAGCGCTGCTCTGCTGGTAAACCTGCTGCGTGAACTGGGTGCGAACGTCGACTATTACATCCCTGACCGCCTCCTGGAAGGGTATGGCCCCAGTGGCGAAGCGCTCGTCAAACTGTCGGAACAAGGGACGAGCCTGATCGTCACGGTTGACTGCGGGGCAATGGCGCATGATGCATTGAAGCAAGCCCATGACGCGGGCGTGGACGTCATCGTGGTCGACCATCACAAATGTTCCCCGGAATTGCCGGTTGCTGCGGCGTTGGTAAACCCCAACCGCCTCGACGAATCCGACCTTGCAGCGCAGCACGGCCACCTTGCCGCGGTGGGCGTGGCATTCCTGCTCGCCATTGCCCTCAACCGGACGCTGCGCAAACGCGGCTTCTTCGATGATCGGAGCGAACCCAACCTGATCAGCCTGCTTGATCTGGTTGCGCTGGGCACAGTGGCCGATGTGGCTGCGCTCCATGGGCTCAATCGCGCCTTTGTAGCGCAAGGGCTCAAGGTCATGGCCCTGCGCGAACGCATTGGCATGTCAGCATTGATCGATGCAAGCCGGCTCAAGCGCGCGCCGCAGTGCAGCGATCTGGGATTTGCCCTGGGGCCCCGCATCAATGCCGGTGGGCGGGTGGGCGAATCGACGCTTGGTGTACGTCTGCTGACCACCAGCGACCCTGAAGAAGCACGCGAGATTGCCGAACAACTCTCCCAACTCAATGAAGCGCGGCGGGGGATCGAAGCCGATGTGCAGCAAGCCGCCGAGGCGCAAATCGGCAGCCAGCACAACCGATCGGTTCTGCTGCTGTCCGGCACGGGCTGGCATCCCGGCGTGATCGGTATCGTCGCTGGCCGGATCAAGGAAAAGACCGGCAAGCCGAGCATTGTCGTCGCCATTGATGAAGCCGCAGATACCGGCAAGGGATCGGGCCGATCGATCTCCGGCGTCGATCTGGGGGCCGCCATCATTGCCGCACGCGAGGCCGGGCTGCTTGTGGCGGGTGGAGGGCACGCCATGGCCGCGGGCATGACCGTGGAACGCGGCCAGATCGATCTGCTCAGCGAATTTCTGGAAAATCGGCTTGCACGCGATGTTTCGCGGGCATTGGAAAGCCAGGCGATGCAGCTTGATCTCGCCGTTACGCCGGGAGGGTTGACGCCGGAGTTCGTCGAAACACTAGAGCGCGCCGGTCCGTTCGGTGTTGGCTGGCCCGCCCCCCGTGTTGCAGTAGGACCGGTGAGAATCATCAAGGCGGACATTGTGGGTAAGGATCACCTGCGCGTGATAGCGGCGGGCGAAGACGGTCGCTCGCTCAAGGCAATCGCCTTCCGCGCTGCGGAAACCGATATGGCGCAAACGCTGCTGCACCGCGCGCAAGGGCGCCGGTTTCATCTCGCCGGAAGGGTCAAGATCGATGACTGGGGCCCCCGCCCGCAAGCCGAATTGCACCTCGAGGATGCAGCCTTCGCGGATTGAAGCAAATGCAGGGTTGACCACAATCGCGCGCGCCCCTATTGGCGCGCTCTCCAAGCGAGCGTGGCCCCTTCGTCTAGCGGTCTAGGACGCCGCCCTTTCACGGCGGAAACACGGGTTCGATTCCCGTAGGGGTCACCACTTCGCATTGCAACGGCACCATGTTTGCCAACTCAACGGCCCCTTCGTCTAGCGGTCAGGACGCGGCCCTCTCACGGCTGAAACACGGGTTCGATTCCCGTAGGGGTCACCAAGCCGCCAGATTCCTGTGGTCACCAAGCAAGCCGGGGACAGTTGCCACTTGGCGCTTTTCTGGCTGCCCGGTTCTGGTATGGCCCGCTGCGCATGGATGATCGCCAAACCCATCCGGTTACCGGCATTCTGATCGCGCTGGCAGCGGGTATTACGCTGATTGCGCTGGGCATCGACTTTTGGGTGGTGTTCGGGACCGTTCTGCTGTGGGTAGGGACGCTTTATCTCACAGGTTCGCGCCCTCCGCCCTACACACCACCAGAGCGATCCGGTGCAATCTCACGCGAGAATATGGGCGAATTGATCGAGCACTCGGCCACGCCATTGCTGCTGATTGAGAGCGGCAAGGTCGCCGTCGCAAACAGGGCCGCCAAGCGAGTGCTCGGTGATCATATCGTGGGACAGGACACGCGCATGGCATTTCGCCAGCCCGAAGCGGTGAAATTGCTTGGCAAAAACCGCAGCGGTTCCGCTATTGTCAGGGGTCTCGTCAGGCGACGCGACATCTGGCGCATAAACCGGCAGATGATCGGCCCGGAACTCTCGGCCCTTGAGCTCGTCAGTCTCACTGCCGAGGCTGATATCAGCCGCGCACACACCGATTTTGTCGCCAATGCCAGTCATGAACTGCGCACTCCGCTAGCATCGATCATAGGTTATGTGGAAACGCTGCGCGAAGACGATTCCGGGCTCGACACGCAAACCGCGCAAAAATTCCTCGATACGATCCTGCGCGAGGCCAAGCGATTGCAATCTCTTGTCAGCGATCTGATGTCACTCTCGCGGATCGAAGCGGAAAAGCATGATCAGCCGACCGAGGTCATCGAACTGGCCCAACTGATCGAGCGCGCAGCCCGTGATGCAGCCGGAAATGAACGGGTCAATCGCCTCCACTTCAACACCGATCCGACCGTGCATATCCGCGGCGACGCACAACAGATCGAACAGTTGATGCGCAACCTCGTGGACAATGCGCTTAAATATGGCAGCCCGGGCACGCCAGTGAGTGTCGAGCTGAACCGTACTAACGATGGCCAGGCACAACTGATCGTTACGGATCAGGGTGAAGGCATCGCGCCCGAACACCTGCCGCATCTCACGCGCCGCTTTTACCGCACCGATCCGGGGCGCAGCCGTGCCTCTGGCGGAACCGGGCTTGGCCTGGCAATTGTCAAACACATTGTTGAACGTCATCGCGGCCGGCTCGACATCGAGAGCAAGCCTGGCGAAGGAACCGTGGTAGTGGTCCGTATTCCAGCCGCATCCAGCGATGCCGAAGAAATGTCATGAAAATGTCTTTTTTCTTTAACATTGCGGTTGCAAGCGAACTCAAAATTCGTTCAACGACGCCAATCGGAGCGGTTCTACCCCAAACTGAAACACACGCGGCTTAAGCGCAAAGACCGGCTTTGATGCGCCAGCCGGGCAGGAACGAATGCAAGTACAGGTCCCAGCAGCACACCAATGACATCGATTACCCTGCTCTTGATTGCTTTCGGCCTGGCGCTTGCCGGATGGCTGGCGGCGCGTGCGCGCGCCTGGAGTTTTCAGCGCGACTCCGGCGTCCGGCGGCTCGCGGCGCGCCCCAATTACCACGCCTGGTATGTGGCGCTTTGGATCGCTGTGCCATTGCTCGCTTTTACGGTGTTTTGGTCGCTGATCGAGCCGCAACTGATCTTGCGGAGTGTGCTTGCCACTCAGGCAGCACAGAGCCTGCCCGAATTCGGTTTCGAGCGCGAATCCCTTCTGGCCGAAGCGCGTGCAGCCGCCGCAGGAGGCAACGCTGCCTTGTTCAACCCGGGTGCCGAAGCGTTTGTTGGACCCTATAGCGAAGCGATCCAGAAATACCGTCTGATAGGGATTGCGATTGCAGCCGCCATCGCTCTTGCGACAGGGGTGTTTGCTTTCCTGCGCGTAAAGCCCGATTTTACCGCTCGCACACGGGTAGAACGAACAGTGATGATCGTGCTGTTGCTGGCATCGCTTGTCGCCATTCTGACAACGTTTGGCATCTTTATCAGCCTGGTGTTTGAAACGGTGCGATTCTTTGGAATGGTTTCGCCGATTGATTTTCTCTTCGGCACATTCTGGGGGCCGGACCCGATGAGCAATCCGGAAAATCCGGATCCTTCACGATATGGCGCTATCCCGCTTTTCTGGGGCACGATTTACATCGGTGCAATCATAGCCATGATCGTTGCTATCCCGCTCGGATTGATGAGCGCGATTTACCTCACACAATATGCCGACCCACGCCTGCGGGCGTGGCTCAAGCCCGCGCTCGAAATTCTCGCGGGCGTGCCCACCGTGGTCTATGGCTATTTTGCTGCACTCACAGTTGCCCCAGCGATCCGCGACGCAGCCATGGCAGTGGGCATCAGCAACGCGTCAAGCGAGAGCGCGCTTGCTGCTGGCGTGGTCATGGGGGTGATGATCATTCCCTTCGTTTCGTCGATGGCGGATGACAGCATCGCTGCCGTGCCAGGCGCCATGCGCGACGGCAGCCTGGCACTCGGCGCGACAACTTCGGAAACCATCCGCCGCGTGATTGTGCCCGCCGCCCTGCCCGGCATTGTTGGCGGCGTTATGTTGGCGATCAGCCGCGCGATCGGTGAAACCATGATCGTAGTGATGGCCGCAGGCGCCGCCGCCAACCTCACTGCCAATCCGCTGGAAGCAATGACCACGGTAACATTCCAGATCGTTGCGATGCTCACCGGTGAAGGCAGTTTCGACCATCCTGCCACGCTTAGCGCTTTTGCCCTGGGCCTGGTCCTGTTCCTCGTGACGCTGGGGCTTAACTTTATCGCCCTGCGTGTCGTCAAGCGGTTCCGCGAAGCCTATGAGTAACGCCCCCACCAACCAGGAAGGCCTCGCGCCCACCCGCAGCGAGGTGTTCCACAAGCGCCTCCAGAAGCGCTATGCTGCCGAACGTCGCTTCAAGCTGGCCGGGCTCAGCGCGGTGTTGATATCGGTGGCGGTATTGATCTTCCTGCTCGGCAATATGACATACAACGGCCTGGGCGGTTTCCAGCGGGCCGAGCTCGAAGTGACAATCGATTTTCCCGCTTCCGGCATTTCGGGCGATGCCAGCACGCTGAACAAGGATGGCGGGCTTCAGACGCTGCAATCTCAGGGCCTGGCTGACGTGGTGGCATTTTATGCCGAGCAATCGCTCGGCAGCGAGGCTGCAAGCGGCCTCAGTAATGAGGCCTGGCGCGATGTCGCCGATCAACTGATAAAGAATCCACAATTGCTTCGGGGCACCCATACCTTCAGCCTGCCCGCCAACAACAACCTCGCCTCTGGCCTCAACAACGAAGGGTCGGCCGAAATGCAGGCGCTGGCCGACAGGCTTGAGGCTGATGGCAAGCTGGCGAACAAGTTTGACCCCGGATTTCTAAGCCGTGCCGATGCCACCAGCCCGCAAAATGTGGGTATCTGGGGTGCGCTCAAAGGCTCAATCCTCACTATGATTGTCACCTTGCTGCTGGCATTTCCCATCGGCGTTCTGGCGGCCCTTTATCTTGAGGAATATGCCCCCAAGAACCGATGGACCGATGTGATCGAAGTTTCGATCAACAACCTTGCAGCAGTGCCTTCGATCATCTTCGGTCTGCTCGGCCTGGCAGTGTTCCTGTGGATCTTTCCAAATTATCGTTCGGCTCCGCTTATTGGCGGTATGACGCTGGCCCTGATGACCATGCCGGTGATCGTGATTTCAGGCCGAAATGCGATCAAGGCTGTTCCACCATCTATCCGCGACGGCGCGCTGGCGATCGGAGCTTCCCCGATACAGGTGGTGTTCCATCATGTGCTGCCGCTCGCATTGCCGGGCATCCTAACCGGCACCATTATCGGCATGGCGCGCGCATTGGGCGAAACCGCGCCGCTGCTGATGATCGGTATGCGCGCGTTTGTCGCCAGCGCGCCAGAGGGCTTCACATCGCCTGCCACCGTGTTGCCGGTTCAGATCTTCCTGTGGTCTGACGAGGTCAACCGCGGCTTTGTCGAGCGCACCAGCGCGGCAATCATTATCCTCCTGCTGTTCCTTTTGCTAATGAACGGCCTCGCGATCTACCTCCGCAACAAATTCGAGAAGAAGTGGTGACAGCAACCCATCCCGGACTAGAGATCGTCAATCCCAAGATGCGTGCCCAAGACGTATCGGTTTTCTATGGCGACAAACAGGCGATCGACAATGTTTCGATCGACATTCCCGCACGCCATGTCACGGCCTTTATCGGCCCCTCGGGGTGCGGCAAATCGACCTTCCTGCGCGCGCTCAACCGGATGAATGACACCATCCCCACTGCTCGCGTGGAAGGCACTATCGAACTTGATGGTGAGGACATTTACCGCTCTGGCATGGACGTGGTGCAACTGCGCGCCCGCGTGGGCATGGTTTTCCAGAAGCCCAACCCATTTCCCAAGTCGATCTTTGAAAATATCGCCTACGGGCCTCGTATTCACGGCCTGGCAGAAGCCAAGGATGAACTTGAGGAGGTAGTCGAGAAATCGCTCACGCGCGCCGGTCTGTGGGAAGAAGTGAAGGACCGGCTGCAAGACAGCGGGACCGCGCTGTCAGGCGGACAGCAACAGCGCCTCTGCATCGCACGCGCGATCGCTGTAGATCCCGAAGTTATTCTGATGGACGAGCCATGCTCAGCGCTTGACCCGATCGCTACTGCGAAGATCGAGGAACTGATCGCCGAGCTGACCGATCGCTATGCCATCGTGATCGTGACTCACTCGATGCAGCAGGCCGCGCGAGTATCGCAGCGCACGGCCTTCTTTCACCTTGGCAAGGTTGTCGAATACGGTCAGACTTCCGACATATTCACCAATCCGATCGAAGAACGGACCAAGGACTACATCACAGGACGGTACGGATAATGGCCGAGCACACAGTCAAGGCATTCGACGAAGACATTACCCGCTTGCGGGGGTTGATCGCGGAGATGGGTGGCCTTGCAGAGGTCGCTCTGCAAGAGGCACTCGATGCGCTGGTGCGCGGCGACGAGGATCTTGGCAGCAAGATCGTGGCACGCGACAAGAAAATCGATGCGCTCGAAATGGAAGTCGACAAGCTCGCCGTGCGGGTGATCGCGCTGCGCGCGCCGATGGCTGATGATTTGCGCGAAGTGATCGCCGCATTGAAGATTGCCGGCGTGGTTGAACGGATCGGCGATTATTCGAAAAACATTGCCAAGCGTGTGGGCGCGATCGAGGATCGCAAGCGCTTCGAACCGCTAACCCTGCTGCCTGCAATGGGCGAGCTTGCCGCCGAAATGGTGCATGATGTGCTCACCGCCTATGCCGCGCGTGACCCCGAACTTGCACGCGAAGTTATCGCCGCCGACAACAAGGTCGATGCATTTTATGACAGCATTTTTCGCAATCTTGTCAGCCATATGGTCGAGAATCCTTCGACCATTTCGAGCGCTGCTCAACTGCTGTTTGTCGCCCGCAATATCGAACGGATAGGCGACCATGCGACCAACGTGGCCGAGATGGTGCATTTTGCAGCGACGGGTACTTATCCGCCCGATCATGACGATTGACATCAATCTGTCTTGAAAGTGACATAGGGGCGGTATTGTAGTCGCGCATCATAGGAGCGAAGCGCACAATGTCCGCTGCCAAACTGCTGCTTGTCGAAGATGATCCAGCCCTGTCGGAATTGCTCGAATATCGCTTTTCCAACGAAGGCTATGACGTGCGCTGCACCGCCGATGGCGACGAAGCACTGATACTGGCCGCAGAAGAACTGCCTGACCTGATTATTCTTGACTGGATGATCGAAGGCACCAGCGGCATCGAGGTCTGCCGCCGGTTGCGGCGTGAAAAGCATACAGCGCATGTCCCGATCATCATGTTGACCGCGCGCGAGGCCGAGGATGATCGGGTGCGCGGCCTTGAAACCGGTGCTGACGATTACCTCACCAAGCCGTTCAGCCCGCGCGAATTGCTCGCCCGTGTTGCCGCTGTGATGCGCCGCATCCGCCCGGTTCTGGCGGGTGAGACGATCAGCGTTGGCGACCTCAAGCTCGATCCGGTGGCGCACAAGGTGCAGCGGCGCGGCAAGGATCTGAAGCTTGGCCCAACTGAATATCGTCTGCTCAAGTTCTTCATGGAAAGCCCGGGCCGGGTTTTCAGCCGCGGGCAATTGCTCGACGGTGTATGGGGTACGGGCAGCGATATAGAGCTGCGCACGGTGGACGTGCATATCCGCCGATTACGCAAGGCAATCGAGATTGACAGCGCGAAAGACCCGGTGCGGACGGTGCGTTCGGCCGGATATGCACTCGAAGCGGTTTAGGTTGAGCCACCGGGCGCGCTTGCCAGCAAATCCCCCAGTATCAGCGTTCCGATCAGCAGGAAAACGGCACCGATCCCGCGATCGACCCAGCATCGCGTCTCCGGGCGACCCAGCGTGCTGGCGAGCTGGCGCCCGGCAAATATGTAGAGCGCACCCACGATCAGGTCGATGACCAGTGCGACGATGGCCAGCAGGGCAATCTGCCACCCGATGGATTTAGCCGGATCGACGAAGGGCGGGACCAACGCGACCATGTAAATCAGGGATTTGGGGTTGCCGATCGCAACCAAGATTCCATCACGAAAGGAATGGCGCGAGGCTTTGTCCGTGGCCGCCATATACCCTTCCACAGCCTTGAAGGAGTGGTGGATAGCTTTGATGCCGAGCCATATGAGGTAGGCCACACCTGCCAGCGCAAGGACGTGGAAGGCGATCGGATATGCCTTGGCCAGCGTTCCCAGCCCGAGCGCCGCAAGCACCCACCACACACCGTAACCGATCTGCATTCCCATCAAGGCTGCCCAGCCAGAGCGCGTGCCGCGCCAGATTGCCTGCCCCATGACGAAGGTCATCGACACGCCGGGAATGATGCTGGTCATCCCGGTTACGATGATGAATGCCAAGAGTTTTTCGAGATCTAGCATGGTCGGCGCGCGCTAGCTCCGGGATCAATGGAAGTCACGCGATTTGGGAAGAATCCGCAAATTGCGTGGGTGTCCGCAGCCGGATGAAGGCCGCTCGTCGATAAGATCGCGTGGTCTGGTCATCGGCGGTTGGCGCCCGGCTAACGGGTTGCTGACATGATCGGCGTGCGCGATAGGCGAAGCCAGCAAATCGTCAGCCAGGCCGTAAAGCGCATCGGTCCCATCAGTCAGGCGCTGTGCGATCACATGGATCACCTCGTCATCATATTCGACCCGGCCGCGCACCTCCATCAACCGCGCGCCCATGATCACCTTGCGCTGCTTCTCCATCAGATCAGGCCAGATCACCAGATTGGCGACCCCTGTCTCGTCTTCCAGCGTGATGAAGCACACGCCCTTGGCCGATCCCGGGCGCTGGCGTATCAGCACCAGCCCGGCGATCTGCACCATGGAGCGGAGCTTGCGTTCCCTAAGGTCGCAGGCGCGTGCAAAGCCGCGTTCGGCAAGACTGGCACGCAGGAAAGCCATCGGATGCGCCTTCAGGCTAAGGCGCGTGGTCTGGTAATCGGCCACCACCTCTTCGCTCAATGGCATTTGCGGCAATTGCGTGCGCGCCTGTTCCGCGCCCTCGTCACGCTCGGCTGCCGCCTTGAACAGCGGCAAGTCAGGTGCGGCGATCAGGCTGCGGGCATCCCATAGCGCCTGCCGCCGCGATAGCCCAAGCGAGGTAAAGCAATCCGCGCTGGCAAGCCGTTCGATATGCGCCGGAGACAATCCCGCCCGCGCACGCAGATCGGCGATGTCGCGGAAAGGCCCGCCCGCCTCGCGGCTTGCCACCAGTGCGGCAGCGACATGTTCAGGCAGCCCGTCGATCTGCCTGAGGCCGAGGCGCAGGGCCAACGTGCCCGCCTTCTCCAGCGTGTTGTCCCACATCGAATGGTTCACATCGGCAGGCAGCACTTGCACGCCGTGTTCGCGCGCGTCGCGCACGATCTGAGCCGGGGCATAGAAGCCCATCGGCTGCGAATTGAGCAGCGCGCAGGCGAAGGCAGCCGGGAAATGGCATTTGAGCCAGCTTGAGACATAGACCAGATGCGCGAAGCTTGCTGCGTGGCTTTCCGGGAAGCCATATTCGCCGAAGCCCTTGATCTGGTTGAAGCAGCGCATGGCAAAATCGGGATCGTAGCCACGCGCGACCATCCGCCCCACCATCATATCCTCCAACTCGTGCACCATGCCTCGGCTGCGAAAGGTTGCCATCGCCTTGCGCAGCCGGTTGGCTTCGGCACCGGTGAATTTCGCGGCGTCGAGCGCGATCTTCATCGCCTGTTCCTGGAAGATCGGCACCCCAAGCGTGCGCGCGAGGATGCTGGAAAGCTCGTCAGGCGGGCCGTGTTCGGGCGCCGGAGCCGGAATTTCCACCGCTTCCGCACCGCGCCGCCGCTTGAGATAGGGGTGCACCATGTCCCCCTGGATCGGGCCGGGCCGGACAATCGCGACCTGGATCACCAGATCATAGAATTCGCGCGGTCGCAGTCGCGGCAGCATGTTCATCTGCGCCCGGCTTTCAACCTGGAACACGCCAAGCGAATCCCCTTTGCGCAGCATGGCGTAGGTTTCCATATCCTCGCGCGGCACAGTGGCGAGTGTCAGTGCGCGGCCATGATGCATCTCCAGCAGGTCAAAGCATTTCCTGATGCAGGTGAGCATGCCCAGCGCCAGCACATCGACCTTGAGGATGCCGAGCGCTTCGATGTCATCCTTGTCCCATTCGATGAAGCTGCGATCGGGCATGGCGCCATTACCGATCGGCACGGTTTCGGTAAGCGGGTTCTGCGTGAGGATGAAGCCGCCGACATGCTGGCTGAGATGGCGCGGCATGCCGATTATCTGCTCGGCCAGCTTGATTACGCGGCGCAAGTGCGGATCACTGATGTCCATGCCGGTTTCAGCGACATGCTTCTCACCGATCTCGCGGCCATAGCTGCCCCATATGGTGCGTGCGAGCGCGCTGGTAGCATCCTCGCTCAGCCCCATCGCCTTGCCGACCTCGCGGATTGCCATGCGCGGGCGGTAATGGATCACCGTCGCGCATAGCCCTGCGCGGTGGCGACCATATCTGCGATAGATATACTGGATCACCTCCTCGCGCCGCTCATGCTCGAAATCGACATCGATATCGGGCGGCTCCTTGCGCTCTTCCGAAATGAAGCGATCGAACAGCAACTGGTGCTTGGCCGGATCGACGCTGGTAATCTCGAGGCAATAACACACCGCCGAATTGGCGGCACTGCCGCGCCCCTGGCACAGGATCGGCGGATCGACCGAGCGCGCGTAATCGACGATGCCCTTGATGGTGAGGAAATAGCGCGCGAGATCGAGCTTGGCGATCAACCCAAGCTCACGTTTCAATGTATTGTCGACGTTCTCGGGAATGCCTTCGGGATAGCGCCCCCTCGCCCCCTTCCAGGTTTCACCTTCGAGATATTGCTGCGGCGTCATGCCGTCAGGGTAGATCTCTTCGGGGTATTCGTAGCGCAGCTCGTCGAGGCTGAAACGGCAGGCATCAGCCACCTCGCGCGCGGCAGCAATCGCATACGGCCAGCGCGCGAACAGACGCTGCATTTCCGCGGGCGATTTGAGATGGCGTTCGGCATTGGCGGCAAGCAGATGTCCTGCCTGCGCAACCGTGGTCTTGTGCCGGATCGCCGTCATCACATCCTGCAGCGGACGCTTGTCAGGCGTGGCGTAATGCACGTCATTGGTGGCCAGCAGGGTGAGGCCGTTCTCGCGTGCCAACGCATCAAGCCGGGTGATCCGCGCCACATCATCGCCGCGATAGAGATAGCTCGCGGCGAGGTGGCGCAGGGTGGGCAGCCCGGCCACAAGATGCGGCAACAGATCGATGAATCGCCCTGAAACCGTCTCCGGCAGTTCGCGACCGTCAAGCGCGACCACATTGTTTGCCCATGCGGGCACCGGGCACTTCACCTCCAGGTTGGCAGGCGGCAGCAGGATCAGCTGCACGCCCTCACTGTGTTCAGCAAGCAGGGGCAGTGAAATCTCGCACGCGCCCTTGCCCTGCCATTCACCCTCGAGCGTGGTCATCCGTCCGGCACTGAGCAACCGGCACAGACGCCCATAGGCGGCACGGTCCTGCGGATAGGCAAGGAAGGTTAGCCCCTCGACCGTTTCGATCCGTGTGCCGATTACCGGGCGCAACTTGAGTGCTTTCGCCTCGGTATGGGCCCGCACCACGCCGGCCATGGAATTGGCGTCGGCAATTCCCACGGCGTCATAGCCAAGCGCGCGGGCGCGAGTCACGAGATCGACTGCATCCGATGCCCCGCGCAGGAAGGTGAAACAGCTTGCCAGTCCCAGCTCGACAAATGGTGCGCGCCGGGGAAGCTCGATCGTATCAGGATCAAGCTCGATCCGGCGTTTGGCAGGGGTCAGCGGTACATCGGGCATAGATCACAGGGCGACTGGTGTAATTACCAGGTCGACTCTATGTTCACTATATGTTCCTAGCTGGGATTTCAATGGGCAGTGGGCCCGACGATACACCGAAATCAGGCAGCCTTTTCGCCCCTGCCCTGCGCTTTCTTCTGCCTGAGCCGTTCACTGTAGAGGTGCTCAATCACCGCCGGGTGCATCTTGCCATCAAACGCGATACCCGCATATTTACCGTCGACCCAAACAAATTTGCCTACCGGAGTATGGATTCCTTTGATCCGCAGCAGAATGCTTTCACCTATTTCGGCAAAGCCAGGGCTTCCCTTGACCTTGCACCCGCCTTCCGAAACATCGATCACTTCGACATAAAGAGGGCGAGAGCGCGAACGACCCTTGACCAACATCTCAAGCAGCTTGCGTTCGGATGAGCGGGATGATGCGATCTTTTTCATGCGTGTATCATGACGGAAATTGGTAAATAAAACTCTATCGGCAGTTTCCATTTCTTTATTGTAGTATGGCAATTAACTATAAAGCCCCTGCAAGTACCAGAGGGGCAAACCGCCGCGCCCGTCACCCACCAGCCCTTGGCGATAGATCCAGTATCGCCGCCCCCGTTCGTCCTCTATCCGGTAGTAATCACGCAGACGCGCGTTCGAGCGTTCGCGCCACCATTCAGGCGCGATCCGTTCGGGCCCTTCCATCCGCACGACTTCGCAGACTGTACCGCGCCAACGGAACGCGCGTGGATAGCCGTCAGGCGTGGCATAAAGCACCGCGATCGCCTCAGGCCGGTCGAGCAGCTTGAGTGGGCGCTGGTGAAACGCCAGTTCGCCCTGACTGGCAGGTTCAGGCTGCAGTGGTAACTGCCAGCGCTGCGCGCGTTCGGGCAAGTGGCTGGCATACGGCACTGGGCGGCGCACTGCGCCCGCGCCAAGGCGAACCATCAGCCGGTCGATGCAGGTACTGAGCGAGGTGCCGTGCGCTTCGGCGGCATCCTCGATATCGCGCTGTGCCAATGCCAAGGGTTCGATCCAGCTGGCCCGCAGGCGCAGCAATTCGATCCCGAAACCGGCATCCACGCCATCAAGCCTGGCGGCAAACAGGCGGCAGATATGCGCAGGATCGCGGGTTGCTGCGGACAGTTCGATCGCGCGAATGATCACTTCGCCATCGACCCGCCATAGCGCCAGCTCAAGCCGCCGCCCACCCTGCCCCCGCCCTTCCAGCTCGCGCGCCATGTCGGCGGCGAGGTCACGCAGCACCTGATCGAACAGGTCGCGGTGGCGGATCGGCTCCATCAGCCTCCGTTCGACCAGTGGCGCGTGCTGCGGCACCACTGGCAACAGCGGTTCGGGAACCCGGCCGAGCAGTTGATCCATCCGCAGCAGCGGGTTGGCAGAGGGCGCCTTGCGGTTGCGAAAGCGGCGCTGCAGCGCGTCGCGCCCCACCCCGCCGAGCTCGCCCAACCGCTTGAGGCCAAGTCGGCGCAGCACGGTGAGCACGTCGGGGTCGAGCCGCAGTGCCGCCACCGGCAGTTCGGCAAGGCGCATCGCAGCATCGTCATCCGGACCCAGGATCGCGCCATCCGGCCCGTAATGCGCCAGCGCCCAGGCTGCCCCGGCAGTGGGG
Source organism: Altererythrobacter chaiwopuensis (assembly GCF_054957735.1). Classification (NCBI taxonomy): domain Bacteria; kingdom Pseudomonadati; phylum Pseudomonadota; class Alphaproteobacteria; order Sphingomonadales; family Erythrobacteraceae; genus Altererythrobacter; species Altererythrobacter chaiwopuensis. The sequence goes on from NZ_JBTXJF010000001.1 coordinate 172,596, forward strand.
GCGATCGCCAGACGCGCGGAAAGATCCCGCGCGGCGAATGCTGCCATGGCATCAGCGATCAGGCGCCGCTCGCCACCGAACAGATGCGCCACCGCGGTAATATCGACGATCAGCCCGTCAGGCGGGTCAAGTGCGCTCCACGGACCCCAACGCCGCGCCCACAGCGCCAGCTTTTCGAGCAAGGCGAGATCTCCCGCCGGATCGGACGGAGCAACCTTGATCCCGGGGCACAGTGCGCGCGCATCGGCCAGCATCATGCCGGAACGCGCCCCGGCTTCCCGCCCGGCATGGTTGACAGCGGCGATGCGAGGGCCATGTGCAGTCTCGGCAATCAATACGGTGGGCGCCGCGTCTGCAACTCCGCCGCGCGTGAAACCGTTAGAGAGCCGCCAGCGATCGACTGCGAACTGTGCCAACCAGATCGACATGATCCGGCGTGGCGGCCCCTGCGGGGCTGCTGCGCGGTCGACTGGCAATGAGGGTGTTGCCGTCATCGCTCAGGCTCCATTCTCCGGTGGGGTGCGAGCGCGCACGGAACAGCTCTGCCCGCCAGGCCGGGTGACCCGGTGCCTCGGCGTTCCAGCGCGGGGGCGGCGAAGGGTACGCAGCAACCCTCCAGCGCATCCGCGCGGAAGAAAGGTCTGCCTGCGCATCGAGCCGCAGCAGCCATAGCGGCACGCCATGCTTTTCCGCTGCCAGGCTTAGCCTGCGCGAACTGGTGAAACCGAGCGCGCGCGGATTGCCGACAATCTCGCCCAGCACAAAGGCCAGGTCACGGCAGCGCAGCCCCTCTTCCAGCGCGAACAGCGCATCCTCGCAGCTCTTCGCCTCGACATGGATCAACCTGTGGCGCAGCTCGGGCGGGAGGCCCTGAGTATAGGGTCTCCCGGTCAAACGCACCGCCGCCCTGTCCTGCACCCACAGCACCTGGCGGCGGTCCTCCTGTGCCGGAGAGGCATGGTTTGCTGCCACCTTCATCGCATCGCGTGCCAGCGCCAGAGCCAGCCCCGCCCCGCTCGCCTCGTCACTATTTGCAAAGATTTCGCTATGGCAAGGCGCCGCAAGCCCTGGCCGCCAGCGCGGCAGATTGGTGCGGACCAGCGCCGCAGCGCTTTCGCTCGCACCGCTGACGGCAAGCTTTCCAGAGATAGAGAGAGCAGGGTTGAACATAATCGAACGACTCATTTGTTCGCTTTATGTTCTATTGCGCGATGATTCGCAATCGCCTGGCCAAACAAGAGGCCGCCCTCAGCCTGGGAACGGCACTTTTGTCACGCGCTCATAAAACCGACTAACCGGATAGGCCGGCCACCATGATCGCCAACAAGGCGGCAGGACACAGATACCGCACCAGAAAACGCCATAACCTGTGCAGCGCACCATCAAGCCCATTTTCACTATCGACCAGCTTGGGATCGGCAATCCAACCCACAAAGATGCACACCAGCAAGGCGCCAATCGGCATGAACAGCTTTGCCGTGACGCTATCCAGCGCCGAGAACACGCCCTCACCCTCAAACAGCGGGATGAAGCCAAGCGGGTGAAAACCGGACATCGTGTTGAGCGAATAAGCGGATGCCACACCAAGCAAGCCGGCCAACGTCGCCACAGTTATTGCCGTCAATGCCCGACTGGTCTTGAATTTCTCCATCGCCCAGGAAGTCGGAACCTCCATCAATGCCACCGAACTGGTGAGAGCGGCAAAACCAACCATGATAAAGAATGCCAGGCCGATCACCGAACCGAAGGGCATGGACTGGAACGCGTGTGGCAAGGTCGCGAACATCAATCCCAACCCGCCTTCGGTAGAAAGCCCTGCGGCGATAACGATTGGAAAAATACAAAGCCCAGCCACCAGTGCCACAGCCGTATCGGCAAATGCGATGATGGTAGAGGTTCCAGCCAGGTTGACGTCGCGTCCTACATAGGACCCGTAGGTGATCATCCCGGCCACGCCCAGCGAAAGCGAGAAAAACGCCTGACCCACGGCGGCCAGCATCACTTCTCCGGTGAGCTTGGAAAAATCAAACGTGAAAAGATATCCCAAGGTGTCCGTGAAAGCTCCACCGAATGCACCGTAGATGGTGATAAGCAGTAACAGCGCAAAAAAAGCCGGCATCAGCCAGATCGCCACAACCTCAATCCCGCCAGATACCCCGCGCGCCACAAAGTAGAGCGTGATTGCCACGAAGGCGATATCAAAGCTCGACATAGTGAAGCCGTCAGCCTGAAGCGCCGGGAAAATCGCCTGGATCTGCTCGGCACTCATGCCCTGCAAAGCCCCTCCCGTCACGCCAGACTGGAACAAGTCGAGGAAGAACAGCACGATGTAATAGAGCACCCAGCCGCCAATAACGCAGTAAAACGCCAGGATCATAAAAGCGGCAAGCACCCCCAACCCGGCCATACCCTCCCAGTAAGGCGAAGCGCGTGATTCCACCGCCAGTCGACGAACGCTCTGCGTTGCCGATGATTGTCCGTGGCGCCCGATCAGGGTTTCAGAGAGCAAAACCGGCAAACCAATCAGGGCAATGCAAAAAATGTAGAAAAGCACAAAGGCGCCGCCGCCATTGCTCGCTGCTTCTGCAGGAAATCTGACCAAGTTGCCCAAGCCAACAGCCGAACCGATCGCGGCCAATATGAATGCTGTGCGCGATGACCAGCCATCGCGACCGCTGCTGCCAGATGGTGCAACTGCCATATATGAAACCCTCCTTCACCTTCCCTTGGGGAATGTCTTTATAATCACTTACTGCCGTGAAACCCGGACACAGTCGAGCAGGCATTTGCGCAAATCCCCTGTTGGGTTAAAAGCGCGCCATGTCTACGACTTTCCAGCTCGATACTTCGACCAGCCGCGCCCACCCCACGCCGCAACCGATGCGGCGGCTCACCGTCCCCGCGATCAGGCGCCGTAAATCCGACGGGGTGACTGCGGAGCCAATCGTGATGCTTACTGCTTACACTGCCCGGCAGGCCCAATTGCTTGATGCGCATTGCGACATTTTGCTGGTGGGCGATTCGCTCGCGCAGGTGATCTACGGGCTCGATTCCACTGTCCCCGTCACGCTTGATATGATGGCCAATCACGCCGCAGCCGTGGTGCGCGGCTCTTACCATTCGGTTGTTGTGGTCGACATGCCGTTCGGCTCCTACGAAAGCTCGAAGGAGAAAGCCTTCGAAAGCGCATCCTTCCTGCTAAAGGCAAGCGGGGCGGCTGCGGTGAAGCTTGAAGGCGGTGAAGCGATGGCGGAAACGGTCGCCTTTCTCAACCAGCGCGGCATTCCGGTAATGGGCCATGTCGGGCTGACCCCGCAGGCGGTCAATGTCCTGGGCGGCTATGGTGCGCGCGGGCGAAGCGATGCCGAGGCCGAGAAGATCGTCAAGGATGCCAGGGCACTGGACGAAGCAGGTGCCTTCGCGATCGTAATCGAGGGGGTGGTCGAGCCCATTGCCATCGAGGCGACCAAGGCTGTATCGTGCCCAACGATCGGCATCGGCGCATCGGCCCAATGCGACGGGCAGGTGCTGGTAACCGAAGACATGCTGGGCATGTTCGACCGCGTCCCGCGCTTTGTGAAAAAATACGCAGATATCGCCGACGTCATCGAAAAAACGGTCGTGCAATATGCCGAGGAAGTCCGTAGTCGCAGCTTCCCTACTGAAGACCAGACTTACCAACCCAAGGCCTGATCAATCATGCAAACGCTGCTGCGGTATTACGGCTTCTCGCTGGCCTTCTCGTTGGTCTGCCTTGCCTTGGCGGTCTGGTACGGCTGGGCCAGCACAGGCAATATCGGCGCGACGCTCAGCATCCTGTGGATCGTGTTTGTACTCTCGATCCTTGAGGTGTCGCTCAGCTTCGACAATGCCGTGGTAAACGCCACCGTATTGCGCACCATGGATCCGGTGTGGCAGCAACGCTTCCTGACCATTGGTATCCTGATTGCCGTGTTCGGGATGCGTATTGTGTTCCCGATCGCCATCGTCGCGATTGCCGCCGGGCTTGGCCCGATTGCCGCAATCGATCTTTCACTCAACAATCCAGCAGAATACGAACGTATTGTTTCTGGCGCCCATATCGGCATCGCTGGGTTCGGCGGGGCGTTCCTGGCGATGGTAGGGCTGACTTTCTTTTTCGAGGAAGACAAGGAAGTGCACTGGATCGCGGCACTTGAGCGCACGATCAATCGCTTTTCGACTGTGCCTGCAATCGAAATCGGGCTGGTTCTGGCGCTGGTTTACAGCGTTTCAACCCTGCTTGCTCCGCAGGATGCCAATACCTTCCTTACGGCCGGCATCCTGGGACTGATTACCTTTATCGGCGTCAATGCGATCGCAGCGCTGCTGGAACAGCACGAAGCGAAGAAACGGGCAGCGGGCATCGTCGTGAAGTCAGGCCTTGGCGGTTTCCTTTATCTGGAAGTGCTCGATGCCAGTTTCAGCTTCGATGGCGTAATTGGTGCCTTCGCACTGTCGAACAACATGATCATCATAGCGCTGGGCCTGTCAGTTGGCGCGATCTTCGTTCGCTCGATCACCATTCATCTGGTGCAAACGGGAACGTTGGCGCAATACCGCTATCTTGAACATGGTGCGTTCTGGGCGATCATCGTGCTGGGTGGGATCATGCTGTTTTCAGCCAGGTTCCACATCCCGGAAACGATCACCGGGCTGATTGGCGCAACGCTGATCGGGCTAAGCTTCCTGTGGTCTGTAAGGCACAACCGCCGCGAAGGCGTGCAAAGAATAGATCTCAATGCAACCGCGCAAGGCGACTAGCTATGGGTGCAGCCATCATCAGTTGAAACAGGTGATAGAGCAGCAGCGGCGCGATCACGAATCCGGCAACGTCGGGAACGAAAAGAATGGCGGCAAGCGGCGCGCCAATCGCCACGCTCTTCTGCGCTCCAGCGAACAGAAATGCTTTGCGGTCGGCGATCGGATAGCCAAGCAGCCCGCTCGCCCACCAAGCAGCCAGATGCGCAGCAACCAGGAAAATGACTGTCAAAATAAGTAGCCATGCCCAGCTTGCTCCGTCAAACATCTGCAGCAGGCCCTGCTCGACTGCCCCCGACATGGCGACATAGACGGCAATCCCGATCACGATCCGATCAAGCCAGACTATCCTGGCCTTGCGCGCCATCACCCAATCACGGGTCCACCCTTGAAGCGCCTGGCCGATAATGAAAGGCAACACCAGGATCGCCGCAATCCTTACGATCGCTTGATAGCCTATCTCGCCCGCCTCGTTGCCGGCGAGCAACGCGAAAAGCGGCGCGGTGATGAATACACCCGCAATATTGATCAGAGCCGCCCCCACCACCGCGAGCGCGATATTGCCCTCTGCCAGCGTGGTATATGAAGTGGCTGACTGAATCGTAGACGGCAAGGTACCGAGATAGAGGAACCCCAGTGCAACCAGCGGGGGCAGATGGGCTGTGGCAATGAACGAAATACCCATGCCGCCAAGCGCCATCACTCCGAAAACCCACAGCATCAGCGGGCCGAAATAGCGCCAGTTTCTGAAACCATGCGTGATTTCGCCGCGGGCAATGCGCATGCCATTGACCAGGAAAAGCAGGAATATGCCTGTGCTTGAAACAGTGCGCGCCGTGTCGCGCAGCTCGCCTGCTGCAGGAAAGATCAGCACCAGCCCGGTCGCCATTACAAGGACCGCAATCATCGGGTCAGCGAAAAAGGAGCCTAGCCTGCGCATTGGCCCGCACTGCCCGCGCACTTTACGCTTGTCGAGTGCCTGCGTGCACCCGGCTCCGGTCAGGCCGAAAGATCGTATTGCTTGAGCAGGTCGTAAAGCGTCGGTCGGCTGATCCCCAGCATTTTGGCGGTGCTGGAAATATTGCCTTCGCTGCGCGCAAGAGCATGGCGGATCACGCGCCGGTCAGCTTCTTCGCGGGCGGTCTTTATGTTGAGCACATCGCCCCGCTCCTCGCCGCTTTGCTGAAGGTCAAGATCACCCGCGCCCACCAGCTTGCCGTCAGTCATGATCACCGCGCGTTTAACGCGATTTTCCAGTTCGCGCACATTACCGGGCCAATCATGCGCATCGATCGCTGCCAGCGCATCGGGTGCAAAGCCGCTCACTTGCGGGTTCATCTCATTGGCAAAGCGATTGAGGAACGCCTTGGCCAGCAAGGTCGCATCACCATGCCGTTCGGCCAGCGCCGGGATCTTCACCACGATTTCAGCCAGACGATAGAACAGGTCTTCGCGGAATCTGCCTTCGCTGCACATCAACTCAAGGTTTTGATGCGTGGCACAAACGATACGCGTATCAACCTCGATCGGCTTTCGCCCGCCGATCCGTTCGATCGTGCGTTCCTGCAGAAAGCGCAGCAGTTTGACCTGCAATGCCAGCGGTATATCACCCACCTCATCGAGAAACAGAGTGCCGCCTGCGGCATTCTCGATCTTGCCTTCGGTGGTCTTGACCGCGCCGGTAAAAGCACCCTTTTCGTGTCCGAACAGTTCGCTCTCGAGCAGATTTTCCGGGATCGCCGCGCAATTGATCGCGACAAAGGGCCCTTCCCTGCGGTCGCTTGCATCATGCAGTCCCTTGGCAAGCAATTCCTTGCCAGTACCGCTTGCTCCCAGCAGCATGACCGAGACATTGGTTCTCGCCACCCGTTCGATCGTGCGGGCAACCTGCACCATTTCGGGGGCAGCGGTGATCATGGCGCCCAGCACGCGGTTATCCTCACCGCTTTGCGATTTGAGCCTGCGGTTTTCTGCTTCGATCTGGTGCAGGTTGAAGGCACGCCGCACGATCAGGCCCAAATCCTCGATATCAACCGGCTTGTGGTAGAAATCATAGGCTCCGTGAGCGATCGCATCTAGCGCGCTCTCGCGCGCTCCGTGCCCCGAAGCGACAATTACCTTGGTGTCCGGCTTCAGCTCCATGATCGCATCGAGCACGGCGAAACCCTCGCTCGTGCCATCCGGATCAGGCGGCAGACCGAGGTCAAGCGTGACCACCGCCGGTCCAACCTGACGCAATGCCGCAATTGCACTTTCGCGGTCTGTGGCAGGGATGACTTCAAAATCGTCATAGGCCCATTTGAGTTGGGCCTGCAGGCCCTCGTCATCCTCTATGACCAGCAGTGCGGGTTTCTTGTCGGCCATCATGCCACCTTGCTTTCAAACTCTTTTCCCTGCCACAGCGGATCAATCGCCTCCGCCAATGGCATGGTGATGATAAATCGTGTTCCCAGCCCCTCACGGCTTTCGACATGCAGGCTCCCGCCCATCGCGCGAATAAGCTCTCTTGCTTCGAACGCGCCAATGCCAAACCCGCCCTCTTTTGAAGAAACGAACGGCTTGAAAAGGCCGTTGCGCACGAATTCGGGCGACATTCCCTTTCCGTTGTCGATCACCTCGACGCGGCCGGTCAATCCATCGCAGGAAACATTGAGATAAACCGGGAGATTGGCGTCACTGGCATCGATCGCATTCTGCACAAGATGCTGCATCGCCTGCTCCATCGCCACGGGATCACCGCGCACCACACAGCTTTCGCTGCGAGCAACCCTGACAGGGTGGAGGGAGTTGGAACGGTTGGCCAGCGCATCGGCCATCGCGGCCAAATTGACCGCTGCCTGGCGCTCGATCTTGCCGGTGCCATAGCGGCCGAGCCGGGCCAGCAACATTTGCAGCTTGTCTGCACTGTTACGCAGCGTGATCAGCATGTCTGCACGAAATTCCGGATTTTCGGCATGCTTTTCGGCATTGCGGGCAAGCAGGGTCAACTGGCTTGCCAGGTTCTTTATGTCGTGCATCACGAAAGCAATCCGGCGGTTGAATTCGTCAAACCGGCCCGCTTCCATCAAGGCTTGCTGGCCCGTTTGTTCAGCCAGATAGCTGGCCAACTGGCGGCCAGCCGCGCGCAGTAGATCAAAGTCTTCCCAGTCAAGTGCGCGCGCTACCGGTGGACGGGCCAGGATGACCACGCCAACCAGCCGCTCGAAATGAATCAGCGGAATGGCAGCCCAGGCCGCAGGAGCGTCCCACAACCATTGAGGCAATGGTTTCGTATTGGGATGGTGGACAGCCCCAGAGCGTAGGGCATCGATATCGTAGATGAATTGGCTGCGCTCAAACTGCCCCGCAAGGTCATGTTCGGCTGCCGGGGAAGGCACTTCGATCTCGGGCCATTGCCAGCGGGCGACCAGTTCCAGCTCGGCTTCTTCATTGGGGGCAAGCAGCAATCCGGCAGGGCTATCGGTAATGTCTGCCATCGCCTTTACTGCGCGCTGGTTAAGGCTGCCTTCGTCAGCGCCCCCGCGCCCCATGGTTGCGGTGAAACGAAGCCACTCCGCTCGATAGTCATATCGATGGCGGAAGAGATGCTTGGCCAGCACTACCCGAAGCCAGGCACGCGCGCGCGCTGATGGCAGCCAGATAATCGCTGCGACGCTCGCGAAAACCACAAATCCCACTTGTGTTACACGGCCAAGGTCTCCGCCCAGCAAGGCCAGCGAGCGACTGATCACCACCATCGCCATCAGGTAACCAGCGATCAGCAGTAGCGAGAGGCTGCGGAAAGCGACCGCACGCGACGGGCGAAACTGCAACCCCGCAGTGCCAGCATTGCTGCCGATCGCCAAGGCGAGGGTCAGCAATCCGGTCACCAACCCGCGCAGCGCCAGCAACAATTCGGGTGGCTCGCTGCTGAGATAGGCGACCGTGTACAGATTGAGATCGTAGAGCCAGATCCCCGCCAGTGCGAATGCGCTCCAGCGCAGCAATTGCCTTGAGGCGACCGCCGCCCCGCCATACAGGTTATGCAGCAATACAAGCGCCCCGATCGTCACCAAAAGATGCAGGATGACCGATATCTGGTTCGTCAACGCTGCCAGCTCGGGCGTTGCCGCAACCCTCAGGCCAACAGCCAACAGCAAGGGCTGGAGCAGCTCGACCAGGAACAAGGTGCCCACCAGCGGCCGGATGGGCCGCAAGCTTTCGTCTCGTCCGTCATTCGCGAACAGGCGGAACAGCAGATAGACCAGCGAAAGGTTGCGCGCCGATTCAGCGAGCCCTGTAGCTAGCGAGGCAGGTGACAGGGCAGCAGACAATGCGGCCCAGAGCCCGGTCAGCATTATCGCAAGGATTGCGGCCCAGCGGTCTAGCCGCGTCCTGTCTCCCATGCGCAATATCCACAGAGCCGAAACAAGGCAAAAGGCGGCGCCGCCAATATTGCCGATCTGACCGGCTAGCGGCAGCAGCGAAAGGTCGGTTCCGAGCATCACACCGAATTCCTTTCGCAAGACGCTACGGCATATGTGCCGCAGCGCGTGTAGGAATCAGAGATGGACCGTTCGCCCTGCATGTTCGCGTGTGGTTGCCTCGCAATGCCAATCACATCGCGTTTTAAGAGGGAGAAATGAAATGTCGGTAAATTTTACACTCGGCCTTTTTCATCAGCATTCCAGCCTCATTGCGTGATTGACGCATTTATGACCGGCATAGTGCTAGCGATCGCGCAAGGGATTGAATTCGAACGGAGTAACGCCGCGCGTGACCCGATCGACACGCAAGGGCGCGCCGCGCGGCGGCAACGAGCGTTGACGGCAACCTTCCCGGTAACACCGCGCACAGCCAAGCCCGATCGGGTCGGCAGCCTTTGGATCTAGCGAAACGCCCTTCGCCGCAGCCATCTGACTGCCAAAACGCGCTTCGACGCCCAGCACGATCACAAAACGGGCATCGTCGCCCGCACCAATCGCGTCGACCGTCCGGGCAAAGGTGAGCCAGTGAGCAGGCCCGGAATCCGCACCTTCAACCATCACCGGCTGAACACACAAATCTCCGCGCCGTTCAAATGCCATGTGTGCCACCCAAAGCGGGCATGTGGCATCACTTTCAAGCAGGGTCGCCCCGCTGGCACCGGAAAAGCGCTTGGAAAACTGGCCCGCACGGTCAAGCCTTGCCATGAAAAACGGCAGGCCGCGCTGACCAACCCGCTGCATTGTAGTGAGACGATGCGCGAGTTGTTCGAAACTGACGCCGAAGCGCCGTTGCAGCACCAAGAAGTCATATCCGGTCTGCTCGCATGCGCGCAGGAACCGGCCATAGGGCATCAGCAGCGCCGCCGCGAAATATGCCGTCAGGTGCCGTTCGAACAACTGCCTTGATGCGGCATCGTCAAGCTGGGCACCGGCGACCAGCCTGGAGATCGCTTCGCGCTGTTCCAGCGCCACCAATTGCGCGGCAATCTGGAAATTGCGTGAGGATCGATCAAGCATCTCGGACAGCTGGAGCTGGCGGGCGTGCAAATCTAGCCGGCGCAGCCAATCGGGCATGACGTCGAGCGGTAGAATGCGCACGGTGAGCTGGTGTTTGTCACGCAGGCGTTCGGTCAGCGCCGCCCCAAGGTCGCTATGGGAAAGACGCAGTTCGTCAGCCAGATCCTCGGCAGCGTGATCGAGATCGGCGAAATGGTTTCGCCAACGCTCGATCTCGCGCCTTGAGGCGATTAGCGAATCGTTGATTCCGCCTGTTTCCTGGCCACTGCGATCGTAAAGCCGGGCGAACGCCGCTGCGGCCTGAGGCGCGACCGCCAGCAATTCGCTCACTTCTTCACGGTCTATGCCCAGATCGGCAAAGCGCTCGTCCGCCAATCTGCGCGCCAGCCCGTCCACGCCGCCAATCGCTTCATCCTCGCGCAAGGTGCGTGGATCGAAGTCAAATCGCTCGATTACCTGCACCAGCACTCGTGCGGATAGTGGGCGCTGGTTACGTTCGATCAGGTTGAGGTAGCTGGGGCTGATGCCCAATGTTGCGGCCATTGCCGCCTGGGTCAGCCCCTCGCGCTTGCGCAAACGGCGCAATGCGGGGCCGGCAAGAAGAGAAGCGTCAGCCATTTTGTCACTATATTTACATCTTTACATCGTTGGAAGCCCAAAAATGCTCACGAAGACAAGATATTTTGTAATTTTTCCTGTCATCGTAGCGTTTCGTCCGTCATTGATGTCTGCAAGGGGCGCCTCCCCGCCCTAGCAGGAGACACAGAATGACCTACCAGGCTTCCATCGCAGCGATGCGCAAGACCATCGAAACGAATGGCGCGCCGTGGAACGCGATCGACGCGGAAGGCGCGGCTCGCATGCAAATGCAGAACCGTTTCCGCACGGGCCTCGACATAGCGAAATACACCGCGAAGATTATGCGCGAGGATATGGCAGCCTATGATGCCGATCCGGCCAATTACACCCAGTCTCTGGGCTGCTGGCACGGGTTCATCGCCCAGCAGAAGCTGATCAGCATCAAGAAGCATTTCGGTAGCACCAAGCGCCGTTATCTCTACCTATCTGGCTGGATGGTTGCTGCGCTGCGGAGCGAATTCGGCCCGCTACCTGACCAATCGATGCACGAAAAGACCAGCGTGCCTGCCCTGATCGAGGAAATCTACACTTTCCTCAAGCAGGCCGACGCGCGCGAACTGGGCATGATGTTCCGCGATCTCGATGCGGCGCGTGAGCGCGGCGATGAAATCGAGGCCAAGCGCATTGAAGCCGCGATCGACAATTATGAGACACATATTGTGCCCATCATCGCTGACATCGATGCAGGTTTCGGCAATGCCGAGGCAACTTATCTGCTCGCCAAGAAGATGATTGAAGCAGGCGCCTGCGCGATCCAGATCGAGAACCAGGTTTCTGACGAAAAGCAATGCGGCCATCAGGATGGCAAGGTTACGGTTCCGCATGAGGAATTCCTGCAGAAAATCCGCGCGGTCCGTCATGCCTTCCTGGAACTGGGTGTTGAAGACGGGATCATCGTTGCCCGCACCGATTCGCTTGGTGCAGGCCTCACCAAGTCGATCGCCTACACCAAGGAAGAGGGCGATCTGGGCGATCAGTACAACAGCTTTCTCGATTGCGAAGAGGTCGATCCGTCCGACATCAGGAACGGGGATGTCTTTCTCAGCCGCGAAGGCAAGCTGCTGCGCCCCAAACGCCTGCCTTCGAATCTTTACCAGTTCCGCGCCGGCACGGGTGAAGATCGCTGTGTGCTCGACTGCATCACATCGCTCCAGAACGGTGCAGACCTGCTGTGGATCGAGACAGAGAAGCCGCATATCGGCCAGATTGGCGGCATGGTAGACCGCATCCGCGAAGTGATCCCTAATGCAAAGCTGGTCTACAATAACTCGCCCAGCTTCAACTGGACGCTGAATTTCCGCCAGCAGGTCTATGACGCCTGGGAAGCCGAGGGTCGCGATCTGTCAAATTATGACCGGGCCAAGCTGATGAGCATCGACTACGATGGTAGCGCGCTCGCTGACGAAGCCGATCGCCGGATCCAGACCTTCCAGCGCGACTCCGCTGCGCAGGCGGGAATCTTCCATCATCTGATTACTCTGCCGACCTATCACACGGCCGCGTTGAGCACGGACAACCTCGCCAAGCGCTATTTCGGCGAGGAGGGCATGCTGGGCTATGTCAAACAGGTCCAGCGCGAGGAAATTCGCCAAGGCATTGCCTGCGTGAAGCATCAGAATATGGCCGGCAGCGACATCGGTGACGACCACAAGGAATACTTTGCTGGCGAAGCGGCCCTCAAAGCCGGCGGCAAGGAAAACACCATGAACCAGTTCGAAGCTGCATAAGGAGAGCGGACATGAGCGATACCCCCACCAAGGAACCGGGCCGCGCACGCGCCCTGCTCTCCACCGCCGATTTCAAGCTGCTGCGCCGCGCGCTCGAAAGCCACGCCCGCGCCACGGATGACCGTGACGAGCTGGCCAAGATCAACGCGTTGCACCACCGATTGGGCACATATAGCTGATCACAGATCCGGGGCACTCGCCTGCCCTGCACACATTCTCCTGGGGAGGAGAACACGGCCGTCGGAACGCCCCCCGTTCCGGCGGCCGTCACTTTTCCGCGATCACCAACTTTATGCAGCCATCCGGGCCAACGCCCACAGCTACATCCCGTAAGTCTTCACCAGCAGGATCGAAAGCGTGGCAACCATCAACAGCACCAACGGAACACCGGTGCGGATATAGTCTTTGAACTGGTAACTACCCTCGGACATGATCAGCATATTGGTTTGGTATGCGATCGGCGTTGCATAGCAAAGATTGCAGCCAAACAACACTGCGAGGATCAATGGCTCTGGCGGCAAGCCCAATTGGTTTGCAATGTTGAAGGCGATCGGAGTGCCCACTGTTGCCGCCGTGGCGTTTGACGCAAAATTGGTCAGGAAAGTCACGAACAGCATGATTACTCCAAGCACTGCCGCCGCCGGAAGATGTTGCAGCCCCAGCGACATCGTTTCGCCCAGCCAGGCAGCGGCACCACTGTCATCGATGATCCGCCCGATCGCTATGCTGGCAGCCACAAGCACAATGACCTTGCCTGAAAGTGCTCGTCCAACTCGGTCAAACTTCACACAGCCGGTCACGAACATCAGGATCGAGCCTGCCAGCGCAGAAATCGCAATCGGGAAAAGGCCGATCGATGCAGTGAAGACCGAGAAAAACATGATTGCTGCGGAAAGCACAGCCTTGGACTTGCGCGGCAGCTCCCGCGCGCCCTCAAGCATCAGAAGACTGTCGGCGTCGGCGAATTCTTGCAGGCTCTCAGGCAGGCCCATAACGAGGAGCACATCGCCTTCCGAGATGCGCAGGTCACCGCCTTCGCTATATTGATCGCGCTCGCCCATCAGCCTTTCGGGCCGGTGGATTCCGAGAACTGCGACCCCGTACAAATCCGCGATCCCCGATGTAGGTAACGTGCGATTGATAAGCCGGGAATCGGCCGTCACAGTCATTTCGACAACGGTAATGTCCTGCCCCTTGGCAGCAGATTCGCGCCGTATACGGTCAACCACCCAGCTGGGGGCAAGTTGGCCCTTCAACACGCGCACCGCATCCTCCAGTGCCTCGTGCGTGCCTGAAATGTGCAAGCGCTGTTGAGGTTGCAACGGACCGCCAGGTTGATCATGAAAAAGAATGTCATCTGACAGGCGCGGGACGATCGTCGCGATTTCCTCGCCTACAAGCGCACTCTCCGGCCCGATTCTGAGGCGGGTATGGAACCGGCGTTTGACGGACTTATCCGTTACGCTGTTGTCACCCAGCAGGCGCGGCATGACAAGCCATAGATAGGGCAGCGCCACGAGTGCCGCCACAAGCACAATCGGCGTATAATGAAACACACTCATCTGCGGCATGCCCAGGTCAACCGCAATCGAGACCACAAGGATGTTGGTGGAAGTGCCTATCGTCGTTGCCATGCCGCCGATCAGCACCGCGGCATTGAGCGGGATCAAAGTCTTGGAAGCGGGCATGGCACCCCGTGCAGCCAGCGCCACAAAAATGGGCATCAGCAGAACCAGCACCGGCGTGTCATTCACAGCCATGGAGAGGGTCATCGCAAGCAACAGCGAAACCAGCAGGCCCAGCTGCAGGTTAATCTTGAATACCCGCTCCAGAATGCGCGCTGCTGGTTCCAATGCACCGGTTACTACCAGCCCTCGGCCCATAATCATCAACGCGCAGATGGTGATCAGCGCATAGTGCCCGAAACCGGCGAAGGCGAGAATCAGGCCATCGGTCGGACGGGTGCCTTCGAGCGGGAAGAAATACAGCCCTACCGCAATCACAGCGATGGTCAGCAAGGAAATGATCTCGATCGGCATCCGCCCGCGAGCGAATGCGATGAACATGGCCACAGTGACCACCATCGCTGCCATGGCGTGGAAGGAAGGTAAGGCCAGCATCGCTAACCGTATGAATCCCAAAGCCAGGCCGAAATTACAAGCGCTTTTCCTGAGGGAGCGTTGCAGGTCGCCGTAACCATCCAATCGAACAGGCCGGCCAGGCAGCCTGGCAAGTGAGCTTGGTGCCTCTGGCCGGAGTCGAACCGGCACTTCCGAAGAAACTCGATTTTGAGTCGAGCGCGTCTACCAATTCCGCCACAGAGGCACTGTCACGGGAGCGAGGCGGATAGCCGCGCCATCGACAGTCTTCAAGTTTTCAATGCGCCCGCAAGCAATTTGTGCAACCTGGAGTGCAGCACGTCATTCGCAGCCAGAACCTGTGCTGCATGGATCGACTGCGATCGACCGCGAAAATCGCTCACGAAGCCGCCCGCTTCGCGCACCAGCAAGCAGCCGGCGGCCGTATCCCAATCGCTAAGTCCGGTTTCCCAAAACCCGTCAAACCGGCCCGCTGCAAGCCAGGCCAGGTCAAGCGAGGCGGCGCCAAAGCGGCGGATACCGGCAACATTGGGGCCGATCGCGGCGTAGATCTTCATCCATTCTTCCGCGTCCCCCGCTCCCTGGAACGGAATGCCGGTGGCAATCAGTGCTTCAGACAGGCGGGAACGCGCCGATACGCGCAGGCGGGCATCCTGCAACCAGGCCCCGCGCGACTTTTCTGCCCAGAATGTCTCATCCGTAATCGGCTGGTAGATCACACCCGCAGTCACCTCATCCCAGCCTGAACCATCCGGCTTGGGCTCCTGAACCGCAATCGAGATCGCAAAATGCGGGATGCCGTGCAGGAAGTTGCTGGTACCGTCGAGCGGATCGATGATCCAGCGCGGCTTGTTGGGATCGCCCTCGATAATTCCCGCCTCCTCCAGCACAAAGCCCCAATCGGGCCGTGCATGAAGCAGTTCATCATAGATCGCGCGTTCGGCGCGCATATCTGCCTTGGAAACAAAGTCAGCCGGCCCCTTGCGGCTGACCTGCAGGTGTTCGACTTCGCCGAAGTCACGCCGCAAACGGCCGCCCGCCTTGCGGGCCGCCTTTTCCATCACGCGAATGAGACCGGAATACATGGACATGGGTGTTAGCTGGCTTTCCCGACGTAGGACTGCTCGTACACGTCAACCACAATGCGCGTGCCGCTTTCAATATGCGGCGGAACCATTATGCGCACGCCATTGTCGAGCATCGCTGGTTTGTAACTTGATGAAGCGGTCTGTCCCTTCACCACTGCGTCGGCTTCGACGATGGTGGCCTCGACCTGCGACGGCAGGTCGACGCTGATCGGCTTTTCCTCCCACAGCTCAAGCGTTACCTGCATCCCGTCCTGCAGGAAGGGGCGTGCATCACCCAAAAGGTCGCTTGGCAGGTTGATCTGCTCGTAAGTGTCATTGTCCATGAACACCAGCATAGTGCCGTCTTCATACAGAAACTGGAATTCCTTGGTGTCGAGCCGCACGCGCTCGACCGTATCGGCGCTGCGGAAGCGCACGTTGGTCTTGCGCCCATCCTGCAGGTTCTTCATTTCGACCTGCATATAGGCACCACCCTTGCCCGGCTGGGTGTGCTGGATCTTGGCGACTTTCCAGATGCCGCCTTCATACTCAAGGATATTGCCTGGGCGAATATCGACGCCGCTGATCTTCATGGGTGCTAACCTTTTCAAGGAACCTGCGGGGCCGCGCCCCACGCATTGTTGCGCGCGCCCTTAGCCGAGGCGCGAACGCAGGGCAAGGCGGCTGGCGAGCAGCGAGAGAACATGGTAGCGCTTCTGGCCATGAAAAGATCTATCTTGCCCGTACTGTTTGCTGCTTTTGCCATTTCGGCCCCGGCACATGGCGAAATGCTCAAGACCATGCCGCACGGACCCTATGAATGCGCGCTACCAGGCAATGCCGCAGACACTGCATGGTTCCCCCTTGCCGAGCAAAGCTTCACCATTTCGCGCGCCTCGCGCTATCGCAACACCGAAGGGCGCGGCACTTACCTGCTCAAGGGTGACGAACTGACCTTTACCAGCGGGCCGAAGAACGGGCAGCGCCTGCGCCGGACTGGCACCAATGAACTGCGCCAGATCAACGACAATGAAAAAACTGGCCGCATGATCTGCGTTCGCGTGGGAAGTAACTACTGATCAGGTCCTGACGCCCGCTTGATCGCAGCGGCGAAATTGCGCACCGCCCGCGCCTCATCACCGCTCCACACAGCAGCTGACACAGCCAGGAAATCGGCACCTGCCTTGACCAGCGGCGCGCAATTATCGGGCGTGATCCCACCGATCGCGACGCAGGGAATTTCGAACAACTGGCTCCACCATTCGAGCAGTTCGGGCTCAGGCCTTTCGGCATCGCCTTTATCCTTAGTGGTCGAAGGAAAGAAAGCGCCGAAGGCGACATAGTCCGCGCCCGCCTCGCCCGCTTCCATCGCAAGATGGCGCGACGCATGGCAAGTCACCCCGATCTGCGCTTCACGGCCCAGTTCCTCGCGTGCCTGCTTCGGCGAACCATCGCCCTGCCCCAGATGTACCCCGTCCGCCTTGATGCGTTTGGCAAGTGCCACGCTGTCATTGACGATAAAGGCCACATCGTGCTCGGCGCAGATTGCCTGAAGCGGTGCGGCCAATTTTGCCGCCTCGTGCTGGTCGAATCCCTTCACCCGGAACTGAAATGCCGCGACCAGCCCCGCGCCCACATCAAGGGCGCGCGTCAAACGCTCGGGAAAATCGCCAGTCACGTCGGGCGGCGAAATGAGGTAAAGCTGAGTCATGGGCAGGAGATCGTTCATGCTGCGCTCAATAACGTTCCGCAATGATTGCGCAATGCATCGCTGCAAGCTGCTCCTATCACTCGCCGCAATGCCACTTGCAGCCTGTATGACGCCGCAGGAACCGCCTGGCTGCCGGCAATTCGATTGCATAGCCATTGGCGAACAGCAACGGCTGGCACCCGGCCTTGCCGCACGGCCTATCTCGGTCAAGGAAGACAGCCGCTGCCCGATCGAGGCTGAATGCGTCTGGGCTGGCCGCGTGGTGGTCGAAACCGAGCTTGAGCTGGGGCACGAGGTGATCACGGTCTTGCTCGACAGCAGTGAACCCATGCATATCAACGCCGGGCTTCTTTCGGTTGCGGAAGTTGCCCCCGACATGTCGACCCAATGGTCACCCATTGCGCCTGAACACTACCGCTTTGCCTTCCGCTTTGTGCCCGATTTGATGGACAATGAGCCGATGGAACAGACCGTGAGATGACCACCAATACTGTGCCAAGGCGGGATACTGGCCATTGCGCCACAGACTTTGGGCCAGCCCTAAGGTAACATCAGCCCAATCGGGAGGTCATCCTATGTCTGCATTTCTCTTTTCGAGCGCTGCCGCGATTGCTGCGGCCGCCAGTGCCCCTGTTACCAGCCAGGTCGCGATGTTCGACGAGGTCGAATTGCCTGCGGGGCTATCGCTCTACACTGTTGGCGTGCTCGACGACACGCGTTGCCCGGATCGCGAATTGTGCTTCCGCGAAGAGCGGCTGGTGGTAGCGACTGTGGTGATGGACGGGCGCAAGCGCACCGGTGTGGCGATGGAACTGGGCGTGCCGCTGCGCGTCTATGGCGGTTGGCTGACACTGGTCTCGACCACCGCCATGCCGCGCGAGAATGGCGCTATCCCGCTTGCGGAATACGGGCTGACCTATCTGTTCGAGCCTGACCGGTAAGATCGCCCCGCCGGGTCAGCCCGCAACTGAAGCCTGGTAAATCGCATCAATGGCGGCGCCCAGCGTGGCGTCGAACTCGGCGTCGCTCTGGCCCTTGCGCAGATCCTGCAACAAACCACGGCTGAAGCTGGCGATCATACCTTTGTTTTTCGCCAGATGTGTACAGGCATCCCCGGTCGAATAGCCGCCCGACAGCGCGACCACACGCAGCACGTTGGAATGCGCAATCGCCGGCGCGTACAGGTTGGGAACAGCCGGGATCGAGAGCTTGAGCATCACCTTGCGGCCTTCAGGCAAGGCGTCGAGACCTTTCATCACTTCGGCCAGCAGGATTTCTTCGCCCTGTGCACGATCGGCCGCCGTGATGTCATACTCGGGCTCGAGGATCGGCACGAGCCCACGATCGGCTATCCGGTTGCCATATTCGAACTGCTGCGCAACGATGGCCGCGATCCCGGCCGTATCAGCTGATTTGATCACCGAACGCATCTTGGTCCCGAACATTCCCGCCGCGACCGATTTGTCGAGCAATGCGTCGAGCTTTGTCATGTCCTTCATCAACTGGACGCCTTGGGCCTCGTCTTCCAGGCCCTGATCGACTTTGATGAATGGCACAACGCCGCGCTGCTTGAGTGCATCGGCAGTGGGCACGCCTTCGACCAGACCGTCCATCGTCTTCTCGAACAGGATCGCGCCGATCACCTTGCCGCTGGCAAAGCTGGGTGCGGTGATAACCCGGCTGCGCATGGCGTGGATCGCCGCGTACATCTCGTCATCGCCTGACCATTCGCTGTCTTCGACGCCATAGCCGCGCAGCGCCTTGGGGGTCGATCCGCCGGACTGGTCAAGCGCGGCGATGAAGCCATCGGCGCTGGCGATTGTTGCGGCCATCTGGTCGAAATTCATCTGGAAGGTCCTACCTTGAAGGTAAATTCATGCATACGAATGCACGCGCCCATAACGGCCGCAGCTTTGCGCTGCAACATCCCGAAAAAGAGATTTCGAAACTTATCTGCGGCCTTGGTCGTTTATCCCTTATGCAACAAAAGGGAATAGACATGCTGGACGACATCCAGAGCAAGCTTTGCGACAATAACCCGACCGATTTTGGCGATCTCAAAGCTCTCTTCATCAACTGCACACTGAAATATTCGCCTGAAACCTCGCACACCGACACTCTGATCGACATGTCGGCCGAGATCATGCGCCGCAATGGCGTGCAGGTCGAACGGATCCGGGCGAGCGATTACCAGCTCGCCTATGGCGTATATCCGGACATGACCGAGCACGGTGCGCAGCGTGATGACTGGCCACTTATGTGGCCCAAAGTAGCCGCTGCCGACATAGTCGTGCTCGGCACACCGATATGGCTGGGCGAGAAAAGCTCGGTCTGCCAGCTCATCATAGAAAAGCTATATGCCCACTCGGGCCAGACCAACGACAAGGGCCAGTATATCTTCTACGGCAAGGTGGGTGGCTGCCTCGTCACCGGCAATGAAGACGGTATCAAGCACGTCGGCATGGGCGTGCTCTACAGCATGCAGCACGTTGGCTTTACCATCCCGCCTCAGGCCGACGCAGGCTGGATCGGAGAGGCCGGCCCCGGCCCCAGCTTTGGCGACGAGCTTGACGACGGCTCACGCGCCGGGTTCGACAATGACTTTACCCGCCGCAACACCACCTTCATGACCTGGAACTTGATGCACATGGCGCGCATGTTGAAGGATGCCGATGGCTTGCCTGCTCATGGGAATTCGCGCGAGTTGTGGAACGAGGGCTGCCGGTTCGACGCGCCCAATCCCGAGCATCGCTAAACAGGGCGGTTTCAGCGCCGGCCTATTTCCAAAGCTGGAGATCGCGTATGGCAGGCGGCACCTCGGCATTCGTCTCCATGCGGGAAAGGCTACGTTCTTCAAGCATCCAGCGACGCCTGATCGCCGACTTGCACCAAAGATCGGTTAACCAGAACGGGCCAGACCATTCCAGCCTGCCTAATTTCAAGTCCAGGTCCACGCCGGCTGCAAACCATGCACATTTTCCGTGTTGCCGCACGAACACTTCGCGAAAGCGGAAACCGGTGCACGCGAAGGCTCCCTTGCTCGCCTCGGCAAAACTGGGCCTGTCGAGCAATTGCGGCCGATCGCTTCCAACTATCATCAGGAAATCACGCGACAGCAGTTTGCGCAATTCAGCCGCCTGGCGGTTCATCCAGGCGCGCATCAACTGGTTTTCAAGTGCTTCGATTGTCGCCGAGATGTCAGACACTGTTCAGGCCCGAAGTGCGGCGACGCCGGGCAATTCCTTGCCTTCCATCCATTCGAGGAAGGCCCCCCCCGCGGTCGAAACGTAGGTTATTTCACCCATCACGCCCGCATGCGCCAGCGCCGCGACGGTATCGCCGCCGCCGGCCACCGAGATCAGCGAGCCTTCCTGGGTCAATGCGGCAACCGTGCGCGCCAGTGCCACAGTCGCCTCGTCGAACGGGGGGATTTCGAATGCGCCCAACGGCCCGTTCCACACCAGCGTTCGGCAGGTCTTGAGCACATCGCCCAGCGCCTCGACCGCTTGAGGGCCGATGTCGAGGATCATTTCATCGGCGGCTACCTCGTGGACGTTGCAAGTGCGCAGGCTGGGCGGATTGGGTGCGAATTCCTTCGCCACCACCACATCATAGGGCAGATGGACCGTGCAGCCGGCTTGGTCAGCCTGATCCATGATCTTGTTTGCAGTCTCGGTGAGATCGTGTTCGCACAGCGATTTGCCCACATCCACCCCGCGCGCGGCGAGGAAGGTATTGGCCATGCCGCCACCGATGACGAGGTGCTGCACTTTGCCAACAAGATTTTCGAGCACGGCCAGCTTGCTCGAAACCTTGGCCCCGCCGACCACTGCCGCGACTGGAGGATTCGGCGCGCCCAATGCCACTTCAAGCGCGGTCAGTTCCTTTTCCATCGCCCGCCCTGCATAGGCAGGCAGCACATGCGCCAGCCCTTCGGTCGTGGCGTGTGCGCGGTGCGCGGCAGAAAAGGCGTCATTGACAAAGATATCGCCATTTTCGGCAATCGATGCCGCAAAACCCGGATCGTTCGCTTCCTCGCCCGGCCAGAAACGGACGTTTTCCATCAGCCCGATGTCGCCGGGTCGCAGAATACCGATGGCTTGCTGCGCCACTGGACCCGCGACCTCGGGGATGAACATGATTTCCTTGCCGAGCACCTTCTCGACATCGCCCTGCACCATGCTGGTAGACAGCACCGAGCTGCGCTGGCCGCCCGGCCTGCCGAAGTGCGCAAGCAGCAAGACTTTGGCCCCCTTGTCGCACAGCTCGATAATGGTGGGCTTGGCAGCCTCAACCCTCGTCACATCGGTCGCCGACCCGTCCTTCATCGGAAGGTTCAGGTCGACCCGAACGAGCGCGACCTTGCCGGTGAGGTCGCCAAGGTCATCCAGGGTTTTGAAAGCTGCCATTGCAATGGCTCCTTAAAGGAACTTCGCCATCACACCAGTAGTGTCAATCATGCGGTTCGAGAAGCCCCACTCATTGTCATACCAGCTGACGACGCGGGCCAGCTTGCCTTCCATTACTGCAGTTTCCAGGCTGTCGATGGTCGAGCTCGCCGGATAATGATTGAAGTCGCTCGATACCAGCGGCTGGTCGGTATAGTCGAGCACGCCCTTCAGCGGCCCTTCGGCAGCCGCCTTTAGCGCGGCATTGATCTCTTCCACGCTCGTGTCCCGACCCGGCGTGAACACCAGATCGACCATCGAAACATTCGGGGTGGGAACGCGCACGGACGAACCATCGAGCTTGCCCTTGAGCTCTGGCAGCACCAGTCCCACCGCGCGAGCGGCACCCGTGGTGGTTGGGATCATGTTGGCGGCACCCGCGCGTGCACGGCGCATATCCTTGTGCATCTGGTCAAGGATGCGCTGGTCATTGGTGTAGCTGTGGATCGTGGTCATGAAACCACGTTCTATCCCCACCGTTTCGTTCAGCACCTTGGCCATGGGAGCCAGGCAATTGGTAGTACAGCTGGCGTTGGAAATGATCACGTCATCCGCCGTCAGCGTGTCATGGTTCACGCCATATACGATCGTCTTGGAAACGCCCGTTGCGGGGGCTGAAATGATCACGCGCCTGGCGCCAGCGGCCAGATGCGGGCGGCTTGCTTCGTCAGACTGGAAGAAGCCGGTGCATTCCATCACGATGTCGATGCCCTGCGCGGCGTGCGGCAGGTTTGCAGGATCGCGTTCGGCCGTGACCTTGATGACCTTGCCATTGACGATCATTTCGCCATCGGCGGCTTCCACCGAGCCGGGAAAGCGGCCATGCGTGCTGTCATACTGGAACAACAGTGCATTGGACTTGGTGTCCGCAAGGTCATTGATCGAAACGAGCTCGAGATCGTGGTCGTCCCGCTCAAGTATAGCCCGCGCAACAAGCCGTCCGATACGTCCGAAACCGTTGATCGCAACCTTGGTCGCCATGGAAAATGCTCCTGATTAGCCGTTGAGTTTATTAAGTATCTTGGGGACGATCGCGTCCACGGTGAAACCGAACTTGGCAAACAATTCTTCCGCCGGGGCAGATGCACCGAAGCGGTCGATGCCGATGTTCAATCCGTCATTGCCCGTGTAACGCTCCCATCCGAAGGTTGTACCGGCTTCTATCGAAACCTTGAGGCAACCGGCGGGAAATACGTCTGCACGATATTCTGCAGGTTGTTCGTCAAACAGCTCGGTCGAAACCATCGAAACCACATCGGCGCCCACGCCCTGTTGTTCAAGGGCCTCGGCGCACTCAAGTGCGACATGGAGTTCGGAACCCGTTCCGATCAACACAACCTTGCGCGCTGCCCCGGCGCTCTTGAGGCGATAGCCGCCGCGCGCCGAGAGATTTTCGCCCGGCATCTCCAAGCGAAGCTGGGGCAGGTTCTGGCGACTCAGTGCCAGCACACTGGGGCGGCTGGTTTGCTTGAGCGCGATTTCCCATGCCTCGGCGGTTTCGACCACATCAGCCGGGCGCAGCACCAGCAAATTGGGCATGGCGCGCAGTGAAGCAAGGTGTTCGATCGGCTGGTGGGTCGGCCCGTCCTCGCCCAGCCCGATCGAATCATGCGTCATGACATAGATCGCGCGGACCTGCTGCAGCGCGGACAGGCGGATCGCGCCGCGCGCATAGTCGGTAAAGACCAGGAATGTGCCGCCATAGGGAATCACCCCACCATGCAGCGCCATTCCGTTCATCGCCGCCGCCATGCCGAATTCGCGGATGCCGTAATAGACGTAGCGCCCGCCGTAGTTTTCGGCAGTAAAGGCCTCGATACCGCCCGCCTTGGTGTTGTTGGAACCGGTAAGATCGGCGCTGCCGCCGATCGTATCGGGCAAAACCGGGTTGATCGCCCCCAGCGCCATCTCGCTGGCCTTGCGGGTTGCCACGTTCTTCGGTTCCGCAATAAGTGAGGCAACATAGTCCTTCATCGCATCGCCATCAGGCAATTCACCCGCCATGCGGCGAGTGAACTCTATCTTGTCGCCTGACGCCTCCAGTCGCTCGTTCCAGTCGCCATGAGCGGCTTTGCCGCGTTCGCTGGTGGCGCGCCAGTGTGTCAGGATACCGTCGGGAATGACGAATGGCTCAGCGTCCCAGCCCAGCTCTTTTCGCGCGGCAGCGATTTCGTCTGCCCCCAACGGAGCGCCATGGGTCGCGCTGGTGCCTTGCTTGTTCGGGGCACCCTTGCCGATCACTGTCTTGCAAGCCACCAGTGAAGGGCGATCGTCTGCCACCGCTTCGTCAATCGCGCGGGCAATATCGGCAAAATCGTGCCCGTCGCAGCTCGTTACATGCCAGCCGGTCGCCATATAGCGCGCCTTGATGTCTTCGCTGGTTGAAAGCTCGGTGCTACCGTCGATGGTGATGTCATTGTCATCCCACAGCACAATCATCCGACCGAGCTTCAGATGGCCAGCCAGCCCGATCGCTTCGTGATTTATGCCCTCCATCAGGCAGCCGTCGCCCGCGATCACCCAGGTGCGATGATCGACCAAGCCGTCACCGAACACAGCATTGAGATGCCGTTCGGCCATCGCCATGCCCACACCCATTGCCAGCCCCTGGCCCAGCGGGCCGGTGGTGCATTCAATTCCCGGCAACATGAAATTTTCCGGGTGGCCAGCGCAGGGGCTGCCCAACTGGCGGAAGTTGCGGATGTCCTCGATGGTCGGCTGTTCATAGCCAGAAAGATACAGCAGGCTGTAGATCAGCATCGAGCCGTGGCCCGCCGAAAGCACGAAACGGTCGCGATCGGCCCAATCGGGTGCGGATGGATCGAATTTGAGATATTTCGACCATAGCACGCTTGCGACATCGGCCATGCCCATCGGCATCCCGGGGTGGCCAGAGTTCGCAGCCTGCACGGCATCCATTGATAGCGCGCGGATAGCATTGGCCATGGGTTGGAGGCGGGCGGGATCAATGCTCATGCGCAAATTGCTCCTGAACTGCTGCGAGCGACGCCATGCTGCATCGGCCCGGCGCGTCGATTCGACGCATTGACGGACCCTTTGCGGAGGGCGGGAATGAGGTCAACCCGCGCGGCGCGTCCTTTCACCGGCTGGCGGAAAAATTGTTTTATACGGCATCGTCAAGACAACTTATCAACAGGCCCAGCCAAGGCTTTGCTCACTCTCGGCAAATTGGCTAAATTACCTACATGGATAGGCACCGCGTCGAGCAGGCGGTCCGAAGGATCGAAGTTGCACTGGGCCGCATTGAAGCGGCGGCAGATGCGTTCGCCCCCAATTCCGGTGCTGCCACCAGACTTGCAAACAACCATCACGCGCTACGCGAGGAAGTGGCCGCTACCCTGCGCGATCTTGACGAGCTGATTGAAGGGCTCAATCCATGAGCGAGGTTACGCTTCGCATCGGCGGCAAGGCCTACAAGGTTACCTGTGCTGACGGTGAGGAAGCGCAATTGGCCAAGCTGGGGAACATGGTCGACGGGAAGTTCAAGCAGATGGAAGGGATTCTGGCGCCGAGCGATGCGCAGAACCTTTTATTTGCCGCCATCTTGCTTGCTGACGAGCTGTACGAGGCGCGCGAAGCGGTGGGCGGTGATCCTGCAAGGCTGGCTGAGCGTGTCAGGGAACTTGAGGCAGAAGCGCGCACCTCGTCCAATGCGCAGCGCGAAACCGCGCTTGAACTTGAGGCTGTCCGCGCAGAGCGCGACACGATCGCAAACGATCTTGCCAATATCCACTCTGCTGCCGGTGGTCAGGAACCACTGTTTGAAGGGGGCGACATCGCGCCAAAGCTTGAGCAGTTGGCCGATTTGGTCGAAAAATGTGCGGTTGTGCTTGAGAGCAAGCTCGCAGCCACCTAGATAGGGATCGGCGGGACTGCCCGGCACGAGCCGTTTGAATATCCCTGAGGCTATAAGCAATCCTTGGGAGCTGTCCCTGCCCCAGTTCACGGGTTCGTCCTGGGAGTTGGGGCATACGGCGCCCACCTGACGTTGAGGCGTCAGAGGATTTCTCGGGCAACCGACCCATGGTGGTTCCGCCACTTGCGAGGGGACAGATGCAAGACAAGGCCGCATTGCGAAAGGAATTGCGCGCTCGCCGCCGCAAGCATGTGGAAGCGCAACCCGATGTCATTCGGGAGCTGCTGTTCCACCGCCCTCCTGCTCCGCTGCTGGAAAAGATCGCGTCCGGTTCGGTGATAGGCCTTTATCACGCGGGCCCCTGGGAAGCGCCCACTGCCAGCTACGTTAGGCATTTCGTCGAAGCTGGCCACAATGTGGCCCTGCCACATTTCACCTCGCGCGATGCAGAAATGACCTTCAAGCTGCATTCCGACCCGTATGGCGAGAGCGATCTTGAGGTGGGACCCTTCGGCATGCTCCAGCCAGCTAGCCATGCGATCGACATCACGCCCGATGTCCTGTTCCTGCCGCTGATCGGTTTTACCGCCACCGGTGAACGGCTTGGCCAAGGCGGCGGGCATTATGATCGCTGGCTTGCCGAACATCCCGGCAGGATCGCCATTGGCCTGGCGTGGGACGCACAGCTATGCAATGAATTGCCGGGCGAACCGCATGACGTGGCGCTTGACGCCGTCGTCACTCCAACACGGATTTACGGCCCTTTCTGATGCGCGACAAACCTACCTGGCGAATACCAATTGGCATTCTCGGCCTGCTGGCGGGGCTGACCGTCTATAGCATTGTCATTGCCCGCTATGCACCGGGCCTGATCGGGGCATGGCCGATCTGGCTCCAGACATTGGCCTATGTCATTCTGGGCGTCGTCTGGCTGCTTCCACTCAAACGCTTCCTTATCTGGATGGAGACAGGGCGCTGGGGTTGAGCTAGCCTAGCGTCCGAAGGGGAGGTTGCCTTGATGAAGCGACTGATTGGTTGGGTAACGCTGGCTCTTGTTCTTGCGGCCGGAGCGGCCTGGATGTTCGGCCAGCGCTGGATCGGTGAGCGCGTATTCAATGCCGCTGTCGAGCGGCAAGCTGGCGTTGATCGCTCTGCCAAACTTCCTGATGGATTGCATGTCTATCTCTGCGGCAGCGGATCGCCCATGCCCGATGCCGACCGCGCCGGGCCGTGCCTTGCCGTGCTTGCCGGGCGGCAGGGATTCATTTTTGACGCAGGATCGGGGTCGATCCGCAAGCTTGGCGCAATGGGTTTCCCGATGGGCCGGCTCGAGGCCACTTTCCTGACCCATCTTCATTCCGATCATCTCGACGGGCTTGGGGAACTGATGTTGCAAGCGTGGATGGCGGGGGGCCGCGATACACCGCTGCCGATCTATGGCCCCAAGGGGACTGACCGCGTTGTTGCAGGGTTCATGCAAGCCTATGAAATCGATCGTGGTTATCGCATCGCGCACCACGGGCCGGGCGTTGCACGCCCAGGCGGTTTCGGCGGCGAAGCCCGGATCATCAGGAGCGGGCTGGTTTTCGAAGATGACGGGCTGGCTATCCGCGCCATGAAAGTCGATCACGCGCCGGTCGACAATGCCCTGGCCTTTCGGATCAATTACAAGGGGCGAGTCATCGTTATCAGCGGAGACACCGGCTTTTCTCAAGGGCTCGCGCGTTTTTCAGAAGGCGCCGACGTAATCTTCCATGAAGCGCTAAACCCAGAGATGACCGGCAAGCTGGGGCAGACCCTGGCCGCGCGGGGGAATGCAGATGCCGCAAAGATCATGGCCGACATTCCAGACTATCATGCCACCCCGCAAGAAGCGGCGCGCGTGGCGCAGATGGCAGGGGCGAAGATGCTGGTGCTCTATCACCTCGTTCCCGCTCCGCCTACGCGGCTGATTGAGCCGGCGTTCACGGGAGACGCAACCGATCTGTTTGACGGCCCGCTGAAACTGGCAAGGGACGGAATGCTGGTTAGCCTGCCGGCAAAAAGCCAGACGATCGACCTGGACCAACTGCTTTAGAAAAAGTCCCAAGTGGCGCGAGTGACGGGACTTGAACCCGCGACCTTCGGCGTGACAGGCCGACACTCTAACCAACTGAGCTACACCCGCGCATTACGGCGGCAGCGCCTCTTGGGAGACGCGCCAATAAGGCCGGGCACAGATGCTGTCAACGGCCCTCGGCGCGAAAAAAAGAACTTTATTCGCTTAGCAGCAGAACCGGCGTTTCGATGAGCTTTTTGATCTCCTGGATGAAACTGGCCGCGTCATAACCGTCGACCACGCGGTGGTCGCAGCTGATCGAGATATTCATCAATTTGCGTTTCTCGATCCGCTCGCCGCCCATGCCATCCGGCACGAACATCGGGCGCTCGATGATCCGGTTCGGACCCAGAATTGCCACCTCCGGCCGGTTTATCACCGGCGTGTGCGCCACCCCGCCAAGCGGGCCGAGTGAAGTCAGCGTCAGCGTTGAGCCCGAAAGCTCCTCGGACTTGGCTGAACCATCACGCGCGGTCTGCGCCAACCGCCCGATTTCGTTCGCGAGCTGCCACAGATTGCGGCTTTGTGCATCGCGGATTACCGGCACCATAAGCCCGTTGTCGGTCTGCGTCGCCATGCCCAGGTGCACTGCGCCGTGGCGGGTCACCACACCTGCTTCGTCGTCATAGCGGGCATTGATCATCGGGAAACGCGGAATCACCCGGCAAATCGCGCTGACCAACAGCGGCAACATGGTAAGCTTCGGCTTGCTGCCACGATTGGCGTTGAGATCAGCGCGCATGCGCTCAAGCTCGGTGACATCGCATTCCTCGACATAGGAGAAATGCGGAATGTGGCGCTTTGAGGCAGCCATGTTCTGCGCAATGCGTTTGCGCAGACCGATCACCTTGATCGATTCGTCCGGGCCTGCGCGGCCAGCAGGGGCAAAA
Organism: Altererythrobacter chaiwopuensis; assembly: GCF_054957735.1. NCBI lineage: Bacteria > Pseudomonadati > Pseudomonadota > Alphaproteobacteria > Sphingomonadales > Erythrobacteraceae > Altererythrobacter > Altererythrobacter chaiwopuensis. The sequence goes on from NZ_JBTXJF010000001.1 coordinate 201,414, forward strand.
CCGCCGCCAGCATTGTAGGCCAGGAACTGGTCGAGATCACCGTGCCGGATCCGGCCATCCTCGGCGGGTTTCACTTCAGCAAGATCGATGCCCAACTCGCGCGCGCGCTGGCGCACTGCGGGGGAGGCAAGGACCTTTACCTCTCCCCCTCCCATAGGCGAGGGCGCCGGGAGTTGGGTGTCTGAGGGTGCGGCGGTGTGCGAGGTCTCGAGCTTCGCCCCCCCATCCCCAACCCCTTCTCCCACAGGAAGGGGTTTTTCCGGCTCACCAACCTCTGCGACTTCGTCAGCCTCATCTTCGACTTCGCCTTCAACCTCGACAACCAGCAGCATAGAGCCGACCGCAATCGTGTCGCCCGCTTCGCCTGAAACCTGGATGACCTTGCCATCAACCGGGCTTTCGATGTCAATCGTGGCCTTGTCAGTCATCACGTCAACCAGGTGTTGGTCTTCGCGGATAATATCGCCAACCTTTACGTGCCATTCCACGATTTCGGCCTCAGCAACGCCTTCGCCGACATCGGGCATGTTGAAGGTGAATTTCGCCATTGTTCAGTCCTTCAGAATCTTGTCGATCGCATCGCCAATGCGCACGGGACCGGGGAAATAGGCCCATTCGAGGCTGTGCGGATAGGGTGTGTCGAAACCGGTAACGCGCTCGACCGGTGCTTCGAGGTGGTAAAAGCAGCGTTCGGTAACGAGCGCGGAGAGCTCAGCCCCGAAGCCTGAAGTTCGGGTGGCTTCGTGCACGATCATGCAGCGGCCGGTCTTTTCAACAGATGCCTCGATTGCTTCGATATCGAGCGGTACCAGCGTCCGCAAATCAAGGATCTCCGCATCGACGCCTTTCTCGCGGCAGACTGCTTCGGCGACGTGTACCATTGTGCCGTAAGCGAGAATGGTCAACGCATCGCCTTCGGTAACCTTGCGCGCCTTGCCCAGCGGGATCTTGTAATATCCTTCGGGAACAATGCTTTGTGGGTGCTTCTTCCACGGTTCGACAGGCTTGTCGTAATAGCCTGAGAACGGCCCGTTATAAATCCGCTTGGGTTCGAAGAAAATGACCGGGTCATTATCTTCGATCGCCGAGATAAGCAGGCCCTTGGCATCGTATGGCGTTGACGGGATCACCGTTTTCAGCCCTGAAACATGGGTGAAAATGGCCTCCGGGCTCTGACTGTGGGTCTGCCCGCCGAAGATGCCCCCGCCAAAGGGTGAGCGCACGGTAAGCGGCGCAATGTAATCGCAAGCGGAGCGATAGCGCAGTCGCGCTGCCTCGGAAATCAGCTGATCAAGGCCGGGATAGATATAGTCTGCAAACTGGATTTCCGGAACCGGGCGCAGGCCATAAGCCCCCATCCCCACGGCAACGCCAATGATCCCGCATTCACTGATCGGCGTATCGAACACGCGGGTTTTACCATGTTTTTCCTGCAGGCCCGCGGTGCAGCGGAATACGCCGCCGAAATAGCCCACGTCCTCGCCCATCACGATCACATCGGGATCGCGCTCAAGCATGATGTCGAGCGCATCATTGATCGCGTCGATCATGTTCATGCGGCGTTCGGTCACGCCGTCCTGAATAGCTGCTTCGCTCACCTGGCCGCTCATGATTTGGGCCTTCCTTCGGGCCATTTGATCTCGCGTTCGCGGATCGCCTGCGCGGCCTGCTCTTCAAGATGCCAGGGCAGCTCTTCGTAAACATCCTCGAACATGGTGTGGAACGGATGATGCATGCCGTGGCCGAGAATGCCGTTCTTCTCGGCCTCCTTGGTCGCTGCCTTGACCCGTTCGGCACATTCGAGATCCATCTTTTCCTGTCGTTCAAGATCCCATTCGCCGATCGCGATCAAATGCCGCTTCAGGCGCATGACTGGATCACCCAGCGGCCACTCCTCGCGTTCCTGGGCGCTGCGGTACCCGCTTGGGTCGTCCGATGTCGAATGCCCCTCTGCGCGATAGGTGAAATATTCGATCAGCGTCGGCCCGGCATTCGCACGGGCGCGTGTGGCCGCCCATTGCTGCGCGGCATAGCAGGCCAGTGCATCGTTGCCGTCGACCCTGAGGCCCGCCAGGCCATAACCCAGCGCGCGCGCGGCAAAGGTGGTGCGTTCAGCCCCGGCGAAGCCGGAGAAGCTGGAGATCGCCCATTGGTTATTGATCACGTTCAGGATCACCGGCGCGTTATAGACTGCGGCAAAGGTGCAGGCGGAATGGAAATCGCCCTCCGCAGTAGACCCTTCCCCTACCCAGGTCGCCGCAATCCGGCTGTCGCCCTTGATCGCGCTGGCCATCGCCCAGCCTACCGCCTGCGGGGTCTGCGTGGCGAGGTTGCCCGAGATCGAGAAGAAGCTGTGCTCGCGACTGGAATACATGATCGGCAGCTGGCGACCCTTCAGCTTGTCGCCCTTGTTCGAATAGATCTGGTTGATCATTTCGACGATGGGATAGCCGCGCGCGATCAATATGCCTTGCTGGCGGTAACTCGGAAACACCATGTCATCTGACGCCAGCGCCATGGCAGCGGCAACGCTGGTTGCCTCTTCGCCAGTGCATTTCATGTAAAAGCTGGTCTTGCCCTGGCGTTGACCGCGAAACATGCGGTCATCAAAAGCCCGCACCAGTGCCATGTTGTACAGCATTGTCCGAAGAGTATCGGGATCGAGCTTGGGATCCCACGGCCCGTGCGCCTGGTGATCTTCGCCCAGCACGCGCACCAATCCATAGGCGAGTTCGCGCATATCCTTGGGATCGGCAGTCTCGTCAGGGCGCGGCTGCGCACCTGGTGCGGGAATATCCAGGTCACTGTAATCCACCTCGTCGCCGGGCCGATACTTCGGCTCGGGAACGTGCAACTCAAGCGCCGGCTTGTTGCTGCCGGACGGGCGTGAAGTGTCAGGCCTGTCGGCCATATCCTGGCTCTCCCCCTGCCTGATGCAGGTCTGTAGCAATCTTTTAAGTGCGCGTTATTTTATTTCACACCGCGCAGTTGGTCAAGCAGATGCATGTCTAAGGGATCAGACCGCAACAGGTGCCTTGATGGGAGCTAGCGGCGCGTAATCATGCACAACGAAATCCTCGATCCGGTAATCGAAAATTGTTTCCGGCCTGCGCTTGATCTCAAGCACCGGATGCCCGGTTGGTTCCCTGCTGAGCTGTTCGGTAATCAGATGTTCGTGATTGAGGTAGAGGTGCACATCCCCGCCCATCCACACCAGTTCGCCCGGCTCCAGATCGGTCTGCTGCGCCATCATTCGCATCAGCAACGCCGCAGACCACAGGTTGAACGGCAGGCCCAGAGCCACATCGCAGCTGCGCTGATAGAGCAGGCAGTTGAGGCGGTTTCCGGCCACATGGAACTGGTAAGTCTTGTGACACGGCGGCAGCGCCATCCGGTCAAGCTCGGCCACGTTCCAGCCTTCGATGATATGGCGGCGACTGCCGGGATTATTCTTTAGGCTTGTCACCACTTCGGCGACCTGATTGATCCCCTCGCCCTTTTCATAAAGCCCGTCGGCACGATAGCGCCAGGTAGGCCAATCGACCCACTGCTTGCCATAGACCGGGCCAAGATCGCCCCACTTTGCCGCGAATTCCTCGTCCTCGGCGATCCGCGCCACGAAATCGTCGAGCGGAATGTCGTCTCCGGCTTCCTTAATGTAGCGCGCGTGCGGCCACTCGTTCCAGATCTTCACGCCCTGGAGCACCAGAGGGCGGATATTGGTTTCGCCGGTCAGGAACCACAGCATCTCGCGCGTGGCGGTTTTCCAATAGACCCGCTTGGTGGTGAGCAGCGGCATCGCTCCGCCTGCCAGATCGAATCGCAGCATCACCCCGGCGATAGAACGCGTCCCTACCCCGGTGCGGTCAACGCGCTCGCTGCCGTGCTCCCAGATCTGGCGCATTAGGTCGAGATATTGCCATTCGGGATGGCGCGAGGGGATGTCGGCAGAGGGAATCGCAGCGCTGGCCATGCCACCATCCCTAAACCTGCATTTGCCCGCTTGCCACCCCGTCCGCGCACTCCTATAGGGCGCGCCTTGCCTCGTCCCACAGCTTTTTGCAGCTTTGTGGGCACGACACGGTCGGGGAGTAGCTCAGCCTGGTAGAGCACTGTCTTCGGGAGGCAGGGGCCGGAGGTTCGAATCCTCTCTCCCCGACCAGTTTCCTTGCATGGAATTTTCTCGACTGCTTTCGTGATAGTTGCCCGCGCCGTTCGTATCGGGCACGCTTAGGGTCATGAACCTGTTCGACCTAAGCGGGAAGACCGCAGTCATAACCGGCGGCAATAGCGGCATCGGGCTTGCCTTTGCCCGCGGGCTCATCAAATCCGGGGCCGATGTGGCGATCTGGGCGCGCAATGAAGCCAAGAACGCTGCTGCCGTCGATGAGCTCAATGCGCTTGGCATCGGGACGGCGGTCGCCTTTCCATGCGATGTGGCGAAAGAGGAAACGATCGCCTCTGCCATGGCTTCGACACTGGACCGCCTCGGCAAGGTGGACATCTGCTTCGCCAATGCCGGGATCGGCCAAGGCATGGCCTTGCCCGAAATGACCGCCGAGGCGTGGGACCGGGTTATGGCGGTCAATGCGCGCGGGCCGGCGCTTACCTATCGCTATGTGAGTGAACACATGGTCGAACGAGGCGAAGGTGGGAAGCTGATCGCTACCTCGTCAGGCCAATCGATCATGGGCGTCAATCGCAGCTCAAACTACGCCGCGTCGAAGGCCGCAGTGAACGGGCTAACCCGCGCCGCCGCATTCGAACTGGCGCGCTACAAGATCACCGCCAACGCCTTGCTGTTCGGATTTTACGAGACCGATCTGACTGCCCAGGCCGACCCGCGCTTCGCTGAATGGATGACCAAGCGCATTCCCTTGCGGCGTTTTGGCGATCACGAGGGGCTGGAGGGGCTCGCGGTATTCTTCGCCTCATCGCACAGCGATTACATCACCGGGCAGTGCCTGCCGGTCGATGGGGGGCTATCAATCAGCTGAGCCGGGCTTCGGCCCCGGCGCCCCGGCACTTTGGTGGCTAGCCGCCGCGCAGCAATTGCACGCCCCAGTCACGCTCGAACAGGTAGAGGAGCAAGCGAGCCGCCTGGCCGCGCTCGCTCGCCAGGCCGCCGTCGCGTTCGATCAGCAGCCGCGCATCTGCATGGGCGGCGGGAAGCAGGCGCGTTATCTGCTCAAGGTTGGCGACGCGAAACGGCGTATCACCGGATTGCCGCGTGCCCAGCAATTCGCCCCCGCCGCGTAGCTCGAGATCCTCCTCCGCAATGCGGAAGCCATCCTGCGTTTCACGCATCAGCGCGAGCCGCCTTCGTGCCGTTTCCGACAGTTTATCGCTGCGCAGCAGAAGGCACACCGCCTGTTCCGATCCGCGCCCCACGCGCCCGCGTAGCTGGTGGAGTTGCGCGAGCCCGAAATGCTCGGCCTGCTCGACCACCACCAGCGTGGCATTGGGCACATCCACGCCAACCTCGATCACAGTAGTCGCCACCATCAGCCTCGCCTCGCCCGCTACGAAGCGCTCCATCGCGGCATCCTTGGCCTCGGGAGCGAGTTGTCCGTGGACCAGCACGACATCCTCGCCAAAGCGCTCCTTCAGCGCGGCGTAGCGCGCCTCGGCAGCTGCCAGATCGGCGCTTTCGCTTTCATGCACCATGGGGCAGACCCAGAAGGCCTGTTGCCCGGTGGCCAGGTGACGCGCGATCCCGTCAACGATCTCGCCTATTCGCTCCATCGACATCACGCGGGTAATGATCGGCTTTCGCCCGGGCGGCATCTCGTCCAGCCGGCTGACGTCCATCTCGCCATATTGCGCAAGGGTGAGCGTGCGCGGGATTGGAGTGGCGGTCATCGCCAGTGTGTGCGGCGAGGTTTTGCCCTTGCTGGCGAGTTGCAAGCGTTGCGCCACGCCGAAGCGATGCTGCTCGTCGATCACGACCAGCCCCAGGTCCTTGTAGTTCACGCTTTCCTGGAAAATCGCATGCGTGCCCACAACGATATCGATCGAACCATCGAGCAGCCCCATCAATATGCTTTCGCGCGCCTTGCCCTTGTCCCTGCCCGTGAGCAACGCAATCTCCACGCCGGCCGGGGCGGCCATCTGGCGCAGCGTTTCGTAGTGCTGCCGCGCAAGGATTTCGGTAGGCGCCAGCAGCGCCGCCTGCTTGCCAGCCTCATTCGCGATCAGCATGGCATAGAGCGCAACCACGGTCTTGCCCGCGCCCACGTCCCCCTGCAGCAGGCGCAGCATCGGCGCCTGCTGCGCGAGGTCGCCTTCGATTTCGTCAATCGAGCGAACCTGCGCCCCGGTGAGCGGAAACGGCAGTTGCAGCTTACCGCGCAAGCGCCCATCGCCTGCCAGTGGCTGCCCCTTGCGGCGGCGATTGTCTGCGCGAACCAGCATCAGCGCCAGCGAGTTCGCCAGCAGCTCGTCATAGGCGAGCCGGTCGCGCGCCGGCGTGTTTTCCGCCTTGTGCGCCAGACGCAGCGCATCGCGCCAAATCGGCCACCCCGCCTTTTCAAACTGTGTGGGTTCGATCCATTCGGGCAATTCGGGCAAACGTGCGAGCGCTTGTTGCACCAAGCCTGCAACACGCGGCTGGGTCAGTCCTTCAGACAGTGAATAAACCGGTTCGCACAGCCGCGCGAGGGTTGCCCCACCCTCCTTCTCGACATGGTCGGGGTGAACAATCTGCAGCATGTCGCCATAACGGTCGAGCCGACCCGCCACCCAGCGCTTCTCGCCTACCGGAAGCTGCTTTTTCGCACCGAACGAGGCCCGCCCGAAATAGGTCAACGCGCAGATATTGCCGACGCTATCCTGCGCCAGCACCCGGTATGGCCCGCGGTTGTTGCGCGCCGCACGGTGCTCGGTAGGCGTGAGCGCGATCACGATCTGCTCGCCCTCGCCCGCATCGTCGAGCGATTCCACCGCGCGCCGAGACACGAAGCGCTCTGGCAGATGATAAGCGAGGTCCCGCACCCTGGTGAGCCCGAGCTTGTCGAGCGGTTTCTTCACCTTGGGGCCTACGCCTTCAAGTGCATCTATCTCGACGAACAACGGGTTTAGGACTTCAGGACGCATGACGTTTCCCTAGCCGCTTTGGCACGTTGTGCGAAGCACCCCGCAGCGCTTGCCAGTGGAGCTTTTTTGCGCTCTAAACGGGGCACAGGCGACGTTTTTGGGGGGAAAGGTCGCATCCTCTCTGCACTGATCCGGCGTAGCCTCACGGGTCGCGGACTATCAACAGAGGGGACTAGATATGATCCGCAAGCTTACAATTGCTATTGCCGCAGCTTCCATGGCACTCGGCGCAGCCCCGGCATTCGCCCAGGACGAACCCGACGAAGCGCGCACTACCTACAGAATCGAGTACCTCAAGTTCAAACCGGGTTCTGGCAACCGCTGGAATGAACTGGGAGAGAAGTATTTCGGTCCGGCCACCGATGAAGCAGGTCTCAAGCGTCCAACCGTGCACTGGCTGATGGGCGGCCCCTGGGACATCATGATGGTATTCGAAATGCCGCGCGGCATGGCCTCGCTAGATTCCCACGCCTCGCCCGAACAGGCGGCGTTCCGCAAGGCACTGATCAAGGTTGCCGGAAGCGAGGAAGAAGCCAAGAAGATATGGGAAGAGGACGAAGCGCTCATTGCCAATTCGGTGACGACCTTCAGCCACACCCACCCGTGATGCGATACTGCACTTGATCGCAGGCAGATGATCAGACACAGGGGCGCCATTCCCTAATTGAGTGGCGCTCCTGTTCCATGTCCGATGCCCTGACTTTCGAAGCCCGCCTGGCACGTGCCAAATTCCGCGCCTGGCATCGCGGCACGCGCGAAGCCGATTTCATGGTCGGCGGGTATTTCGACCGATACCATACTGAATGGAACGAAGCGGAATTGCGCTGGTTCGAAGCGTTGCTCGACGAAGACGATGTTGATGTAATGGCCTGGGCTCTGCAAACCGCGCCGGTGCCTGAGCGATTTGCCGGCCTGCTCATGGAACTTATGCAGCGGCTTGATTATGTCGATATCCCGCGCTGATCGGTTGATATCCCATGCCTGACCTTTCACGCGTCCTTTCGGCTACGAAGCCGCTGACACTCGCTTCGGTCGCGCGCGGCGCTCAGCCATTGGTAATGAGCGACCTGGCACGGGCAGCCAAGACGCGCGCGGTGTTCATCGCGCCCGACGAAGCCGCAATGCGCGCGGTGGCCGACGCCGCACAGTTCTTCGCCCCCGAGCTTGAAGTGATCGAGTTTCCGGCCTGGGACTGCCTGCCTTATGACCGGGCTAGCCCAGCCCTTTCGGTAAGCGCCAAACGGCTCGCGGCGCTGCACCGCCTGCAAGCTGGCGGGGCAGGTTCGCAACTGCTCGCCACCACCGCCAATGCGGCGCTGCAGCGTGTGCTCACTCCGTTCCGCATTCGCGAGAGTGTTCGCGAATTCAGGCCGGGCACAACGATCGGGCATGCCAGCCTTTCCGCGCTTCTCCAGCGGCAAGGCTATTCGCGCACCGATACAGTGGTGGACCACGGCGAATATGCGCTGCGCGGATCGATCGTCGACATCTTCCCTTCCAGTCTCGAACAGGGCCTGCGGCTCGATTTCTTCGGCGACGAGATCGAAAGCTTGCGCCTTTTTGATCCCGGCACACAGATGACAGTGGGCACGCTCGACGAACATTTGCTGCTTCCGGCAAGCGAAGCGCTGCTTGACGAGGGTAGCATCAAGCGTTTTCGCGGCCGTTATCGCGAACTGTTCGGCGCGGCTTCAACACAGGATCCGCTATATGAAGCGGTCAGCGAAGGGCGCCGCCTCGCCGGGATGGAACACTGGCTACCGCTGTTCGAAGATCGACTGGCCACCTTGTTCGACTATCTTTCGCCCGACGATGTGTTGGTCATCGACAATGGCGCGATGGGCGCTGCAGATGAGCGATTCAGGGATGTCACAGACTATCACCATGCACGTCAGAAGGTAGCTGGCCAGGCCGCTGGCAGCTATCGCCCGCTTGCCGAGGACGCGCTCTATCTGGGCAAGGATGAGTTTGACGCCAAATTGGTGGATCATGGCGTTCATCGCAGCGTGATCTTTGCCGAACCCGAAAGCGATGGCGTGATCGACTTCGGCTTTTCGTCGGCGCGCGACTTTGCACCCGACCGAGCGCGCGGTGACAATGTTTATGAGCTGGCCGCGAAGCATCTTTCGGCGCTTGGCAAATCGGGTAAGCGCCCGCTGCTCGCGGCCTATTCGACCGGCAGCCGCGCACGCATCGCCTCAATCCTGGGTGAAGCAGGTTGCAGCGTAAAGCTGGCTGGCAGCTGGCAGGAAGCGCTGGGACTTTCGGCCAAGGGTCAAGCCGTTGCCATGGTGCTTCCGCTGGAAAGCGGCTTCGCCAATAGCGAGCTGGAATTGCTCACCGAACAGGACGTTCTGGGCGATCGGCTGGTTCGCCGCCGGAAACGGCGCAAGGATTCGGACGCTTTTCTGGCGGAATTGCAATCGCTCAATCGCGGCGATCTGGTAGTCCATGTCGAACACGGGATCGGCAAATATCTGGGGCTTGAGCCCATTGCCGTTGGCAAGAGCCAGCACGATTGCGTGATGCTCGAGTATCGCGGCGGCGACAAGCTCTACATCCCGGTCGAGAACATTGACGTCCTGTCGCGCTATGGATCATCCGAAGACGCGGTGATGCTTGACCGGCTCGGAGGCGAAGGTTGGCAGAAGCGCCGTGCGCGGCTGAAAGAGCGCATCCGCGAGATCGCGAGCGAACTGATGCAGATCGCTGCACTGCGCGCATTGAGAAAGGCGCCGGTACTCGAACCCGAACCGTCAGCCTACAACCAGTTTGTCGAGAAGTTCCCGTGGGAAGAAACCGACGACCAGGATGCGGCTATTTCCGATGTGCTGCACGATCTGGAAAGCGGCAAGCCGATGGACCGGCTGGTGTGCGGCGATGTCGGTTTCGGCAAGACCGAGGTTGCGCTGCGGGCCGCCTTTGTCGCTGCAATGAGCGGCCAGCAGGTCGCTGTGGTCGCTCCAACCACCCTTCTGGCGCGGCAGCATTACACCAGTTTCGCCGAGCGTTTTTCCGGCTTCCCGCTCAAGGTTGGGCGGCTCTCGCGTCTGGTCCCGGCGAAGGAAATGTCAGACACGCGCGTGGGGCTGGAGAAAGGCGATGTCGATATCGTGATCGGCACGCATGCGATCCTGTCGAAAAGCACCAAATTTCGCAATCTGGGGCTGGTGATTGTCGATGAGGAACAGCGTTTCGGCGTCACCCATAAGGAACGCTTGAAGGCGCTGCGCACCGACGTGCATGTGCTGACGCTTACCGCCACGCCTATTCCGCGCACCTTACAGATGGCAATGACAGGGCTGCGCGAGCTTTCGACCATCCAGACACCTCCGGTCGACCGATTGGCCGTGCGCACCTATGTGATGGAATGGGACGACATGGTGATGCGGGAGGCGCTGCTGCGCGAGCACCATCGCGGCGGACAGAGCTTCATCGTGGTTCCGCGCATTTCAGACATGGCCGAGGTCGAGGAGTGGCTGCGCGAGCACGCCCCCGAAGTGAAGGTCATCTCCGCACACGGGCAGATGAGCGCCAGCGAAGTGGAAGAGCGCATGAGCGCCTTCTACGATCGCAAGTATGATGTGCTGCTCTCAACCACCATCGTCGAAAGCGGGCTGGATATCCCGAGCGCCAATACCATCATCATTCACCGCGCCGACCGGTTCGGCCTGGCACAGCTCTATCAGCTGCGCGGACGCGTAGGGCGCGCAAAACTGCGTGCCTATGCCTATCTCACCTATGAAAAGGGTGTCCAGCTTTCAGAAGTGGCTGAAAAGCGCCTGAAAGTATTGGGCGATCTTGATTCGCTTGGCGCTGGATTCCAGCTTGCCAGCCATGATCTTGATATCCGGGGTGCCGGAAATCTGCTGGGAGATGAGCAGTCGGGCCATATCCGCGAGGTTGGCTTCGAGCTTTACCAATCAATGCTTGAGGACGCGATCCTGGCTGCCAAGGCAGGTGAAACGGGCCTTTCGGCAGAACGCGACACTCTGAGCCCGCAGATTACCGTCGACGCACCGATCATGATCCCCGAAGATTATGTGCCCGATTTGGCGGTGCGCATGGCGCTATACAGGCGTCTCAACGATGCCAGAGACAAGGCAGAGATCGAAGCGCTGGCTGCAGAGATGATTGATCGCTTCGGTCCGCTGCCCGCCGCCACAGCCAATCTCGTTCGGCTGATCGAAATCAAGCACCAGGCGATCCAGGCCAACATCGCCAAGATTGACGTTGGTGCGCGCGGGACGCTGGTAAGCTTCCACAAGGATGATTTCCCCGACCCCGCAGGCCTGCTTGCCTATGTCGAACGCTTGCAGGGTACGGCCAAGTTACGACCTGACATGAAACTGGTGATCAACCGTGCCTGGGCCGATCCACAAAGCCGCCTCAACGGGCTGATCCAGCTTACCAAGGGATTGTCGAACATCGCCAGAAAGGCGACCAAAGCGGCCTAAACTTCAAGCATTGTCATCAGCGCAGCGCGGGTCAGCGGCTTTGCGCCTAGATAGCCCTGCCAATAGGTACAGCCCTCCTCGATCGCCGCATCACGCTGTGCTGCTTCTTCGATCCCTTCGGCCACGACATCGAGTTCAAGTACACGTGCCAGTGTTACGATCGCGCGCAGCACAGCCCGATCACGCTCACTTGTCGCAACGCCCTGCACCATCGAACGATCGAGCTTCAGTGCATCGAGCGGCAGGCGCTTGAGATAGTCAAAATTACAAAATCCTGCACCAAAATCGTCCAAAGCGATGCGTAGCCCATGGTCCCGCAAGGCTACCAGCCGGCGCGCAGCGAGATCGAGATCGTCCAGCAGCAGCTCTTCGGTGATTTCCAACGTCACTTGATGCGGATCCAGGCCGCTCGATGATAGCTCGGCTATCACCCGGGCCACAAAGCCCTCCCCCAACAATTGCCTGGAGGTCACGTTGAGCGACAGGCCCAGCCCAATTGGCCATTGCCCCGCCTGCCGGATCGCCAGCGAGAACACATGCCATGGCAGTTCGTTTGCAAGCCCGGCCGCGGCAGCAAGCTCAAACAGTTCATGTGCACTGATCTTGCCATACGAGGGGTGTATCCACCGCGCGAGGGCTTCTGCGCCGATCAAGCGACCGTTCGTGCAGGAAAATTGCGGCTGAAACCGGATCTCGATCTGGCCAAGCCGCAACGCTAGCTCAAGTTCGTCGGCTAAAGTTCCAGAAGACTGCGCAAACAGGAAAGTTTTCGGCTCTGAGTGCCTGGTTCGGTCGAGTATCGCCATGTCCGGTCAGTTACACCCCGCAGCGAAAGAGCGCCCGCAAAGAATCGCATCCGTTGAAAAATGGCACAACCCGCCATAGAGAAGGCAACCGGCAAGCGGGCGAAAGGGACAACCACTTGGCCAAGATTCAGGAATTACAGCGCATTGCCTTGATCGCTTCGGATACGGAGCGTGCACAGGAAGCCTATGCCGAGCTCTTGCCTACGCGCGAATGGACTCCGCTCGAGCAGGCCGATGCGGTAGTTGTTCTGGGCGGCGACGGTTTCATGCTGCAGACCTTGCACGCCATGCTCGACCGGGGGCGGGTGATCCCCGCCTACGGCGTCAATCTCGGCACAATTGGTTTTCTCATGAATCGCTATCGCACCGGCATGGACGTGATGAAGCGCCTGACCCGCGCCCGTGCCATTGCGATCGCTCCCCTGTGCATGGATGCCGTAACGCAGGACAATGGCACGCATCGCTTTTTTGCCATAAACGAAGTATCACTGCTGCGCGAAACCCGCCAGACTGCCAAGATCGAAGTGGCCGTGGATGGTAAAGTGCGCATTCCAGAGCTGGTCTGCGACGGCGTGCTGGTTTCGACGCCGGCCGGCTCGACAGCTTACAACCTCTCGGCCAACGGCCCGATACTCCCGCTAGATTCGCAATTGCTGGCGCTCACGCCGATCAGCCCGTTTCGCCCGCGGCGCTGGCGCGGGGCCATCCTGCCCGATCGCAGCATGATAAAGATGACGGTACGCGAACCCCGCAAGCGCCCGGTTTCGGTCGTTGCCGATCAAAAGGAAGTGCGCGATGTCGCCGAAGTCTCGCTCGCCATTGCGCGCGAATGCGAATTGACCCTGCTGTTTGACCCCGGCCATGCACTTGATGAGCGGATCGTGGCCGAACAATTCGTTGTCTAACCTTGCCCCGCTCGGGGTGCATATTGGCGCCCATCGGCAAAAGTCAAAACAGCCTCTTGCCAAACGAATCCGGCACCCATATAGGCGCACCCCTGCCGATAAGGCTGCTCCCCGATAGCTCAGCGGTAGAGTAGGTGACTGTTAATCACTTGGTCGTTGGTTCGAATCCAACTCGGGGAGCCATTTCGCGGGATTGATCGCGTGGCAGGCTCAAAGCCCCCACAGCAGCCGTGCCCCCACCCACATCACAAGTGCCGCCGTCAGCCAGCGAATAGCGCGTTGCGGCAGAAACCGAACCGCCATCAGGCTGCCGATCTGCCCGCCAATCGCCACTGCCAGCAGCAGCGGCAACCCGCCCCCGATCGCCTGCCCAAACATTTGCGGCCCGTTCTTGAGCAATTGCCCGGCAAGCCCGAACAGCGAATTCACCAGGATAAAGAAACTGGCAGTAGCCGCGATTGCGCGCGCGCTGTTCCAGCGCGTCAGGTGCAGCAGCGGAGCAAGGAAAATTCCGCCACCAATACCCACCAACCCAGCCAGATAGCCAAGGGGCACAGCAGCGAAGGGAACCATGCGCGCAAGGGGATGTGCTTCGCCCTTGGACGCATCGGGAATGGGCAACAGCATGGTTACGCCGGTCAGCAACAGGCTCGCGCCCAGCAGGGTCATGAAAGCCTCGCGCCCGATCGGAGTAAGTCCGCCCAGCAAGGCAGCAGGCGCTGCGAGCCCGGTAAGCACTATCGCGCCGCGCCAAGGCGTCACTTTGGCCCGGGCGAAACGAACCGAACTGCCAGCAACCACCACGATGTTGCAGGCCAGCGCCAATACGGGGAGCAGCCGGTAATCCAGGCCAGACAGCGCCAGCAGCGCGGCATAAGTCGAGCCCCCGCCGAACCCCACTGAAGCATAGAGAGCCGCAGTTATGAAAAATGCAATCACGAGCAGGGGCATGCTGATCCACTAGTGAACGGGGCCATCCAGTGCTAGCCAATACTGGTCGAATTCAGGAAGGTTTCGGATGCGGATTGATTTAGGGGCTCAGTTGGCTGCTGCTGGACCAGGCGAAGCAAGGATCATCGGAGATATCACGGCTGACGCCTTCCGCAGCGATCCCTTCAACAATTGGTTGTTTGGCAATTTCGATGCGATGGCAGTCGCCTTCCACGGGCTGGCACGGCACCTCTATACCAAACGCGGATTTTGTTACCGGCTGGGTGACCAAGGGGCGGCAATGTGGATGCTGCCTGGCGGGAACAGCAACCTGCCGCTTTCAGCCTTGCCTGCCGTATTCCATGCGGTTCTTCGCAGCTCTTCCGGCGGTATGAAGCGAATCATGCGCACGATAGATGCGATGGAAGCGCATCATCCCAAATTTCCACACGCTTACCTTTTCACCATCGGTGTCAGGCCCTCCGCCCAAGGCAAGGGCCTGGGTCGCGAACTTTTCAAACCGATGCTCGCAGCATGTGATCGCGAAGGAGTTCCCGCTTACCTGGAGAACTCCAACCCTGAAAATAGCGGCTTTTATGGCGCACATGGGTTCGAGCGGGTTGAGATGATCCATCCCATCGAAGGATGCCCCCCGCTCGAAGCCATGATCAGGCAGCCGCGGCTGCCTGCAAGCTAGGGTCAGGACTCATTAAGCGCCGGCGCGCGGCCCTGCAGCGCCGTGGCAATGCTTGTACTTGTTGCCCGAACCGCAAGGGCACGGCGCATTGCGGTTGACATCCATGTCGGCAAAAGGATTGTCGGCATTCGAACCGCCAGGGCCAAAGGCCGCTCGCGCGCTACCGGCGAGCGCCCCGAACAGGGCCGGCCGCTCATCCGAGCCATCACCGTCATTCGAATCATCGAGCCCAGTGAACGGATCGATATGACCGGTAAGAAAATCGGGCAGATCGGGCAGTGTCCTGGACTGGGGCTGCTGGATCCGCAGCTCGGACTTGATCAGGATTTTGGTCACGTCTTCGCGCAAAGAGTCGAGCATCAATTCAAACAGGCCAAACGCTTCCTGCTTGTATTCATTGATCGGTTGCTTTTGCGCGATCCCGCGCATCCAGATCACCTGGCGCAGCGCATCAAGCGTGGCTAGGTGTTCCTTCCAGTGATAATCGAGCCGTTCGAGCAGCACCGACTTCTCGACCTGGCGCCAGATGTTGACGTCAGCGTCGGCAATCTTGCGTTCCATGACTTCATTTGCTGCTGCCAGGATCCGTTCTTCAAGCAGTTCCGGCTCGACGTGGTCTTCCTCCAGCCAGCTCTCAATTGGCGGAGTAAGCCCAAAGACTTCCTCGACCTTTTCCTTCAGGCCTTCAATATCCCATTGCTCGGGATAGGAACCTGGAGGGCATGCCTCGCCGACAATCGCGTTTACGGTGTCATGGCGCATGTCATCGACGACATCGTCGACCCGTTCAGCTTCCATGATTTCGCCGCGCTGTTCGTAGATTACCTTGCGCTGATCGTTCATCACGTCATCATATTGGACAACCTGCTTGCGCACTTCGTAATTGCGCGCTTCGACCTTTTTCTGCGCGGTTTCAATCGCCTTTGAGAGCCATTTCGAACCGATTGCCTCACCGTCTGCAAGGTTTGAATTCATCATCTTCGAGAACAGCGTATCTGGCCCGAAAATGCGCAGCAGATCGTCTTCCAGGCAGAGATAGAAACGCGACAGGCCCGGATCGCCCTGGCGGCCGGAACGACCGCGCAACTGATTGTCGATGCGGCGGCTTTCGTGGCGTTCAGTTCCAAGCACGAACAACCCACCCGCCTCGAGCACCTTCTGCTTTTCCGCTGCAACTTCGGCCTTGATGCGATCGATTTCGAGCTGCCGCCTGGGATCGTCTTCGGCAATGTCTGCCAGCTCGTCGCCAATGCGGAATTCAACATTGCCGCCCAGCTGGATGTCCGTACCGCGGCCCGCCATGTTGGTGGCGATAGTGACAGCGCCCAGCCGCCCGGCCTGCGCTACAATACGCGCTTCACGTTCATGCTGGCGGGCGTTGAGAATCTCGTGCTTGACGCCTTCCTTGTCGAGAAACTGGCTGAGCAGTTCGGACTTCTCGATCGACACTGTGCCCACCAGCACAGGCTGGCCAATTTCGTTCTTTTCCTTGATCGCCTTGGCAATCGCGCCGAATTTGTCGAGCGTGTTCTTGTAGAACTCGTCTTCCTCATCGATCCGCTGGACCGGAACGTTGGTCGGGATTTCGACCACATTCATCTTGTAGATGTCCCAGAATTCGGAAGCTTCCGTGGCGGCTGTGCCGGTCATGCCAGACAGCTTGGGGTACATGCGGAAGTAGTTCTGGAAGGTGATCGAAGCCATGGTCTGGTTCTCGGGCTCGATCTTCACCCCTTCCTTGGCTTCAACCGCCTGATGTAGGCCGTTCGACCAGCGGCGGCCATCCATCATGCGCCCGGTGAATTCATCGATGATAACAACCTTGTTGTCCTTCACGATATAGTCCGTGTCGCGCTTGAACATGATGTTCGCTTTCAGCGCCTGGTCGAGGTGGTGGACCACCAGCGTGTTTTCGATGTCGTAAAGGTTTTCGGTCTGCAGCAGCCCCTTGGCAAAGAGGATCCGCTCGATCTCGTCAGTCCCCTCTTCAGTCAACTGAATATTCCTGGTTTTTTCGTCCTTTTCGTACCAGTCTTCGGGGATCTGTTTTACCACTTCGTCGAGCGCAACGTAGAGATCAGACTTGTCTTCTGTGGGCCCAGAGATGATCAGCGGCGTGCGCGCTTCGTCGATCAGGATCGAGTCAACTTCGTCAACGATCGCAAAATTGAACGGCCGCTGCACCATCTGATCACGCGAATGCTTCATATTGTCGCGCAGATAATCGAAGCCGAGCTCGTTGTTGGTGGCGTAGGTTATGTCGGCATTATAGGCTTCGCGGCGCTGGAATTCGTTGAGGTTGGGCACGATCACACCCACCGTGAGGCCCAGCCAGCCATACAGCTGGCCCATCCATTCGGCATCGCGCTGGGCAAGATAATCGTTCACGGTAACGACGTGCACGCCCTTGCCTTCGATTGCGTTGAGGTAAGTTGCCAATGTCGCCACAAGCGTCTTGCCCTCGCCCGTCCGCATCTCCGCAATTTCGCCGCGGTGGAGCACGATGCCGCCGATCTGCTGGACATCGAAATGCCGCATCCCGAGAACCCGCACCGAGGCTTCGCGCACGGTCGCGAAGGCTTCGGGAAGGATATCGTCGAGCGTAGCTCCATCGTCGAGCTGGCGGCGGAACTTATCGGTCTGGGCCTTCAGCTCATCATCGCTCAACGCCTGGATTTGCGGTTCGAGATCGTTGATTTGACTGATAATTTTTCCGAGTGACTTGACGTAACGGTCATTCGAAGAGCCGAACAGAGATTTGGCAATGGTCTGAAACATGGAGACGGTCCTGACGGGACTTGAATTGTGTGAAGTGCAGCCGCACGCCCATTGCGCCGACTGCCGGAACTACATCGGGGATATGCTTGGTTGCGCGCTATTCGTAAGCGCGATCAATCCCGTAAAGCACAGGAGGTCGCACTACGCGGCGTGCCCGCTTGGCGGGCTTCTGCGATTTGTCGCCCTCGTCAGCCTGGCTACCAGCTTCGTCACGATGGCACGTGCGGCGATCATCGCCGCTGGCGTCAGCCATGTCGGCAGTAACACCGATCTCGCAATCGAGCATGTCGGCAATCGACGCATGCGCAGGCGCACTCACGGCCACAAGACCGGTAAGGAGCGCCAGACAAGCAAGCATGCGACGTAACATGCGCTCCAAGATATGTTGTCTTGTGCACTTCGTCCAGTTCGAATGGCGGATTTACTGTGCAGCCTACTCGCGCTAGCGCGAATTCATGGATCTCAAACCTTCACCACTTGCCCTGCCATTCCCCCAAAACATTCCCGAAATTGCCGGGGTAACGCTGCGCGTCGCGCGGGCTCGGTACAAGAACTGGGACCGGGCCGACCTGACCTATGCCGAGCTGGCGGAAGGAACGAATGTGGCCGGGGTCTTCACGCAAAGCGCCTGCGCGTCTTCCGAAGTCGAACTGGGCCGCGAGCAGGCGAAACTCGGCCGCGCCCGGGCGCTGATAGTCAATGCAGGCAATTCCAATGCATTTACAGGCTATCGTGGCCGCGAGGCAGTGGAACAGATCATGGGTCAGGTCGCCGCGCATATCGGCTGTGCACCTTCCGACGTCTTCGTCTCCTCAACCGGCGTGATCGGTGTTCCCTTGCCCAAGGACAAGGCATATGCCGGTGTTGCCGCCGCGTTGGAAGCCGAACCATGCAATTGGGAGGAAGCGGCTACCGCAATCTCCACCACAGACACTTTCCCAAAGGGTGCCCGTGCCAGTGCGATGCTTGGTGAAACCCGTGTCGAGCTGGCTGGGATCATCAAGGGATCCGGCATGATCGCGCCGGATATGGCCACCATGCTGGGCTATGTCTTCACCGACGCAGCGGTGGAACCGGCCTTCCTGCAAGAGTTGCTGTCGCGCTCCAATCGTGAGACGTTCTCATGCATCACCGTCGATGGCGATACCTCTACCAGCGACACCGTGCTTGCATTTGCCACGGGCAAAGCGGGCAATACCCCGCTTGCTTCGTACGACGATCCGGGCGCAGACGCCTTCGCGGCGGCGCTCACCGATTTGTGCCGGCAGCTCGCACAGCTGGTGGTGCGCGACGGCGAAGGCGCGAGCAAGTTCATCACCATCCGCGTGTCGGGCGCGGTTTCGGATGAAAGCGCGCACCGCGTCGCGATGAGCATCGCCAACTCACCGCTGGTGAAGACGGCAATTGCCGGCGAAGACGCCAATTGGGGCCGCGTGGTGATGGCGGTGGGCAAGGCAGGCGAACCGGCAGACCGCGACCGGCTTTCGATCGCCTTCGGCGGCGTCTGGACCGCGCGCAACGGACTGCCAGTGGAAGGCTATGACGAAACCCCGGTTGCCGCCCATCTCAAGGGCCAGGAGATCGACATTGCGGTTGAACTCGGATTGGGCGAGGGCCGCGCCGCAGTGTGGACCTGCGACCTCACTCACGGCTACATCTCGATCAACGCCGATTACCGCTCGTGAACGAAGTCGACGCTTCCATCCTCGCGCTTATGCGGGATGTCAGTGAACGGGTGATTCTTCCGCGCTTCCGAAACCTCGCGCAACACGAGATTGACGAGAAGGCAGCCGATGATTTCGTGACCATTGCCGATCATGAAGCAGAAGAGCTTCTGGCAGAAGGCCTGGCACAGATCGATGCCTCGCTGGCGATGGTTGGTGAGGAGGCCTCGCATGCCGATCCAACGCTGCTGGGCAAATTGTCGGAGGATTGCTGGATCGTCGATCCGATCGACGGTACGCACAATTTTGCCCACGGCAAGCCGCCGTTCGGGATCATCGTCGCGCAAGCAGGCGGCGGCGAATGCCAGTCTGGCTGGATTTATGACTGCCTGTCAGGCCGTTTCTGCCATGCGCATCGCGGCTCGGGCGCGTTCGTGAATGGCGATCGCATTCATGCCCGCATCACGGGCGAAAACCCGCCGGTCGCCGCGATCTCGCGGATTTTCCTGACCGACGAGCAGCGCGCGCTAGTCGATGCACGGCTGGCCCCCCATTACCGGTTGGTTGACATTCCGCGCTGCGCAGCAGAGCAATATCCGCGTCTGGCGCTGGGCGAGAATGACATCTCGAGTTTCAAGCGAACCCTGCCCTGGGACCATGCCGCAGGCGTTTTGTGGCTCAATGAGGCAGGCGGCAAGGCTGCACGGATCGACGGCAGCGCCTACCGAGTTGACGAGCATGACAGCCCGGGCCTGATTGGTGCATCAAGCCCGGCTATCTGGGATGAATTCGCCAAGCGGGCGCTTAGCGACTCTTAAGTCTTAGAGCGCACTTTCAAGCCACTGCTTGAGCGCGCTCTTGGGGCGCGCGCCAGTAAGTTCGGCAACCTTCTGTCCACCCTTGTAGAGCGCGAGGAAGGGAATGCCCTGCACGCCCAGCTGGCCCGGGACACCGGGGTTTTCCATGATGTCCATCTTGGCGATGGTAACCTGATCGGCCAGCTCGTCGCTGATTTCTTCGAGCGCGGGCGCGATCATCTTGCAGGGGCCGCACCAGTCAGCCCAGAAATCGACCAGCACGGGCTTGTCGGACTGGAGCACATCGTTCTGGAAGCTGGCATCGGTGACCTTTACGGTTGCCATGGGGAATCTCCTGAATTTTCGTTGGACACTACCTAGGAATTTTTCCGCGTCACTCAACGCCTGAAGGTAAAAAGCTTTGCTGCGCGGTCTGGAAGGCCTTTTTGTGTAACCTAATAAGCGATTGGGGCAACTCGAATATTTCTGGTGTCTGGGTATAGAGTACCGCCGCGCGGATTTCGCGCTCGGGATATATCTTGCCCAAGGCGGTGACATAGGCGGCCATTTGCCTCAGCGTGCTTTCGGGAATTTCTTCGAGCAAGGTGGGCGGGCGTCGCGCAGTCTTGAAATCGACCACGGTCACACGCTCCTGCGTCACTAGCAACCGGTCGACTGTACCGGCCACCACTTGCCCCTCCACCACCGCGGCGAGAGGAACCTCGGCCAGAGAACCAGGCCCGAACACGTCCGCAAAACCGGATTGGCCCAGCACCTCAAGCGCGCGATGAGCGATCTCCTGCCGATCCGCCTGATCCAGCTCGCGTGCCTGCCTCGCCAGCCAGCTCAGCGCAGCATCGGCTCGCTCGCCAGGTTCAACCATCGGCAATCGTTCCAGCAGGCTATGTATCAGCAATCCGCGGCGCGCTGCTTCGCGAGCAATTTCTGGTGGAAGCGGCGGATTACTGCCCTGCTCCTCACCAGCCGAACTCGGTGCGAGCGGGCGCGGCGGGCGTGGTTCGGGTCCGATCGGCTGATGCAGCCACGCAGGTTCCTCGACCTGCACCTCCGCCTGGGTGTCTGGTCGCGCCTCTACTTCCCGTGCGCGCTCGCCCCATTCACGGCGCGCGCCCCACAGGTCGTCTTCCAGCGCATCCTCTCCGAACAGCGGGGCGAGCCTGGCATACCAGCTATCCGCCGGCGGCCCGTTCTTCGCCTTCGGACCAAGCGAGCCGCCTATGAAGAGTGCCTCTTCCGCGCGTGTCATTGCGACATAGAGCAGCCGCCAATGCTCCTGAAGCTCGGTTGCCTTGGCGGCTTCATAGGCTGCCGCAATTCGCCCGGCCTGTTGCTCCTTGCTGACAGCAGGCAATGGCACTTTTCGTACCAGATCGTTGCCATGACCTGGCACTTCTTCCGCCAGGGACAGATCACGCATCCGGCCTGGCTCACTGGTCGCATCTGCGAGTATCACGATCGGCGCCTGGAGGCCCTTGGAGCCGTGCACGGTCATTACCCGCACAAGATCGGGGGCATCGTCCGGATCGCGCTTGAGTTCGCCCTCGCCCGCATCGAACCACTGGATGAAGCCTGCCAGGCTCGGTGTATGCACACCCTCATAGGCGAAAGCCGCGTTGAGCAATTCATCGATCGGGTCATTGGCTTCGAGACCCAGCCGGGCAACCAGCCGCGCGCGGCCTTGCCACGGCCCGACCAGCACCCATTGCAGAAGCGCCTGGGGCGTTTGGAAATCGGCCAGCGCCAGCAATTCGCGCAATTTGGCAACCGTCGCCTGCACCAATGGCGCAGCGTGATTGCGCAGATGGTGCCACAGGTGCTGCTGCTTCTCGCGCGGGACAAAAGCCAGCAAATCATCCTGCGTCCAGCCGATCAACGGCGAGGAGAGCAGGTTCGCCAGTTCGAGATCGTCGAGCGGTTGAGCGGCAAACCGCAGCGCCGACATCAAATCCTTCACCACCAGCGGCTCGCCCAGGCGCAAGCGGTCAACACCTGCTACCGGCACTCCGCACGCATGGAGCCGCGCCACGATCAGCCCGGCAAGATCCTTGCGGCTGCGAACGAGGATCATGATGTCGCCCGGGCGAGCGTTGCGGTGCTCGCCCTTCTTAAGCGAGAAAGGTTCTACGCCTTGAGTCCAGCGGGCTACCTGCCGAGCGATCTTTTCAGCCATCTGCCGATCATGCTTGGCCAGCCAGCTTTCCTTGCCTTCGCTTTCCGGCTCGCCATCGTCTTCCCCGCGCTGGTCATGGACCGGGTTCCACAGTGTTACGAGGCCGGGACGCGGCTGCCCCACATGCGGATGATGGTCATCGCTAAGGCCCAGTTCCGAAGGTCCGATAGCCTCGATCGCATGGTCGACGAATTCGAGTACCGGAATCGCCGTCCGGAAAGACTGCCCAAGGTCGAGATCCCGCAAGTTCCGGCGCACGCGGTTCACGCGCACAACCTGCGCGTTCTCTTCCGCAGCTTGCATCGCCGCCTGCACCCGCTCCTTCGCCTTGCGGAAATTCTCAGGGCTGGTCCCCTGAAAGCCGAAGATCGCCTGCTTGTAGTCGCCCACGGTAAAAATGGTGCGGATCTTGTCGCCGGATGCGCCTTCGCCCGAAAAGAAATCGTCGATCAGCGCGTCGATGATGCGCCATTGCGCTTCATTGGTATCCTGTGCCTCGTCGACGAGTATATGGTCGAACTGGCGATCGAGCTTGTAGCGGATCCAGTCACCTGCAACCTGCTCCTTGAGTAATCGCGCGGCGCGCTCGATGAGATCGTCGAAATCGAGCAGCCCTTCGCGGGTTTTGGCCACGTCCCATCGCAGCGCAAATGCCCGCCCAAGTTCGAGCGCAGGAGCGAGGAAACCGGCGAGTTCAAGCAAGTTCTTTCGCTCTGCATGCAACCGGATCGCTTCGGCGATTTCCTCTTGCCTCGATATAAAAGAAGGGTCTGCCTCGCTTGGCTTCTTCATCGAGCGTGGCGTGCCGTCCTTCTTCAGGATGGTTTCGCTGAAACGGCTTACGTGTCCTGTGCGTTCAGTGGATTCAATGCGCAACCACTCGCGGATAAATTCGGCTGCTTCCGCCCCGGTCTTCGCCTTCCATCCGTCGAGCGCCGGAAGCATGGCTTGAAGCTGATGATCGGGGAAAACCTCGGGTGACAAGATCTCATCGACCCAATCCTGATCCGCGTCACTCGGAATTCCCAGCAATTGCCGCACCTGGGGAGCCATCGGCGGTTGCCAGGCTCGTCGCCCTTCCCACAGCTCGCGCGCGCTGGCGCAGCGCATCAGCCATGCCTGCAGCGCGTCCGCGCCCTTGGCGATGGTAAAACTCTCGACCGCTTCAAGCGTGGCAGAGTCACGAGCCTGCTCTGCCTCGACCAGCATGTCTCCCAGAACCTGGCGCGAAAGCAGATGCCGCTCGCGGTCCTCGATCGGCCGCATACCGGGAAGCAACCCGGCTTCGTTCGGGAAATTCGCCAGCAACCATTGCGAGAATGCGTGGATCGTATCGATCCTGAGGCCGCCGCCCGGGCAATCGAGTACGCTGGCAAACAGGGTGCGCGCGCGGGCGCGGGTTTCGGGATCGTTAGGCGCGCCGAGATGGATCATCTCCTTGCCAAGTGTCGCCTCGTCGATCCGGACCCAGCGGGCAAGCACATCGTTGATGCGGTTCGCCATTTCCGCCGCACCCGCCTTGGTGAAAGTGAGGCACAGAATCTGCTCCGGAAGCACATCGGGGCGCAGCAACAGGCGCAGCACCCGCGCCGAGAGCACCTGCGTCTTGCCCGTCCCCGCCGAGGCGGACAGCCACACGCTCTGTTCGGGATCGACGGCGGCCCGCTGGTTGCCGTGGAGCGGATGGACGATGCCGCTGCTCATGGCTCGCCCCCTTCATCGGCGTCGGCCAAGCGGATCTGCCATTCCTCAAGCCGCATCAGCTGGTCATAGTCATGGTAGCCGGGATAATCTGGGTTTAGCCGTGCGGTGAAGGGATCAGCACCCTTGATGAATTTGGTGATGGCTTCGCGCAGGAACTGCTCATGCCTGGGCAGAAACTCTTCGGGAACCAGACCTTTTTGCTTCCTTCCGGTTTTGAGAGGCTCATCCCAATAGCCAAAGCCTCCATCGTCATTCTTCGCCAGCGACCAGTATTCAAATCGGGATGCGTCGCCTGAAAGCCCCTTGAAATCCCCCTCGCGCGCGATCAGGCCAAGCGTGCCGAGTTGCAGCGCAAACCCCTTTTCAACCTGGGCAGCAGAGGGCGGCTTGCCGGTCTTGTAATCCACGATCGCCAGCGTTCCGTCAGCCAGCCGGTCGATCCGGTCAGCCCGGCCATAGACTTTCACACCGTCGAACAGCATCTCGCCCTTCCGCTCGACGGCAATCAGCTTGCGGTCAGTCTGCACGGCAATTTCGTCCGCCACCCAGGCCAGCCCCTGGCGGATGCGCGGGCGCCAAAGCCCCCACATCAAAGGATGGATATTCGCCTCGCGCAGCAGATCATCGGCCACTTGCAGGATATCGGCATCTTCGCCCTTGAGCCGCGCCTCGTGCCACCTCTGCAGGATCGCATGGACCTGTGTTCCCTGCCACGCGAAGTCGCGGCCTGGATCGGCGTCAAGCGGGTCAAGCTTGCGCAGCGCCAGGATTTCCTGCGCGTAGAACTGATAGGGATCGCCCAGCAACCGGTCGAGCCCGGTGACCTTGATCGGCACGTCGCGCAGCCTCGCATCGGGGCGCGGTTCGGGCCGGGGATAGGGCTCGGTTGGTGGCACCTGCCTGTCAATCAGCGCGGCAAGCGCCGGAATCTCGCGCTCCCGGTGATCCTTCGCGCCCTCGCCCAGCAGCGCCTGCACCCTCAGCAGGAAGCGCGAAGGGATGGTCGGCCCGTCCATGTCGCGGATCGCCCGCGTCAGCACCACTTCAGGCGCACCCAGCGCGCTGGCCAGGTCGTGGGCCGCCAGTCCGATGCGAAATTCAGGTCCCGGCATGCCCAGCGCACGCAGGATTGCCGGTGCCAGTAGTGGCTCGGGCGACGGCGTCTGCGGCCATGTCCCTTCATTGAGCCCGCCACAGATCACCAGGTCCGCCCTTGTCATGCGCGATTCGAGCAGGCCATAGATCGCCACCCGTGGATGCCCGCCATAGGGCGGCCGCACCGCGACCTGCGCCATCGCATCGCGCAATATGGCATGCAGTTCGATGGGATCGACAACTGTGCCTGCCTCGCGCGAGTGCAGGCGCAGTTCCTCAACCAGCCGCGCCAGTGCGCGGCCATCCTCCTGCGCCCACAGGCCCTCGCCCGCCAGTTCTTCACCAACGCCCGCCAGCGCATCGAGCGCGTCGGCGAGCGACATTTCGCTTCCTGGAAGCACCCTGAGCGGCTCAATCAGGGATTCGACGCCTTGCCACCATGTTTCGACGCCAGCCTCGCGCGCGATCACCCGCAATGCCTCAAGCCCCGGCGCGGGGCGCGGCCCGCGCAGCTCGCGTTCGAATGCACGGAGAGCCTCAAGCCACAGCCGTCGACCCTCGCCCCGGCGAACCAGCGGGTGCGCCAGCGCGGCGATCAATTGCACTGGTGCCGGTCCCTCGCTCATCAGCTCAGCCAATTGCAGCAGCAACCGCCCGGCGGCCGTCAGTGAGAGCGGCCGTCCCGCGCTATCGTCTGCCGCGATATTCCAGCGCGCAAGGTGCTGAACCACGCGGCGAGCCAGTGCCCGATCGGGCGTGACCAAGGCAATCCGCTTTTCCGGCACTTCGAGCGCCGCACGGATCATCAGCGCGATTGCCTGCGCTTCTTCCTCACTGGTCGCAGCGGTAAGAATGCGCACTCCAGCAAGGTGTCGTTTCGACGCATCCAGCCCGGCCCAGACCTTGCTTGCCTCGGGCGGGAGAAAGATCGAGGAAATCGCATGGCTGCGCTCTGGCGGGGCGGCGCCGATACCCTTGCGATGCCAAGGGCGCACTTCGCCGCGCGCCACGCCCATGCGGTTGAGCAGCAGCTTCAGATGGTATTGCGGATGGGTGGCCGCCTCATTGCGGGTGAAGGCGGCTTCTCCCGGCTCAGGTGCATGACCCGCGCGCCCCAGCTCATCCCAGGTCGTATCGTCCATCGTCAGGTCAAAGTCGGGCAGGATCACTGCGCCCTGCGGCGTCTCCGCAATTACCCGCAGCAAGCGTGCTAGCGCAGGCGATGCGCTGGTGATGCCCCCCGCCACAATCGGCGTTGCGGGAGAATTTGCGCGCCAGCGCCGCGCCGCGTGATCAAATAAAAGGTTTCGCCGGGTCGCCAGGTCAACCTCTCCGCGATCGGCCAGCCGCGCTTGCCAGTGCGCCTGCACCACTGCGAACAGCCGCGTGCTGTCCTGCCAGTGCCGCGCAAGTTCCTTGCTCGCTCCAACCACCTGCTCGCTGAGCAATTGCTCGAAAGTGATTTCCTCCGCCAGCAACCGGTCCATCGTTCCGCCCAGCTCGCGGGCTAATCGAAGCAGTCCGGCACTGCCTGGCACCTGTTTCGTTTCAACCGCCATCGCTTCGCGCAGGATCGCCGCCAGTTCGAACCAGCGGCGCGTGGGATCGGCTGCTGGCGGGATATCCTCAGCCCCGAGAGGGTCGAGCGCTGCACCAAGCGCCTCGTCAAGCTCGACATCGCCCACCATCACCATGCGCGGCATCAGCAGGCCTTGCACGCCGATCTCGCCCGCATGACGAATGAACGCTTCGCTGACGCTGCGCGCCGCACGGCTCGAAGGAAGCAACAAGGTCAGCCGGGCAAGGCCCACGTCACTCTCTGCATAGCGCGGTACCAGTCCGGCAACCAGCGCATCGGCAAAACCGCGATGCGCGGCAATTGAGAATACGTCAGGCTTGCCCCGCTCACCCACGCCCGAGCGCTTCCTCGGTCGGCGCAATCGCCTCAGGCGTACCTACTTCGTACCATTGGCCGGTGAAGGACGTGCCATACAGCCGCCCTTCCTCTATTGCCCGGTTCCACAGGGTATTTGTCGAAAATGGCCCCTCCGGCGCGTCGCGCAGCAATCGGTGCGAAACCAGCTGGATGCCGGTGAAGATGAAGGGCGCTATGCGGCCCGGTGCACGGCGCCTGAGCTGCCCGATCTGGTCCATATCGAAATCGCCGGGACCGCTGAAGTTCATTGCCCGCGCATGCGGCACCACCAGCAGCAACGCATCCATTTCGGCTGGATCCCAGCGCGCAGACAATTCGTGGAAGGCGTTGCGTGGCCCGTCGAGCCAGATATTGTCAGCATTAAGCGAGAAAAACGGATCGGGCAGGTCAGGCATTGCTTTCAGCATCCCGCCGCCGGTTTCGAGCAGCAGGCTGCGTTCATCCGAAATACTGATCGCTGGCGCGGCACGTTCACGCAAATGCGCCTCCAGCGCATCAGCAAGGTAATGCACATTGACGATGGCGCGAACGATCCCCGCTTCGTGCAGCCGGTCGAGAGTATGGTCGATCAAGGGTTTGCCAGCCACGCGTACCATCGGCTTGGGCCGGCTCGCGGTCAGCGGCCGCATACGTTTGCCCAGCCCGGCAGCGAGCACCATCGCCGTATCGCTCGCCAAGGCGGTCATGCGATCTTTCCGCCGCCGTGCTTACGCAATTCTGCAGGAATATTCGCGTCGAACCAGCGGGCGACCGGCTCCAGCGCATCATGCGCAAGATCGCGCTCCATCAGCGCCCAGACGCGCGGGATCAGATCCAGATAGCGCGGCTTTCCGTCACGTTTATACAGTCGCGCAAAGATACCGACGATCTTGGCGTTGCGCTGTGCGCCTAGCCGCGCATAGTCGGCCTCAAAATCAGGCCCTGCATCAATGACCGCAAGATAGCGATCGAGCATTGCCCGCTCAAGCTCTGGTGCCACGTCGCGCCGCGCGTCCTGCAGCAACGAGACGAGATCATAAGCAGGATGCCCCACCAACGCGTCCTGAAAATCAATCAGGCCTTGCGCCCCACCCTCGCGAGGATCACCCAGCAGCATGATATTCTCGGCGTGATAATCACGCAGCACTGTCACGCCCGGCTGCTGCCGCGCAAGCAAGGGCTGGGTCACCGCCTCCCATGCTCGCCGGTAGCCGGCAACATCAACCTCGATTCCCACAGCAGGGCAATACCACTCTGTGAAAAGCGCGGCTTCGCGGGCATAGGCCGCCATGTCGTATGGCAGGAACGGCCCCGGCGGCTGGCGGTGCAACTCTACCAAAGCATCAATCGCGCCTTCATAG
Source organism: Altererythrobacter chaiwopuensis (assembly GCF_054957735.1). NCBI lineage: Bacteria > Pseudomonadati > Pseudomonadota > Alphaproteobacteria > Sphingomonadales > Erythrobacteraceae > Altererythrobacter > Altererythrobacter chaiwopuensis. The sequence goes on from NZ_JBTXJF010000001.1 coordinate 229,809, forward strand.
GACGCCATTTCACCCGAAGGATTGGCATCGATCCAGTCACGCATGCGGTCATTGCCAAAATCTTCCAGCAGCACCCAGCCACTCGCCACATCCGCGGCGTAGATCTCTGGCGCCCGCGCATTATGTGCAGCGAGGTAGGCAGCGACGTCGAGAAAGGGCTGTGGGTCTTCATGCGGCGGCGGAGCATGCATCAGCATGGCGCCTTCATCGCCCTTGCGAATGCGGAAGTAGCGCCGGAACGAAGCATCGCCGGGGATCGGATCGATATGCGAATTGCCCCACCCGGCAACGCCAAGAAAGGCTTCAATTCCAGCTGGAAGTTCACTCATGGCAAGCGCTCTAGCCAATCGGTACCCGGCTCGACAATTGCCCGCCGTCCCTGCCCCACAGTTTCAAGTGTGATTTCGAGACAAGCCGGTTCGTGGCCAAACCCGCCGGCATGTGCTGGCCATTCCGCGATGAGTGCAGCGCCTTCGCGATATTCGTCGAGCCCCAGCTCACGCAGCTCGGCCGGGTCCTCAAGGCGATAGAAATCGGCGTGCACCACCGGCAACCGTAGCGGAGGCGCTGCATAGGTTTCGATGATCGTGAAAGTGGGTGATGGCACCTCGCCCGAGTGCCCCAGCGCCTTGAGGATAGCACGCGCCAACGTTGTCTTGCCGGCGCCCAGATCGCCCTCGAGTGCGACCACATCTCCGGCCCGCAACCTTGCGCCAATCCGCGCTCCAAACGCCTCCATCGCAGCAAGGTCGGGAAGATCGACTGTCACGGCAGCAAGATCATCGCCGTGGTACCCTGCCCCTTTCGGCTTTCCAAACTAAGTGTGCCACCATGCGCCTCGACCAGCTGCCGGGCGAGCGGAATGCCGAGGCCTTGACGCCGCTCCACCTTGCCATCGGGCAACACCCGCAAGCCTTCCTGCAGCCGCTCAAGCTCTTGAACAGTCATGCCCGGCCCATTGTCAGATACCACGATCCTGGCGCCTTCCCTTGTGCGCGCAATGTCAACCAGGATCTTCCCGCCCTTGCCCGTCGCCGCAATCGCATTGTCGAGCAGCTGGCCGATCGCTCGGCCCAGCTGGCGCCTGTCGCCCTCTATCGCGCCACCCGGATTTCCGCGCAAGTCCAGCGAAAGGCCCGCAGCCGAAATCGCCTGTTCGCGTTCACGCACAATCTCAGTCACATAAGGCAGCAGTTCAAGCCGCTCCTTAGAGATCGGTAGCAATCCCGCCTCGCTCTGCGACAGGTCGAGCACGTTCTCAACCTGTTCAGTCAGCCTTGCAACCGACGCCAGAATAGCTTCGACATACTCCTTCATCTGGTCGTTCACCGGCCCGGCGGCGCCGCTCTGAATCAGTTCGGCAAATCCGCCGATCGAAGTCAACGGGGTGCGGAATTCATACGACATGTTGGCTAGGAAACGCGTCTTTACAGCATCGGCTTCTTCCAGCGCCTGGTTGCGTTCGCGCAGCGCGGTTTCCGCCATTTGCGAATCTGTAATATCGAGCACGGTCAGCAATCCATTGCCATCGGGCAATGGCACCCCGGCAAATTCGAGCGTCCGCCCGTCAGCCAGTTCGACCCGCCCGCCCTTTTCGCGCCGATCGAGCGTGGCTGCGCGCACGATCTCGCCAATCGCCTTGACCTGTCTTGGCCGTGCAAGATTGGGCGCAATTGCTGCCAGCAACTCATCTGCGGAAGGGTGATTGTCGAGAAGCTCCGGCTCAAGTCCCCAAGTTCCGGCGAAACTGCGATTCCACACTTGCAGTGAGCCATCAGGCGCAAAGACAGCTAGCGCTTCGAACAGGCTGTCGAGCATCGCGGTGCGGGTACGCAGCAGCGTATCGCGCGTGGCCGAGAGCGCGAGCTGCTCGGTGCGGTCTTCTGCGAACAGTACCAGCCCACCGTCGGGCATCGGCTGGGCGACGATCCGCAAATGTTGCCCGCCCGGCAACGGCCAGGCCTCTTCCTGGGCCTCGCGCGCACCGAACCATTCGACATGTTCGCGCCGCCACGCCGGAAAATCGCGCACCTCGGGTGTGCGGCGTTTCTCTCTCGCGTCACTGAGGAAGCGATCGAATGGTATGGCCTCACCAACGATGCCAAACGGCAGATCGAACAGGCGCAGGAAAGGGCGATTGGCAAAAACCAGCTCGCGCGCGGCATCAAACTGCGCCACGCCAGATGAAAGCTGGTCCAGCATCGCGCGCTGCGCTTGGCGAAAGGCGCGAAATTCGCGTGCCTGTTGCTCCATTTCCTCAATGTCGATGGCATAGCCGGCAATACCTTCCTCGCCGATCGGCAGGTCACTCACCCGCAGGCTGCGCCTTTCGCCATGAATCGTTGCCGGAACCGTGCGCTCGCGTATCTCGCCCTGCTCCGCCGCAAGCCGTGCAATGTCGCCCGCAGACTGACCCTGCTCGGGTTCAAGCAATTCGATCTGCTTGCCAACCACTTCATCGGCGCTTTGTGCGCCGACCGCTTCGACATAGGCGCGATTGACCAGCCGCAGACGCAAATCGCGCCCGCGGAACCACATCGGAATTGGTGCGGCTTCGATCAGCCCAACCAGCGCGGTAAAGTCACCTTGGGCCTGAGCCGCTTCTTCGCGCAGGCGCGCCAGCTCACCCTCGCTTTCGCTGAAATCGAAGATCCAGACTAATGCCGCGCCGCCGGGCGCCACACGCGGATCGGCCAGCGTCCCGCGAAAGGCGAAGCTGCGCCCGGTTCCTGCCAGGCTGGCCGATAGCCGAAACGGTGCTGCCGCCTTTTGCGTACGCTGAACAGCTTCGGAAAGCTGCTCGAGTTGGGCGGGATCAAGTCCAAATCCGTCAGCACCGCAAAGTTCGCTGAGATATTGTGGTGCCCCCTCCAGCCCAAGCCAGCCTGCCAGCCGATCATGCACTTCGATACGTCCGTCGGCACGCACCAGCATCGGAATGGCGGGCGCTTCGTCGAGCATTCCGTTAACCCGCGCAAGCGAACGCCGCATTGTTTCGTAACGGCGCAATCGCTGGGCCGTACGCAGCATGATCAGCGCCGCCGCAACCGTCCATGCGGCGAGCAGCAATCCAATCAATGCCATAGCGGTGGACGAAAACTCCATCCCATTCAGCTATGCGCGGCGCGGGCCGGATGCAACGCCCCAGACAAGGAAAAGCCCCCGCAAAGCGAGGGCTTTCCGTATTAATCCGATGAATTGATGGCTCAGTAGCGGTAATGATCGGGCTTGAACGGCCCCTCCACCGGTACGCCGATATAATCAGCCTGCTTCTGGCTAAGCTGAGTTAGCCGTACGCCTAGCTTTTCAAGATGCAGCGCGGCGACCTTTTCATCGAGATGCTTGGGCAGCACGTAAACATCGTTCTGGTATTCATCCGACTTGGTGAACAGCTCGATCTGCGCCAACGTCTGGTTGGTGAAACTGCTACTCATCACAAAGCTGGGATGGCCGGTGGCGCAGCCCAGGTTCACCAGCCGACCCTTGGCCAATACCAGGATCGACTTTCCATCGGGGAAGGTAACCTTGTCGGTACCTTCCTTGATCTGCTTCCACTCATAATTGTCGAGCGCTGAAATCTGGATTTCGCTGTCAAAGTGGCCGATGTTGCACACGATGGCCATGTTCTTCATCGCCTTCATGTGTTCGCCGGTGATAACGTCTTCATTGCCAGTGGCGGTAACGAAGATATCGGCACGCCTGGCCGCTTCCTCCATCGAAACAACCTCATAGCCATCCATCGCCGCCTGCAATGCGCAGATCGGGTCGATTTCGGTCACCATAACGCGCGCGCCACCATCGCGTAGCGAAGCGGCCGAGCCTTTGCCGACATCGCCATAGCCGGCCACGCAGGCAACCTTGCCAGCCAGCATGACGTCGGTCGCGCGGCGGATGGCATCGACCAGCGATTCCTTGCAGCCATACAGATTGTCGAACTTCGATTTGGTGACGCTGTCATTCACATTGATCGCCGGGAACGGCAGTTTGCCCTGCTTGGCGATCTGGTAAAGCCGCATCACGCCCGTGGTGGTTTCTTCCGACACGCCCTTGATGCTCTTGACCGACTTGGTGAGATAGCCCGGCTTTGCCTTGATAAAGGCCTTGAGCGCGCGCTGGAATTCGATCTCCTCGGCGTTGGCCGGATCGGGCATGGTTTCCCCCGCCTCCAGCCGCGCGCCCCACAGCGCAAACATGGTGGCATCGCCGCCATCATCCAGGATCATGTTGGCAGTAAGATCCGGATCGTCAGCAGTCGACCAGTCGAAAATCCTGCCGACATAGTCCCAGTAATCGGTCAGGCTCTCACCCTTGATAGCGAACACAGGAATGCCCTGTTCCGCGATCGCGGCCGCCGCGTGATCCTGAGTCGAGAAAATGTTGCAGGTGGCCCAGCGCACCTCGGCACCCAAGGCGATCAGGGTTTCGATGAGCACCGCGGTCTGGATTGTCATGTGCAGCGAACCGGTAATCCGAGCACCTTTAAGCGGCTGCGCTGTGCCATATTCCTCACGCAGGGCCATCAGGCCCGGCATTTCGGTTTCGGCAATCGTGATTTCGTCCCGGCCAAATTCAGCGAGCGAAATATCCTTGATGATGTAGTCCTGGGCAAGCTTAGCCACGAAAAACTCCTGAAAATGCAAAGCGCGGCGAAGGGCAGCGCTCATGAAACTTACAAGGCCGTGCCTCTAGCGAAGCGACCCGTTCGAAGCAAATATAAAAGAATCTTTATATGCTTGATTGTTGCGGAGTGGTTCCAAGCGCCTATATCGAGCGCAGAAGAACGGGAACACGAAAGGATATTACGCAATGGCAATTTCGGTTGGTGACAAACTTCCTGAAGTAACCCTGGTCAAGGCTACCGAAAGCGGGCCGGAACAGGTTTCGTCAAACGAGTATTTCGCCGGAAAGAAAGTGGCGCTGTTTTCAGTTCCTGGCGCTTTCACGCCCACCTGCTCCGCGCGCCACCTGCCGGGCTATGTCGACAAGGCGGCGGAACTCAAGGCCAAGGGTGTTGACGAGATCGCCTGCACGGCGGTCAACGATGCTTTCGTGATGGGGGCATGGAACAAGGCCGCCGGCAGCGCAGACATCACCATGCTGGCAGACGGCAATGGCGACTTTGCCGAAGCCGTGGGCCTGACGATGGACGGTTCGGGTTTTGGCCTGGGCAAGCGCGGGCAGCGCTATTCGATGGTGGTCGATAATGGCGTGGTTACCGAGCTCAATGTCGAGGCGCCCGGCGATTTCTCGGTGTCGAGCGCTGAGCATATGCTCGGCCAACTCTAGGCCGTAAACTTCAACCAGCAATGCGAAAGGGCGCCCGGCGAGAGAACGGGCGCCCTTTCTTGTCTGCCGTATTCTCCGACGGGGAATTCGTCAGAACTTGACTTCGCCGGTCACGTAAAAGCGCCGCGGATCGCCATAAAAGCCGGTCAACGTGCCCTCCCGGCCCAATGTCGGCACGAACGGCGTATTGATGCCGTCACCGCTCACAAAGTTATAACCCGATACGATATAGCGCTTGTCGAACAGGTTCTTGCCGTGAACGCCGATCGAGAAACGGTCCGAATCGTCAGTGTAGACAATGCTGGCATCGACCAGGGCGAAGCCGTCCTGATCGAGGAAGCGGTTGGGTACCTCAAACTGGCTGGCATCACCGCGCAGCGAGACAGAGCCGATGAAATCGACGATTCCGCTCGCAACAGGCAAGCCCAGATCGACGCCCATGTGCGCGGTGATATCGGGCGTGTTCTGGAACACGCGGCTGTCGGCGACATCATTGCCGAAATTGTCGATGAAGGTGTTGAACTTGGCGTCTAGTACGCCCAACGACCAGTTGAATGTGAGCTTGCTGCCATCACCCGCAAAATCGCGCCCGACCAGCGCATTGCCCTCAAACTCGATGCCGTTGACATCGGCGCTTGCCGCATTTGAGGTGATACCGATGAAGCTGTCATTCACGCCGTCATTATTTGTGTCCACGCCAACCGATCCGGGGATCTGCACGTTCTTGTAATTGCCCATGAAACCGGCGAGGCTAATGTTGAGGCGGTTGTCGAGCAGCGAGGCCTTCCAGCCCAATTCATAGCTGTCCACCGTTTCGGGCTCGAAGCGCAGAAATTCGAACTGATCATCGAAATCGATGTCGCCATCACCGTCAAGATCAGGTGCCGCGCTGGTCTGGCCGCGCGGATCGAACCCGCCACCCTTGAACCCGCGTGAATAGGTGAAATAGATATTGTGGTTCTCGTTCGGCTTGAAGCTGATCGAGCCGCGCGGGGTGAACTCCTCGAAGGTGTCGCTGCCCTCGAAGTCGCTGGTGACCGCGATCGGGATGGCGGTCGACGGCGGGAAAAGGTCGGAGAAGCCGCCAATGAAAGTGGTGCGCAGAACGCGGCTGCTGCGCTTGTCGCTGGTAAAGCGGCCGCCCAGCGATACGCTCAGCTTATCGGTGATATCATAGGTGAAATCGCCGAAAACCGACCAGGTCTTGGTCTTCACATCACCCAGCGTCTGCGCGTTGAGGCCGGGCAGGCTAAGCAGGTCGCCGGTAGTGAACAGCGCCACGTCGAATGCGGTGAAGGCATTTGCGTCAAGGTAATAAAAGCCCAGAACGCCGTTCAGCCGATCACCCTCATAAAGAAGCTGCAATTCCTGGCTCAACTGATCGTTTTCATAAATCGCAGGCACATCGAGATCGGCGGCGGGAAGGCTGTCGAAATCGATCGGGGTTGTCGATTTGTCCTCGCGATATCCGGTAATCGATTTGAGTGTGATCGTATCGCTCAGTTCGACCGCGATATTGAGCGCACCGCCATAGGCTTCAACCTGCTGGTCGACGACATTGAGCCCAGCGCGCGTGTCAAACACGTTGTCGAGCACGGGTGCGCCGGTCAGCAGGCCGGGGATGAGCCGGTGTCCCTGGCGAGCTTCGCTGTTGTCTTTCACATAATCGCCCGACAGGCGGATGAACACCGGGCCATTGTCGAATTCCAGCGTACCGCGCGCCGCCCAGACGTCCTTGTTGTAATTCTCGGTGCCGAGGTTGAGGTTGTCGCCAAAGCCGCCGCGCGAAAGCCGCGCACCGCTGGCACCGATCCGCAGGTTCTCGGTCAGCGGGGTCGATGCGGTCACAACCAGGTCGGCCTGGTCGTATTTGCCATAAGTACCGCGAATCTTGACCTGGGTTTCATCCGGCAGCGGCGCGGTCACATATTTGATCGCGCCGCCAATGGTATTGCGGCCATAGAGCGTACCCTGCGGCCCGCGCAGCACCTCGATCCGCTCGACGTCATAAACATCGAGCACCGCTGCCTGCGGGCGGTTGAGATATACATCGTCAACATATAGCCCTACGCCCGCCTCGAACCCGGCGACCGGATCCTGCTGGCCCACGCCGCGGATGAAGGCGCTGAGCGTGGTGTTGGTGCCTCGGCTGATCTCCAGCGTCACGTTGGGCATTTTCTGGGCAACTTCCGTCAGTTCCAGCGTGCCGTTTCGTGCCAGTTCTTCACCGCTAATGGCAGTCACTGAAATTGGCACATCGAGCGCGCGCTCCTCGCGCCGCCGAGCCGTGACATAAATCACATTTTCCGTTTCAGACGCGATTGGAGATTCATCGCCTCCCGATATCTCCTGTGCCACCACAGGAGCCGGAGCGAGACCGGCCGCTAGCGCCAGCATCCCGCAGCCAACAAACAAGATACGTGTATCGAAAGATTTCAGTTTCATGTCGAATCCTCACCCAAGAACCATGTTGCCCGGGCATATATTGAAAGTTGAATCATATTTCAAGTTTGTGCTTGTGAAGGCGCGACAACCGGCATAGTCTCCCTGCATGCAAACTAAGCCAGACAGTAATGAAAGCGCTGGATTAGAGCCGGTGACCGAACGCGGCAGGCGCACGCGGCGCAAGCTGCTGGATGCGGCCACGCATGAATTCGGTGAACGCGGATTTCACGATGCCTCGATCAGCGGGATCACACGCCGTGCGGGCGTGGCACTGGGCAGTTTCTACACCTATTTCGAATCGAAAGAGGCGATCTTCCAGGCGCTGGTGCGCGATTTCAGCGAGGGTGTACGCATCGCCGCATCAAGCGGGATAGGGCACAGCGCCTCGGCTTTGGACAAGGAAAGAGATGCCCTGGCCGCATTTCTTCGCTTTGCCCGCGAGCATAACGAAATCTATCGCATCATCGACGAGGCGGAATTCGTCGATCCCCAAAGCTATCGCGCGCATTACGAAAACACGGCACGCCGAATTCTTGATCGGTTGCGCGCGGGCGCCGAAGCTGGCGAATTTCACGAGAAAATGGAAGAAGCGCATGCCTGGGCGATCATGGGCATGAACGTTTTCCTTGGGCTGCGCTATGCCGTTTGGGCGCGCCCCGGCGATGAGCCCGATGTAGTTCCCGATATCGCACGCGATATCTTGGCGCGAGGGCTTACCGGGCCGGATTGACCGGGATCAGCCGTAACCCATCAGGCTGAGCGCTTCCTTGCGGCTGCGCGGATCATCCAGAAAACAACCCAGCAAACGGCTGGTGACCATCGTGACGCCCGGTGTACGCACCCCGCGCCCCGTCATACAGCCGTGTTCGGCCTCGATCACCACTGCAACGCCATGCGGCTCGAGATTGTTCCAGATGCACTGCGCAACTTCCGCCGTCAGGCGCTCCTGGATTTGAAGTCGCCGTGCAAAGCCGTGCAGCACGCGGGCAAGCTTGGAAATGCCCACTACCCGGTCGCGCGGCATATAGGCGATCGCCGCCTTTCCAGTGATCGGCGCCAGGTGGTGCTCGCAATGGCTTTGAAAGGGAATGTCCTTGAGCAGCACCAACTCGTCATAGCCGCCCACTTCCTCAAATTGGCGGGAAAGGTGGATCGCCGGATCCTCCTGATAGCCCTGACAGTATTCAAGCCAGGCGCGGCCCACCCGTTTGGGTGTGTCGAGCAATCCTTCGCGCGCGGGATCATCCCCTGCCCATTCTATGATCGTGCGGATCGCATCCTGAACATGGTCTGGCACATCACGCTTGCCATGCGGGTTGTCGGTTTCATCTTCGTGCTGGCAGCTCATGCGGTCATCCTGGTTCGATTCCGTGCAGCCCCGCAGGGCTCACTTTCCCTTTGCGGAAAATTCCTTCCTTGGCAAATGACCGGATCACAATTGGGTTCCACGAGCTTGCCCTAAAGTCGACAATTCCCATATTGCAGGGTGATATGCGGGAATTGCATGGCCCATCAGCGGTTGAGTTCGAGCGAATGGCACGCAAGGCGCTTGGCACCATGCCGCGCCAGTTTCGTGCCGAACTCGAAAGTGTCGTGTTGCGAATCGAGGAATTCGCCAGCCGCGAGCAACTGGAATCAGTAGAGATAAAGAGCCGATGGGAACTAAGCGGGCTGTATGAAGGGCGGCCTGTGCCCGATCGCACAATCTGGGAATCGGGCCAGATGCCCCCTGTAATCAGCCTGTTCCGCCAGCCTCTGCTTGCCGAAATGTATGAAACTGGCGTGTCTCTGGAAGATCTGGTGCATCACGTAGTCGTCCACGAAGCCGGTCATCACTTCGGGTTTTCCGACGAAGATATGCACACGATCGAGAACGGAGAAGGCTGAGGCCCAAGCAAAAAAGGGACCGGCCTTGCTAGCCAGTCCCTTTTTATGGCGCACCCGGAGCGATTCGAACGCCCGACCCCCAGATTCGTAGTCTGGTGCTCTATCCAGCTGAGCTACGGGTGCTCGCCAGGGGGCGCCATTTAGGGGGCCTTGCCGTGCTTGGCAATCCCCTATCCGGCCTCTTGCGAAAACAGTGCTCTTACCAGGTCGATATCAAGTGGAGGCATATCCAGCGCTTCGATCTCTTCTACAGCGAACCAGCCTATTTCTTCGCCTTCCAAGGCGGCGGGCTCACCTTGCCAAGCATCGATTCTGTAAAGCAGGATGACAATCGTCACTGCGTCTGTTTCGCCGCGACCTTGCGCGAATGCAAACGGTGCCAAGGCATCACATGCAACCTCTATCCCCAGCTCTTCGCGCAGTTCGCGCGCAAGAGCTTCCGCTGGAATTTCAGCAGGTTCAACCTTTCCCCCAGGGAATTCCCACAGCCCGCCATGATGCTTGGCGAGAGGGCGGCGATGCATCAACCAACGCCCGTCTGCGCGCTTCAGAGCACCTGCAACCACCAATAGCCATGTCGGTTTTTTTTCCAATTCAAAGGCCCTTCTCAACCATTTCTTAACCGGCTGCGCTGCAAAACGCTCAAATCAGGACGCGATCATAGGGGCTTGTCCATGAAATTGCCGGCTTTCCTAAAGCGTATCGGAACCGACAACTCGGGGGCAACCGCAATCGAATACGGCCTGATTGTGAGCTTGATCGTGATCGCCTCAATCGGCGCTTTCGACGCAGTAGCGAACGAAAACGACGGAATTTGGGCTGTGGTCACGACCAAGATCAGCGGTGCGGTCGAAGGCTAATGGTAAATTTTTTGAAAGGTTCCGACTTAGGGGTTTTTCAATAGCTGCCGATTATCGCTGCAATCGTCCGTTCGGTCTTTGGCTGGCGGGCACGGGTACCGAAGACTGAAACCAGGAGACTAGACATGAAGTTCATCAACAAGCTTTTCCGTGACGAACAGGGCGCCACCGCCATTGAATACGGCCTGATTGCCGCGCTGATCGCCGTTGCTGCGATTACTGCGATGCAGAGCCTCGGCGACAACCTGACCACGACGTTCAACACCGTTTCGACCTCGATGGCTGACGCAAACGCCTAATCGTCATTCGAACGAACAAGAAAGCGGCGGGGATTTCCCCGCCGCTTTTCTTTTGTCCGCAGTAGATCTGAAAAGCGCCAATTCGCGCTCTTACCGGTCCCGCACCACCAGTTTCACTTTTTGCCCGGCTTGCACCTGGTCACCCGAACCAAGCCCGTTGAGTACGCGAAAGCGATCCTCCTGCGCATTGTCGAACGCCATGCGCCGTGCCAGCGACGCCACGCTTTCGCCGCGCTGCACCGTCACCACGTCGACCCGGCGCGGAACCACCGCCGCCGCTTCGCTCGCGCTGATCCGGCGCATCGACTGGAACATCGAATTGAACACATTGGATTGGCCAGCTGGCGTGATCGTGGCGAAGTGATAAGCGCGATCTCTGGCAAATTCATAGGCATAGACCACCACATCGACCTGGCTGTTGCCACTGTTCACCCGCGCCATACCATAGGCGGCGGGAATCCCGTTGATCGTGGTACGTTCAAGCGTTTGCGGGGCAAGCTGTTGCTGATCTCCGCCAAGCGCGGTGAATTGCTGCCGCACATAGGTGGCCAGGTCACCGCTATATGGCGCGAGTGTCAGCTGCGCCTGGCCCGATTGGCCATTGATGCTGACTGCGCGGGTGCCATTGATCATGTAAAATCCCTGCGGAGCTGTGAAGCTCAGCCGCAGATCGGGATGAATGAAATTGCGCCCCTCGACCATACCTTGTGATGGATCATCACCGTAAATCAGCCCGTCAATGCTGGTCAGAAAGGTGTCGCGGTTGACCACCGAGCCCGGCAAACCCTGCGCCTTGCTCAGCGCGGTCTGCACCCGGCTGGCGGGATCGGGGTGGGTGGAGGCCCATGCGGGCGGCCTTGTCTCGCCCTGCCCCGTTAGCCGCGCCTCAAGCGCGTTCTGCGCGGCCAGACTGGACAAAACCGTGCTCATAGCGCGCGGATCATATTCCGCCTTGGTCAGATACTGGATACCAAGATCATCCGCCTGAAGTTCCTGGCTGCGCGAGAATTTGAGCGTCAGTAACTGCGAACCCTGCAAAAACCCCCGGCTCAACGTGTCGCCGATGGCGCTGTTACCAAGCAAGACGCCCGACAAGATCGCCCCTGCCGCCCCCAGCAAGGTATTCTGCTGTGCGGCCTGCTGGCGGCGCTGCGAATGGCGCGCTGCCACATGCGCCACTTCATGCCCCAAAACCGCTGCCAGTTCGGCCTCGTTATTCATCAATCCAACCAGCTGGCGCGTGGTGTAGACATAGCCGCCGGGGACCGCGAAGGCGTTATTGACCGAACTGTTGAGCAACGAAACGGTGAAACTTTCGCGCGCATTGCCCAAGCCTGATTGCACCGCGATATTCTTGCCCACCTGCGCGACATAGGTGGCCTGTGAGCCGCTCATCGCGCCGCCAAATTCAGCCAGCAACTGGGGATGGAATTCGGCACCCTGCTGGGCCTCTGCCTGGGTGATGGGTGTGGAGGCGCTTGGAATGGCACCGCCCATGCAACCGGTAAGCACCAGAGCAAGCGGTGCAGCAGTGGTGAGAGCAAGCGATTTGTACCAGAATGCCATGAGATTTCTCCCGTTCTTTTTCTTCGCTCCCTTCGCTCCACCCATCGCCAATTGCATCATCGCTTATCGCACGCCGCATCGCAAGGGTATTCGCCCGATAAGGAACTGCGGCTCAGCTAGCGCCAATCTGCAGAAAGCGCTCTTCGCGCATGCGCCTGAGTTCTTCGGCGGACTTTTTCGCCAATTTGTCGAGTTCTTCGGCAATCGCATTGCCAAGCGCGCGCGCCATCGTGTCGGGCGCACGATGCGCCCCGCCCTCAGGCTCTTTCACGATCCGGTCAATCACCTTGAGGCGCTTTAGGTGCTGCGCAGTGACCTTCATCGCCTCCGCCGCATCCGGCGCCTTTTCGGCGGTACGCCACAAGATCGATGCGCAACCTTCGGGCGAGATCACAGAATAGACTGCATGCTCAAGCATCAGCACGCGCTCTGCACTTGCCAGCGCTACCGCGCCGCCCGAACCGCCTTCACCCACGATTGTCGCCACCATCGGCACTGGCAGGGCCAGACAAGCCTCAGTCGAGCGAGCGATAGCTTCAGCCTGGCCTCGCTCTTCCGCTTCGACCCCCGGGAATGCCCCGGAAGTATCGACCAGTGTCACCACCGGCAGGCCAAACCGTCCGGCAAGTTCCATCAGGCGGATCGCCTTGCGATAACCCTCAGGCTTGCCCATCCCGAAATTGTGTTTCAACCGCGTTTCTGTGTCGTGCCCCTTTTCGTGACCGATCAGGACAATACGCCGGCCCTTCAGCCGGGCAAAGCCGCCCATGATCGCCTCATCCTCGCCGAAATGGCGATCGCCGCCCAGCGGCACGAATTCGTCAAACGCATGTTTGACATAATCGCGAAAATGCGGCCGCTGCGGATGGCGCGCAACCTGCGTCTTTTGCCACGGGGTGAGCGAAGCATAGGTGCCGGTCAGCAAATCGCGGCTTTTCTTCTCGAGACGTTTGATCTCGGCGGTGATTTTGACCTCGCCACCCTCGGCGGCGGAACGCAGTTCAGCGATCCGCTCTTCCAGCTTGGCAACGGGCTTCTCGAAATCGAGGTAGGAAATCATCCTGCCCCGCTAGTCTTAAGTGGCGCGTCGGGCAAGAGGATGGCGTGCATTGACCAACGCCACAAGCCGGGCCGCATCGACATGCGTGTATATCTGCGTGGTCGAAATATCGGCGTGGCCAAGCAATGTTTGCAGCACCCGAAGGTCTGCCCCACCCTCCAACAAGTGGGTGGCAAAGGCATGGCGCAGCACATGCGGGCTGACGCCTGCGGGATCGATGTCCGCGCGCGCAGCCAGTTCCTTGAGCAATTGAAACAGCCGCACCCGAGTGAGATGGCCGGCCCGCGAAGGGAACAGATAGCGCGATGTTTGTGCCCCTGTGTCGGCACGCACGGCCAGCCAGCGAACCAGCGCTTCGCGTGCGCGCTCACTCACCGGCACCATGCGCGCCTGCCCACCCTTGCCCGTTACCGTCAGCAGCGGCGCATCGCGCGGCACGGCGGAAAGCGGCAGTGAGACAAGCTCGGTTGCGCGCAGACCGGAGCCATAGAGTAATTCGATCAGCACGAGCTGACGGATCGCCGAGGGGCTGCCACTATCGGCCTCGAGCTCTGCGTGATCGAACAGCTTTTCTACATCCTGGTGTGAGAGAATTCTGGGCAGCGGGCGGCGGGCGCGGGGGCGGGGTAACGCGGAAGACGGATCATCCTTCCGCCAACCTTCATCCACCGCAAAGCCGAAAAACTGGCGCAGCGCCGAGCTTTTGCGCGCAACCGTCGAGGGCGCGAGACCTGACCACGCCGCCGCCAACCGCGCAACATCATCGCGGGCAACCTGCGCCAAATCGCCGATCAGTTCCTCCGCCCCATCAAGATCGCGGCGATAGGCAGCCAGAGTATTGACCGCTGCCCCGCGTTCTGCCGCCAGCATCTCGAGGAAGGCCTGGCTTGCCGCGCCCATCAGCCGCGCGCGATCGCCTCCGCAGCGATCATGCGGGCTTCGGCATTCAGCCCCACCTGCCGTAGCGAAGATACAATGTAATAAAGATGGCGCGGTGTCATCCGCTGCCACCCTTCACCCTGCATACCCAGCCCCGCCAGCAGTGCTACAAGCGCACGGTTGTTCACCTCGGCAGCGCGCGTAATGGTGCGGGACCAGCGCGTTTCGCGATCCAGATCAAGCGAAACCCGGCTTGAAAAATTACCCAGATCGGCGCCGGAAACACGGCCCAAACCGGCAAGCCCCGCCAGCAGCAGCTTTGATCGGCGGTAATTGCCGCTGTCGTCGTCGTCGATAAATCCGTCTACTGCTTGCCTAGAAGCCGTGCCTGTTCCCGCCCTTGCCAAAGTCACCAGCGCCCAGCCAGCGCTCCCCGGTTCAACCACACGGCTCCACGCGTTGGCATCGCGATCCAGCCCTGCGGTAAGCATCGAAGTCAGCAATGCGGGCGCTGCATCGACATAATCGGCCGAAGCCGGCATCCGCGCTGCGGCATAGGCAGTCAGCACATAACGACCGTAATCTCTGGCGACATCACCGCCCCATATCGCCTGCATCGCTCCCAACCGTGCCTGCGGATCGGTGCCGACATAGGCCTCGCGCAATTGAGTGGCGGTATCGGCGGCATCACCCACAACACTCTCATCAACATAGATCTGGCTGTATAGATCAACCATTGCCTGGGCGGAGAAAATACCTTCGCGCGCCGCGCGATCTGCCCCTTGCGCTCGCAAGGTTAGCGGCAGCATTGGGGTGAACGCCGAGATTCGTTCATAGTAGGGATCGAAGTCGCGGCGGAGCGGTTCAGGGATTTCCTCACCCACGGCATTGGCCAGGGCAAAGCGCCAGGGGTTCAATTCCTCGACCCCTTCCCACTCGATATCGACCGCGCGCCGCCCACGCCCGGCTGCACCCGCCAGCCGCTGCGCCAGCAGCACATCGATCTGCGGCGCAAGCTCGGTACGCAGCGCACGGTCGAGCTGCGACCCGGCAAGCACACCATCGCCTGAATAGGCACTGCAGATAGCGCGCAGCATCTGCCATTGGGCATCATCGCGATCCGGCCCGCGCAGCCGCACGATCGGACAGGTTCCAATCACATCGGTTGTCGCCAGATAAGCCTCCAGCGCATTGTCGACCATCAAGTCGTCCCAATTGCCGGTATCGACATCCTGCACCAGCGCGCGCGCTGCCGCATATTCGCCCATGCGATTGAGCGCCTGCGCCCTTAACCCCGCGAATTCGACCGGGTTCATCCCGGCTGGGGTCTCGAGGCGGCTGGCAAGCGCCCGGCGCAGCAGGATATGCCCCCAGCGCGAAACCACCGGGCCTCCAAGCCCTTCAAGCACTGCACGCACCAACCCCGCCGGCTGGCGCGCGAGCGACCTCGACGGCAATCCGCCTTCGCTGGCGTCGACAACCCCAACACGTGTCATCGCGCGCTGGGCAGCAGGCGGAATATCGTAGCTAGGGCGCAGGCCCAGCAGCTCGTCAAGCTCGTCAGGCGTCATTTCCTCGATCTGCTCGATCGTCGGAATCGAACTGAAGTCAAACTGCGAGAAGTCCGGCCCCGGGGTGAATTCGCCGGGCAGAGGCTGGACCGTTGGCGCGCCCGGCACAGCCGGGGTTGTCGGCGCATCCGGGCCGGGCCTGGGTGTGGGTGCAGGGGTGGGATCGTCAAATCCCGGCGGAAGAAGCGATTCGGGCGCGTCCTGAGCGAATGAGAGTGTAGCGGTGAGAGCAATCGCTGCCCCGCCCAACCATTTCCAGCTAGCCATCAACCGGCCCCCGGCAAGGGTATTTCATGCGTGATCGGGCGGATCGGCTCTTCCCCTCCATCAAACCAGGCCAGCACCAGCACAGCACCGAGAAGGCCGAGCCAGAACCAAATCCGCCCACCATACACCCGCTTGTTGCCAGGCGGGCGCGGTGCGGAACCATCGAGCGAAAGTATTGAGCTGCGCTTGCGTGCCATATTGCATGGCCACTAGCCGATCTATAGGCCGCTGGGCAATGACCGAAGAACGTTCTTCTTTCAGCGCGGAGCTGCTTTCCGGCATCACGGCCAGGCTCGACCGCCCTCTGGTGCTGGTCGGCCTTATGGGCGCAGGCAAATCGTCCGTCGGGCGGCGCCTCGCGAATATAATGGGCTGCAATTTCGTCGATGCCGATGAAGAAATCGAAAATGCCGCACAGCGCAGCATCTCCGAAATATTCGAGGAATTCGGTGAAGGCTATTTCCGCGACGGTGAACGGCGCGTCATTGCACGTTTGATCGAGAACGAAAGCGGGGTGATAGCCACCGGCGGCGGAGCCTTTGTCAACGACCAGACCCGTGCACTGATCCTGGCACAAGCGGTAGCGGTGTGGATCGACTGCGAGATCGACACATTGGTTGACCGCACAAGCAGGCGCGAGACGAGGCCTTTGCTCAAAGGCGGGAACCCGCGCGAGATCCTTTCCCGCCTTTATGACGAGCGCCGCCCCTTCTATGCGCAGGCGCCGATCCATGTCATGAGCGACACTGGACCGCAGGATGCAACTGTGGCGAAGATATTGGAGGCGCTCGACAAATGGCTGTGATCCCGGTCCAACTGGCAGGCCGAAGTTATGACGTGCTTGTCGCGCGCGACCTGATTGAAGGGGTCGCGCAGCATGCCGCCCTGTTTCTCCGCAAGAAGCGGGTTGCGGTTGTTGCAGATGCCAATGCGCGTGCGCACCACGGCGCAAAGCTCGAAACTGCGCTACGTGCGGATGAGCGCGAAATTGACTGGTACGATGTTGCCCCGGGAGAAGGCTCCAAGAGCTGGCAGGGGCTGCAATCTCTTACAGACTGGCTGCTTGAGCGAGGTGTCGAACGCGGCGACCATGTGTTTGCCCTGGGCGGCGGGGTGGTGGGCGATCTCACCGGCTTTGCCTGCGCGATCCTCAAGCGCGGCTGCGGGTTCGTGCAGATCCCAACCACGCTGCTGGCGCAGGTCGATAGCTCGGTTGGCGGCAAGACGGCGATCAATACTGCGGCGGGCAAGAATCTGATCGGCGCGTTCCATCAGCCCTCACTGGTGCTGGCAGACTTGACCGCACTCGACACATTGCCCAACCGCGAGATGCGCGCCGGTTATGCCGAAGTGATCAAATACGGTATTTTGGGCGATTCCGATTTCTTCGACTGGCTTGGCGAACATGGTCCCGAAGTAGTCGCTCGCGAGCCAGCGGCAATTGAACATGCGGTCGCAACCAGCGTTGCGGCCAAAGCGCGGATCGTGGCGGAGGATGAGCGCGAAACACAAGGTATGCGTGCGCTGCTGAACCTCGGGCATACATTCGGGCATGCGCTCGAAGCCGAAACCGGATTTTCCGACCAGCTGCTGCACGGCGAAGGCGTAGCACTGGGCATGGTACTGGCCGCCCGTTATTCGGCGCGGCGCGGACTGATCTCAATCAGCGATGCAAAACGCGTTGCCGCCGCGATAGCGAACGCCGGTTTGCCCACTGAAATCGCCGCTCTCAATCTCGACTGCAACGGACGCAAGCTGGCCGGTCACATGCTGCACGACAAGAAGATGGACGCAGGAACATTACCGTTCATTTTGCTGCGCAGCATAGGCGCAGCATTTCTGGCCCGCGATATTGAATTGAGCGATATCGCTGCCTTCCTGGACGAACAGTTGCAGGCTGCCTGAACGAGACAAGGGCCAGATCAATGACAGCGATCATTCTGACAAACGAACCGCTGATCCGCATGGGCTTCTTCCTCGGCGTTCTCGCCGCAATGGCATTGTGGGAAGTGGCCGCCCCACGCCGCCGCCGCGAAATCCCGCGCCTGCTGCGCTGGAGCAGCAACCTCGGCATCGTCGCGCTTGACACGTTGCTGGTGCGGCTGGCCTTCCCCCTTGTCGCAGTGGGGCTGGCGCTGATGGCGCAAGAGCGCGGCTGGGGGCTGTTCAACGCTTTCGATATGCCTTTCTGGCTCACATTCATCTTGTCACTGCTCGCGCTTGACCTCGCCATATACCTCCAGCATGTGATGTTTCACGCCGTGCCCGGCCTGTGGCGCCTGCACCGGATGCATCATGCCGATCTCGAGTTCGACGTCACCACGGGGCTGCGGTTTCATCCAGTCGAAATCCTGCTGTCGATGGCCTACAAGCTGGCAGTAGTTGCTGCGCTTGGGCCCCCTGCCCTCGCTGTTCTGGTATTCGAGGTTCTGCTCAACGCCACATCCATGTTCAACCATTCCAATATCGCTCTGCCGCAGAGGGTCGACCGCCTGCTGCGCCTGATCGTGGTTACGCCAGACATGCACCGGGTCCACCATTCGATCCATCCCAGCGAAACGAATTCGAACTTCGGCTTTAATTTGCCATGGTGGGACCGGCTGCTGGGCACTTATCGCGCGCAGCCTCGGGACGGCCACGAAGGCATGACGATCGGCATCGAACAGTTCCGCAACACCCGCGAGTTGTGGCTCGACCGGATGCTGATCCAGCCAATGCTGGGGCCGGCCAGCGGATATCCGATCAATCGCGACACAGACGACGAGTGAACCCATGGCCGCGAGCCAGCATAACCAATGAGGATGCACAAATGACCGTTGGCGAAGCAACACCAGATCTCGATTTCGACTGGGACGACAAGAGTTTCCTGGGGCACCCCAAGGGCCTGGGCTACCTCGCCTTCACCGAAGCGTGGGAGCGGTTCAGCTTTTACGGCATGCAGGCATTGCTGGTGCTTTACATGGTCAATTTTCTGCTTTTGCCCGGCAATGTCGAGCAAGTGGCAGGCATAGAGCAATTGCGCGCGATTTATGGCGGACTGGAAGGCCAGGCATTCGCAAGTGCTATCTTCGGCACTTATGCTGCCAGCGTCTATCTGACACCGATCCTGGGCGGTCTGCTGGCCGACAAGGTGCTGGGCAAACGCCGTACGGTACTTCTTGGCGCCATCACCATGGCATTGGGCCATTTTCTGATGGCATTCAATATCACCTTCTTGTTCGCTCTGCTTTGCCTGATTCTAGGTTCGGGCATGTTCAAAGGTAATATCTCAAGCCAGGTCGGCAGCCTCTACAGGCCCGAAGATCTGCGCCGTGCCGATGCATTCCAGATCTTCTATCTTGGTATCAACGCCGGTGTCATCGCAAGCCCGTTAGTGGTTGGTACGCTGGGAGAGACGATGGGCTGGCACTGGGGCTTTGGTGCTGCGGGTGTGGGCATGCTGGTTGGCTTGGCAATCTATGTCGCCGGGCAGAAATATTTGCCGAAAGAGCATTTTGATGTGCCGGACAAAAAGGCAAAGAAAGCAAGCGACCCGATGAACCGGAAGGATTGGCTCGCCACTATTGCTTTGCTGCTGCTAATCCCTGTTCTGGCAGTTGCGATCGTTCCCAACAACCAGATATTCAATGCTTATCTGGTTTGGGGAGACCAGCAATTCGCGCTCTATTGGGGCGAAGAGAAACTGCCTACTACCTGGTTGATCACCTTGGACGCGATCGTTTCCGTCAGCTTCCTGGCCGGTGTCGCCGGCTTCTATCGTTGGTGGAAAACGAGATGGACCGAGCCTGACGAACTGTCCAAGATCATCATCGGCTCCCTATTCTCGATCGGGGGGATGGCCTGCCTCTACATGGCTGCGGCTACCACTCCAGCAGGAGAAAAGATCGGGCTATTCTGGCCGGTGATGTTTCATATCGTAAACTCGATCGGCTTTGCCCACATGCTGCCGGTCAGCCTTGCCCTGTTCGCTCGCCTCGCGCCCAGGCAGATCGCCGGCACGGTGATCGGGCTATATTTCCTTTCGTTCTTCGCAGCCAATTCGATTGTGGGTTATGTCGGTGGCTGGTTTGAAACCATGCCGGTAACGCAATTCTGGCTGATCCACATGGGCTTTGCTGCTGGTGCCGGCGCGGTCTTCGTGCTGTTCAAGCTGCTGCTCGCACCGCGCCTGATGCATGAAGCATCTTCGGAGGAAGTAGCACTGGCATGACCCGCTTTATCGATCTTTCGATCCCGATCACCAATGAGGTGATCTCCGATCCCGAGGTTATGCGGCCCAGGATCACCTATATGACCCACCGGGACACATGGCAGCAGATCGCCATGTTCTTTCCCGGGCTGGAGCAGGATGACTTGCCCGACGGCGAAGGCTGGGCGGTCGAATTCCTTGAGCTGAGCACGCATAACGGCACGCATATGGATGCGCCGTGGCATTACCATTCGACGACAGACAGCGGCCAGCACCCTGCCCCCAGCATTGACGAAGCGCCGCTTGATCGATTCTTCCGGCCGGGCGTGAAGCTCGATTTCAGCCACCTGCCGCATGGCCATGTAGTGAGTGCAGCGGAGCTGGAGGAAGCGTTCGACAAGATAGGCTACGAACTGCAACCGCTCGACATCGTGCTGGTCCAGTCCGGCGCGGTCTATGGAACGGACAATTTTACCGATCAGGGCGTGGGGCTTGGCGCGGAGGCCACGCTGTGGTTGACCGAGCGCGGTGTGGAAGTTGTCGGCACAGATGCCTGGAGCTGGGACGCGCCGTTCAGCCACACCGCGAAGCGCTGGGCCGAGACGCGCGATCCCTCGATCATCTGGGAAGGGCACAAGGCCGGCCGCATTCGCCCCTATTACCAGATCGAGAAGCTGACCAACCTTGCCGCGCTGCCGGATTTCGGCTTTATGTTCAGCTGTTTCCCGGTGAAGATCGAACGCGCCAGCGCGGGGTGGATCCGGGCCGTGGCGATCCTTGAGAGGTAATCGGCCCTTATCGCCTCTACTGTGGCAAGCGGCTGGCCGGGCAGGATTGCCGCGCGCATGGGCGCTTGATGCAAGCAGGGCATAGCTTTTTCACCAAGCTCACCCACGGACGCAAACGCCGCGTTAACCATCCAAACCCCGTTAGCACGTGCCTGCCGTGAAGGTGGCATGCAATTGCCGTCAATCTTCCCTAGCGATTTGGTAACCCTCTCTTCAAACCTCATGGTGAGAGGTGCGGGTGCAAAGCGGGACCATGATCAAAAGGTCCCATCTTGCCGCAGGGCTCGGGTCGAGCCTTCTTGCCGGGCTTGCTGCCGCGCCGCTGGCCGCCGCCTCTCCGCAATTGGCCGTAACCATGCCGAGCGCGATGCCACTTGCCGCCGTGGGCATCTCTGAGGCCGCCTGCATGCCGCAACTGGTGCCCCAACTGGCGGCCGGCTCGCACCCGCTCGCGGCTTCTTTTACCGGCGCGCGCATGGCCAAAAGCGCCGCAATCCTGGGCGGGCAAATGAGCGCGCTTGAGCGGATGCGGATGGAACAGGCCGGTCAAGTAATTCCTGCAGCGCTGCCCAAGGCCGCCGCCACCGTGGCGGCCGCGCCTGCACTAACCGCCGGGCAGGCCCGCGCATGCGAATTGCTGGGTGCACGCACCCCCTCTAGCGCCGCCGACACGCTTACAGCCTCCTATGCCGTAACCAGCACCATCACCGCCAATGGCAGCCGCTGGCCGACCATTCGCAGCGCGGGCCGCTTCCTCGGCACAGAACGTATCCGCATCGGTCGCACCCGCTTCGATGCCTCGTGGGAGCGGGTAGCCACACAACAGCTTTCCGCCAGCGATGTAGCGTCTACACTGGGCGATGTGCCAAGCGATCGCACCAACCTGATGATGGCGGTCAACCGCTGGGTAAATAACAAGATCACCTATCGCCTTGACAACGCACAATTCGGACGGCGCGACTATTGGGCCGATGCGCGCACCACTTTGCGCAGCCGCATGGGCGATTGCGAGGACTATGCGATCCTCAAGATGCAATTGCTGGGCGCGGCGGGAGTTGCACGCGAGGACATGATGCTCACGTTGGCGCGCGACACATTGCGCCGGGCCGATCACGCGGTTCTTTTAGTGCGGCACGAAGGCGAATGGTTCATGCTTGACATGGCGAGCGACCGGGTTGCCCCTGCCAGTGCAGATTATGGCTATCGCCCGGTAATGAGTTTTGCCGCGGGCGAGCGCTTTATCCACGGCACTACCCTGGGTGGGCCTCCGGGTCCGCGCACCATGCGCGTTGCCTACGCCAACTGACGAGAATTTGCTTAAATTTCGCCAGGGTTTGAGCAGGGCCAAGACCCCACCCGGCATTCGCCTCAGCGTTCGGTCAACGCCTCGTTGAGGCCGCGAGAGATCGGCTTCAACAGATAACTCAGCACGCTCTTGCTGCCGGTAATGACCTCGACGTCACAGATCATGCCGGGCACGATCGGCAGGCGTTGCCCGCCGCGTTCAAGAAACGAACGATCGGTCTCGATCAGCACAGTGTAGTAGGTCTCGCGCTCGACTTCGTCATAGACGCTGTCCGCACTCACCTGAAGCACTTCACCGCGCAGCCCGCCATAGGTGGCAAAGTCATAGGCGGTGACCTTTACATTGGCCCGGTCGCCCACCGCGATAAACGCGATGTCCTTGGGGTTGATCCGCGCTTCGACCAGCAGCTTGTCGCCCACCGGCACCACCTGCATGATCTCTTCGCCCGCGCCCACAAATCCGCCCACTGTCGTGATCTGGACATTGTTGACGATGCCATCGGCGGGAGAACGCAATTCATTGCGGTTGCGGCGTGCCTGTGCCCCGCGAATTGTCTCCTGATTCACCGCAATGCGGGTGTTGATTTCAGACTGTTCGTTGAGCGCCTGCTGGCGGAATTCGCTGCGCGCAGCAGCAAGATCGGCTTGGGCCTGGCGGATCGCAGCCTGTGAACGCGCAACAGCCTGACGCGCGGCAGCCAACCGGCCGCGCGTATCAATGAGGTCGCGCTGGGCGGTGATTAATTCTGTACGCGGAACGATACCCTGCGCCGCCAACGGCTCGAGCATGCTAACCTGTTCCTGAGCCAGACGGGCACTGTTTTCCAGCGTGGATACAGTTGCTTGGGCTTCGCTGAGGTCGCGCCGGCGCTGCTCCACGGCAGAGGCGAGCGACAGTTGCTGGCTGCGTGCAGTCGCCAAACGTACTTCCTGCAGGCGCTGTTCCTCTACGCAAGTACTGCCTTCTTCGCAGCCCAGTTCGGTCCCGGTCGCCTCGCCTTCGAGCCGCTCCGATCGCGCAGTCAGCCGCGCATTTTCGGTCTGCAGCCGACTCAGCTCTGAATCTGCGATATCATCGTCAAGCCTGACCAGCAGCTGGCCCTTCTTCACGCTCTGCCCGGTGCGCACCAGTATCTCTTCTATGACTGAAGCCTCGGCGGGTTGAACCAATTGAGCCTTGGACGATGGGATGACCTTGCCCATGCCGCGCGTCACCTCTTCTGTCTGCGCCACGCTGGCCCAAAGCAACAGGATGAAGAATGTCAGCGCGCACGCCGCAATGAGCTTACGATTGGCATCCCAATCGGAAACCGTCTCGTACCACTTCTTCACAGTCGCGTTTATTGTCGCGTTCACTGTCGACCCTCATCGAGATCGGCGATGGCAATATTGGCGCCGCCGCTGGATTCACCTTGCTTCGCACGGGCCACGCCATAAGAGCCCACAGAATTGACTGGATCGGGAATCGACGGGCGCCAGTTCTTGGTGGTGTCGATCCGGCCGCCTACATCGCTCGGTGCGTGGCGGTCGGCAACATGCGGTGCAACCGTAAGGCCTGGCGTATATTCCGGTTCCTCCGGCTCGATAATATTGGCGGCCAACAATCCGCGCAGCCGATCGAAATCGATCGTCGGAACCGCCTCATAACCGTTCCACCTGCGGCTGAAGGCGGACTTATCGCCCGCGCCGCCTGGAAAGCGATAGAAAATGTGGGTTCCGATCTGCTCAATCTTCGCGAGCGTAAAGGCCCAGCGCGGCACGACATAATCGGCATGATAATGCGTTGCCGTGCCGACAGAGGGCTCAACCTTGCCGGCGAGCATATCCTTCGCCACGGCCTGAGCCTCGCTCCACTGGCGCGCCAGCGGCTGGCGCAGCAATGCGCCATCACAAGTGAAACTGAATTGGCAAACGCGCTGGTAAGCACCTTCATATACCACGCCGCATACCGAGTTGGGATAGGCCGGGTGCCTCAGGCGGTTGAGCACCACTTGCGCCACTGCACGCTTGCCCTTCACCGGCTCGTTGACTGCCTCGTAATAGATCGCCTGCGTCAGACAGGTGAGCGCACTGTTAAATTGCGCTGTGCCCTTGGAAATCGAGCTAAATCCGGCCTGCCGGATGAGCGGCAGATCGGCTGTCGGGATCATGGCGTTGCGTTGTTGCGCACTCTTCCCTTCGATCACGAGTTCGGCCTGTGCGCCCTGGTCAAGATTCTTGAGCCGCGCCACCTCGCTCGAACGCATGGCCATTCCGGCTTCCGCACGGCTGGGCCCCGGATTGCCAATCACAAATGCCAGTGCCACGCCAAGCACGCTCGCAAACCCGCCGCCCAGCGCTATTCGGCCGCGAGTTGCCCCGCCGGTGTCGCGCCAAGCCCTGGCGATGGAGGCCATGCTGCCGCTCACTTGGAACTTTCTCCCTTGCCCGAACTTGTCTGGCCCATTCCGGCCTGATTGGCTGCGCGGGCAAGGATTTCCTGCTTGCTGCCATCAGCCACCACGCGCCCCTTGTCGAGCACGATGATTCGCTCGCAAAGGTCGAACAGAGCGGGTCGGTGGGTCGAAATGAGCAGCGTCTGGTTGGGTTCGAGCGATTTCTTCACCCGTTCGACGAATTGACGCTCTGTCTGAGAATCCATCGCGCCAGTCGGCTCATCGAGGAACAACAGTTCACACGGGCTGACAAAGGCGCGAGCCAAGGCCAAAAAGCTGCGTTGCCCGCCTGACAGCCTGCGCCCCTGCTCGCCCACGGCACGGTCATATCCGCTATCATCGCGCGCCAGAAACTCGTCCGCCCCGCTCATGCGCATAGCCTCAAACAAACGCACTTCTTCAACCTCGGGCGCGCCGAGAGCGAGATTGTCCTTGATCGAACCGGTAAACAAGGTGGCGTCCTGTCCCACAAAGCGGAATGCATTGCGCAAGTCCTGCGGGCGGAACTGGCGCGAGTCGATACCATTTACCAAGAAAGCGCCTTCGCTCGGCTGATAAAGGCCGCAAATTAACCTTCCCAGCGTCGACTTTCCCGAAGCGACACGCCCGATCAGGCAAATCCTTTCACCAGGCTTGATGGTGAGGTTGATTCCGTCGAGCGCGGGCACTGGCGCTTCGGGATAGGAAAAGCTCAAATCCTCAAGCTTGAGGGTGGCGTCACGCACCGACGCCGGCAGCGTTGAAGAACCGAACTTGCGTTCGTCGGGAACCTCGAACAACCGCTCGATCGAGCCAAGCGTTTCGCGCGCCTGGCGGAAGCGAGTGAGCAGAAATGCGATTTGTCCTGCCGGGGCGAGCGAGCGCGAAGACAGCATCACGATCGCGATAATCGCGCCCATGGTGATCTTCCCGGCGTCGAACAGGTAATAACCGCCCACAACCAGCGAGATGGATGAGACCTGCTGGAAAGTCTGAGCCAGCCCGACCGCGATCGACTGGATCTTCTTGAGCCGCTGTTGCGACAGGCTGCCGATATCGGCCAGATTGTACCACCGGCCCATCATCGCCCGTTCGCCATTCATCGACTTGAGCGTTTCCATCCCGGCGACCGATTCGACCAGCAAGGTTTGCTGCAGGCCATGATCGGCCTGCGCATCGCGCGCCGCATCGGCCACCTTGCGCTGGAGGAAGAAACCGGCGGTAGCCATCAGTATCATCGCCACAACCGGCACCAGTGCCAGCCAGCCGGCGATATAGGCAATTACGCCCACGAACAGCACCAGGAAGGTAATATCGACCATCAACACAATCGTTGTCGAGGCGAAGAAATCGCGCACCATGGCGTATTCGCTGACCCGCGCCGCCAGCGCGCCCGTATTGCCCTGGCGAGAAGCCAATGGCAGGCCAAGCACACGGCCGAAAATCTTCTGGGATAGCTTGATGTCAAGCCGCCGCCCGATTTCGTCAATTACGTTGGTGCGCGCGGCGCGCAGTGCAAACTCCATCGCAAAGGCCAGCAGCACACCGATGCCGAGTACCCATAGTGTCGAGACCGCGCGGTTCGGGATCACCCGATCATAGACATTCATGGTGAAGAGCGGCAGCGCGAACGCCAGTAAATTGATGATCAGCGAAGCCACCAGCACCACGCGGAAAGACTTGCGCTCCTTGCGCAGCTCACCCCAGAACCAGTGATGGCGTGCTTTCTGGTGCCACGGCGCCTCCTGCTCACGCAGCGAATCCGGGTCACCGTAAATGCTCAGAAACTGCCCGGCATATTCGGTCGCTACCTCATCGCGCGGCAACCATTTCGCCTCCCCGGCGTCCGGGGTCCAAAGCAGCAATTCCCCTTCGCGCGCCTGCTCGATCACCGCCGCCGCACCATTGACAGTAGAAATCAGCGCCGGATAGTCAGCATCGCGGGTTGGTAATTTCTTGTAATCATGTCGGTCGAAATCGAGCCCGGCCAGTTCGATCGCTGCCTCAGACTGGTGGAAGGGCAAGCGCCCTGCCCCGTCACGCGCAAGCGAATCGAACATCAGCGGGGAGAAGGCCACACCATAACGGCGGGCCAACTCCCCGATGCAGCGAATCAGCGGGTCATTCGCCTGCAGCGCGTCCAACTTCCTGTTCTGCAGCACGAAAACCTCGCATTTGTTTCAACCAGACTCAGTTGGCGTAACGGCGATAGTCGGTTTCAGCATCCTTCGGAGGACCATAGTCAAACCGCACGCGCTCGTTCTTGCCTGCACCCGCACCCGGAGCCACTTCAAGAGAGGTCAGGAAACGGTTGGTAGCTGCCAGTATTTGATATTGCGCAAAAAGCTGAGAAAAACGTGAAGTTTCCAGCCGAACAATGGTGTTGAAACGCGTGTTCTGCGCGTCCAGCACGTCAAGCAGCGAGCGCCGCCCCACATTGAACTGGCTACGATAGCTCAGCAGCAGATCATCATTGACTTCAGCCTGGCGTGTCAATGCCTGACCGATACTTTTCTGGGCTTCCATCGCGGTCCAGGAATTGGCCGCATCTTCTTCGGCCTGGCGGATCATTTCGTGCATGCGATAGCGTGCCTGCGACGCGCGATGCACCATTTCCTGATATTTTGCCTGGGTCAAACCGCCGTTAAAGACGTTCCACCGCAAGTAGACGCGTGCCTGGACATCGTTGGTTTCGCCAGAAAAGCCATCAATGTCTTCGCCAACACGGCCACGCACATCGACGCCAATCGTGGGATTGAAATCGCCCTTGGCGTTCATCACCAGACCATGCGCAGCATCAACATCAGCCTGAGCCTCACGCACCAGCGGATTGTCGGTGCGCGCCATGCCGATC
Organism: Altererythrobacter chaiwopuensis; assembly: GCF_054957735.1. Classification (NCBI taxonomy): domain Bacteria; kingdom Pseudomonadati; phylum Pseudomonadota; class Alphaproteobacteria; order Sphingomonadales; family Erythrobacteraceae; genus Altererythrobacter; species Altererythrobacter chaiwopuensis. Next base: position 257,479 of record NZ_JBTXJF010000001.1, read on the forward strand.
GCCATATCGCGCGAGGCCGGCAAAGCCGTGCCAAGTTCCGGCGGTAGACTGGCCTGGTAAATATTCAGGCCGGTCAGCCGACGAAGCGAATTCTGGGCTGTTTCGAGTGCCAGCTTCGCCTCTTCTTCCTGCACGATGGCGGACTGATGCCGTTCTTCAGCCTGCTGCAGGTCAGCAACCGAGATCGATTCCTGCTCAACACCTTGTGTCAGATCGCTGACCAGGTTCTCGTGGAACATCCGGTTATCGGCTGCTGCTGCAACAACACGCTGTTGCAACAGCACGTCGAGATACTGGCGGGCAACCTGAAGCGCGATGAATTCCGAACGCTCGATAACACGCAGCGATGCACCATCAACGCGCGCTGCCTGGCGCAACAATTCGCCGCGGCGGCGGCCAAAATCGATCAGCGTCCAATCTGCCGTCACCTGGCCTTCAACCGGGTAAAGCTCGTTATCGGCAATGCCCAGATTGCGGCGAGTGCTGTTTTCCAGCCGGCGAACGCCCGCAGAAACTTCCAGGTCGACGCGCGGATAATACAGTGATTGCGCCTGCTCGCGCTCCATCTGGATCGCTTCAGTATTATACTGTGCCTGCATAATCTCTGGATTAGACAGCATTGCCGTCTCGATCGCTTCCTGCATCGAAACCACATCGCCGGTCGATTGCGCCATGGCCGCCGGTGATGTCGTGGCCAGCAGGACAGCGGCGGCGAAGCTCGTTATAGTTGTTTTCTTCATCTCACCCCTCCCTTAATTGGATGGCACCTGGATTTCGACCCGGCGGTTCTGCAGCTCGCGGACACCGTCTTCAGTCGGAACTCGCGGCTCTTCCTCGCCTCTGTATTCCACCGTTACGGTGGTGCCGGAAACGGCAGGGCGCAGCATGTTGGCAACATTGTTTGCCCGCTCTTGCGAAAGGCGCATGTTGTAGGAATTCGAGCCAGACTTGTCGGCATGGCCGACCACGGTCAGGTTGGTCCATTTGCAGACCTGATAGAACTCGGCGATGAAATCCACCACCTGCTGCGCTTCGGTTGCGGGCGGAACCGGGTTGTCCCACTCGAAGAAAACCAGCGCCGGATTGTCGCACTGCGGCGGTGGCGGCGGTGGTGGTGGTGGCAAAGGCGGTGGCGGCGGTGCGGGAATTTCCTGCATCAACTCGTATGCATTGAGGCATTTACCGACCGACACCGGATCCTTCGTACGCGATTTGAGATAACCCAGTGCGATGCCGCACTGGGCCTTGGCCTCATTCGCCCACACATGGCGCGGATTATCGGCATTGATGATCGCCGGATCCTTGGAGAGCGCCAGCGCCGCGTCAAAACGCATCTGGATCTCGCCGCGAAGGCTACTGACGTCCATGCCCATCAGCCGATCGAAATCGCTGCTTTGGGCCAGCGCGGCCTGGTGCGTGGCAAGTGCCACCACCAGCGACGCACCTGTCGCCATAATTCTGGTCAACCGCATATCATTCCCCCTGGTCAAAGGATTCTATATCAAGCGTGTATTGTCGCGAGAGCTGCTGCATCTTCGTGCAAGTCAGCCACCATATTGCCGGTGAAGGCAAACGCGCCCGTTTCAATCATCTGGGCCAAGGCACCATCATCAAGATAGCCGCCTTCTTCAGAGATTCCAACGAAATCCGCGTCTTTTCCTGCAAGATGGTCAAGCATGGTGTCGATTGCGTTCTCAGCCATGATATCATCGACGATGGCGGCCAGTTTGGGCGCCTCTTCCGATTGATCCATGCCTGTCGCATCGGCCAGGTTGGCATCTGCAGGTTCCGGTGAAGATTGCAGCGCCAGCAGCGCCTCCATCATCGCCGGGTCGACATCACTGCCGGTGGCAAAAGCCGCATCCGATACCGCACCGGTGCTGCCATCTTCCATGGTAAAGCTGGCCGTACCGAAAACGGTGACATCACCATCAGCCTCAATCGTGGGGATGCCATTTGACACTAGCTGGATCGAGCTGATCCCGGCATCGGCGAGGCTGACAAATTCGCCCGCATCGGAAACCGCATCGAGGTCGGCGTCGATCCAAACCCCAAATTTACCATAAGCATCGTCATTCGCGTCGAGCTTGCCATCAGTATTGGTGTCATACTTTGCAGCGATGGCTTCAAGGTCCGTCATCCCGTTGCCGCCGAACACAAATTCGGAGGCATCGGATACGATGTTGTCACCGTTCAGATCATAAGCCAGGATCGCGCTGCCCGCGGCAATCCACGCGGTCTGCGTTTTCACACCGTCGCCATTGTAATCATAGGCAAGACCGCCGCTGAGGCTGGTGAACTCATTGCCGCCACCATCGAGATCAAGCACGACGGGGGTGACGGAAGTGTCCGGAGTTACCGTGATATCGATGGTTCCAGTCGAGGTGTCGCCGTCGCCATCGGTAGCCAAGACGTCAAAGTTGAACGTCAGGTCATTGCCAGCTGTCGCCGAATTGAAGCCGAACGCACCAAGCGCGAAATCATCGCCTCCACCATGACTATATTCGACTGCATTGAAGTCAGTCACACCCTCGAAGGAGACGGTGTAACCCGCACCAAGGCCAGTTACTGTTACGGTGCCATCCAGATTGTCGACGAAATTGCCGTCGTTCGGATTACCGTTGGTATACAGCGCTGTGATGTCCACACCATTGGCATCGGTCACCGTCAGCGAGGTAATGTCGACAGCAACCGGTGTCCCACTAAGCGTGTCCTTGGGGGCGGCATCAGAGTCAAGGAACAGCGAGATCGTAACCGCAGCCTGTGCGCCGCCGCTTTTCACCTGCATGACCGTGAACGAAGAGTCGGTGACCAAGTAGTGAGCGTCGAAAGTGTAACCCCCGGCATCCTTTTCATCCTGGCCGGGATCACGTGCAACATCTGTGACGTAATCGAGTCGGAGACCCTCGTTCTCATCAATCCACTGGTTGTTGCTGCCAATGTCGGTTGCGCTCGTATTAACCGTGCCACCATTAAGGCCGGTGATCAGCAAATCTTCGCTGTCGTTTTGCGAAAGATTGATGTCCACTCCGTCGGCATCGAGTCCGATCCACAGATTCTGACCCGCGGGAGCGGAGGAGAAGTCGTCGAACACAAACCCCGAACCGTCATCGAGCGGTTGATCGAAATCGATCGTGTAGGTGGCATCGTTACCTGCACCGGTGCCGGCGTTAAGCGTGACCGTGAACACCTTTGCCCCGACATCGGTATTCGTCGGATCGGTGGTGCCGATCAGCGTGCCCGTGCCGAAGCCGAACAGATAAATCGTGTCGCCGCCAGAGGTTATCGGAACACCGCCAGTGGTCTCGAACGTCGTCACACCATCGGTCCCGCCAGTGAAGGTCAGGCTACCAAAGCCATCTGCACCGATGAAATTGGTGCCGATCCCGTCATTATTCGGATCATTGATCAGGCGTGTTGCAGTTGCCGTGCCGCTGTTGACGAGAGCATCGTCCTGCGTCGTGCCTGTTGCATTGGTGGTGTCCGTCAGATCGACAGGAGTGAAGTCGTTCGGCGCATCGTCACCGAACTGGATCGTCAGCGTGCCATTGGCCGTATCAGCCGGGGTATCGCTGTCGCTCACCGTATAGGTGAGGTTAAGCGAGTCCACCCCGCCCGCCATCTCGCCATCATCGCCGCCGTCGTGCAGGAAGTTGGTCAGCAGCGTGACGGTGTAGGCGCCGGTGTTTACATCGGTGATCTCGACCGTGAACAGATCGGTGCCATCGCGATCGCCGCCCGTGACCGTCGCGGTCAAGGTGTCGGTGAGTGCATCCCAGCTATAGGTCACCGTTTCCGTTCCGGCAGTACCGGTCAAGGTATCCATGCCCGCGAAGCTGAAAGTGGCCGGGCCGTCATTGCCCACACTTCCGGTCAACGTGCCGACGAAAACGATGTCGTTATTGTTGCCATCGGTATTGGCGTCGAGATCGTCGCCCGCATTGTTCGGATCGTTGCCGCCGGGCAATCCGTCGTCATCAAGGCGCGCGGTGACCGTGCCCGCCGATGGCGTGCTGTCATTCTGAAGGTTGATCGTGACGGTAGCGGTGCTCTCGTCACCGTCGCCATCGGTCAGCGTATAGCTGAAAGTAACCGTACCTTCTTCGCCGTCAGCCGGCGTGTAGGTGAAGGTTCCGTCAGCGTTGAAGACAAGGTTGCCCGTGCCGTCAATGTCGTCGTTATAAACATAGCTTGCCGCACCGTCGGCACCCTCGACATCGGCGCCATTGCCGTTGTCGAGTTTCACATCGCCAACCACGTCCGCATTCTCGCTTACCTGGTTGAACGTGTCATCGTTTGCCGTTGGCACATCGTCAACCACGTCGATCGTGATCGTACCCTGCACCGTGTTGCCGTTGGCATCCGTGGCCAGGTAGACGATCGTTTCGACACCGGTGAAGGTGTTGGTCGAGTTGTTGCCGGTCGGGCTCAGCACCGGATCGGTCAGCGTGTAGGTGTAGCTGCCGTCGGCATTGAGCTGGAATTCACCATAATTATCAGTGAAGCTGATCAGCGTGTAGCTGGTTGCGCCAACCACGTTGAGCTGACCCGACACTGTCTCGGTATCAAGCCCTGGCTGGCTGCCTTCCACATTGCCCGCTGCCAGGTCATCGTTGAGCGTGCCGGTCCGGTCATCCTGATTCAGGTCAAGCGCGGCTTCGAACACCGTCTTGGTCTGGTTGTCGGGCTGCCGCGAAACATCGAGAATGGTGATCGTCAGCGTCGCGGTCGAAGTGTCCCCGTCCGCATCGACGATGGTATAGGTGAACACATCGGTTTCGCCCGGAGGCAGGACCGAATCAGGGTTCGACTGGTAAACGTAGTTGCCGTTCTGGTTCAGCGTCAGCGTGCCGTATTCGCCGGCCAGCACAAAGTTGCCGAAGCCATCGTCAGCCGTGCTGTCCGAAGTTCCCTGGTTTACGCTGGTGATGCCAATCACGGTGGGAGTGCCAAAGCCATCCGCTCCGCTCACATCGGCTCCGGCCGTGCCGTCAGGGCTGCCGGTGCCGAGAACCACATTGCCGGCCGTGAAGCCACCCTCTGCGGTGCTGTCGGTATCATTGTTGGCAGTGGGAACATCGTCGACGATCGTCACCGTGAAGGTGTCGGTCGATTGCGTGCTATCGCTGTCGGTCACCTCGATGGTGACGCCGGTCAGCAGCGCGGTGTTTTCGCTCTCGTCATCGGCATGGTCGAGCGGCTGCGACAGCGTCACCGTGTAGCTGTAATCGACCGTGCCATCGAGCTGGTCCGTTCCCGCATTGAGCGAAATCCGGATCACTTCGGTCGCGCCGCCATCGACGGTGCCAACCAGATCGCCGTTTCCATCGAGCGCGAAGTCAACAGGCTGCCCATCAGAGCTGAGCTGGCCGTCAAGGCTGTCCGGATTGATGAAGGCGATCGCCGCATCCACATCGAGCGGAGTGTCGTTGCCGAAATCGACCGTGAAGTTCACCGTATCGGTGTTGTCCTCGGTCGAGTCGGTCTCGGCCGGGCTCACCTGCAGCGGATTGCTGTCGAGATTGGCGCCAGGAAGGCCGTCCTCGTCAACCACGGCATTGCCCGCGTTGAATTCCGGAGCCGAATCCGCGCCCACATTGACGTAAATCGTCGCGGTCGAGGTGTCCCCGTCGCCATCGGTGATCGTGTAGGTGAAACTGTCTGGCCCCGCATATCCCGCATCGGGAGTGTAGGTGAACGTGCCATCACCGTTATAAACTGCCGTGCCGTTGGTCGCATCGGTTTCCAGCGCTATGTCGCCAAAGGCAACCCCGTCCGCGCCTTCCACGTCATTGGCAAATACATCGATCGGCGTCGGAGTGTCTTCCGCAATCGCGATCGGCGCGCCGGGCGAACCGTCGTTATTGGCGGTAGGTACATCGTCGTCGAAGGTGATCGTCAGTGAACCGTCGACAGCATCGTTATCATCGCTGTCGATTGCGGTGAAGGTCAGAACCGCGCTTGCATTGTTCTCGGTATCGGTGCCGTCGTCGGTGTGCAGGACGTTGGTCAGCAGCGTCACCGTGTACTGGCCCGAGGTCGGGTTCACTGCAACCGTGAACAGATCGGTGCCAGTGCGGCTGCCGCTGCTGATCGTCGCGGTCAGCGTGTTGGAACCCGCATCCCAGCTGTAGTCGACGCTCTCGGCGCCGACCGTGCCGCTCGTCGCGTTCATGCCTGCAAGCGTGAACGTGCCAGGCCCATCATTGCCGAAGTCGGCCGTGAAGGTACCGACAAACACGCTCTCGTCGCCCAGGCCAGCACCGCTGTCGCCCACGTCTGCGTCAAGATCGGTTGCTGCATCCGCGCCCGCATTGGCGCCGCCAAGCCCGTCGTCATCGACTGCCGCCACCGCATTGTTCGGCGCCGGGGTGGAGTCGTCCTCAAGGTTGATCGTGACCGAGGCGGTGCTCTCGTCACCATCGGCATCGGTCAGCGTATAGCTGAAAGTAACCGTGCCTTCTTCGCCGTCAGCGGGTGTGTAGGTGAAGCTGCCGTCGGAGTTGAAATCGAGCGTGCCGGTACCGTTGTGGTCGTTGTTGTAGGCATAGCTCGCCGGGCTGTCCGCACCCTCTGCATCGTTGTCCGACACATCGCCGGTGACCGCGGTGTTCTCGCCGCCCTGATCGCCCTGATTGTAGGTGTCATCCGCCGCGCTCGGCACGTCATCGTCGAAGGTGATCGTCAGCGTGCCGTCGACAGCATCGTTGTCATCGCTGTCGATTGCGGTGAAGGTCAGAACCGCACTCGCATCGTTCTCGGTATCGGTGCCGTCATCGGTGTGCAGGACATTGGTCAGCAGCGTCACCGTGTACTGGCCGGAGGCCGGGTCCACCGCAACCGTGAACAGATCGGTCCCGTCGCGGTCGCCGCCGTTGATCGTCGCGGTTAGCGTGTTGGTGCCCGCATCCCAGCTGTAATCGACATTCTCGGTGCCGACCGTGCCGCTTGTCGCGTCCATGCCCGCAAGAGTGAACGTGCCGGGCCCGTCCGCGCCGAAGTCGGCCGTGAAGGTGCCCACAAACACGCTCTCGTCGCCCAGGCCAGCGCCGCTATCGCCCGCATCGGCGTCGAGATCGGTCGCAGCATCCGCGCCCGAATTGGCGCCTGCCAGGCCGTCATCGTCGACCGCCGCAACCGCATTGTTCGGCGCAGGAACCGAGTCCTCGAGCAGATTGATCGTCACCGTCGCGGTCGAAGGATCACCGTCACCATCGGTCACCGTGTACGTGAATGTCACAGTGCCCTGCTCGCCCGCTCCGGGCGTGTAGGTGAAGCTGCCGTCGGAGTTGAAGTCCAGCGTGCCAGTGCCGCTCAGATCGCCATTCTCGGCAAAACTCGCTGCGCCGTCCGCGCCGCCAACATCATTGGTCGAGACATCGCCCACTACGGGCGCATTTTCCGCCTGCTGGTTGAAAGTATCGTCCTGCGCATCTGGCAAATCATCGATCACCGTAATGTCGAGCGTAGTGCTGGCTTCATCGCCATCGCTGTCGGTGACGGTCAGGCTGAAGCTGTCAACCTCGTCCACCAGATCGACATCGGTGATGTTGTCGCCGAGTTCATAGCTGTAGCTGTAATCGGTGCCGTCGAACGACACGGTCAGCGTGCCATAAGCACCCGCCACCGTGCCGCCGCCCGTCACATCAACCCCGTTGATGACCAGCGATGCCACGGTATCGCCGCCGGTGCTGATGTTGATCACGCCCGTGGTGACTTCGCTGTCCGCACCTCTGTTCGAACCTTCGAAGGTCGAAGCGGGCGGCCCGTCGAGGCCGGATTCGTTGACCACATCACCACCCTCGGTGCTGATTTGGGGCGTCGAATCGTCGAGCAGGTCGATCGTTACCGTGGCGGTCGAGCTGTCCCCATCGCCATCGGTGATCGAATAATCGAACGTCACCGTTCCTTCTTCGCCCGCGGCGGGCGTGTAGGTGAAAGTGCCGTCGCCATTGTTGACGAGTTCGCCGGCTCCGGTGAGCGTTCCCTCAACCAGCACAATGGTATCGAGCGCGACGCCGTCAGCGCCTTCGATATCGTTGGCAAACACATCGACCGTGACGGGAGCGTTCTCCGAATCCTGCGTGGCAGAATCGTCGAATGCTTCAGGCTCGTCATCCACGATGTTGATGACCAGGTCATCCGTTGCATCATCACCGTCGAGATCGGTCACCACCACTTCGAACGAAACCGAAGTGTCGTCGCCCGAGGTGTTGTCACCCAGCGTGTATTCATAGGTGATCGAGCCGTCACCGGTCACCGGATCATAGGTGACCGCGGTTATCACCAGCGTGCCGGTCGCATCGTCGATGATGACCTGGTCGTCGGCGTCATTGCCGGCAAGATTGTCGAGGTTCACCTCGACGCCGCCGATGGTGATGCTGCCGAGGCCGTCAGGCGAATTGAAGGTGATGGTGCCACCGGTGGAATCGCTGCCGGAACCGGCATCTGTGCCTTCCGGCTCCAACGGATCGCCGCGTTCTGGCAGGCCGCCCTCGTCCACAATCGTGCCTTCGCCGATGTCAGGAATCTCGATCGTATTCGGAGCGTCAGCGATGTTGATTGTCAGTATCGCGGTGTCGGTGCTGCCATCCTGATCGATGATCGTATAGGTGAACACGTCGCTGACATCGCCAGGCGTATTGTAATCGCGGGTATAGCTATAGCTGCCATCAGCGTTGAGCGTGAGCACGCCGTATTCGCCCTGAAGCGAATCGCCCGGCTGCGCCGAACCGCCTTCGTTGCTGAAGCCGGTGACGGCTTCAACGCCGCCCTCGCCAGCGGGATAATCGTCGGCGCCCGATTCGTCGTTGTCGAGAACATTGCCCTCGATCGGGCCGAAAGTGCCGCCAGCAACAATGCCGATGTCATCCGCCGCGATCGGGCTGTCATCCTCAACCAGGATCTTCAGCGATGCATCGGCGGTATCGCCGTCGCGATCAACCACGGTGACGAAGAAATTGCCGTCCTCGGTCAGGCCCAGCAGATTGTCAGCCAGCGTGTAGCTGAAGCCGATCTCACCCGAATCCAGATTGATGCTGGTGATGGTGAGCGTGCCGAAAGGAGTGACGAATTCCTGGCCGACAGTAGTGATTTCCACGCCGTTGAGGATGATCGCCGAAAGCCCGTCAGGCGCACTGAAGATGATCGTGCCGGTGGTGGTTTCGGCACTGGTTTCGTCTGCCGTGCCCTGCGGCTCGTCGCCGCGCGCGGGCAGGCCGCGTTCGGCCACCGTGGCGATCGCGTTTTCGACGCCGATCGGGTTGTCCGGCGTCTCGATCACCACATCGGGATCTTCGTCCTCCAAACCCGGAATGATTTCCTCTTCCGGCTGCGGCTCGAAGGCCAGTTCGGTATAGGGAAGAAGGTTACCAAGATCGAATGCGTCCTGCAGGAACAGGTCGCCATCGTCGAAACTTCCGCCCGAGCTGGACGGCGGGTTTGGCAGCGCATCGGGGTTGAAGCCTTCATCGTCAGGCGACATCGGCAGGCCGTTGAGGGCAGCCGAAACCGCCATCGGCGAGATCGCGGTACCATCGATCACGATCTGCGGCGTATTGATCGCGCCATCGGGGATCAGAATGGTCGATCCATCGGCCAGCTTGATCACCAGATCGCGGCCCTGGACGACGAAATCGTCAAGCGTGGTTCCAGCCGGAAGAGTCACAACGCCATTGGCATCGGCAACCATAATTCGGCTTCCGGCAGAGATGTTTGCGGGCGATTCCTGATACTCGTTCGAGCCGTTCAGCAGAGCATCGTTGAAGCTCTCGTCACGTTCGAAACCACCGCGCTTGCCGCCTTCGAAATCAACCATTTTAGAACCCCTCTAAGGTGAACCGGACCATCCGGTTCAGCTAGCAAGACCGATTTGTTTGAGACCCAGCCGCATTTGCCGTTTCCAATCACCCCGGAACCCGGAGAATTCGATCTTGCGGCCCGTTGCTTTGCCCACTCATCATTCCGAACGACTCGGAAACGGGGGCTTTTCGTTAGGCACAGAAAAACAGTGAATCGATTTGGTTGCAAGGCTGGTAACCATATTCCGGATTCTTTACGGCACTCGCAACCTACTGAAAAACCATATTGCGGGCATCGGGGCTTGCGCCCGTCCCAATCTGGCACATGCGCTTGGCAAGAGCTGAATAACCCGGGCTGAAATGCGCCTGCCCCCTCCGGTGATTTCGGGGCCGGAACCGGGGCGCCAGGCGCCGCCTTATATATAGGCCGGGATAGGGGCTGCGGCCGATGCACACCCCCGATGCGTTTCAGCTGTGCCCCGAATGTGCGCTATATATATCGCACGCCGCAGCAATCGCGGTGGCAGTGTGATTGGCCCGCCCTGCCCGCGCCCTGCCCGCGCTGGTAACTACTTGCGAATCACTATAGCTTTGAGAATCAACACGATTGGTGCGAATTGGGGCGACAAGGCGAAATGATTCGCATACAATGTGCGTCAATCAAGCCACGTGTTAACCGAGTTTGTTAGCGGACTGGCAGCTTAAGTATTTGTTTTTCGGAGATAGTTCAAAGCAAACTCTATAATGTTGACCCTAGCGGGTTAACCTATGAAGATTCAAAACAGTTCCGAGGGGAACCAAGCGCGAAGATCCGGCGCGAAGCCGGGAAAACATAAACGGGTCGCGCCGGTTCCAACGCATTACCCCCCTCGGGGCAGGTTCATCCGGAAATAGAAGCCGGAAACCTTGAACTGGACAGCACCACAAATCCTCTCCGGATCCGGTGCCATTTATGGGGTAATTGACATGACTTTCATCAAAACTTTCCTTCGTGACGAATCCGGCGCCTCGGCGGCCGAATATGCTCTGATCCTGGCCATTGTCGGCGCGGCAATCGTGCTTGGCGCCGTCAACCTTGGCACTGCGATCGGCGACGAAATGAACGAAACCGCTGACTGCATCGCTTCCACCGATCCGACGAACGAATGCTAATAATCAGCTTAGCTGAGATCGCAATTTTCGCGTAAGATTTCCCGCGGTTCTTGATGGGCCGCGGGAAATTCATCCGGTTTCTGGCAGCAGTGGGGGTTAATATGAGGGGCCGAAATCTTCTTATTATCGGGCTGGCCGTATTACTCGGCCTGGTCGCGGTATATCTGGCAAATTCGTATTTCTCCGGCGTTGATCAGCGCCAGGCGCGCGAGGCGGAGGAAAACCGCATGGCGCGCATCGTCGTTGCCACGCAGGACTTCCAGTTCGGCACGCAATTGACCACCACCAATTTGCGGTTGGCCAATTGGCCAGCCAATTCGGTGCCGCAAGGCGCCTTTGTTACCGTGGATGAAGCGACCCGCGGCGGCCGAGTGGCGCTGCACCCGATCACCATCGGCGAACCTGTACTTGCCAGCAAGGTCAGCGGCGAAGGTGGCCGCGCCACACTGTCAGCGATCCTGCCCGAAGAATTGCGGGCGGTTACGATCCCGGTCAACCAGGTTACTGGCGTGGCTGGTTTCGTGCGCGCGGGCGACGTTGTGGATGTGCTGTTGACGCGGCAGATCCCGGGCGATGGGGCATCCCCTTCTGACCAGATGACCCATGTGGTGCTGGAAAACGTGCAGGTGCTGGCGATCGATCAGATTGCAAGCGAAAGCGAAACCGAACCCAAAGTGGGCCAGACCGCAACCGTGCAAACCGATATCATCGGCGCGCAGAAGCTTACACTGGCGCGCCAGGTTGGCGCGCTCAGCCTGGCTCTGCGCAATGTCGAGAATCAGGATGTTGGCGGCACGCGGGTGGTTACCACCTCTGATCTGGGCGGCGCGGGGCTTTATATCGCGGCCCGTGAAACCAGCCCGGCTCCGGCGGTGCTGCCGGCCTCGTCTGGCGGCAGGGCACCCGTGGTGCGCCGCCCGCGCGGCCCGACAATGTTGATCGTCCGCGGGGTTGAGCCGACTACGTATGATGTCAAGCGCAAAGGGGGGAATTGAAACCATGCGTACGAACCTCAAGACGCGCATAAAGCTGATCGGTGCTGCCGCGCTGATAGGGCTGTCAGGCGGGGCCATTCCCGGCACGATTCAGCCCCTTGCCGCGCAGGACGGCCAGCAGTCCATCCATGCCGGCTCGATCGAAGTGCCGGTGAACAAGAGCCAGGTGATTACCGCTGACCGGCCGATCGCCCGCGCGATGATCGGCAATGACGCGATCGCTGACATTTTCCCGATCTCCGATCGTTCGGTCTATGTGCTGGGCAAGGAACTTGGGACCACCAGCCTCACTCTGTATGACCGCTCGAACAATGTGCTCGCGGTGATGGATGTGGCGGTTGGCCCGGACGTGATCGGCCTGCGCGAACAAGTTTTACAGCTGATGCCTGACGAGCGGATCGAGGCGCGCATTTCCAACCAGTCAATCGTGCTTTCGGGCACGGTCAGCAGTGCTGGCGCGGCGGACCGCGCGGTGCAGCTGGCCCGCGCCTATGCCGGTAACAATGTTGTCAATCTGATGGCGCTGGGCGGCAGCCAGCAGGTAATGCTGGAAGTACGCTTTGCCGAGGTCAACCGCAGCGTGGGCAAGGATCTGGGCGTTCGATCGCTGTTCAGCTCAAGCGGCGGTCGCTTCAACGGCGCGATCGGATCGGGTGCCAGCCTGACTCCTGATGAGAACGGCATTGGCGTGCTGGGCGTATCGGCGGTGACGCAATCCTTTGGCGTGCTGACCCGCAGCTTTGGCGATGTGCTGGGCCTCGATATCGATGTCGCGCTCGACACGCTTGAAGCAAAGGGCATGTCGAAAACATTGGCCGAACCGACTCTGATCGCGCTATCTGGCGAACGCGCTTCGTTCCTGGCTGGCGGCGAATTCCCGATACCGGTAACTCAGGGTAGCGGGGGACAGAACAACGGGGGCGGCACCGCAATCACGGTTGAGTTCAAGCCCTTCGGCGTTAGCCTGGGCTTCACCCCTACCGTGCTTTCCGACAACACCATCAACCTGCTGGTCGAACCCGAAGTAAGCTCGATCGACCCCAGCGCTTCGATCACTGTCGGCGGACTCACCATTCCCGGCCTTTCGACCCGCCGCGCCAGCACCGTGCTGGAACTGCGCGATGGCGAAAGCTTTGCGATTGCCGGGTTGATCCAGCAGGATTTCGAAACCACGGTTGACCAGGTTCCGCTGCTCGGCTCACTGCCGATCATCGGTTCGCTGTTTCGTTCGTCGAGCTTCCGCAAGGGCGAAACAGAGTTGCTGATCGTGGTCACACCGCGATTGGTGCAGCCCATCCGGCCAGATCAGGTTCGCCTGCCAACAGACCGCGTGGCCGATCCGGTTCAGGCCGACGTACTGCTCAACGGCACCATGTACCGGCCCAAGGAACTTGAGCCCAATGATGACGGTGAAGGCGCACCAACAGGCGAGGAGAGCGATTATGAACTTTAAGAAGCACACGATTGCGCTCCTCGCAGCGGCGACCACGCTTGGCGGCTGCACCAGCGTGGCCGACAAGGAATTGTTTGGTTATCAGGATCCCGGCTTTGGCGAGGCCAATCGCGCCACCTATGCCGCGATGGTGGTCAACCCTGATCCGCAATATGACACGCCGATCCCACCCACCAGCGCGGAGCACGCGGCCAAGGCGATCGAGCGTTATCGCAACGATGCGGTCAAGCGACCGGAACGGATAGATACCACTGAAGGCACGAGCAGCGGCAGCTAGGCAAGCAAGGACATGTCACGCGATGAAAAGGGATCAGCTTAAACGATTCGTCGGAAACGCCGATGGTGCGGTGGCAGCAATCTATGCCATCGCGCTGATCCCGCTGGTCGCCATTATCGGGCTTGCCTATGACTATACCCGCCTGGTGGGTATGGATACAGAACTTCAGAATGCGGCTGATCAGGCCGCGCTGGCTGGCGCTTCACAGCTGGATCGGACCAGCGGATCGATGGAGCGCGCGATTGCCGCGATCCAGGGCGGGCTGGTTTCCAACACTACGCTGTTCTCCAATGATGGCACCGGCACCAACATAGATGTGCCCGATGCCGATATTGTATTCTACGCCAGCCGTGCAGACGCAGAGGCCGGCACCAACAGCTTCACCGATGTAACCCGTTTTGCAGAGGCCGGTTTCGTACAGGTTACTGTCGAAGAACGCGCTGCAGAATACGCCTTTACACCGGTGGTAGGCGCCATTGCGGGCGACCTCATTGCCTCCGCAGTGGCTGGGATGGGTTCCTCTTTGTGCCGCATTCCGCCGCTGATGATCTGTAACCCTGACGAGACCGATCGCGGTTCGACTGGCAATCCAAATTCGACCTTCGATATCGCAACGCGGCGCGGCACAGGCGTGCGCGTGGTCGCCGGGCCGACCGGTTCGGGGCCAAGCTACTGGGAACCGGGCAATTTCGGCTTTCTTGACCTCGGAGCCGGTGCAAGCGCGGTTGCCGAAGGGCTCGGCTGGCTGACCTCGCTCGACAATTGTATAGCGATCGACGGCAATGAAACCATCGCGCCAGATACAGAGCCCGGCCTAAAAGCGGGCGCGATTGATTCGATCAACACTCGCTTTGACATTTATCAAAACAACTCGACCTGCAAATCGCCTGGCCAGTGCCCGGCTGCGTTCAATTCACGCAAGGATCTGATCCGCGAAGCGCAGGACACGCCAGCCTCGAGCACCAATGCCTGCTCAATCAACAGCAGCGGCTGGAAGGAATCCGCGGCCACAAAGTACCTGCCATCGAGTGTTGCACCGCTTCCCTCCACCACCACGCCATATTCCATGGGCCACCCGCGCGATATCTGCCATGCGGTGAGCGCCGGCGGCACCTGCACCGGTGGCCGCTTTGGCGATGGTATCTGGGACCGCGATGCCTATTTCCGCAGCCATTACGTTCGTACCTCTACCGGCCGCAATGGTGAAGCAATCGGCACGAGCTGGACTCAGGTAGATTGGGAATACAATCTTACTCATGGCACCGATGCGCTAACCACCAGCACACCCACCCGCTACGAAGTTTATGAGTGGGAAGTGAAGCGCGAAGGCGACCTGGTCGACGGGGTGGTTATCCTTGATCCCCATCCAGTTGGGGCCACCGGCGCCACCGAACTGAAACAGGCCACACCCATCTGCAGCCAGCACAATGGCTATGCCGGTGACATGAAAACGCCTGACCGCCGCGTGATGACGGTGGCGATCGTCAACTGCACCGCAGAGGGCGTGCGCGGCAAGACCAGCGATGTACAGATCGCCGACTGGATCGACGTGTTCCTGGTTCAGCCCTCGGCCGATCGCGAGGGCGGCCGCACTAGTAAAGCCGATATCTATTTCGAAGTAATCCGCAAAACGGATGTGTCGCGCACTGGGGCCCCTAGCGGCCCGCTGGTCCGCCGCGATGTCCCGTATCTGGTGCGATGACGATGCTGGCGCGTTTCCTCTCTTGCACGCGCGGCGCAGCAGCGGCGGAAATGGCACTGATCCTGCCAATTTCTGTGCTGCTGCTGTTCACCTCTGTCGAAGGCGCGCATTATCTGTATCAGCAGCACCAGGTGGTGAAGGCGGTGCGCGACGGGGCACGCTATGCTGCGCGGCACAGCTTTGATGACATCAACTGCCGAAGCGGCACATGGGTCATCAATGATTCTGATCTGGAAGACAGGATAATCAACCTTACCCGAACCGGCCAAATCACCGGCGGCACGCCGCGCATTGCGAGCTGGTCAGACGCTGAAGTGACTGTCGGCGGTGATTGTCCTCCCCCGCTTCCAGGTGAAACCGAGCATACGGGAATCTTCCGCGCAACTGAACCGGCGCCGACTGTAATCGTTGAAGCCACGGTAGACTATGACTCACTGTTCAATGGCCTGGGCGTGCTGACCGACAGCGCTTCGCTTAACGCTGCACAGCAAGCGGTGGTGATGGGCATATGACGATGCGCAACCTCCTCCTGCGCCTGATACGCGACGAGCGCGGCATGGCCGCCGAGTTCGCGCTGGTTCTTCCGTTGCTGATCTTGTTCGTGCTCGGCACCATCGAGGCGGGGGTCTATGCTTGGCGGCTCAACCAGGGTGAAAAGGCCACCCAATGGGGCGCACGTTTTGCCGCTGTGACCAATCCGGTGGCAGAAGAAATCACCGATGACAGCTACATCGGCCGTACCATCGACAGCACCTTCATCGGACAGGGAGATCGCATCCCGATCGCCGATTTCGTGATCACCTGCACTTCGGCGGGAACCACTTGCAGCTGCACCGGTTCAGACTGCGTGCGCGGGACCTATACCAAGGATGCGATCGCATTCGATAATCTTACCGACCGCATGCAGCTGGTCTATCCAGAGATCGCCCCTGAGAATGTGCAGATCGAATATGCAGGTTCAGGGCTTGGCTTTGCCGGTGACCCCAACGGGCCAGACATGGCTCCGCTTATAACCGTGAGGCTGACCGGGATGAGCTATACACCGACCAGCCTGAACATTTTCGGCGGCACCGTGAACCTGCCGGATTTCGCCTATTCAATTACCGCTGAAGATTCCAGCGGTACGGCATCGAATTGAGACAGATGATGGGAAAAATGAACGACATTTCCGAAAACGCAGTGGGCCAGGCTTTCGATGTCCCGGGCGGCGTGCACATTGTGGCTCAGTCCACTCAGCTGGCCGCGCTCGAAGGGCTTGCCGGGCATGTCACCGCCATCACTTGCGGCATCGAAGACCCGCTTCCCATTGCCGAACTGGCAAATGCATCGATCATCGTGATCGAGGTTGATCCGGCATCGCGCAATTCGCTTGAGCGGGTCGATCTGTTGCGCAGCCAATGGCCGCACCTGCCGGTAATCGCAGGCCTGGCCAAGGTCGATATCGCCACCTCGCGCCAGCTTCTGCGCCGCGGTGTGAGCGACATCGTTGCCCTGCCATTCACGCTTGATGAGCTGGTCACTGCCATTGTTGATACCGCGCAACAGGAACTTAAGGATAACAAGGCCAATGTCCGCCTTGCCCCTTTCATTGCGATGATCAAAAGCATTGGCGGCGCTGGTTCGACCACCATCGCCACCCATCTGGCCGCACAAATGGCGCATGATTTGGGCGCAGGCCATCGCGCCTGCGTGATAGACCTCGATCTACAATCGGGGGATGTTGCTTCCTATCTCGGCTGCAGCCCCAAGTTGACCCTCGCCGATCTGGTCGAAACACCCGAACGGCTGGATGACGAACTTGTGCGTTCCGTCACCGCGACCGGCCACGATCTGGTCGATGTGATAGCCGCGCCGTCTGACATCGTTCCAATCGAATCGATCGATTTCGATCAGCTGATGCGCGTCATCACCATTGCCCGCCGCAATTATGACGTGGTGATCGTCGATCTTCCAGCAAGCTTCACCAACTGGTCGCTTTCCACCGTATTCGCTGCCGATCTTTCTTTGATTGTAGGCACGCTGACCATTCCCAGCCTGCGCCACGCCAAGCGCCAGCTCGATTTCTTGGTTTCGATGGGAATCGCAAAGGATGCGATCGGCGTGGTGCTGAACCAGGTTGAAAAGAGCCTGTTCAAAAGCATTAGCGCTCATGATGCAGCGAAAGCGCTCAAACATCCAATCCTGGCCTGTATTTGCCAAGAGCAGGCGCTTCTGCGCGCTGCCCAGGATCAAGGCCAACTCGTCTATGCCCTCCAGAAACGCAACAAGTTCAGCAAGGATATCATGCTCCTGAGCGAACTCGTTGCCGCCCGCATAGCGGAGGCAGACTGATATGTGGCAAATCAAACGCCCCCCGGGGGAAGAGAAGCAAGAGCAGCAAGCTGAGCAACAAAGCGCAGCCCCTGACGCTGCGCCGGTGATTCAGCTGAACACTGGGGCCGACCAGCGGCAGGACACTTTGCTGCGGCTGCGCATGGCGATCCACCAGGGTCTGCTAGACCGGCTCAACCTCTCCATGCTCGACAAGCTCCCAGAAGAGCAGATCAAATCCGAAATCACCCAATTGATTCCCGAATTGTTGGTGACATTCGACCAACCGCTCAACCGCGAAGAACGTTCGAACCTGGTCGACGAGGTGATGGACGAACTGCTCGGGCTTGGACCGCTTGAACCACTACTCAAGGATGAGACCGTTACCGATGTTCTGGTCAACGGCTCGCAAATCGTCTTCGTCGAACGTTCGGGCGTGCTCGAGCGCGCGCCGACCCGCTTCCAGGATGAAAAGCATCTTATGCGTATCATCCAGAAGATCGTCAGCGCGGTGGGCCGCCGGATCGACGAAAGCTCGCCCTTCGTCGACGCACGCCTCAGGGATGGCAGCCGCGTAAACGCCATCATTGCCCCACTGGCGCTCGATGGATCGCTGCTTTCGATCCGTAAATTCGCGAAGATCCCGATCAGCATGAAGAAGCTGATCGATCTTGAATCGGTTCCGCAGGCGATGGCCGAAGTGCTTGCCGCGATCGTGCGTTCGCGGCGCAACGTGCTGATCTCCGGTGGCACCGGCTCGGGCAAGACAACCATGCTCAACGCACTCTCGTCATTCATCGACGAGCGCGAACGGATTGTGACAATCGAAGATTCTGCCGAATTGCAGCTGCAACAGATCCATGTCGCCCGGCTCGAAACACGTCCGCCCAATATCGAGGGTCGCGGCGAGGTTAGCCAGCGCGACCTGGTCAAGAACGCGCTGCGCATGCGGCCTGACCGCATCATCGTGGGCGAAGTTCGCGCCGGCGAAGCATTTGACATGCTTCAGGCGATGAACACAGGCCACGATGGATCCATGACCACGGTTCACGCCAACAATCCGCGCGATTCTTTAAGCCGCCTTGAACAGATGGTGCTGATGAGCGGGATCGACATGCCGCAGCGCGCTGTAAGGGCTCAAATTGCTTCCGCGATCAACGTTGTCTTGCAAGTGTCGCGCCTCAGCGATGGGCGCCGCAAGGTAACCAGCCTTTCCGAGATCACCGGTATGGAAGGCGAGACGATTACCATGCAGGAAATCTTCCGCTTCAAAAAGACCGGCATTGATGAAAGCAACAAGGTAATTGGCCATTTCGAAGCAACCGGCATCCGGCCCAAATTTCTGCTCGAAGCGGAAACCTACGGTGTAACGTTGCCAGCAGAGTTGTTCCGCCCGGAACTGAAGTTGACCTGAGCCATGACCGCAGAGATAATCCGCATATTCATCCTACTGGCAATCTTTGCCGCGGTATTCGTGGCGACACAGTTCATCGGCTCTTCGGTTGAGCAATCGCGCAGCCATCGCGGCGCAGTAAACAAACGACTTAAGTTAATCGCAGCCGGCCGCGATCGCGAAGAGATCGTCGGTCAGCTGGTCAAAACCCGGCCTAAGGGCCTGCCGCAATTGCCCGAGGCACTCGAGGGCATCCTGATGAGCATGCAACGCATGGTGTTCCAGTCCGGCATCACCATTACCCTGGGGCAGTTGCTGATATTCATAGTCATCGGCTTTGTCGCCGTTTTCATGCTGACCGTGTTTGGCCTGGCAATCTTTGGATATCCGATAGCGATCGGTACGTTTGTCCTCAGTCTGATTTTCAGCCTTGCCCTGGCAGTGGCGACCCCGCTGCTGACGGTAAGCCGCATGGCAAGTTCGCGCCGCAAGCGCATTGAGCACCAGTTCCCGATCGCGCTCGACGTCTTCGTGCGCGCCTTACGCTCGGGCCATCCGATCGCATCGGCAATTGATTTGTTGACCAAGGAAATGGAAGATCCAATCGGTACGGAATTCGGGCTGATCAGCGATGAAATCGCCTATGGTGTCGACCTGATCGGTGCAATCTCGCACATGGCCGAGCGCTGGGACCTTGACGACATGAAGATGTTTGCGGTCTCGATTTCGGTGCAAAGCGAGACTGGTGGCAACCTTGCCGAGATCCTCGATAACATCTCGAAGGTGATCCGCGATCGGCATCAGATGTTCATGAAGGTACGCGCGCTCAGCTCCGAAGGCCGTATGACGGCGTGGATGCTCAGTGTGCTGCCAGTTTTCACGTTTGTCTCCATTTTTTTGCTGACACCGCAATATTACTTTGAAACCGCTGAAGACCCGATCTTTATTTATGGATTTATTGGTTTGGCTATAATGTATGTATTGGGCGTTTATATAATTCGTCGACTGATCGATTTGAAAGTTTGACATGTTTGAATTTTTCACTTCAAACTGGATACTGCGCTCTTTGTCTCTGCTGCTCATTTTTGCAGCGGTCGCAGTCACGGCCTATTTTGTTTCCAATTTCATTTCACGGCGCCTGCGTGTGTCACGCGAACTCGCCACGTTTAGCGGTGCAATAGGCAATCAAAGCAGCGAGACTTTGACGCGCCAGCGTACAGAGGGCGCTTGGGCGCGGATCGTCAAACGCATCGAAGAGGCGGGGCTCAACCTGGGTGACACAGCGGAAAGCGAGATTTCTAGACAGTTGAAAGCCGCCGGCTTTACCTCTCCTGCCGCGCCTCGTATCTATACGCTGATCCGCCTGCTGCTCGTGTTCGTCCAGCCCGGCCTTTATCTTCTCTATGCGGTGTCGCAGGCTGAGCCGCCTTCAGTGTTCCAGATTTACATAAGCTGCGCGATCCTGGCGGTACTGGGGTTGTATGGCCCTAATCTGTATATCCGAGCAAAGGCCGCTAGCAGACGAACCGAAGTCATAAACGGCTTTCCCGATTGCCTTGACCTGATGCTAGTATGCGTGGAGGCCGGGCTCGGCCTTGAAGCAACGCTCGACCGGGTCGGTCGGGAGATGGCTGAAACTCATCCGATGGTTTCTGCATTGCTGACAGAAACCACCCTGCTGATGCGAGCGGGCGCCAGTCGCGAGGACGCGCTCCGCAAGCTGGGTGAAAATTCAAATGTCGATGAGATCCGCTCATTCGCAACCTTGCTGATCCAATCGGACAAATTGGGTACAAGCCTTGCCACGACCTTGCGCGTTTATGCTTCGGAAATGCGCGAAGCGCGCCGAATGCGCGCTGAAGAGAAGGCGCACCGCCTACCGGTCTTGCTTTCGATTCCACTGGTGGTGTTCATGCTGCCGACGATGATCGGCGTTCTTATTTTACCGGCAATCGTGAGAACAATTCGCGAAGTCTTGCCGGCATTCTAGCGGGAGAAGAAAATGAAACAGATGATCCGCACATTGAGCTGCATCGGCGCCGCGCTTGCGCTGGGCGGCTGTCAAAGCTTCATAGGGGCGCTCGGTTTCGGCCCCAAGCAGTCGGCCCAAGTCGATCAGCGTGCCGAGGCTTTCGGTAGTCAGGAACTGGAACATGGCCGCCTCGCCATGAAACAGGGCCATATCGCATTTGCGATCCAGCAGTTCCGTATGGCAGCGCTCAATGAACGCACTGCGCCCGATGCATTCAACGGCCTGGGTGTCGCCTATGCCAAGCTGGGGCGCGCTGATCTGGCAGAGCGCTATTTCAAGACCGCGCTTGAGCTTGATTCGTCCAATCCCAAATACGCCGCCAATCTGGCACATTTCTACAACTCGCCGCTTGGCACTTCAGCGCGAGCGCTTGCCATGCGCGAGCGCGAAGCTGCCGAAGCGCTGGCGGAAGCGCAGAAGGCCGCAGAAGCAGAGGGTCTGTTGGCTTCTTCTGGTGAAATCGAACACCGGGGCGCGGTTTCGCTGCCTCAATCCGGAAAAGCCAGAACGCGTGTCGTTGGCAATGAGGTGCGCATCACCTCGGTTCCGCAGAAGGCGGCTGACGTCAAGCTGCGCACGCCTGAAATCATCGTGCGGGCGTCGCGCATCGAGACAACTGAACAGGTTCCTGATACCATGCCTGTGGTCGGAAGCCGCAGCGATCCCTCGCCACAGGCTGCAAGGATCAGTCTGGTCGGCCGGGTAACAGCTGGCGCCAACGCCGCCCCAGCACGGATCACGATAACACGGGGTGGCACCGCACAGTCAAGTACACTGCGCGAGGCGGCTTATCCGGTGCGTGTGGCGCTGCGGCGCGGAGACTAGGATTTGTACGCCGAACTGATGTGGCCAGCGGCGCTGTCGCTGCTGCTGGTGCTGGGCGCGGCAAGCGATATCCGAGATCGCCGCTTGCCAAACTGGCTTTCGCTGGCTCTGCTGCTGCTGGGCCTTGCGTATGGCTACAGCCAGGGTGGTTTTACGGCGCTAGGCTGGCACGGCGCGCATGCGGCAATCGCACTGGTGGTGGGCATGGCGCTGTTTGCGGCGGGAATTATTGGGGGCGGTGACGCGAAATTCTACGCTGGCCTCGCTGCCTATTTCCCGCTCGGCGAAGGCCTGACTCTGCTGTTATGGGTTTCGCTCACGGCGATTGTGGCAATCATCATCTGGTTTGGGATGCGGCGAATCTTACGCTCCAGCCCGATTGACAAAGAGAGCTTGCACGCCAAATTTCCCTATGGCGTGGCGATTACTGGCGGCGGGCTTTGGGTTGCCTGGAGCAGCTTTCTCGCTGCGTGACTCGGCAACCATTGCGAGGCATAATTGGCCCATGAGTTACTACGATACGGCACCAGCATGGCAAAAGTGGGTGGACAATGGCCTTGACCACATGTCCCGACTTGGCTTGCTGGCGCTGATAGTTGTAGCTTGGCTGGCAACACTTGCATGGCCCCCGCCTTCTTCGGGAACCCGTCCGCTGGTCGCAAGTCAGCCGGGAATGGCCACCAATCCCGATTATCCGCTGCGCATCACACTTCCTGAAGTCAGGCCAATCCCTGTCGAGGAATTGGTGGCGCTAGTCGAGAAAAACGAGCGACTGGGCGCGGCGGATGTAGGCTTGCTCGAGAGGGGCGATACACAATTGGGCGGTTCAACCGGCAACGGATTTGCCGCTGCATTTGCGGCGCTGATTGAACCTTCCGCACATCGCCGCTCTACTGCCTCCCCGGCGCGACAGCCTTTGCCCGATCTCAAACCTGGTGAAATGCTGGCGATTGATTATGATCTGGCAAGCCTGACGCCAAGGGAACCTCAGGACGTTACTGTTGCGAGCAGCAAACCGCGATTCAACGCACAAGATGGCAGTCTGACAGTCAGCAAACCGCTGCTGGTAGATGGGCAAAGCCGTGGCAACGCCACGATCCGGATCGAACAAGGCGCGCAAATCATGATCGCTACCGCTTCGGTCGCCGACGCGCTCGGCCCTCGTGTTGAGACATTGCCCAGCCGCATCGCCAACGCGCTTGCCACCCGCACCGGCTTCATACCGTTCAACGAACTGCGCGGCGCGGGGATCGTGGTGGAATATGACCCGATAAAGGACCGTGTCTCGCTTTCCACTGCCTCATGATCGGCCGAAACGTGCGCTGGCTTGGCGCGCGCAAGTCTCTATAATCATCATGCAATGATTGAAAATCTGGACACGTCGGTGCGGTTGATCGCGGTGGGGGCAAGCCTGCTGCTGCTTACACTGCTACTTGCAGGCCAGGTGCGCAGGCCAATCAAGATCGCGCTTGGGGGGCTGCTCATCTCTGCGGCCGCCTACCTTATCAATTCTTCGACCGTGATCCATCCGCCCCCTTCAATCCGGCCCTTCGTTGACCTCGCTTCAGTATTCGCGCCGTTCTGGACATGGCTGTTCGGACGGCGATTGTTCGAGGATGAGCCGCCAAAATGGGTCATCCAGGCTACCACAGCCGTGTTGATCGCAAGCTGGTTCATCGCTCACTTTGTTCCCCGTTTCGACCCGGCGGGCTTCTACAGCATCCATTTCGTTTCGTTGGTTCTGGTGGCCGATCTGCTGCGCGTGGCACTGGGCCAGCGGGCCGACGACCTGGTCGAGAAGCGCAGGCTCATCCGCCTATGGCTGCCGGTGCTGGTCGCCGCGCAAACCGGCGGGGTGCTGGTGTTCGAAACGATTGCCGGACAAGCGCCAGCGCATCCTGCGGTACAATTGCTCAACGCGGTGTTGATCTTCACGGTCACGCTGTTTGCCGGGCTGGCGCTGCTGCGGACCGACGAGGAACTGCTGGCCGAAGCATCTAACCTCGCCGTTGCCAAGCGCACGGCAGTGGACCTTTCGGCTTCCGAAACCGTGCTCAAGGAAAAGCTCGAGGCGGCGATGGCCGCAGGCTATTACCGCACACCAGGCCTGGCGATCACCGACCTGGCCGATCATCTGGGCGTGCCCGAACACCGTCTGCGCGCGCTGATCAACCGCAGGCTTGGCTATCGCAACTTCTCGGCGTTTCTCAACCACCACCGGATTGCCGAAGCGCGCGCGATTCTGGCCGACCGCGACCGTGTTGACGTGCCAGTGCTGACGATCGCGATGGACCTGGGGTATAATTCGCTGCCTACCTTCAATCGCGCCTTCCGTTCGGAAACTGCAACAACGCCAACCGATTACCGGCGCGAGATGTTCATCCGGAACTGAAAAAAGCGGGTCGATTCCGGAATTGTTCGGCTTTTTTCGGCACTGCGGGGCCAAGTGCTGCGCAAGCTGCCAATCAGTGCCCTCCAACATCAACCGTTACGAGATTCGCAAATGGACAACAGTACCGCTCAATTCTGGATCGCCCGCATTCAGGAGCACTTCGTCGCCACATTCACGTTCGATCTGGGCCGCTACTTCATCGCGGCGGGGCTGCTGACGCTGATCCTGTGGCTGGCAAAGGGTTGGTCCGATGCGCGGCGCATTCAGGACCGGCGCGCAAGGCGGGCGGATTATGTCCGCGAAATCGGTTCATCCTTGCGCACGGTGTTCTTCTTCGCGCTTACCGGGCTTACGACCGTGCTGATGGTCGAAGGCGGGGTGATCCATATCCACAAGGGCGATTATCCGGCGGGCCTGTTCGCGGCGCAATTAGTGGCGATTACGCTGGCGCATGATACCTATTTCTACTGGATGCACCGCGCGCTGCACCACCGGCGGTTGTTCCGCGCCACGCATCTGCACCATCACAAATCGCGCACGCCAACAGCCTGGGCAGCCTACAGTTTTTCGGCCTGGGAGGGCGTTGCCGAGGCAGCGTTCATGCCGATCTTCCTGCTGGGCGTGTCGCTGGCAGGCCTCGCCTATATCGACTTTGCAATCTTTATCTTCCTGGCGTGGATGATCGTCCGCAACGTCATGGGTCATTCGGGAATCGAACTGCATCCGGCCGGCTGGGTGGACAGCAAGTGGCTCGACTGGCTGACCACGACCACGCACCACGATCTGCACCATAGCCAGGGCAACCACAATTTCGGGCTGTATTTCACCTGGTGGGACCGGTGGATGGGCACCGAACATCCGCAATACAAGGCTCGTTTTCGCGCCGCGGCGAAGCCACTGTTCGGCAGGGGCGCAGCGGTGGAGGCGATCAATCCCCGGCCAGATGTGCAACCAGTGCCTTGACCTTCTTCTGGCGCCATTGCGGCAGCGGCGCGACCAGCCAATAACCACGGCGGCCCTCTTCAGGCCCTTCAAGTATGACAAGCCTTCCTGTGGCCACCGCCTCTTCAACCAGCGGCAGCGGCAGCGCAGCCTTGCCCAGCCCCGATATGGCTGAACTCAGCGCTTGGCCGGGGTTCCCGGTGGTCACGCAGGGCTTGATATCCTCGGGCAAATTAGCCCCGGGCCAGTCAATCCAGCTGTCCTGCGCATCAGGAGCGGCCACCACAACCCGCTTCGCGGGGGCTAGCAGCACGCCTTCAAGGTCGCCCGGCCCGTCAACCAGCCGCACCGCTACATCCAGATTGGCTTCGGTGAAATCGGCATTCTCGTCAGCTACGATGTGAAACTGGATTCCCGGATTGGCGGCCTTGAAGCTTGCCAGACGGGTGCCGAGCCACTGCGCATAAAACTCGCGCGGCACGGCAATGGTATAGCGGTCAGACGCCTGGCCTGCCTGCATGGCCTGCACGCTCTCCTCGAATTTGAGGAAGCCTTCACGCAATGCGTCAAGCCCGGCACAGCCTTCGCCGGTCAGCTCCAAACCCTTGCTCGTGCGCCGGAACAGCACCACGCCCAAATGATCCTCGAGTGCGCGAATCTGCTGCCCTACGGCGGCAGGCGTCACTGCCAGCTCGTCAGCCGCGCGCGTGAACGACAGGTGCCGGGCCGCAGCATCATATACGCGCAAGGCGTTGAGGGGCAGATGAGTACGTTTCATAGTTTGGGCGATTTAGAGCCCAAGGCTCTATCCCGCAAGCGCGGCGGTATGCTGTCAGTCGGCAGTTGCAGGTGCCGCCAGCGGGAAGAATGGAATGCGCACTTCCAGCGGTGTGCCGTCCTCACGGTGGAAAGTGTAGAATCCCTCCATCGAACCATGGGGAGTTGCCAGCGGGCAGCCCGAAACATAGTCATGGCTTGCGCCAGGCCTTAGCACCGGCTGCTCGCCCACCACGCCCTCGCCATCGACATGGCTCACCATGCCGCGCCCATCGGTGATGCGCCAATGGCGTGTGCGAAGCTGGATTGTCTCGTGGCTGCCGTTCTCAAGCCGTATATGATAGACCCAGAACCACTTGCCCGCGTCGGGTTGCGACTGCTCAGGCAGGAAGTTGACCGCGACCCGCACGGTAACCCCATCGGTTGTGGCAGCATGTTGGAACAGCTCTTTCATGACATGGAGAAGTTAGCAATTGCAGCGCGCACAGCAAGTGGGCTGGTGCAGCATAATCGCCGACTATCCCCAAGCGTGATGGCAAAAACGCAAAATCAGCGCTTCCCCAGTTCATCCTCGATCTGATCGAGCCGCTCCTTACCGAAGAACAACTCGCCATCCACGAAGATGGTTGGAATGCCGAACGCTCCGCGCTCAACGGTCTTTTGAGTGTTTTCGATGAGCCCTTGCTTCACCTCGTCACTCTGCGCACGGCTGGCCAGGTCGCGCGCATCAAAGCCTGCAGCGCTGACTGCCGCAGCCACTGCTTCGGCATCGGTCACATCCAGGTCCTGCTCCCAGATCGGGGGCAACATGGCCTCGGCAAACTGGACCCCGCGCCCGTCCTGGTCGGCGGCATAAAGCATGCGCTGGAGCAGAATCGAATTAAACGGGAATTTCGAGTTCATCCGGTACTTGTCGAGATTGTGCCGGGCAATGAAGCGCTGCATTTCCAGCATCGCATATTCGTTCTTTCCTTTCACTTCTGCATCCCGGATCATCGGTGGCGCGTTGCCCGTAATCCTGTGCATCCCGCCCAGGAAAACCGGTATCACGTCAAATTCAGCCCCCGTTCGCCGCACCAGATCGCGCAGCGGCCACCAGACCAGATAGGCGTTTGGGCTGACGAAATCGAAAACCAGCTCGACACGTTTTGTCATTCAATCATCTCCCCGATTCAGCGCCACTGTTTCGCATGTTACGGGTGAACGCAGCAAGCCCGCCGGGCTGCGCGCATTATGGTTAATTTCGCGTGAAGCACGCTTGCTTCGTAATTCTTAGCGTCAGAACGCGCATATCGCCCAAGTTTGGTGGCTCACTGGAAAGGTGATGCATGCGAAAAATGCTGAGCAAGCTGTTTTCTAGGCTTCGCCGCAACATACGCGGCAATGTGCTGATCGTTACCGCGATCGGGGCCGCTTCTACTGTAGGTGCCGCCGGGCTGGGCGTGGATACCATCCAATGGTTCCTGGCCAAGCGGCAGCTGCAACAGGCGGCGGATTCGGGTGCGTTGGCGGGCGCGATGAGCCTTTACAGAGGCGCTTCGATCAACGCATCTGTAAGCAATTCGATCGATCGCAACTTTGTAGACACAGTCAATGAAGAACGCATCGCCAACCCACCGGCGGTCGGTGCCTATGCAGGCGATAACGGCGCGGTCGAAGTGTTGATCAGCGTCAACCGCAAGCTCCCATTCTCCAGCATCTTCCTGTCATCGACTCCGGTCATCCGTACCCGCGCAGTTGCCACGGCGGTGGCCGTCGGTGAGCCCTGCGTGATCGCCACGGCAACGGAGGGCATCGGTGTTGACGTATTCGGTACCGCAGACGTCGATCTTGATTGCCCGGTTGCGGCAAATTCGCCTGACGGCGTTTCGATCGACGTTGGTGGCTCTTCATTCCTCGACACGAACCTGATCATGAGCGTGGGCGGAATTGATTACGCATCAAGCAACATACCCAGCGATACCGCTGTTGTTTCCTATGGTTTGCCGGTGGAAGATCCACTGGCCAGCAAGGGGTTAACGCCGCCAAGTTCGCCCTCAGGCTGCACCGCCAACAATTTCAATGTCTCTCCAAGTCAGTCGGTTGTCATGGTGCCGGGCCGTTATTGCAACGGTATGGATATCAAAGGCACTGTCACCATGTCGCCAGGCATCTACATCATGGATCGGGGTTCGTTCAAAGTGAACTCGTCAGCCAGGGTTATTGGTGAAGGCGTCACGATCGTGCTGACTGGCAGCAGCCCCAGCAATGTCGCAACGCTGGCCATCAACGGTTCGGCCGAGCTCGATCTGCGCGCTCCAACTGCAGCAGAGGCTGCCATCTCCCCGTTCAGTGATCCCAAATGGGCCGGAATCCTGTTCTTCCAGGATCCGCTGGGCGATGAACCTGCTCACACCATCAATGGCGGTGCAGACATCAATCTCAATGGCATCATCTACATGCCCACGGGCGATCTCACCTATAATGGTGATGCCACCCAGGCAGCGCAGTGCCTGCTTTTGATCTCCGAACGCGTACGCTTCGGCGGCACCAATTCGATCAAGAACAACTGCAATGACGATATCGATGCCAATCTTGGCACCGCCAGAGTCATCCGGGTGGTGGAATAAGCCATGATCGATCATCTCAATCGTCACGCTCGCCAGCTAAGGGCCGACAACAGGGGGTTCGGTGCCATGGAACTGGCGCTGTCATTGCCCTTCGTGCTGTTCCTGTCGCTGGGCATGATCGACGCCTTTGGCCTAGTTGCAGCCAAGATCGATTATGAACGGGCGGCGCAGCGCACCACCGACTTTGCGCAGGCCAAGCGCCCTAACACGGCGGATGGAACCTACCTCAAGACCGTGGCCAAATCCGCCGCCGGTATCACTGACAGCGATGTTACGATCGAGATATTCCTGGAATGCGATGGCACCAGGCAAACCGACTTCACAGGAAACTGTGTCGCCGGGGAACAAACTGCACGCTATGTCAGCGTGCTGATCTCCAAGGCAAAGCAGACCCGGTTCGATTGGGCCGCATTGAGCAGTGTATTCGGTTTTACGGGCTTTCCCAGAAGCATAACCGTGACGGGCGACAGCATGGTGAGGATCCAATGATGTTATGGCACACACTCCGGCGCGACATAAGCGCATCAACCACGGTCGATTTCGCTTTCGCCCTGCCCGTTTTGTTGACGATCATGCTCGGCACCTTGCAGCTCGGCCAGTATTTCCAGGTTTCAGGCACACTGCGCCATGCTTTGGGCGAAGGGGTTCGCTACGCCAAGGTTTACCCCTCGGCCACGCAAGGCGAGGTGCTTGCCGAAATCAGGGATGAGTTGCCCGCTGTTGACCAGAGCAAGATCAAGGCACTTGTGTTTGTGCGCGGCACCAGCAGTGACGGAATCGGATGGGGAGCCGCCAGGATCCAGTACAGCCTTGAACCGATGATCCCGCTGATACCTGTGCCCCCGATCACGATTACCGAGACCAGCATTTCCTATCTTCCCGCCGGCGCCTGAGCCTGCGCCCGGTCAGGCGCACCGGTCCCTGTCAGAATCCCGCAGTGTTTAGCGCTTGGTCAAGATCCTCGATCAGGTCCTCAGGGTCTTCAAGCCCCACGTTGATCCGCAGCAAGCCCTGGGTCACGCCCATTTCATCGCGTGCCTCTTCGCCCATATTGGCATGCGTGGTCGAGGCCGGATGACACATCAGGCTGCGCGAATCCCCAATATTATTCGATATATCAATCAGTTGTAGCGCGTCCAGAATGGCGAATGCACGTTCGCGGCTTTGTACATCGAAGGCGAAAATCGGGCCGACTGCATCCATCTGGCGCATAGCCAGTTCGTGGCGCGGGTGGCTTGGGAGACCCGGATGCAGCATGCGCCCCCCGCCTTCAAGCAGGCGCGGTTCGAGGAACTGCCCCAGCCGAAGCGCGCTCTGACTTTGCCGGTGCGCGCGCAGGTCGAGCGTTTCCAGGCCCTTCAGCACCACCCAGGCATTGAAGGGCGATAGATTGGGCCCGGTGTTGCGCTGGAATGGCAACAGCACTTCGTTGATCCATTCCTCGCTGCCGCACACGGCGCCCGCCAGCACCCTGCCCTGCCCGTCCATCAGCTTGGTTGCGCTATAGGCCACCACATCGGCTCCGAATTCAATCGGTCGCTGCAGCGCGCTGGTGGCAAAGGCATTGTCGACCACCGTGGTGATGCCATGGGCCCTGGCCACATCGCACACGAATTTCAGATCGACGATGTCGAGCGTCGGATTGGCCGGGGTCTCAAAGAAGAACACCTTGGTGTTGGGCCGGATGGCAGCTTCCCATTCTGCGTCCTCGGCGCTGTCGATCACCGATGTCTCGATCCCGAAGCGCGGCAGCAAATGATCGACCAGCCAGCGGCACGAACCGAAGGCGGCGCGTGCGGCAACCACGTGATCCCCCGCGGAAAGCTGGCACAGCAGCGCTGCGGTCATCGCCGCCATGCCGCTCGCCTGCGCGCGGCAGGCCTCGGCCCCTTCGAGCAGCGCGATCCGCTCTTCCAGCATTGCCACAGTGGGGTTCTGCAGGCGCGAATAGGTCATACCCTGCGCCTCGCCGGCAAAACGGTCAGCCACCGTCTGCGCATCGTCGTAAGTATAGCCTGACGTAAGGAACAGCGCCTCGCTCGTCTCGCCATGCTCGCTGCGCCAGGTGCCGCCGCGCACCGCTTGGGTGGCGGGGCGCCAGTGGCGCGTGACAGAGCGGTCCATTCCGGTGGTTTTCTTCATATTGCGGGCGGCTTTAAGCCGGTGCGGCAAGTGCGGCAAGCGGCTTCGGCACCTCTTGCGAGTGCAGGTGCCGCCGGTTATGCCTAGCTGCGATGAGTCAGGCCCCCGTCCACCCGCGTGACCCGCTTGGCCCGACAATTGCCATTGCCGTACTGTTTGCCTCGCTCAGCGCCATACGGCTGACCACGCTCGCCGCGCCCTATTTCGATGAGGTGCATTACCTGCCGGCCGCACGCGAAATGCTGGCAGGCGGCGAGTATATCAACCGCGAGCATCCGCTGCTGGGCAAGACGATCTTCGCCGCCGGGATTGCGCTGTTCGGCGACGCGCCGCTGGGCTGGCGGATTTTCCCACTTCTGGCGGGCACGCTGGCACTGATCGCCGCCATGCGCGCGATGTGGCACGCCAGCCTGTCGCACTTCGCCGCGCTGGCATTCGGCGCGCTGCTGGCGAGCGGCTTCATGCTGACGGTGCAATCGCGCATTGCCATGCTCGACATCTTCATGGCCTGCTTCCTCGCGCTCGCCACCTGGCAGTTCAGCGCGGCAATCCGCAAGCCCGAACAGGGCCGCTGGCGATTGGCCGCAACCGGTGTATTCTTGGGCGCAGCCATGGCTGCCAAGTGGAACGCGGTCCCGCTGGCCATGCTGCCGGGCATCGCCTTCCTCCTTGCGCGGCTGTCGGCCGGGCGGCAGCGGCTGTTTGCCAGCCAGCGCGGCATCCCGGTGCCGGGCATCTCGCTGATCGAAGCCGCTTTGTGGCTCGGTGTGGTTCCATTGGCGGTCTATGGGCTGAGCTTCTGGCCCGCTCTGTTGCTCCAGCCGAATCCGCTAACCAGCGGCGGGATCATCACCTTGCACCAGGAAATGCTGGCGTTGCAGACGCAGATACTGAAGCCGCATAACTACCAGTCGACATGGCCCGACTGGGTGCTCAATGCCCGCGCGATCTGGTATTATTACGATGCGCAGGAGGGGGTTCAGCGCGGTGTTCTGCTGATCGGCAACCCTCTTACCATTCTGCTCGGGATTCCCGCGCTTTTCTGGTGCCTTGTCAGCGGCATTTCACAAAGGAACTGGGCCAGGCTGGGAATGGTTGCGGGCTATTTTGCCAGCCTTGGGTTGTGGTTGTTCGCAGCCAAATCGGTGCAGTTCTTCTACCACTATTTCGTCCCGCACTTCTTCCTCATGGGTGCGCTGGCGCTGGCGCTCGATGCGATGCGGAATGCCGGGCACCCGCGCCTGGCATGGTTGGTGCTGGGCGCAAGCTGTGCGATTTTCGCGTGGTTCTATCCGATCCTGACTGCTGCCGCGCTCGATGGCCCCCAGAGCTTCCTTGACTATGCCTGGATCGAGGGTTGGCGGTAGCCCGCACTCAATACCGCCCCCACACGAAGCGGCTGGAGAGGGCATAATTCCATACCGAACCGACCAGTATCCCGGCCAGCGCGGCAAGGAACCAGACCAGACCCTGCATCTCCAGAAGGGTCGCCACGGCAACATTGGCAAAGGCGCCCACCGCACAGGTGAGGCAGAAGCCGATCCAGCCCTTGAGCAGCGCGCCTGCGCCCTTCAGCCGCTGGTCGCGATAGGTCAGCCAGTTGTTGAGGAAAAAATTGAAGCTCATCGCGCTGAGCACGGCAGCGATCTGCCCCACGGCAAAAGCCTCGCCGAAGATGAACAGCACCATGCTCAGCACGGCCATATGCACCAGCACACCTGCCGCGCCGACCGTTCCGAACAGGGCGAAACGCGTGGGGATCAACCGGCCGAATGTCTTGTCATAGATCCCGGCGAGGAAATCGAACGCGATCGCGCGGTCGAGCTTGCTCTCGCCCGCGCGCCTCGCAGCGAAATCGAGCGGAAATTCCTTGATTTCCAGCCGCCGGTCGGCACTCGCCAACAGGTCGAGCAGGATCTTGAACCCGAAGCCCGAAAGGCGCGGGGCAAGCGAGCGGGCAAGCGCGGTCGGTAGCATGAAATAACCGCTCATCGGATCGGAAAGCTCGACCCGGGTGAGCCTGCGCGCCAGCAGATTTGCAAAGCCGGAAAGCTTTTCGCGCTCCGGATTGTCCCAGTTGGCGGTGCTCGCACCCTCGGCGAAGCGCGAGGCCACAGCAATATCGGCCTCCCCCGCGCGCAAGGCAGCCAGCATCTTCGGCAGCAGCGCCGGATCATGCTGGTGATCGGCATCCATCACCGCCACGAACGGGGCGGCGGTGGCGCAGAAACCCTCGATCGCCGCGCTCGCAAGGCCCCTCCGCCCGATCCGCTGGATCACCCGCACCCGGCGATCCTCCAACGCCAGGGCGCGCGCCTCATCTGCCGTGCCATCGGCCGAATTGTCATCGACCACCAGCACTTCCCAGCCGGTATTCCCCAGGGCTGCCGAAATTCGATCGACCAGCGGGGCAAGATTGCCGCGCTCGTTGAGCGTCGGCAGGATTATCGCGAGTTCGAGTTCACCCGCGCCGGTCACGTCACAGCCGCTCGCACACCGCCTGGCCGATCGC
Source organism: Altererythrobacter chaiwopuensis (assembly GCF_054957735.1). Classification (NCBI taxonomy): domain Bacteria; kingdom Pseudomonadati; phylum Pseudomonadota; class Alphaproteobacteria; order Sphingomonadales; family Erythrobacteraceae; genus Altererythrobacter; species Altererythrobacter chaiwopuensis. The sequence goes on from NZ_JBTXJF010000001.1 coordinate 290,792, forward strand.
CTCGCAGCCGTATGTGCCGCCAAGGTCGCCGCCAAGGATTCCGTCCCTGAGCGTGGCCGCCACCGCCGCCTCGATCCGCGCCGCCTCCGCCTCGCGGCCAAAGCTGTGGCGCAGCATCATCGCGGCGGAAAGGATCGTCGCCATCGGATTGGCCTTGCCCTGCCCCGCGATATCGGGGGCGCTGCCATGGATTGGCTCGTAAAGGCCGAATGTGCCGAATTCGGTCTGCCGCTCGCCCAGCGATGCGCTGGCGAGGAGGCCGATCGAGCCGACACACATGCTCGCCTGGTCGGAAAGGATGTCGCCGAACATGTTGCCGGTCACTACTACGTCAAACGCGCCCGGTGCCCGAACCAGCTGCATCGCGGCATTGTCGACATACATGTGCTCGAGCGCGACATCGGGATATTCGGCCGACACCTCGATCACCACGTCGCGCCACAGCTGGAAAGTTTCGAGCACATTGGCCTTGTCGACGCTGCAAAGACGACCCTTGCGCCCTTGCGCCGCACGGAACGCGACATGCGCGATGCGGCGCACCTCATCTTCGGCATAACTCATCATGTCCCAGCCTTGGCGGCGGCCGTCATCGAGTGTGCGGATGCCCTTTTCGCCAAAATATACATCACCATTGAGCTCGCGCACGATCAAGAGGTCAATCTCGCGGGCGATTTCAGGCCGCAGCGCGCTCATGTGCTCAAGGCCAGGAAAGGTGGTGGCGGGCCGCAGGTTGGCGAACAGGCCCAGCGCAGCGCGCAAGCCCAGGATCGCCTGTTCGGGCCGCAAATGGCGTTCGAGGTGATCGCAGGAGAAATCGCCCACCGCGCCGAACAGGATCGCATCGCTCGCGCGCGCGGTTTCAAGCGTTGCCTCGGGCAGCGGATGGCCATGCTTATAATAAGCCATACCGCCAACATCGCCATAAGCCAGCTCCATGCCCGGCAGGTCGAGGGCCTGCAGCACCCGCACCGCCTGCGTGGTCACTTCGGGGCCGATACCGTCGCCGGCGAAAACTGCGATCTTCATTTCCAAACCTTCATGTCTGCATGCGAGCAAGCCGTTCCCGCAACAAATGCCGCGCTGCCATAACATCGCCGCGACGGTCAGCAAGCAGGTAGCGGGCAAGAGGTCCTTCCAGCCGGTCAAAATCATCTAACAGGCCTGCCAGTTCGGTTCCTGTATCCGGGCGGACGCCGCCATAGCCAAGCTCGCGCAGCAGCAGCGCTTCATAGGCGATCATCGCGGGCAACCAGCCACGCGCCGATGGCGCCTGGCACACGGCAGACAGCAGCGCGTCAAGCGCACTGAACAGCGCGGGATAGGGATTGCGCTCAGGCAGCGCCGTTGCGGTGAGCGCGCAGGCCCACGATATGGCCGCAGCTGGCAACGGCTCGCTTAGCCAGGGTCCGCAGCTTTGCGTCAATTCGATCTTCGCAAAGGGCAACTGGCTTTCGGACTTCGCGCGAAGTTCGGCCTCCACCCGGTTGCCTGGAATCATCACAGGGCGCAGTTGCCGCCCGCGCCCGCCTGCGACATAGGCGGCCACGAGTCCGAATTTCTCCGTCAGCAGGCGAACGACGCTGGCGGTTTCACCGTGGTATCGAGAAGCAATAAGAATGGCGGGCGCGCGCAGGTTCATTGCGCGGCAGGTTTACTTGGCCGCGAGCCTGGCTTCCAGCGCTTCCAGCCGCGCCTTGAGCGCCTCGTTTTCTTCGCGCGCCTTCTGCGCCATCAGCTTGACGGTTTCGAATTCTTCGCGGGAAACGAAATCCATCCCGCCCATCGCCTCTTTCAAACGTTCGCGCGCGCTGTCGCGCGCCTCGCGCGTCATTCCCGCAAAAGTGCCTGCGGCACTGTTCGCAAGTTTCACGAAATCGGCGATCATCGGGTTCTGACTTTGCATGCTGGCTAAATGGCCCCGGCTTGGTTCGAAGGCAAGCGCTTCCTGAGATCAGCCCTCGTTCAGCTGGATACGCTGGGTCGCCGGGGTAGAAACATTCTGTTGCCCTTCAGGATTGAGCCGGTGGAACTCGTAATTGAGCAAACCGGCAAACATCGTCCATGCAAAATAAGGCAATAACAGCAGTGCGGCGAGACGCCGCACACGCCAGAACGCCCAGATAACGCCCAGCAAGGTCACATTGACCAGGCCCAACACTACCAGCCCGCCGACAATGTCCTGGTTGCCGAAAAACACTGGCGTCCAGGCGAGGTTGCAGACGAAATGCACTGCGAACAGGCCGATCGCAACACCGCGGCCACGCGCCCCCCAAGAGCTGGATACCAGCGCTAGAGCTATCCCGATCAAGATATACAGCAGCGTCCAGACGATGCCGAACGCGGCTGGCGGCGGGTAAATCGCCGGTTTGTACAAGCTCTGGAACCAGATTGTGTCAGGGCTGCCGAATTGACCGGCGACAAATCCCAGCAGCACGATCAGCGGCACTGTGAACAGTGCCCAGCGGATAAAGCTGGCGCGTAACTGGCTGCGTGACGCGATGACGTTCATTGATACCCCCGAGGCCCCAGAAGGAGCGAATCATTCCAGCTCGTGATGCAGTACGAGATACACCTTACGCAATTGCACGCCAAACCTTGTCCCATAGCGGGATTGGCAAACATATCAGGCGCACTATGGGACGAAATTTCTGCGTCCGTATTTGTAACTTAATCTGCAATCCGCGCGAAACATGCTTTGAGTGAATCCTGTTCGAGGAGGGGAAAAGGCCTGTCCGATTGCTTTTTGGCAATATCGACAATGCTGTTTTTTCTGATAATTAGCCTGGGATTCTCTTCCTCGCCGTCTTCCGGGGCGCGTTTCGGCGAGGTTGTGTTTAGCTTGAATGTGCCTCGCCCAGAGAGGGGATCAAATTATGAATAAGAAGAATCTTGCTTCCATGCTGGCAGTTGTCGGCGGACTTTCGGTCGCTACTGCCGCATGCTCGCAAGGTGCCGATGAAGCGGCGGAAACTGCAGCTGACGAGACTGCGGCATATGCAGAAGGCTGCTGTGCTGCTGCTGAAAGCTGCTGTGCGGCTGCTGAAGGCTGCTGTGCTGCTGCTGAAGGTTGCTGCGCTGCCGCTGAAGGCTGCCATGCTGAGGGCTGCTGCGCCGCCGCAGATTGCTCGGCTGCCTGATAGCTTCGGCATTCTTTACAAGTCCGGCCGACGGCACCTGTTGTCGTCGGCCGATTTGTTTTCTAGAGTAATTTGGCATGACGCCAGCTGCCGCCGCCGCCACCGTTATTGAAACGATCACGCAGATGGCGCAGGAACAGCGCCCGTTGATGCTGCGGGTTTTGCCCGAGGGCAAAGGCAAGTTCTGGAAACACTATCCAGACAAGGATGCGCGCGATGCGCAAACCAAATCACGCTGGTATTACCATGTCCATGCGCCCGGTAGCCGCGATGAAGATGAGCATGGCCATTTCCACCTTTTTCTCCACCGGACCCAGTTGAAAGACGGGCTTGAGCCGATTGCCCTGCCGCCCCAGGGTGAAGACGCGAAAGCGCATGTCACGCATCTGATTGGATTATCGATCGATTATCAGGGCATCCCGCGCAGTTGGTTCGCTACCAATCGCTTCGTCACCAACGAGTTTCTCTACCCCGCCGAGGTGATGATCGAGCATCTTCCGCTCTACAATGTCGATCAAACGAAACAGGATAGCCTGGTCAATCGCTTCGTCACCGCGATGGTGGCGCTTTACCGCGATGAAATTGCGGATCTCCTGCGCCAGCGCGATGAGCGCCAGGCCGAACTGGTCGCAGAGTATGGCGCAGATGCTTACGAGAAAGCGTCGGGCGTCGAGGTGCTCGCTTCGCTGCCTATCGATCTGGATGCAAAGATCGAAACGATCGATCTGGCCTAACTGCGCTGTGCGCTGACCAGAAATTCGACATTGCCTTGCGGGCCGGTGATCGGGCTTTCGACAATCCCGTCAACGATCCAGCCTGCACCTTCAAGCCAATCGCGCACTTCATTGCATACGCGCTCGTGCAGCGCAGGATCGCGCACCACCCCGCCCTTACCCACTTCCTCGCGCCCGACCTCGAATTGCGGTTTGATCAGCGCGACAAGGCGGCACTCGGGCGCGGCGAGCTCAAGCGGCCGCTCGAGCACTTTCGCAAGGCTGATGAAGCTCGCATCACACACCACCCAGTTGCAGGGCCGGTCAATCAGTTCGGGGGTAAGGATTCGTGCGCTGGTCTGCTCAAGCACGGTCACGCGCGGGTCCTGCCGCAGCTTCCAGGCCAGCTGGTTGGTGCCGCTGTCGACCGCGAAGACATGTTCGGCCCCGGCTTGTAGCAGCACATCGGTGAAGCCGCCGGTGGAACTGCCGATATCCATCGCCACCGCGCCCGCCGGATCAAGACCGAAATGTTCAATAGCGTGTGCCAGCTTGATCCCGCCACGGCTAACCCAGGGATGGTCGCGCCCGCGCACTTCGAGTGGAGCGTCATCCACCAATTGCTGCCCCGGCTTGGCGATCTTTGCCTCGCCGCTGAACACCAGCCCCGCCATGACCAGCGCCTGCGCCCGCGCGCGGCTCTCTGCCAGCCCGCGCTCGACAAGCATCTGATCGATCCGGCGTTTCTTGTTCATTGGGTGCTCTTGGTCATGGACGCGCCCTTGTTCATGGACCTTCAAGCCGTTAGCGCGCATTAAGGCGACATGAAACCAATCTATTTCCAGTTCCTCATTGGGCTAGCGGCAACCTTTGGCGTGGGAACAAGTGCCGCCTGCGCGCAGCAGAACACGGCAGATCAGGCGACATCTACCGGATTGGCCGCTCCAGTGCCAATTCTGCCTGCCGATTACGACGCCAGCTGGCTCGACGCACCGCAAACGCTCGGCGATTGGTCGTATCGCAGAGAAGCGGCAAGGAGCATGGCAGGTTTCGGCCCGCCCGGGACGGAAAACCTGCTGGTGCTGATCTGCGAACGCGGAACGAACCAGATAACACTGTTGGTAGCAGGAGAAGTGGCGAGCCCCGTGCTGATGACCGTGCGAACAGAAACGCAGCAGCGCATCCTTACGGCGAGCCAATCCAAGATGGAAGTGCCCTTTCTTGCCGCAACCTTTGCCGCCCATGATCGGCTGCTCGACGCCATGGCAATCACCAAGGGGCGCTTTGCAGTGGAAGTCGAGGGTTTTGAGCCGCTCTACATTCCCGCGTGGGCCGAAGTGACCCGCGTCATCGAGGATTGCAGGTAAGGAAAAGCCCGCGAACTTTCGCAGGCAACGGCGATCTATACTGACGTGGGAAAACTTTTTTTCAAGCCTTGTTTTAACGATTCTCTTGAATCACATTAGTGCCTGAGGCCAGCGGCAAAACGCGGTTCTCGGCCCCCGGTGAAACGATGCGGGTCTTGGCTCAAAAGCGCGAAAGGAGGTGATCCGATGTCTCATGGTTCAGCAGAGAGGTCGGCAAGTTTCCGCACGAGGCACTATCGGTAATTACCCCTACCGATAGAGGCTTTGTGAGCGGCACTTCCCGCCGCTGACCATGCGAAAGGCGATCCTCCGACGGGCAGGGTCGCCTTTCTCATTTGAAAAATGCGCAACAGACATTTAGGCGAATTGGAATGGAATTCCTGACAATCCCGCACCCCGCCCCTACTCCCGCTGCCAAGCGCGACGAAGCGCTCAAGAACCCCGGTTTCGGAACGCTGTTTTCCGACCACATGGTCACAATCGACTATGACGAGGCAAAAGGCGGCTGGCACAGCGCCAGCGTGGGGCCGCGCGAAGCGCTGACTCTCGATCCCTCGGCGGCGGTGCTGCACTACGCGCAGGAAATTTTCGAGGGGCTCAAGGCCTACAAGCAGATCGATGGCGGGGTTGCACTGTTCCGACCTGAAGCCAATGCGCGCCGGTTTAACGCATCGGCTGACCGGCTCGCCATGCCCCATCTGCCCGAAGAACTGTTCCTCGAATCGATCCGCCTGCTGGTCGCGGCTGACCGGGACTGGTTCCCAAGCGTCGAAGGCGGCTCGCTCTATCTGCGCCCCTTCATGATCGCAACTGAGGCTTTCCTTGGTGTCCGTCCGGCCAAGCAATACAAGTTCATCGTGATCGCGAGCCCGGCCGGCAGCTATTTCAAGGGCGGCGCCAAGGCGGTCAGCATCTGGATTTCGGATTACACCCGCGCGGCCCCCGGCGGCACCGGCGCGGCGAAATGCGGCGGCAATTACGCCGCGAGCCTCGTCCCTACAGGGCAAGCCTTCGCCATGGGGCATGACCAGGTGCTGTTCCTCGACGCGGTCGAGCGCAAATGGGTCGAGGAACTGGGCGGCATGAACCTGTTCTTCGTGTTTGACGACGGGCGCGTGGTAACACCGAAGCTGACCGGCACGATCCTGCCGGGCATCACCCGCGACAGCCTGATCACCCTGCTGCGCGAGGAAGGGCTTGAAGTCGAGGAAGGCATGTATTCGATCGACCAGTGGCGCGAGGATGCCGCATCGGGCAAGCTCGTCGAATGCATGGCCTGCGGCACCGCTGCGGTAGTAACCGCGGTTAGCACGGTTGCGGGGCCGGATGGCGAATTCACTATCGGCGCGGGCGGGATCGGCCAGACCACCGCACGAATCCGCGAGAAACTGGTCGGCATCCAGAAAGGCGCAGTTGCGGACACCCATGGCTGGGTGATGAAGCTGGATTGACCGACATGACGGATACCCCGTCAATCACCGTCGCCGCGCTTTACCAGTTCACGCGGTTTGAGGATCCGGCGGCATTGCGCGGTCCGTTGCTGGCGCTGTGCGAAGAGGTCGGGATCAAGGGCACGCTGCTGCTCGCCCAGGAAGGCATCAACGGCACGATCGCGGGCGGCGAGAATTCGCTCCAGCAAGTGCTGGCGCACATCCGTGTCCTGCCCGGCTGTGCCAATCTCGACGTGAAGTTCTCGCACGCCAGCGAAATGCCATTCCACCGCATGAAGGTGCGGCTGAAACGCGAGATCGTGACCATGGGCGAGCCCGATATCGATCCCACGCAAAGCGTCGGGCGCTATGTCGCGCCGCAAGACTGGAACGCACTGATCAGCGATCCGGATACGGTGGTGATCGACACCCGCAATGACTATGAAGTGGCGACCGGCACATTTCGGGGCGCGGTCGATCCGCACACCAGCAGTTTCCGCGAATTTCCCCAATGGTTCCGCGCGCACCGCGATGAATTGCTCAGCGGCAAGACAAAGGTCGCGATGTTCTGCACCGGCGGCATCCGCTGCGAGAAATCGACCAGCTTCCTGCGCCAGGAAGGGATCGACGAGGTCTATCACCTGAAGGGCGGCATCCTCAAATATCTCGAGGAAGTACCGCAGGATGAAAGCCTGTGGGACGGCGAATGCTTCGTGTTCGACGAGCGCGTGACGGTGCGTCACGGGCTCGAACAGGGCGATTATGGGCTGTGCCGCGCCTGCCGCCGCCCATTGAGCGCGGCGGAGCAGGCATCGCCAGATTTCGTCGAAGGCATCAGCTGCCCGCATTGCATCGGCGAGCGCGACGAGGCGCAGCGCGCCCGCTATGCCGAACGCCAGCGGCAGGAAGAGCTCGCGCGGAAACGCGGAACCGCGCATGTCGGTGCCGAGTTTCCTCCAGAGGAATGACAGTACACCCGGTCCTCTACAGCTTCCGCCGCTGCCCCTATGCCATGCGCTCGCGCATGGCGCTGTGGATTGCGGGAATCACTGTGAGCTTGCGCGAAGTGAAGCTTGCCAGCAAGCCGCCCGAGCTGATCGAGGCGTCCGAAAAGGCGACCGTTCCGGTGCTCGTCCTACCAGATGGGACAGTACTCGATGAAAGCATCGAGATCATGCGCTGGGCGCTGGCGCAGGATGATCCCGAATCCTGGCTGGCTGGCTATAACCGTGAATTGCTGGCGATGATCGATGGGCCGTTCAAGCATCACCTCGACCGCTACAAATACCCCACGCGCCATGGTGATTGCGACCCCCTGCCCCACCGCGCGGCGGGATATGACATCCTCCTGCAGCTCGATGCGCGGCTGGCGGATCAGCCGCAACTATGCGGGGCAGAGCGGGCTTTGGCCGATATTGCGAGCTTCCCGTTTATCCGCCAGTTCGCCAATCATGACCGCAACTGGTTCGACGCCCAGCCAATCCCGCATCTGCAGCGCTGGCTCGAAACCCACCTCGCCTCCGAACTCTTTTCCAGCGTGATGCCCAAATTCGCGCCGTGGAAGGATGGCGACGAGCCGGTGAACTTCGGCCCTAGTCCTTTGGGCACAGCTTGAGCTGATCGCGCAGCGCATCGATCAGCCAGCTGGTCGCAGGGCCAGGGCGCGCATCGCGCCGCCAGGTGGCGCTGAGCGTGTAGAAAGCGCCCGGCTTCTCCGGCAGGTCAAGTTCGACCAGTCGCCCCGCGGTCAGATCCTCGCGCACCGCGTGGCGCGGCATATTGCCCCAGCCGATCCCCTGCTTGAGCAGCGCGTGTTTCGCGCCAAGGTCGGCCAACCGCCAGGTCAGCGGGCTGAGCACGGAGAATTCGCGCCCTTCGGTCAGCGGTGAACGGTCTGACAGCACAAGTTGCAAATGCTCGCGGCTTGCCCCCGGCGCTATGTTGCCCGCCGCCAGCGGGTGATCCGGCGCAGCAACCGGGACCAGTTCGATTTCGCCGATCGCCTGGCGTTCGAGCGCCGGATCCTCACTCACCACCGGCCCGGCTACCGCCAGATCGGCCTCGCCATCGAGCAGGCAGGCGGTGACAGCCCCCAGCGCCTCGATATTGAGCCGCAGCGCCACGGTCGGAAACATGCGGCGGAAATCGCGTAGCACTGCAGCCACGGCCTCGCCCGGCACCATCACGTCAAGCGCCAGCGCAACATCGCTTTCGAGGCCTGCATGAAGGCTGCGCGTTTTGGCGAGCAAGGCGTCCGAAGCCTCGGTAATGGCGCGCGCTTCGGCCAGCAATCCGCGGCCTGCCTCAGTCAGCACGGGCTTTCGCGAACCCTCGCGCGAAAACAGCGTAACGCCGAGTTGCGCCTCCATCTGCTGCACGCCGTAGCTGATCGCGGAAATCGCGCGCCCCATGCGCCGCGCGGCGCCGCCAAAGCTGCCCTCTTCCTCGACGGCGAGGAAGATGCGGAGCTGGTCCAGGGTCGGCTCGCCCAGTTTCATTGTTCAGAATACTCGAACATCTTGAGAGATTTTATCGCGGTTTTCAGGATATCCCGCAAGAACTATCTCGGCGGTCACAACGTTACTCCAGCAGGAGACAAACCATGATCGAACTACGCCCCTTCGAAACCCTTGGCGCGGCCAATCACGGCTGGCTCGATGCGCGGCACCACTTTTCCTTTGCCGGCTACCACGATCCCGCGCGGGTCAACTGGGGCGCATTGCGCGTGTGGAACGATGACCGGATCGCGCCGAAAAGCGGCTTTCCCACCCACCCGCATAGCGACATGGAAATCATCACCTATGTCCGCAGCGGCGCCATCACCCACCGCGACAGCATGGGCAATGAAGGCCGCACCGAAGCGGGCGACGTGCAGGTGATGAGCGCCGGGCGCGGCGTGCAGCATTCCGAATTCAACCTCGAGGATGAGGAAACCACGCTGTTCCAGATCTGGATCATCCCCGACGAGCGCGGCGGCGATCCTGGCTGGGGCGCACGCAAGTTTCCCAAGGGAGACCGCTCGGGCGCATTCGTGCCGCTCGCGAGCAACGCCGCTAATGATGGCGACGCTGCCGCAGGGGCACTGCCGATCCGCACCGATGCCCGCGTGCTGGGTGCCACGGTGAAGGCAGGTGAAAGCGTGACCTATCGCCCCCGAGATCCCTCGCGCCACCTCTATCTCGTGCCCGCCACGGGCAAGGTGAAGGTCGAGGATGTCGAAGCAAACGCACGCGACGGTATCGCCATCACCAATCAGGAACAGGTCACCATCACCGCGCTCGAGGATTCCGAGCTCGTATTGGTCGACGCCGCCTGATCCGGACCCCCTCGCCGCTCCCCTGAAACCCCCTCCCCCACAGGGGAGCGGCACCCCCACAGTACAAAGGACATTCCCATGACCAAAATCCTCCACATCACTGCCAGCATTCGCTCTGATGAATCGGTTTCGCGCGATCTCAGCGCGCGGCTGGTAAGATCGCTTGCCGAAAGCCACCGTGCTGCGGTGACTACCCGCGATCTCAGCGCGAACGACCTGCCCTTCGTTTCGGCCGAGCGCTTCGGCGCCAACCTCACCCCGGCAAGCGAACGGACGGCCGAACAACAAGAGCTGGCAACCATTGCCGACGAGTTGATCGCCGAACTGCAGGCCGCCGACATCATCGTGCTGGGCGTGCCGATCTACAATTTCGGCGTTCCGGCCACGGTCAAGGCCTGGGCCGACCTCGTCGCCCGCGCTGGAACCACATTCGAGTACACGGCCAATGGTCCGCAAGGGCTGCTCAAGGGCAAGAAGGCCTATCTTGCCATCGCTTCCGGAGGTACGCCAGTCGGCAGCGACTTCGATTTCATGACCCCGTGGCTCAAGTTCTTCCTTGGTTTCCTCGGCATCGAAGTGATCGCCCATGTCGCGGCTGACGGGATCATGGGCCAGGATGGAGAGGCTAAAATCGCAGCAGCCAAATCGCAAGCCATTCAACTCGCAGCCTGACCGCGCCTGCCAAACGAAGGGAATTTTGAATGACAAGTTTGACCGAGAGCCCGACCACGCCGCAGCAAGACTGGATGGCGCTGGTGGCGCGCATTTTCCTCGCCGCGCTGTTCATCATCGCCGGCCTGGGCAAGCTGGCCGATCCCGCAGGAACGATCGGCTACATCGCATCGGTTGGCCTGCCGCTGCCGAGCGTGGCCTATGGCGGCGCGGCAGCGTTGGAAGTGCTGGGCGGCCTGGCCGTGCTGATCGGCTTCAAGACGCGGCTTGCCGCCCTCGCAATCGCCGGTTTCAGCCTGGTCTCCGCGGGTATTTTCCACAACCAGCTGGGCGACCAGATACAGTTCGTGATGTTCATGAAGAATGTCGCGATCGCCGGCGGCTTCCTGCTGCTCGCGGCTTTCGGGCCGGGCCGCTATTCGATCGACCGCAAGTAAGCACCCGCTACCGATCTTCACGGCACCGGAGGGCACGCCGCCTTTCCGGTGCCGCGATGTCAGTCGATACGGGGTCTAAGCCGGCCGTCATGCGGCAGCCGCGCTTCCAGCGCGGCATAATACTCCGGGCGTCGCGGATATTTCACGCTGAGCATCAACAACAGGCCCAGCAATACGCCTGCGGCCACGACCAGGAAGATCGAGGGCAAGCCGCCCAGCCCATCGATCCGGCTCAGCATGAAGGCCCCGAAAGAGATCCCGAAATTGGAAACCGCCATGTAGATGGTGAACTGGGTGGCGGCCACAGTCGCATCGCACAGCCGCATCGAAATCGGCAGCAATGCCACCGTCAGCAGGATATCGAGCGAGATCCAGGCATAGACAAAGCCCATGAAAACGGTCCGGTCACTCCAATAAGGCACCGAAAAATACATCGCTACGCACATCGCGATCTGGGCGAGCATCCATCCGATGACCGTTTTCTTGGCCCCGAACCGGTCACCCAGCCAGCCGCCGAGCGATAATCCCAACAGTCCTGCCAGGATGCCACTTGTTGCGGTGAGCGCGGAAATCTCGCTCTCGTTCCAGCCGAGGTAATTGGCACCGATCAGCGGGGTTGCGCCGGTCAGCCCCCCATAAAGGATACCGCGCCCGAACAGCACCGGCAGCCACAGCAGGCTGGCAGGCTTGCCCAACGCCAGGAAGGTATTCTTGAGGATCGGCCACCAGGCACCGGCCTGAATCGCGAGATTGCGTCCATGCGGCTGCCCCTCGTCCCAAGGAAGGCGCCGTTCGCCCTCGCGCTCCCTGAATGCGGCAATGTAGGCGCAGAGGGCGAAAACCAGGACCGCAATCAGCCCGTAGGCAGCGGGCGCTCCATATTGGCCGATCACCGAGCCCGCGATTGCGGTGGCGGCAGCAATCCCGATCGATTGCCCGCCGAACATCATCCCGCTACCCCGCGAGCGTTCGTCTTCTTCCATGATGTCGACCGCCAGCCCGTCGACGGCAACGTCCTGGAAGGTGGTCGCCATGTTCACCACGAAGCCGATCGCCCCCAGCACCGCCACTTCCCCGACGCCGGGATTGAGCAGCATGGCAACCAACAGGCCTGCGATCATCACCGATTGCGAACCTAGCAACCAGATACGCCGCCTGCCCATCGGCAGGAAGGTATATCGGTCCATCAGGAAACCGTTGAAGAATTTGAGCGACCAGGGAAGCGCAGTGAGCGCCAGGACCGAGCCGACGTCTTGCGCCGGTGCGCCATTGGCTGCCATCCAGGCAGGAATCGCGAACCAGAACAGGCCTATCGGCAGGCCTTGACCGACATAGAGAATGAAGAGTGTGAACAGGCGCAGCCGCCTGCTGTGGGCGAGGATCAACCCGCTTTGCCCCGCAATTGTCGCCATCAGCCCCCCAACTCGCCCATATCGGGCACGCGAGCGACCGCTTGACCGGAAAACTACCTATATCTCCCGATTGCGCAAGACAGTTGTGTTTTCGCCTTAAAAGCGGGTTTTGACCAGGAGTGGCTTGAAGATGTTCCGGCTGGGCCGCAGCACGATGATCGCCACACCCACCAGCGCCAGGGCGCCGCCCGCCAGCAGCCGCCAGCCGATCGGGTCATTGGTAATGATCGCCCCGAACACGATCGTCAGCAGCGGGGTGAGCAGCGTAAGCGGAACGACCAGGTTCGCGTCATTGTCCTGCAGCACCTTGAAGTAGGCGGTATGCGCGCCCACCGAGACGACGATACTGGCGAATACCAGGGCTGCGGCTATTTCGCCTGGCGCGGCCATGACCGCGCTAACCTGGCCATGCTCGAGCATTGCCGATAGCGGCGCCAGCACGATGACGGAGGCCACGCCCGACCATGCCTGCATTGCGCGCGCGGAAATATCGATCTGCTTGAAGAAGACCGATCCGAGCGCGCCGATCACTGCGGCAGCAAACAGGAACAGCACGCCCGCACTGCCGCTCATTGCAGAGGGCGAACCCATTGCCATCAGCACCCCTGCCAGTGTCATCAATATGCCGAGCCCGCGGCGCCAGCGCACCCGCTCCCGCAAGAAGATCATTGCGAAGACAACCGTCATTGGCGCCCCTGACAGGCTGATCACCCCCGCCACCGAAGGCGAGGCGGTTTCCAGGCCAATGAACATCAGTGCAAAGGAGCCACCGCCGATGGCAAGCCCGATCAGCAGCACCTTGCCCAGTTCCTTCGGCAACGGACGGAGCAGATAGGCCAGCGCCAGCGCGACCAGCCCGGCACGCGCACAAGCGTAGAACAGCGGCGGCACGGCCAGATCGTCGACCACGATCTTGCTCACCACCACGTTGAGTGCCCACACGAGGTTGCACAGCATGAGAATCAGGATGGTGCGCAGGCTCATGGCGCCTAGTGCCTTCAATCGCGCCGCTCAGGCAATCCCTTGCGCAGTTCATCGAGCCATACGTCGGCCACCGCATCGGACGGCGCGCGCCAGTCGCCGCGCGGGCTGAGCGCCCCGCCCGCACTCACCTTGGGCCCGTTGGGGATCGCGCTGCGCTTGAATTGGCTGAAAGCAAAGAAGCGGCGGATGAATTTCTCCAGCCAGCTGGCGATCGTGGCGAGATCGTACTGGTTCTTCTTCTCCTCAGGGAAATCGGCCGGCCACTGGCCGCTGCGCACATCCCGCCACGCGTGCCACGCCATGAACGCGATCTTGCTAGGCCGCTGGCCCCAGCGGATGGTGTGGTGGATGAAGAAATCATTGAGCTCGTAAGGCCCGATGATGCTTTCGGTGCTCTGGATCGCGCCGCCTTCGCCCGGTGGCACAAGCTCGGGCGAAATCTCGGTATCGAGAATCGAGAGCAGCACTTCGTCAGTTGCGGGATCGAACTGGTCAGTGGTCACCGCCCAGCGGATAAGATACTGGATCAGTGTCTTGGGAACGCCCGAATTGACCGCATAATGGCTCATCTGGTCACCCACGCCATAGGTGCACCAGCCCAGAGCGAGCTCGCTGAGGTCGCCCGTGCCGATCACGAAGCCCGAATGGTGGCCGGCAAGGCGGAACAGGTAATCGGTGCGCAACCCCGCCTGGACGTTCTCGAAGGTCACATCATGCACCGGCTCACCGTCCGCAAAAGGGTGCTTCATGTCTTCGAGCATACGTGTAGCCGCCGGCCTGATGTCGATCTCCTCGGCGGTAATGCCCAGCGCATTCATCAGCTTCCAGGCGTTCGACTTCGTATGATCGGAAGTCGCAAAGCCGGGCATGGTGTATCCGCGAATGGTGCTGCGCGGCAGGCCCATACGGTCACAGCATTTTGCCGCCACGATCAGCGCATGGGTCGAATCGAGCCCGCCCGAAACTCCGATTACCATGCTCCTGGCGTGGGTTGCCTCCAGCCGCCGCATCAACCCGTCCACCTGGATGTTGAAGGCTTCGTAGCAATCCTCGTCGAGTTTGTGCTGGCGGTTGGGCACAAAGGGGAAGCGGCGGATCGGCCGCACCAGCCCGCGATCGCCGCCGGTGGGCGCGAGTTCGAAACTGATGGTGCGGAAACTGTCCTCGGGCCGCCCTGCTGCCTCGGCGGCGTCGTTGAAGGTCTGCATCCGCGCGCGCTCGGCCAGGATGCGCTCGCAATCGACGTCGGCAATGCACAGCTCGGCATTCAGGCTGAAGCGCTCGCTTTCGGCCAGCAGATCGCCCAGCTCGTAGATCATGCCCTGCCCGTCCCAGGCAAGATCGGTGGTGCTTTCGCCGTGCCCGCTGGCACAATAGATATAGGCGGCAACGGCACGCGAGCTTTGCGCCCGTGCGAGCAAGTGGCGCTCGTCGGACTTGCCGATGGTGATATTGCTCGCAGATAGATTGGCCAGCACGGTCGCGCCCGCCAGGGCGCCCTGCGTCGATGGCGGCGTGGGCGCCCAGTAATCCTCGCAGATTTCGACGAACAGCTTGAAACCCGGCAGGTTCCCGGCGGTAAAGATCAGGTCGGTGCCAAACGGCACCTTTTGCCCTGCCACCGCTATTTCCAGCCCCCTGATCTCGCGGCCATGGGCAAACCAGCGCTTTTCATAATATTCGCGGTAATTGGGCAGGAAACTCTTCGGGACCACACCCAGCAGGCGCCCGCGCGCCACCACCGCCGCGCAATTATAGACCCGGCCGTTGTGCCGCAGCGGCGCGCCCACCAGCAGCACGGGATCGAACTTCGCGCTTGCCGTCACGATCTCGGCAAGCCCTGCCTCGGCCGCGTCGAGCAGGGCCGATTGCAGGTGCAGATCGTCGATCGCATAGGAAGAGATGCACAGCTCCGGGTAAACCACCAGGTCGACCCCGGCATCATGCGCGCGCTCCGCCTCGGCCAATATGCCAGCCACATTGTAGCTGACATCGGCGGTGCGCGTTTTGGGCGTGCTGGTGGCGACCCGCACGAAGCCGTGGCGCCGCATGTCGTAAAAGGGATGCGCGCGCCCTTGCTCTGCTCCGCTATCCTTTGAGGATACACTACCTGACGCACCGGTATCTTCACCGGGAGCAGGCTCCAGCCAGTCCTCGGGCGCGCAAATGCCCAGCTCCGCAAGCCGCTTCTGCACCGGCCCCCTGGCAATCTTCCCTTTGGATTCCCAGCCATAGACCGTGCGGCTGGGCCAGGGATCGCCAAATTTGATGCCGAATTCCTCGGCTGAAAGCGGCGGGTCCTGCCGCTCGCGCCACTCGCGAATCTTGTATCCTGCCAGATGCATGTATTTATCAGTATCCTATAAGGATACATATGACAAGCCCACCTATCCCCTGCCAAAGCAAATGCAACCGCCCGTCGCACTCGTGCCGCTTGCACAAGTGACCGCAATCCCCCAGTTTTCATATGCAACGAGAAAACGCTACGCCAAGGGAGCTGCACGCATGGCCGATACCTACACCCCGCCCAAAGTCTGGACCTATGACAAGGAATCGGGCGGGCGCTTTGCCAATATCAACCGGCCCACCGCCGGCGCGCGCGAAGACAAGGATCTGCCGGTTGGCGACAATCCCTTCCAGCTCTATTCGCTGGCTACGCCTAACGGGGTGAAGGTCACCATCCTGCTCGAGGAACTGCTCGAGCTGGGCCATAGCGGCGCGGAATATGACGCCTGGACGATCAATATCGGCGAAGGCGAACAATTCACCAGCGGCTTTGTTTCGCTCAATCCCAATTCAAAGATCCCTGCGCTCGAAGATCGCACCGGCGACAAACCGTTCCGGGTATTCGAATCAGGTGCGATCCTCCTCCACCTGGCCGAGAAATTCGGCGAATTCCTGCCCACCGATCCGGCCGCGCGTGCCGAAGCGATGAGCTGGGTGTTCTGGCAGGTCGGAACCGGCCCCTTCATCGGCGGGGGATTCGGCCATTTCTACGCCTATGCGCCGGAGAAATGGGAATATCCGATCAACCGCTATGCGATGGAAGTGAAACGCATTTTCGACGTCGCCGACCAGCGCCTGGCACAAAGCCGCTTCCTCGGCGGCGACGAATATACCATCGCCGACATGGCGAACTTCCCCTGGCTTGCGCCCTTCACCACCGGCCACATCTACGAGGATGCCAAAACCTTCCTTTCGATCGACGAATACAAGCATGTCGGGCGCTGGGTGCAGGAGATCTTTGCCCGGCCTGCGGTGCGCCGCGGGCGGATCGTCAACAAGACCTGGGGCGATGAGAATACGCAGCTGCGCGAACGCCATTCAGCGAAGGATTTCGAAGGCAAGGATATTTAACCGCATTTGAGCGTTTGGCTTGGCGGGCGAGCGTGATACCGCTCGCTTTCCTGACCTGGCGGAGAGCGGTGCTTGGCTTACACGGCGCATGAGCGCATCGGACTGAAGGAGAAGCTGGGCTATGGCGTGGGCGACCTCGCCTCTGGCCTCTATCTCAATTTCTTCGGCGTCTTCCTGTTCTACTTCTTCGTCAACCTCAATGGCGTGGCGCCCGCCGCCATCGGGCTGATGCTGCTGCTGACCAAGCTGGTCGACGCCGTGACTGATCCGATGATGGGGATAATCGCCGATCGCACCCGCACCCGCTGGGGGCGCTATCGTCCCTATCTGCTGTTCGGCGCAGTCCCCTTCGGCCTGTTCGGAGTGATGGTGTTTGCGGTGCCGGACTTCGGCCCCACCGGCAAGCTCGTGTGGGCCTATGTCACCTATACGCTGGCCATGCTGGTCTATACCGCGGTCAATGTGCCCTATGGTGGCTTGCTGGGAGTGATCTCGCCCAGTGCGGCGCAGCGCGGCAGCGTGACCGCCTACCGCATGTTCTTCGCTGCGCTGGCAGGCATATTGATCGGCACGCTCGGCACCACACTGGCGCGCGAGCTGGGCGGCGGCGACGAGGCGCGCGGCATCATGCTGACCATGGGCTGCATTGCCGCGCTTTCGACCTTCTGCCTGCTGGCCACCTTTGCCACCACCAGGGAACGGATCGTACCGACTGCCGAGAACGGCTCGATCGGGGGCGATCTCAGGGAATTGCTGCGCACCGGCCCGTGGATCGCCGTGGCCATTGCCGCGATCCTGGGGGTCACCGCGATCGCGGCGCGGCAAGCGAGCGCGTTGTTCTATTTCGAATATGTGGTGGGCGATGAGGGAGAAACGATGCTGGGCTTCCTCGATCGTCCCGCGCTGTTCCTCACCGCGCTCGCGCTGGGCCAGGTAACTGGCGTGATCCTGGCCAATTTCCTCCAGCGCCGCTTCGAAAAGGCGCATCTCGTGATCGCCGCCGGCGCACTCAAGGCCAGCGCGATACTGCTGTTCTATGTCCTGCCGCTCGATGCGGTATGGCCGCAAACCGGCGTGCAGTATTTCGTCGGCATCGGCTTCGGCATGCTGATGGTGCTGGCCTATGCCATGTTCACCGACATCGCCGAATATGTCGACTGGCGTTCGAGCAAGCAGATGACCGGGCTGGTCGTCTCGGCATCGATCTTTGCGGTCAAGGCCGGGGTGGCTTTCGGGCTGGCATTGCCCGGCTTCGTGCTCGACATGACCGGCTTCGTCGCCGGGGCGCAGCAGAGCGAGCAAGCCATGCTGGGGATCAACCTTGCCTTTGCAATCATCCCTGCCGCTTTGCTGATTCCAGGCGGCATCGCGATGCTGTTCTATCATCTGGACAGGCGCATGATTGCGACGGTTGAACGCGAACTGGCGCAGCGCCGCATAGGGCCTGCGTGAAGCCCCTTCACATTGCGAACAGAGCCGCTATAGGGGGCGCCCCGCCAGTGCTGCGGGCCTGTTGGGGTGTAGCCAAGCGGTAAGGCACCGGTTTTTGGTACCGGCATGCGCAGGTTCGAATCCTGCCACCCCAGCCAGCTTTCTGCCCATACATATCCGGGGATCGAACCTGCCTGCGAAGCAGCCAGCAGGTTCGGAGTCGAGGCGCCATGCGCCGAGACGACCGAAGGGCAATCCTGCCACCCCAGCCAGCTTTCGCCCCGACGGGCGCTACCGCAATTCCACCTCTGCCTGCGGGTTATTGGGCACCATGATCATGGTGGTGCCGCCCTCAACCCGCCACGAGGCCAGCCGCGACAGCAGGTTCATCCCGATTACGTTTGTGTCGCCGAAACTGGGCGAAGTAACGACATCAAGGCCGCGCGCCGCAACATTGCCGAAGCGGATTTCGTCAGCAGTAGCCAACTGGGCCGAAACCGCGCCGTTGGCGGTGCTGATCATGACCGGCAGCCCGCCGCGGCGCGGCTTTAGCCCGGCGCGGTCTGCCACATCCTGCGACACGGCGGTGATCGTGGCCCCGGTATCGACCATGAAATTCGCCTGCACCCCGTTGATCTGCGCGCGCAGCCAGAAGTGCCCGTCAGGCGCCATGGGGATGCGCGTTTCGCCACCATCCACCACTTGCTGCGGCAATCCGATCTGCGGAACCGCCATTTCGAACCGCGAATCGAAGCGCGCCAGTTGCAACACCACCAGCACCAGCACGCCGCCGAGCACCAGCGTACTGCCTCGGCGTACCCACAGGCCAAGCGGCCACTGGCGCCGGACCATGAAAGAGCCAATCGCGCTGACGCCAATCGCGATCACCACCAGCACCAGCAGGCCCGAACGCGGTACCGCAGCCAAGGTCATCGCCAGATATTGCCAGGTGGATTCGATCGACATGGCCGGTTTATAGGCAAGGCGCACGCCCCGGTCTATCGCCCCGGTCTATCGGCCTGGTCTATCGGGACAGAGAGGTACCTAAGGCGCGCTGCGCGGGATGGTTGCGTCGGCCAGCACCAGCGAGAAGCGCCCTTCACTGTCAAGCCAGCGCTTGGCCGGTGTCCAGCCGCCCGCAAGCAGCAGCATGTTGCCGGTGCGGCGGTTGAACTTGTGGCTGTTCTCGGTGTGGATGCTCTCACCCTTCTTCAGCGCGAAGTACTTGCCCGAAACGGTGAAGGTGATGTCGCGCCGGGCGACAAGGTGCATCTCGATCCGTGCGTAGTCGTCGACCCAGCGCGTCTCGTGGTTGAGCGCATCGATCGGGATATCGCCATCAAGCTCGCGGTTGATGCGGCGCGCCAGGTTGAGGTTGAATTCGGCTGTTACGCCAGCCGCATCGTCATAGGCGGCGGTAAGGATCTTGGGGTCCTTGATCAAATCCATCCCGATCAGCAATTGCGAGCCCTCGCCCAGCGTCGCACGCATGGTGCGCAGCAGGTCGACCGCGGTGCGCGCAACCATGTTGCCAATGGTCGAGCCGGGAAAGAATCCGAGCTTGGGCATGCCCGCAACTGCGGCAGGCAATTCGACCCGGCGCATGAAGTCGGCCTCGACCGGATAGACCGGCAGGCCGGGAAACTTGGCAGAGAGTTCTGCCGCCGCGGCGCGCAGGAAATCGCCAGCAATATCGAGCGGCACATAGGCCGCCGGATCGATGGCGGAGAGCAGCAGCGGGGTCTTGACCGAGCTGCCCGAGCCGAATTCAACTACCGCGCGGCCAGGGCCGATCAGCCTGGCGAATTCCGCACCCCGTTCGGTCAATATCTCGGTTTCGGCACGGGTGGGATAATACTCGGGCAGCTGCGTTATATCCTCAAACAGCTGCGATCCCGCGTCGTCATAGAGCCAGCGCGCAGGCACCGCCTTTGGCGCCTGTGCCAGGCCCGCCAGCACATCCTCGCGGAAGGCGCGGTCAACGCCGTCATCGTCACGCTCGACAAGCGCCATGCCCTGCTTTGTTGCCATGGTTTCAGATATCCTTTGCCAGCCTGAGTCCGGTGAACTGCCAGCGCTGGTGGGGGTAGAAGAAGTTGCGATAGGAGCTGCGCGAATGCCCGCGCACCGTGGCGCAGCTCGCGCCCCTCAGCACGAACTGCCCGCTCATGAACTTGCCGTTATATTCACCCACCGCGCCTGCGACAGGCCGGAAGCGGGGATAGGGGAGATAGGCCGAGCGGGTGAATTGCCAGCAATCGCCGAACAGGCCCTCGCTACCGCGCGGGTGCACCGGCCCTGCCCCATCAAGTTGGTTGCCAGCGGCGGCATCCGCGCCCTGCGCCATCGCTTCCCATTCGAATTCGGTCGGCAGCCTTGCGCCCGCCCAGGTGGCAAAAGCATCCGCCTCGTAATAGGAGATATGCGTTACCGGCGCATCGGGATCGCGCACCTGCCAGCCTTGCAGGGTAAAGTGCTCGCCGCGTTCGGTCTCTTTGGGCCAATAGAGCGGCGCCTTGATCCCCTGTGCGCCGACCCAGGCCCAGCCGTCCGACAGCCACAGGCGCGGATCGCGATAGCCGCCTTCGTCGATGAATTGCTGCCATTCGCGATTGGTAACAAGCGACCGTGCCAGCGCAAAAGGCTCAAGCAGCACACGGTGGCGCGGGCCTTCGTTGTCGAAGGCGAAACCCTCACCTTGATGGCCGATCATCGCCACGCCGCCGGGATGGGTGTGCCAGCCGGATTCCGGCCTGGGTGCCGGGGCTGCCTCACCATCCCACATCGCCGGGCCGAGCGGGTTTTGGAACAGCGCGTGCTTGATGTCGGTGATCAGCAATTCCTGATGCTGCTGCTCATGCGCCAGGCCAAGTTCGATCAGGCCAGCGAGCGCTGGATCGTCCAGCAACGGCGCCATTGCCTTGTCGACATGCGCGCGCCAGGCCAGCACCTGTTCCAGCGAGGGGCGCGACAGCATCCCGCGCGAGAAGCGGGCAATCCGCTCGCCCTCAGCCTCGTAATAGGAATTGAACAGGAACGGCCAATCCGCATCGAAAAGTGTGTAATCCGCCGCATGATCGCGCAGCAGGAAGGTTTCCCAGAACCACGTTGTGTGCGCCAGATGCCACTTGGCCGGCGAAGCATCTTCCATCGACTGAATCGTCGCATCTGCGTCGCTTAATGGCACGACGAGAGCCTCACTCAAGCCGCGTGTCGAACGAAAACGGGCGGCCAGGGTCCCACCCCTGCTCTGGGAGAGGTCAGCGTGCGGTTCGGGCACGGATTGTTCCTGTGTCTGCCGATCCATGCAATGGACCATGCCTCATTGACGTGACAAATGAAAGGCATGCTTCGCGACCAACGGCCGTGAGGCGCACCATTCAAGCGGCGTTTGTCTGGCGCTCGTTTACTTCCTGATTAAGCATCTCTGCCAGCAGGAACGCCAGCTCAAGCGACTGTGCCGCGTTGAGGCGCGGGTCACAATGAGTGTGATAGCGGTCACCCAGCGCATCGTCGGTAATGGCAACCGCGCCGCCCACGCATTCGGTCACATCCTGACCGGTCATTTCGATATGGATGCCGCCTGGATGTGTACCTTCGGCACGGTGCACCGCAAAGAAGCCTTTCACCTCGGAAAGGATGCGATCAAACGGGCGAGTCTTGAAGCCGCTATCTGACTTTATCACATTCCCGTGCATCGGGTCGCAGCTCCACACCACGGGATGGCCCTCGCGCTGCACTGCTCGCACCAGTCTGGGCAAGCCTTGCTGGATCTTGTCATGGCCGAAGCGACTGATCAGCGTGATCCGCCCCGGCTCGCGCGCGGGGTTGAGAACGTCCAGCAGTTCCAATAATGCATCCGGCTCAAGCGACGGCCCGCATTTCATGCCCAGCGGATTGCCGATACCGCGCGCAAATTCCACATGCGAGCTGCCGGGGAAACGGGTGCGGTCGCCGATCCACAGCATATGCGCGCTGGTGGCGTACCAATCCCCGGTGAGCGAATCCTGCCGCGTGAGCGCTTGTTCGTAAGGCAGCAGCAGCGCCTCGTGACTGGTGAAGAAACTGGTTCCCTTGAGCTGCGGCACAGTCGCCGGATCTATCCCGCAGGCCTCCATGAAATCGAGCGCTTCGCCGATCCGGTCGGCGGTTTCGGCAAACTTCTCGGCCCACGGCGTCCGGCCCATGAAATCGAGCGTCCATTGGTGCACCTGGCGCAGATTGGCATAGCCGCCCCCGGCAAAGGCGCGCAGCAGGTTGAGCGTTGCCGCAGCCTGCGAATAGGCCTTCACCATGCGCGCGGGATCGTTGCGGCGCGCGACCGGATCAAATTCGATCCCGTTGATGTTGTCACCCAGATAGCTCGGCAGCGTAATGTCACCTTGCGTCTCAGTGGGCGAGCTGCGCGGCTTGGCGAACTGGCCCGCCATGCGGCCAACCTTCACCACCGGGCGCTTGCTGGCGAAGGTCATCACCACCGCCATTTGCAGAAGGACGCGGAAAGTATCGCGGATATTGTTCGGGTGGAACTCGGCAAAGCTTTCGGCGCAATCCCCGCCCTGAAGCAGGAATGCATGGCCATTGGCAACGTCGGCCAATTCTGCCTTGAGTGCACGGGCCTCACCGGCAAAGACCAGCGGCGGATAGGAGCTGAGCGTCGTCTCTGCTTCGGCGAGTTCGGCCGCGTCCTCATAATGCGGCAAATGCCGCGCCTCGTGTGCCTTCCAGCCGTCGGGTGTCCAATTTTGCGCCACGGTCAAATTCTCAATTCGTGTAATGTCAGTTCAATCAATTGTGCCTTCACGGCAGGCGCGGTTACACGCCCGCTTTCAGAAATGCAAAGTGCAATGGCCGTACAGGATAATAAAATTTCGTGGTACGACCCAAGCCCGGCTTGTCAGCGCCCTGCGGCTGCCGCGCGTTTGGGGGCCACGGTGCCGCTGGCCACGTCTGCCTCCGGTCGGGACACATTTAGCTTCAATTCCTGCCCTTCGGGGATCACGGCAAGCTGCCAGCCTGGGCGCGCCGCAAAATAGCGCCGCGCCAGCAATTGCATGATTTCAGGAGTGGTGTGCGAATAATCGCCCAGCAGGCTGCGCACCAGCTCTACCCGGCGCGGATCTGTGCTCGCACCCTCAAGCTGCATCAGCCAGAACATGTTGCTGGTTGCCGCGCGGCTATACAACTGTGCCAGCGGCTGGGTGGCGCGGGTGATCTCGTCATCGCTTGGCGGATTCTCGGCAAGATCCCGTGCAATCCTTTCTGCTTCAGTGAAAAAGACCGCCACATCATTCGGTCGCAATTGGGCCAACGCCATGATCATTCCGCCCTGCGGCAGATCGGTGGGCCATTGCGACACTGCTTGCGGCGAATAGCTCGCCCCCAGCCGTTCGCGCAGTGCATCCATCAACCGGTTGTTGAACAGCTCGACCAGGATATCGAGCTGGCGGGATTCACGCAGCCGCTCGATGCCGCCGCCAGTAGGCCAGGCAATCACTGCCGCAGCCTGGTTGGCATCACCGCGATGGGTCAGCACCTTGGTTTCCTCGCCCTCCACCTGGGGGAACTCCGGCAGCCGGGCAAGGGTCTCGGCGCTCAGCGGCTTGCGCGGGGGCAAGGCGCCAAAAGTGCGGCGCAAGGTCTCTATCACCGCTTCGCGGTCGAACTCACCGAACACCAGCACTTCCACTGGCCCTTCCGCCAGGCGCGGTTCCCATGCCCAGCGGAAGCCCTCAGGCGTGACCTTTTCCATCATCGCCGGATCGGGCGTGGCAAAGCGTGGATCGGAATCGCGCAGCAGGTAATCGAGATCGCGCTGGATAATCCCCGCCGGGCTCGCGGAATAGGAGGCATGGCCCATTTGCATCGCGGCCTTGGCTCGCAGCACAGGGTTGGGATCCCAGCGCGGCATGCCGAGCTTGGCGGCGAAGAGGTAGAGCTGGTCGGCCACATCGGCCGAGCGGGTCTGTGCCGAAAAGGTGAACACGGCATCCTCGATCGCGAAGTCGAAACCCATCTTGCGGCCCGTCGCCAGCCGGTCCAGATCGTTCTCGTCGATTTCGCCCAGACCGGAGGAAACCAGTGCGGCCTCACCCAGCGCGACATAGGGTGCATCGGCTTCGGAAAAACCTCGATAGCCCGCACCGAAGCGGGCCTTTACCGACACGCGGCCGGGCTCGTCATCGTTCGACCACAAAATCGCCCGCACCCCGTTGGCGAATTCGATCTGTTCGATGTCGAGCAGGCCGATCGGGCGGCGATCCACGATCTCGCCTGGCTTGCCGATCGGGGGCAACTCGTCGAAGGAAATCGTCCTGCTGGCGAGCCGCGCCGAGCCGTCGGGCGCAACATTACGTGCCATCGCCAGCCTCAGGCGCGCCTGGTCCGCCTCGCCCTCCTGCGGCGTTACATAGACCGCGCGCGTCACCGCACCTTCGAACAGCTTGCGCGTGTGTTCGAGTACATTGGCCGGGGTGAAGCGTGTGCGCATCCCGCGGAATATGGCCAATGCCACTTCGGGCGATGCCACGGTTTCGCGAATATCGACCGCGCGCACCAGATTGTCAGCCAGATTGCCGCCGGCAAGCACGCGGCGCTGCTCGACTTCGCTGGCAAAGGCAGTGTCGAATTGCGCCACCTCACGATCGATCTCTTCCTGGCTGGGTGGGTGCGACAGAGCATCGGAGATCACCCCCCGCACTTCCGCCAAGGCCTCTTCCCAGCCACCTTCCAGCGGCGAGAAAGAGACGAATGTCGCATCGCTCGAACGCGAAATATCGTTCTGTTCGACCTGCGCATACAGAAAGCGTCCGCCACTGCGCGCGCGCGTTTCGAGCCGCCGGTTGATGATCGCCTGCCCAACTGCATCAAGCATCAGCCCTTCATTATAGACGACGGTGTCCTGCACCTGGCGCCAGGGCCGCATAACTGCATAGGTCAGGCTGCGCGGCATATCCGGCTCGACAATGACTGAAAGCTCGCCCAGTGGATTGTCGCCATCCGCACCCGGCGGCGGCAAGGGATCGCCAAAATCGGGGGCGGGCACGTGCTCGCCCGTACCCTGCCAATCACCGAAATAAGTTTCGATCAGGCGCGCAAACTGCAGCGGATCGGCATCGCCAACCACCACGATGAGGGTGTTTTCCGGGCGATACCAGCGATCATGAAACGCCTTCACTGCTGCGCCGTCCGCGGCCCGCAAGGTTCGTTCCGTTCCAATCGGGCGCCGGTTGGCAAGGCGCTGCCCGGCGAACAATGTGGCCAGCGTCTGTTCGGTTACGCGCTGGGCCGCCCCGCTTTGCTCGCGCATCTCGGCCAGCACGATCGGCACTTCAGTGGCCATATTGCGGTCACTGAGTACCGGCTCACGGACCATGCCCGAAAGCAGCTTGAAGCTTTCCTCAAGCCCGGCGGGGCTGATTCCGGGAAGATCGATATTGTAAACCGTATGCGTGGGGCTGGTTTCGGCATTGGTATCATGCCCAAGGGTTGCGCCGAGCCGCTGCCAGGTCGGAATCGCTTCGCCCTGCCTCAGATATTTGCTCTCGCGGAACAGCATGTGCTCCAGCAGATGGGCAAAGCCCTGCTCGTCATCGCCTTCGTGCAGCGAACCGGCATCGATCCGCACCCGGATGGAAACCTGCCCCGGTGGGACACCGTTCTTGCGCACCGCATAGCGCAGGCCATTGTCCATCTCTCCGAACAGCCATTCCTGATCGACCGGGATATTGCTGCCGCGATAGAGCCAGGGCACTTCATCGCCGGTTTGCAGCGACGCGGGCGGCAGGGCCGGCGCGGGCGCAGCGGCAGGCACCTCTTGCGCGGCAAGCGAGAGAGGTGCGGCCAGGGGAGTAACCAGCAGGGTGAGCGCGCCTATGGCACGGAAAAACGCATTCATGCCCCTCATATAAGGAAGCAAGAGGTGAAGGGATAGTGAATGGTGGCCAAGCTTTGCTGCCTTGCCGATGCCAAGGGGTGCGCCTACATGGGTTGGCATGTTCATAGAGACCGAAACCACGCCCAATCCCGCCAGCCTGAAATTCCTGCCCGGGCGGCAGGTCATGGCCAGCGGCACCCGCGAATTCGCCACACCCGAAGCCGCCGAAGCCAGCCCGCTGGCGCAAGCGATCTTTGACACGGGCGAAGTGACCAATGTGTTCTTTGGCGCCGATTTCATCAGTGTTACCGCCGCTCCGGGCGCGAGTTGGAGCGGGCTCAAGCCGCAGGTAGTCGCGATCCTGCTTGACCATTTCGTATCCGAAGCGCCGCTGTTTGCCGGTGGCGACGCCTCCGGAATCAGCATGCCGGCTGACGACAGCGAAACCCTGCTGGTCGAGGAAGATCCCGCCAATGCAGAGATTGTCGCACAGATCCACGAACTGCTTGAAACCCGCGTGCGCCCCGCTGTCGCGGGCGATGGCGGCGATATCGCCTATCGCGGGTTCAAGGACGGGGTAGTCTACCTGACGCTGCAGGGCGCTTGCTCGGGCTGCCCGTCAAGCACCGCCACGCTCAAGCACGGCATCGAAGGCCTGCTCAAGCATTATGTGCCCGAAGTCACCGAAGTTCGCGCCGCCTGACCTCTCCGACGCCGGAACATTCCCATGACCAAGCAATTTCACGACGTCACACTCAGCAGCAGCGCGCTCGATCAACTGTTCAACGAAGCGCGCACCTATAATGGCTGGCTCGCCAAGCCGGTGAGCGATGACCAGCTGCGCGCCATTTATGACCTGATGAAAATGGCCCCCACCTCGGCAAATATGCAGCCGATACGGATCGTGTGGGCAAAATCGCCCGAAGCGAAGCAGAAGCTGGCCGATTGTGCGAGTGAAGGCAACAAGGCCAAGATCCTGGCTGCTCCGGTCACCGCGATTCTCGCCTATGACATCGATTTTCACGAGGAGCTGCCCTGGCTGTTCCCGCACACCAATGCCAAGAGCTGGTTCGAAGGCGACGAAGTCGCGCGCGAGGAAGGCGCTTTTCGCAATTCCTCGCTGCAAGGTGCCTATCTTATTCTCGCCGCGCGTGCGCTGGGGCTTGATTGCGGGCCGATGTCCGGTTTTGACGCCAGTGCGGTCAATGCCGCCTTCTTCGCCGATGAACCGCGCCACAGGGTGAACTTCATCTGCTCGATCGGTTATGGCGACCCGCAAAGCATTTTCGAACGCAGCCCCCGGCCCGATTTCGACAAGTTCAACTCGATCGTCTAGCTTGCAGGCACCGCCAAGCTGAGGCATCGCAGCGTCATGCGCACGCCCAAACGCACTCTGGTGATAGAGACTGCCACGGAAGCCTGTTCGATCGCGCTGTTCGAAGGCACCGAATTGATTGCGCATGACCACCGCCTGCTCGGGCGCGGCCATGCGGAATTGCTCGTGCCAATGATCGCGGCTTTGCCGGACAGGGGCCGCGCCGACCGGATCCTCGTTTCGCTTGGTCCCGGCAGTTTCACCGGTGTGCGGATCGGCATTGCGGCCGCCCGCGCGCTCGGCTTTGCCTGGCAGGCGGAGGTGCTGGGCTATCCGACGCTGGCACTGGTGGCCGCGATGGCCAAGGCGCAGCGGCCACAGCAGGCCGTCACCATCTGCATGAATGGCGGGCACGGCGAATTATTCATCCAGAATTTCACAGCCGATTCGATTGCCGAGGGCCAGGTCCGCTCGCTTGGTCCCGCAGATGCAATTACCGCCTGCAAACACACGCTTATTGCCGGCAACCGTGCGAAGGAGCTGGCCGATCTTGCCGGGGCGCACGCCCAGGCACTCGATCTGCTGCCCGATGCCCGGCAAGCCCTTCTGCTCGATCCCTTGCACCTCGGGGCCGAGGTGGCGCCGATCTATGGCCGCGGCCCCGATGCCAAATTGCCCACCAAGGTGGCGGCCAAATGAGCGGCCCGGCCGTTTCCGCTGGCAGCCAGCTTGATCATGTCATGGCGATAATGGAAGCCGCCTTCGATCCCGCATGGGGCGAGGCCTGGAACCGGCGACAGGTCAGCGATGCGCTGTCCATGCCCAATACCCATGCTTTCGTGGTTAATGACGCCGGTGAGTTGCTGGATTTCGCAGCATCGCCTCAAGCCATCGCAACTGGCTTCCTGCTGACGCGTTATGCACCGGGCGAGGCCGAATTGCTTCTGATCGCAGTGCGTCCCGAAATGCGAGGGCGCGGTTTGGGTGAGCGCCTGATTGCCGTTTTGCGCGATCATGCCCGCTGGCACGGAGCAGAACGAATCTTCCTGGAAATGCGCGAGAACAACCCGGCAGCAGAGTTGTACCGAAAGGTGGGGTTCGAGCCAATTGGCCGACGCCGCGCCTATTATTTGCTGGCAGATGGCACGCGTATGGACGCAATTACTTATGCCCTGTCGCTTGAGTAGCCAGAATTACTGGATAAGGTAAATTTATCCATCTTATCCGGTTGCAAATTCACGAATTTGGGTTCATCGTTTTACGATCGGGGGGAAAACTCCGAGCACAAAAAAAATTGCGAGGAACTCATGGATACGACTGAAGCAGATATGAAAGAGACGCTGATTACACTTACATCTGACATCGTAGCGGCGCATGTCAGCAATAATTCCGTAGCGGTTGACGACGTGCCGTCGCTGATCAGCAATGTATTCGCAGCGCTTTCATCGCTCGGCGGTGGGGCAACCGTGGCAGAGGCGCGGCCCGAACCGGCGGTGTCGATTCGTGCGTCCGTAAAGAAGGATCACGTCGTCTGCCTCGATTGCGGCAAGAAGATGAAGATGCTGAAGCGGCATCTTTCGACTGAGCATGGCATGACCCCCGACGAATACCGTGCGCGGTGGGAGCTTGGCCCGGATTACCCGCTGGTGGCGCCAAACTATGCCGAAACGCGGCGCAAGCTCGCCAAGGAGATCGGCCTTGGCAAAATTCCGGGCCAAAAGCGCGGTCGGCGCAAGAAAACTGCCTGATCATCCGGGCATCAGCTTGAGGTGAGCGCCTTGTGCCGATATTGGTTATAGAGGTACAGGGCGCTTACTTAACCTGGCGGAGGGCCTTTTGCCGCAGAAGATCGATCTTGAACAACTTTGTGCCGACAAGGGGCTGCGGATCACCGAACAGCGCCGCGTGATCGCGCGCGTGCTGTCCGAAAGCGCGGACCACCCTGACGTCGAACTGCTGCACGAACGTGCCTCTGCCATTGATCCGAAAATTTCGATCGCCACGGTCTATCGCACGGTCCGCCTGTTTGAAGAGGCAGGCATACTCGACCGGCACGATTTCGGAGATGGGCGGGCACGTTACGAGGCTGCCCCCGAAGCGCATCATGATCATCTGATCGATGTCGAAACCGGCAAGGTGGTCGAATTCGTCGACCCGGAACTGGAGGCGCTGCAGCGCGTGATCGCGGAGCGGCTGGGCTATCGGCTGGTCGATCATCGAATGGAACTTTATGGCGTCCGCCTCTCGCGCGACGACTGACGCGGAACTGCGTGCGGCCGCTGCGCGCGGCGAACCCACCAAGATTAGCCCGATGGGATGGATGCGCCTTTATTGGCGCGCATTTCAGCTGGTATTGGCCCTCGTGGTGCTGGTGCCGCTGCACTATCTTTACCGGCTGCTTGCCTATGGCTCTCCCTTCCCGATGTATTTCTTGCGCTTTGCCACGCGGGTTTGCGGCGCGCGCGCGAAAGTGGTGGGCACGCCGCTCAAGCGCGACGTATTCTTCATCGCCAATCATGTCTCGTGGCTCGACATCCTCGCAGTCGCGGGGGCCAGCGGCACGGCCTTCGTTGCCAAGGCGGAACTGGCGGAAGTGCCGGTGGTCGGGTGGCTGGCAAGCCTCAACCGCACCGTATTCGTCAAACGTGAGAACCGCATGGGGGTGGCAGCGCAAATCAACGCCTTGCGTGAAGCGCTGAGCGACAACTGGTCAGTCACTGTCTTTCCCGAAGGCACGGTGACCGACGGCCATTCGCTGCTGCCCTTCAAGACCAGCATGCTGCGCGTGCTGGAGCCACCGCCCGCCGAGGTGCTGGTGCAGCCAGTGATGCTCCATTACGGCGAGATTGCCGAGTGGATCGGCTGGGTGGGTGAAGAGACCGGGCTGAACAATGCCAAGCGGGTGCTTGCCCGCAAGGGCTCATTCCAGCTTGAGCTGCATTTCCTCGAGCCGTTCAGCCCCGAAGACCACCACGGGCGCAAGGCCATCGCCGCAGAGGCGCGGGGCCGGATCGAGGAGGCGCTGGAAAATGCGCTGGGCAAGCCGTTGCGTGAATTCGAATACTCGGTCGATCCGGTGCGTTACCGCGCACCCGAGAAGCAGTACCCGATCGAATAGGATTACAGCCCGGCGCCCACCAGCCAATCGTGGAACAATCGCACCGGACGGAATTCGAGCGCGGCAGGCTTGCACACAAACCAATAGCTGTATGGGCTTTCGACCTCGACCCCGTAGAGATCGGTCAGGCGGCTGTCGGCGGCACGGCGCATGTGATCATCATGCATGATCGCTATGCCCAGCCCTTGCGCCGCGGCGGCCAGCATCAATTGGCCCGAATCGTAATGATCGATCGCTGTCGGCTCGAGATCTTCCAGCCCCAGCGCTTGCTTCCACGCCTCGAAACTCGAAGGCAGCTCGTTGTGGATCAGGAAGGTCTGCTTGGCGAGTTTCTCGATATCAGGGGTATCGCCCAACACCTGCGCCAATTCCTTGCTGCAGATCGCATGGACCATGTTGTGATCGAGCCGCACTGCGTGCAATCCCTGCCTCGGCCCGCGCGACAGAATGATCGCCGCGTCAAGCGTGTCACCCACCCGGTCCTCAAGATGCGGGCCGGTGTCGATGTCGATATGGAGCAGGGGGTGGCGCTTGCGCAATTCGCCCAGATGAGGGAACAGTCGCTGGCTGCCGAACAGCGGCAAGACCCCCAGCCTCAGGCGCAACAGCGAAATATTGTCAGACTGGCTTTCGACCGCACGGGCCAGGGCCTCGAGGTGCGGATTGACCGCCTCGTAGAAGGCCTGCCCCTCGTCAGTGAGCTGCATTGACTGGCGCGCACGGGTGAACAATTTCTTGCCGACGAATTCTTCAAGATTCGTGATCCGGCGCGACAGCGCCGAAGGGCTCAGCCCGATTTCCTCGGCCGCCGCGCGTGCCGAGCCCAGGCGCACCGTGCGCATGAAAGCCTCTAGGGCGCGAAGGGGGGGAAGGCGGCGGCTGGGCATCTGGCGAATCTCCTTCGACTGATACGCATTGCGCGCCGAAAAGATGCAGAAAATCGAACCTCAGGGCTGATTTTTATTCATTGCTTGCTGTTCCCGCATCTGCGGGAGCGTGCAGCCGAAGCCGGGTAACGTGGGTTTCGTCGCCTGCAGTAACTTCGATCCGCCAACCGCTGGGATGCTCCACCACCGCACCGACCGCAGGCACCTGTTCGGCCAGGATATAGGCGAGCCCGCCCAGCGTATCGACCGCTTCGTTGACTTCGGCCAGGCGCGGATCGACGAGCTCGGCGACATCATCCAGTTCGGCACGGGCGTCGCAGTCCCACATTCCATCGCCGATCGGCACAATCAGCGCTTCGGGCGCGTCATCATGCTCATCTTCGATTTCGCCAACGATTTCCTCGACCAGATCCTCGATCGTGATCAGGCCGTCCGTGCCGGAGAACTCATCAAGCACGATGGCCAGGTGCACTCTCCGCGCGCGCATATCCGCCAGCACGTCCAGCGCGCCGCGCACCTGCGGCACGTAAAGCGGCTGACGCATCAGCGTGGTCCAGTCACTGGGTGGAGGTTCGCGTTTCGCCAGATAGGGGAACACGTCCTTGATGTGAATCATGCCGATCACTTCATCGAGCGTGTCGCGATAGACCGGCATACGCGAATGCCCGTTTTCGCTGAAGGCAGCGACCAGTGCATCCCAGCTGGTTGTCGCTTCGACCGCGATGATCTCGCTGCGTGGCACCGCCACGTC
Source organism: Altererythrobacter chaiwopuensis (assembly GCF_054957735.1). NCBI lineage: Bacteria > Pseudomonadati > Pseudomonadota > Alphaproteobacteria > Sphingomonadales > Erythrobacteraceae > Altererythrobacter > Altererythrobacter chaiwopuensis. The sequence goes on from NZ_JBTXJF010000001.1 coordinate 322,995, forward strand.
ATCCGCATCGTGCTCGCTGAAGTGCAGCAGATTGCGCAGCATCTGGCGTTCGACCGGCGAAAGATCGCCATTGCCTGCCAGGGGCTGGCTTTCGCTGCCCTGCTCGTCCTCGTGTTCGTCGATCGCTTCTTCGAGCTGCGCGCGAAGGCTGCGGTCGCCCTCACCGATTCTCAAGATCCTGCGAATCGCGGACATCAGCCCGCTGCTACTGTCCGCGTCTCCCGCGGGGGATGGGGAATCGGGCATGGCCCTAAACTTCGTCGCTCCTGTTAATCACAATCGCCATATGGGTCTGCGATACCCAAGTTTGCAAGTATCGCAATCTCCAAAGCCTCCATCTTGTCCGCATCTTCCTCACTTGTCTCGTGGTCATGGCCGGCAAGATGGAGCAATCCGTGCACGATCAGATGTGCGGCATGGTGTTCCAGCGGCACGCCCTTCTCCGCCGCTTCGCGCGCGCAGGTGCCATGGGCGAGTGCAAGATCGCCCAACATCTCGGGCGGGCCTTCCGGTGCGAGCTCAAGCAAATCCTCGCGGGTGAGCATCGGGAAGCTGAGGACATTGGTGGGTTTGTCGCGCCCGCGCCATTCGCGGTTGAGCGCGTGGACTCCCTCGTCCGAGGTGAAGAGGATCGAGGTTTCAAGGCGTGGGTTGGCCAGTTCGGGCGCGATTGCCGCGCAAGCCTCCGCCACGCGCAAGGCCAGCGCTTCCCATTCGCCTGCAGGCCAGCTTTCGATGTCGATATCGAGATTCATCAGTTTTTCGTCATTCCCGCAAAAGCGGGAAACCATTTCATAGAAAGGGTGCCTCCGCAGTGGATCCCCGCGTTCGAGGGAATGACGGACCGAGATATTGCTCCGTTCATCGCAGCAAGTGCACGCTTGATGCCCATATGGAACACATGGAACAGGGTTTAAAGGATAAAAAGCGGCCCCGCCCGATCTGCGGAATCAGGTGCGGGTGCTGGAAGGGAACTATTGGTGCGGCCATACCCCACCATAGCGCGATCAAACCGGCGTAGGAAACGCGTTCAATCCTACCCGATGCCTGAAGGGGGTGGAAGGCGGACGTTACAATCCGCCCTCCAGTTACTTTTGCGGGCAGTGCTCGAAATCCGACCCATATTGTCCGGTTCCCGGCAACCAAGAGGTCGCTCCACTGTGGGTGAAGCGGCCTCGTTATTCGTGCCTTTTATCTGACGCCGGACTAGGCGGCTTTCTTGCCCGCCATTGCGTGGACATCCGAGGCGCCGAGACGCTGGCCACCGATGGCCCAATCGCCCTGCTCCACTTCCATGATGCGGACCCAGGTTACCGGGCGCATCGCTTCGCCTTCGACAGCGATCATTGCTTCGGTGACGTTGTCGATCAGCGCGTGCTTCTGCTCATCGGTGAATACATTCTTGATTACGTCGATTGTTACGAGTGGCATTTCAATTCTCCTGGTGCATTTCAAGTGCATCGGTGTGTTCCGATGGAACGTTAATGCATCGGGATTTGCCGGGATGCTTGACGCGGGCTTGAAGATATCTGACCTTTTCATGAAGATTTCAGGGAAAGGGGGTCCGGTTGTCCGGATTCGGTCCAGGCATCTACCGTTTTGACGGTATGGAGCTCGACAGCGCGCGTTTCGAGTTGCGACGTGGCGGCTCGCATGTCCATGTCGAACCCCAAGTGCTTTCGTTACTGATCCTGCTCGCTGAAAACCACGGACGCATGGTTTCGAAGAACGAGATCATCGATGTGATTTGGGATGGCAGGATTGTCTCTGAAACCGCTGTCGCTGCGCGGATCAAGGCGGCGCGCAAGGCAATCGGCGATGATGGCAAGCAGCAGCGCCTTATCCGCACAATCCATGGTAAGGGATTTCGCTTTGTCGGCGATGTGGCTGTAAATGAGAGCACGTCTCAAGCGGTCCCAGCTTCACCTTCGGCAAATCTTGCCAACGAAGTTGTTGCCGCGGAGGCGATTACGGCGACCTTGCGCAAAGCGCGTGAAGGACGTCCCTCGATAGCTGCGCTGCCATTCGCTGTGATTGGCGAAGCGGGTTCGCATGCGATCGTGGCTGACGCCCTGCCAGCCGATATAATCAGAGACCTGTCGCGGCTGCACTGGCTATTCGTGATCGCGCGCGGATCGAGCTTTCGGTTTCGCGGGCCGGATGTCGATCCGATGGACGTGGGGCGCCAACTTGCAGTCCGTTATTGCCTTACAGGCTCGATCGAGTTCAACGACGGGAAAGTGGTCGTATCAGTCAGCCTTGTCGATACCACTGACGGTGGCTCTATCTGGGCCGAACATTATCGCAGCGCACTCGCGGAATTGCAGCAAATGCGCCCCGATATCGAGTCCCATGTCGTGGCTGCACTCGAAGTGCATATCCCGCGCAATGAAGTGAGGCTTGCGCGAAGCCGGCCTGCGGCAGACCTTGATGCATGGGCGAGTTTCCACCTTGGTCTCGATCATATGTATCGTTTTAATCGGGCGGACAATGCGTGCGCCGCAAAGTTGTTCGAGCAATCGCTGGCGCTGGACCCGAATTTTTCGCGTGCTCTGGGCGGCCTGTCCTTTACCCATTTCCAGAACGCATTCTTGCGTTTTGCCAATGACCCAGAGGCCGAGATGGAAGCGGCCCGCACGCTGGCACACCGGGCGGTCGAAGCTGACAGGCTTGACCCCTTTGCCTATTTCAACGTTGGACGAAGCCTTTGGCTTGAGGGACGGCTAGAGGAATCGATCGGCTGGTTCGATCGTGCCACCGGCATCAGCCCCAGTTATGCCCAAGGCGTCTACAATCGCGGATTGATCAGCACGATGGCGGGCAAGGCCAGGCAGGCCGATGTTGATTTGGCGCTTGCTCTTGAGCTTAGTCCGCTCGATCCGCTTGCGTATGCGATGGTGTCTGGCCGCGCGCTTACGAATCTGCAGATGGGCGATTATGCAAAGGCGGCCGAATTCGGTGCGCAGGCCGCGACAATGCCGGGTGCACACAAGCACATCGAGCTAATTGCAGCTTTCACAGCGCATCTGGCCGAAAGCCGAGCCGATGCACAGCGCTGGTTGAGCAGAGCCAAGTCCGCCGATCCAGATATGAATTCCGAAACGTTTTTTCGCGCCTTCCCCTTTGCCGACAATGCCGCACGTGAAGTTATAGAGAAGAGTTTGAAGGACTTGGGGCTATAAGGATATGTCTGCAATTGGGTTGTGAGCGGACAGGCCGCTTTGGGCCAGTAGCTTGGAAAAGCGACCAGCACGCTCTCCGAATGGTTTCAAGGGCTGATGAAGGGCCGCTACTAATCGGGCGTGAACCCGACCTCGTAGCATGGCAGAGATTAGAGGAAGTAGCTTAGCTGAACTCCCCGTTTGCGAATGCTTCGGCCATAGCGAACTTCTTGATCTTGCCCGAGCCGGTTAGGGGAAACTCGTTCACCCATATCCAATAAGCAGGCGTCTTTTGCGGCGATAGTTGCTTGCGCACATGGGCCCTAAGCTCGGCCGCATCAGGGGCGTCAATGCCCTCGGCCTTACGCATGAAGCAAGCGACTTGCTCTCCCCATTTCTCGTCAGGCACGCCAACAACCGCGACTTCGGCGACAGCCGGGTGCTCCATCATGGTGTTTTCGATTTCGGCAGGAAAAAGGTTCTCCCCGCCGCGAATAATCATTTCCTTCACCCGTCCGGTAATCCTCAGATATCCGCGCGAGTCCATGGTCCCCAGATCACCCGAATGCAGCCAGCCTTCAGCATCAATGGTTGAATCAGTGGCTTCGGGATTGTCGTTATAACCCGCCATGACATTATAACCACGGACGCAAATCTCGCCCTGGGTGTCCAAGGGGCAAATTGAATTGTCGACGACATCGCGGATGGATACTTCCATATGGGCCAATGGCTGGCCAATTGTCTGGGTGCGATCTATTTCATTATCATGGCGCCAGCCCATGGTGATCAAGGGTGATGCTTCTGTTTGGCCGTAAACAACCTGGACTGGTACGCCGAACACTTCTTCTGCATTCCGGGCCAATTCGGGAGAGACCAACGCCGCGCCACTCATCAGTGCTTTGGCCCCGGTCATTTTGCGGCCTGAACGCCGAATTTCCTCAATCATCATCACCAGCATCGTGGGGACACCGCCGCCAAATTCGGGTTGCTCTCGTTCGAGAACTTCAACGACCATTACCGGGTCAAAAAATGGGAAGATCCCCATAGTTCCGCCAATGGCAAGACCTCCAAAGATCTGCGCAGATGCGGCCGCATGAAACAGGGGCGTCGTTACGATTTCCTGTTCGCCGGGTTCAAACCCCCAACGGGCGAACATGTCAGCAGCGTTCTGTAGCACCGCGCCTTGCTTGAGCAGTACGCCTTTCGGAAATCCAGTGGTGCCCGAGGTGTATTGGATCTGAAGAATATGGCCGGGCGTTGTCTCACGCAGACTGCCGGGCACATCGCAAGCGTGAAGGGCGTCTAGGTCGGTGAATTCAATAACAGTTGTGACAGAGTTGAGATCGCTACAGGCCTCATCAATGATCGGACGGAGCGGCGTGCCACGCGCATCCGGCCCGTGGTAGATCGCTTCTGCGCCAGACTGTTCGACCACGTAGCGCAGCTCTCGCGAAACATAGGCTGGGTTGACAGTGACAATCGTTAATCCCGCAAGCGCGGCAGCAAACTGCGTGAGCACCCATTCGGGGCAATTCGTAGCATAGATCGCGATTCTGGCACCGGGTGCATGACGAGCAGCGAGAACGCGTCCCAGCTTTGCGCAATCGCGTTCCATTTCCGCAAAGGTCCACTCCCGGCCGATCTGGCCATCCGGTAGCACTTCGCGCAACGCCTTTTCATCGGGGCGCGTCTGTGCCTGTTCACGTATCAGACCTGCGATAGTCATTTCGCGAAACGGCGTATCAGCTTGGGCAGGAAAATAGCTCTCAGTCAGCGAGACCTTGTACATTTGCACCTCTCTCGCGACCCGTCCGAGGAAGACTAACTGAAAAGGTATATCTGACAATAGTCTGTCAGAGACGCTGCGACCCAAATGTCTGCAATTGGGTCGTGAGCGGACAGGCCCTACCCCTACTCCGCCTTCCCCTCGTAAGCCTCGACGATCCGGCCCACGATCGGGTGGCGCACCACGTCGGCGGCGGTGAAGCGGGTGATCGCAATGCCTTCGACGCCTTCCAGCAGGCCAACCGCATCGGCCAGCCCCGATTGCCCGCCCCCACCGGGAATGTCGACCTGCCTGGGGTCGCCGCATACCACCATGCGGCTGTTCTGCCCGAAGCGGGTGAGGAACATCTTCATCTGTTCGCGCGTGGTGTTCTGCGCCTCGTCAAGGATGATGAAGCTGTCGGCCAGCGTGCGCCCGCGCATGAAGGCGATCGGCGCGATCTCGATCTCGCCACTGGCTAGCCGCCGCTCAACCTGCTCGGGCGGCATGCAGTCATACAGCGCGTCATAAAGCGGGCGAAGATAGGGATCGACCTTCTCCTTCATGTCGCCGGGCAGGAAGCCGAGCTTTTCGCCCGCCTCCACCGCCGGGCGTGACAGGATCAGGCGCTGCACGCTGCCGCTGATCAGCTGGCTGACGGCCTGCGCCACCGCAAGATAGGTTTTGCCGGTGCCCGCCGGGCCGAGCGCGAAGATGATGTCATCCTTCGCCAGCTGGCGCATATAGGGGATCTGGTTGGCGCTGCGCGGCACGATCGTTTTGCGGCGCGTGCGGATCATGATTGGCGGGGCCTCATCTTCGCCCGATATGATCCCTTCCAGCGTCGGCTCGTTCGACATGGCGATGAGCGATTCGATCGCGCCTGCATCAAGGTCTTCGCCGCGCGCCAGCCGATCATACATGGTCTGAATGGTGTCGCGTGCGCGTGCCACGCTGTCTTCCGGCCCCTCGATCTGCAATTGGCCGCCGCGTGCGGAGATGAACACGCCCAGCCGATTTTCGACCTGAACCAGATTGGCGTCGAACTGGCCGAACAGTGCGCCCAGCAGCGACTGATCCTCGAAACTCATTTCGATGCGCGCGCGGCGCGGCTTGGTTGCAGGGAAGGCGGAAACCGTGGAACCGGTCTCGCCCGGATGCTTGTTAGCGGGTTTACGTGCCATGCGCTCCTTTGGCGTTTCGCCAAATGTGTTGGTGAGTCGGAATCTAGGCGCGATTATGCGGGAAGCAAGCAAGCCGTCCAAATATGGCAGTGGAAAGTCACCCGCCTGTCACGCAAAACCCTCAGGCTACGGCGGCTGATTGACGCAGCAGGCCCTTGAGCGAGTTTGGCCCGGCTTCGGCGAGTTCGACCGTGACCATATCGCCAATCGCGCAGTCGCCTTCGAACCACACGCTTTGCAGCCAGGGCGATTTGCCGAGCCACTGGCCGTCGAGCTTGCCATTGCGTTCGACGAGCACCTCGCAGATCTTGCCTACGCTGGCCTGATTGAACGCAAACTGGTCGCGATTTAGCGCGGCCTGAAGGCGCTGGAGCCGTTCGTCCATCACGTCACGCGCGATCTGCCCATCCATGGTCGCGGCGGGCGTGCCGGGACGGGGCGAATATTTGAAGCTGTAGGCCTGCGCATATCTGACCTCGTCTACCAGGCTCAGCGTATCCGCGAATTCGGCCTCGGTCTCGCCTGGGAATCCGACGATGAAATCGCCGGACAGCGCAATGTCGGGCCGGGCCGCGCGGAACCTTTCGAGCAGCCGCAAATAACTTTCCGCCGTGTGGCTACGGTTCATCGCCTTCAGCACCCGGTCAGCCCCGCTCTGCACCGGCAGATGGAGATAGGGCATCAGCTTGGCGACCTCGCCATGCGCGGCGATCAGCGCCTCATCCATGTCGGCCGGATGCGAGGTGGTGTAGCGAATCCGTTCGAGCCCATCGATTTTGGCAATCGCGCGGATAAGCCCCGCCAGCCCCTGCGCGCAGCCCTTATCATCCTCGCCGGACCAGGCATTGACGTTCTGGCCCAGCAGCGTGATCTCGCTCGCACCGGCTTCCACCAGTTTCTGAGCTTCGATAATCAAATCACTGAACGGACGTGAGATTTCTGCCCCGCGCGTATAGGGCACCACGCAATAGGTGCAGAACTTGTCACACCCTTCCTGCACGGTGAGGAAAGCGGTGGGGCCGATCTTGCGGCGTTGCGGAAGCGAATCGAACTTGGCGATCGCAGGCATGTCGGTATCGGCCGCGCGTTCGCCCTTCACCGCCTTGTCGAGCATCTCGGGCAGACGGTGATAGGCCTGCGGGCCGACCACCATGCTCACCGCCGGGGCGCGCGCCATGATCTCTTCGCCCTCGGCCTGTGCGACGCATCCCGCAACCGCGATCAGGGGCTTTTTGCCGACCGCCTCACCCGCCTTTACTAGCCGGCCGATGTCGGAATAGACCTTCTCGGCGGCCTTCTCGCGAATGTGGCAGGTGTTGAGCACCACCAGGTCCGCCTCTTCGCCTTCCGGCGCGGGCGTAATGCCGCGATCGCCCAGCAGCTCAGCCATGCGCTCGCCATCATAGACGTTCATCTGGCAGCCGAAGCTCTTGACGCGGTAGGTTTTGGGGGCGGTGGACGGTTTCATTGGAGGCGGCGCTTTAGCGGGAAGCGCCCCTCATGCCAACACCCCTGCGCTCCTGCGCAAGCGCGAGCATAGTTGCGGCGGATCAGCCTGGGTTCCTGCCTGCGCAGGAACTCACGAAAGTGTGGCGGCGCGCCGAAGGTCTTTATCGCGGCCGAATAGTTCGAGGATGGCGACCAGCTCCGCACGTTCGGGCACGAACACATGGACGTCACCGCAACGGACTATCGCGCGCGATTGCACTTGCACCGACAGCCATTGTCCGCCTCGCAAAACCTGAAGCCCGGCCATGAATTCGACCGGCAAGGCGGGCTCGCTCCACAGGCCAAAGCGTTGCGAGCGGAACATCGTCTTGCCCGCATCGGGCGTGTCGGCGAGCGACAGGCGTTCATAAAGCACGTCAAGATCTCGCCGCGAAACGATGACATCGATATCGGCGATTTCTCCCGGATCGCCTCCGTGGAGTGCAACCGCCGCGCTGCCGATCACCCACCAGTCGTCGCGCGTATCGCGCATGACTTGTGCGAGCTGCGCCAATGAGGCGGCTAGCGCAGGATCACTCGGCTTCGCCATTCTTTCCCGGCTTCTCCCGCCGTGCCACATGCACGCAAGGTTCGGTGACAGGCGCGCCCGCGCCGGGATGCGGTTTGCCGGGCGGGCCGCATTCGACCGGGGGCTTTGCGATCGCGTAGCGTTTCACGATTTCATGCGCGTCCGAACGGTCATACGCAGCGATCCAGGTGATGCAGTCAGCCAGCTGCCTGATCTTGTGCTTGGTGAACCGATCCGCTTCTGGCGCACAGTTGACCACGAACAAATCCGCCGCCGGGGCAGAGCGGAACTTGCGAAAATAGCGCAGCGCCTCGCCGCGTTCGTTTATTACCGTGCGGTTGGCGGCATTCACCATCGAATCGCCGCGATAGAAGGGCGAGACATTGAATGCATAGGCCCTCACGTCCGAATGAACGATGGAGACCTCGGTCGCGAGCGCGCCGCCCAGCGAGTGACCGGTCACAATCCACGGTACATCATCGCCCCAACGCTCTTTCTCGGCTGCGAAGTATCGGAACGCGATGTCTTTCTGGTCGTTCTTGACCGAGCCAAACCAGATGTCTCGCGCACCATCGAAATCGGTTCCGCGGAATGCAACGATGCGCGCGATCAACCTGCGCTCTGCACTCTCGCGTGGCGGGGCGAACTGCTCAAAAACCTGATAGTCGAAGCCCGTTTTCGAGTCCGCTTCATCGATCGGCAGCCGCTCGATCCGTTTCAACAGAGGTTCGAGGCTTCCATAAGCGTCGCTATCGCCCAGATAGGCATTGGTCGAGGCGAGTGCATAGGGATAGCTTTCTGCCGCCGCCTCACGCACAAATCCACACCAACCGCCCGGCTCCATCCGGCACGGACTGCGCGACTGGGTGATGTCAGCATAGGTGACACAGCCGCTGAGCAGCAAGGCGAGCGAAGGGAGCGCTATTCCCCGCAACGCGTTTCGCGTCAGCTTACCCAACCACGGCCTTCACAATCTTGCCTGGTTCACGCGGGGGTTCACCCTTGGGCAGCGCGTCAATGTGTTCCATGCCGCTCTCGACCTGGCCCCACACGGTGTACTGGTTATCCAGGAAGCGCGCGTCATCGAAGCAGATGAAGAACTGGCTGTTGGCGCTGTCAGGCACGGCAGTGCGCGCCATCGAGCAGGTGCCGCGCACATGCGGTTCGGCGCTGAATTCGGCCTTGATGTCAGGCCGATCGCTGCCACCCATGCCGGTGCCGGTGGGATCGCCCCCTTGCGCCATGAAGCCGGGGATCACGCGGTGGAACACCACGCCATCGTAAAAGCCTTCCTTTGCCAGCTCGGTGATCCGCTCGACATGGCCGGGGGCAAGATCGGGGCGCAGCTTGATCACGACATCGCCGCCTTCTCCATTGCCGGTGTCGAGGGTGAAGGTCAGTGTATCAGCCATGCGTGAATCTCCTTGGGGCTCCTGCGCGCCGATATAGAGACTTGTGGGCATGAGTCACCCCCAAGGCGGCTTGCAGCCTTGCTTTTCATGCGCCCGAGCCTAGACCGTGCGCATGTCCGAAGACGTGCGCCTTGACCAAGATGAGGACCTTCTGCTGGCCGATGCGCCGGAAGAGGAAGGCCCGCACCCGGACGACCGCATCGATGACGAGCGCCACGACGAGGAAAACCGGCTCAAGCCCGAATATGTCCGCAGTGTGCGCGATGCACTTGATGAAGGCGACAAGGGCGCGGTCTATGACCTGGTAGAGCCGCTCCACCCGGCCGACATCGCCGATTTGTTCGAGCTGCTCGACCGCGATGACCGGACCGCGTTGGCGCGCGCGATCACCGATCTGATGAGCTCGGAAGTGATCGCCGAACTCAACGATTATGTGCGCGAAGACATGATGGAGGCGCTGCCGGCAGAGGCTGTTGCTTTCATCGCCGAACAGCTCGAAACCGATGATGCCGTCCAGCTGATCGAGGATCTCGACGAAGAGGACCAGCAGGCGGTGCTGGCCGAACTCGATGCGGAAGACCGCGCCGCAATCGAAAGCGCGCTGGCCTATCCCGAAGAAACCGCCGGGCGCCTGATGAGCCGCGACTTCGTGGCCGTTCCCGAGCACATGAGTGTGGGCGATGTGATCGATTACCTGCGCGGGCGGCATGATCTGGCGACCGATTTCTTCGAGATCTTCGTGGTTGACGAGCGGCATCACCCCGTCGGCACCTGCGCATTGAGCTGGATATTGACCACGCCGCGCAACATCGCCTTGTCCGACGTGATGAAGCGCGACCAGACGCTGATCCCGGTCAGTACCGACCAGGAAGAGCTCGCCCTGATGTTCCAGAAATACGCGCTGATCTCGGCCGCGGTGGTAGATGAAAGCGGGCGGCTGGTCGGCCAGATGACCGTTGACGACGTGGTCCACATCATCTCCGAAGAGGCGGGCGAAGACGTGCTGCTGCTGTCGGGCGCGGGCGAAGGCGACATCAACGAGCCGATCCGCGAAGCCTATGCCAGCCGCGTGCGCTGGCTGATCGCCAACCTCGGCACGGCGCTGGTCGCAAGTTTCATCATCGCCATGTTTGGCGCCGCGATCGAAAAGCTGGTGGCGCTGGCGGTACTGATGCCGATCGTTGCCAGCATCGGGGGCAATGCCGGCACGCAGACCATGGCGGTGGCGGTGCGCGCGATCGCCACCAACCAGCTGACCCGCGCCAATACCTGGCGCATCGTCAGGCGCGAATTGCGCGTCGCTCTGCTCAATGGCGCGACCATCGCGGTGTTGATCGGCCTTGGCACGGCGGCCATATTCACGCCGCAGCTGGGCGCGGTGATTGCCACTGCGATGATCATCAATATCATCGTTTCGGGCATGGCGGGCGTGCTGGTGCCGGTGATGTTCGAACGACTGAACCAGGATCCGGCGGTTGCCTCCAGCGTGTTTGTGACGATGATCACGGATTCGATGGGCTTCTTCGCCTTCCTGGGGCTGGCGGTGGCAGCGGATCTGGCTTGATCTTGTCAATGCTAGGGTCAATGCGGGGGTCATTGCGGGGAGCCGCGCAGGCGGCGGCGCGGCAATCCATGGTCCACAGTTGCGCCAAGCGGTAAAGCCGGAAGCTGGATTGCCTCGCTTCGCTCGCAATGACGGAAAGAGACATTAGATAGCCCCCATGCCGCTGCACATGACCAAGATCGCCTTTGGGGCGAAGAGCTGGGACGATCTCGCCAGCTGGTTCGAAAACCGCGAGCAATTCCTCATGACCACGCGTTATCTGCCCAAGCGGCACGAAGAGATGGTGGGCGGCTCGCTTTACTGGATACTCGACCACACACTGGTCGCCCGCTCACCGATACTGGGCTTTCCCAGGGCGAAGGACGGGCGCTGGCATATCGAGCTTGAGCCGCGGCTGATCCGGGTCCACCCCCAGCCCAAACGCGCGCATCAGGGCTGGCGCTATCTCACCGAGGAACAGGCCCCGCGCGATCTCGATGCGGGCGAGGATGCAGGCGATGCCATGCCCGGCAGGCTGGCTGGCCAGTTGCAGAAACTTGGACTGATCTAGAGCCTCATGACAATGCATCCTCTCGCCGTGCTGTCGCGCCGCTGGCCCTTCGCCAATGGTTCGGGGCGCTTCATTGATCGCTGGGCGCGCGGGATCAATCTCGGCCACGGCCAGCGCGAAGTGCGCACCAGCGACGGCTTTTCCATGAGCGTGCTTGCCGACGACCATATCGGCCGCCATCTGATCCTGTCAGGCAAGTTTGACCGCAGCGTGGTCCAGGCCCTGCTTGACCATGCCCTGCCGAGTGACTGCCTGCTCGATATCGGCGCCAATATCGGCTACGTCAGCGGCTGTTTTCTTGCCCAAGTGCCCGATGCAACGGCGATCTGCATCGAACCGCAGCCGGAAGTGTTCGAACTGCTCGAGCGCAATCTCGCCCAGTTTGGCGAGCGCGCGCTGGCACGGCAGATTGCCCTGTCAGACGCCGCAGGCGAGCTGCGCTTCCGCATCGATCAGGCAAACCGCGGCGCATCGCGCATCGATCCTGCGGGCGCAATCCGCGTGCCAACGGCCAATGCGGGCGACTTTCTGCGCGGCCTTGAGCGCCTCGAACTAATCAAGATCGATGTGGAAGGCCACGAACTGCCCATCCTGGAGTCGATGGCCGATGAACTTGCGCGGCTCCGCCCCCGCGCGATCCTGTTCGAGCATCATGGAACTGAGGCTGCACCTGATGGGAAAATCGGGCGGATACTGAACGAGATCGGCTACACCGTCTTCGGCGTCCGCAAGCGATTGCTGCGGACACAGCTTGTGCCGATCACCTGCGCGGCCGATTGCCGGACGAACGACTATCTGGCGCTGCTGAAAGCTTAGGTTCTGGGATCTAGCCTTGCTGCGCCTTGCGCAATTGCTCCATCACCAGCCGCACATCGTATTTGGCGTCTTCTTCTGGCGGCAGCGCATATTCGGCATAACTTTGCGCCAGCTCGTCCATCCGTTCGGCAATGCGCACGGTATTGTAGCCGTGGCTGACCACAAAGCGCCGAAGCGCCAATATCTGCGGCACCACGATCGCGGCGAAATCTTCCGCCGGCATCCCCGGCTTCATGAACTGCTCCGGGCCGATCGCGGTATAGACCCAGCCGGGAATGATTGTGCCGGCATGGACATGCGCGGGCAGATCCTCGCGCAGGCTCTCGGTCAGACCCAGCACCCCATGCTTGGCGGCGATATAGGCGGCCGATTGCGGCACGGCACAGAAAAAGCTGTTCTCGCTGCCGGTGTTGTAGATCGCCGAGGGTGCATCTTGAGCAATCAGGCGCGGCGCGAAGGCGCGGCAGCCATGCCAAACGCCCCAGAAATTGACATCGAAATGCGCCCGCGCCGCCTCGGGATCGACCTCCCACAGCTTGCCGCGTGGCCCGCCAACCCCGGCATTGTTGAGCAGCAGGTGCACTTCGCCCATCTGTTCGAAGGCCGCATCGGCCAGCGCCTCGACCTGCGCCAGATCGCCCACATCGCAGGGATGGGTCAGCGCGCCAGGCAGCATTCCCGCAGCCCGTTCCAGCCGCTCACCCGGCAGGTCGGCCAGCATCACCTTGATGCCCTGCCCCGCAAGTTCGCGCGCAATCGCCAGCCCGATCCCACTCGCCCCACCGGTGATTACTGCGGACTTCGGATGCCAAATGTCGCTCATCGACTTACCTCTCAACCGTCATCGCGAGCGTAGCAAAGCGATCCATGGACCGCCATGGATTGCCACGCCGACTGCGTCGGCTCGCAATGACGAATCAGGCAACGGAAACGTTTTTCTCCGCCACGCGGCGCAGCGCATTGACATAGGTTTCGGGCGATTGCGCGCCGGGGATCATGAACTTGCCTCCCGTTGCTCCAGACACGATCATTGCCGGAACGCCCGAGATATTGAGATCCCAGGCCTGCCGTTCCTCGGCCACCACCCGGGCTTCGAGATCAGCGTCCGCCAGCGCCGCCTTGGCTGCTTCGCGGTGCAGGCCTACGCTGGCGGCGATATCGAGCAGCACTGTTTCGTCCGACACGTTCCGGCGCTGGTTGAAATGGGCCTTGAACAGCGCCAGCTTGAGCTGTGTCTGCACGCGCGGCCCGGCCTCTTCCAGCGCCCAGGTGAGCAACTTGTGCGCGGCGCGGGTGTTCCACATCATCGCCGGCGGTGCCTCGCCCTCCCCCTCGTAAACAAGCGATACACCGGCGCTATCGGCAATCGCCTTCATCTGCCCGCGGACCGCCTCGCCTTCCGCCGCGCTACGGCGGTATTTGCGCTGCAAATGCGCCTCCTGCTCTTCACCGCTGGCAGGCATGTCGGGGTTGAGCTCGAAGGGGCGCCAGCGCAATTGCGCCTCGATCTCGCCTTCAAGTTGGGTCAGTGCCTTGGTGAGCTGGCCATAACCAATCAGGCACCAGGGGCACATGACATCGGAGAAGATGTCGATGGTCAGGCGATGGGGTGCTGTGTCGGTCATTTGTCTAGCCACCATGCTATCAGTTGATGCGCGATTGCGAAACGCTGCGGAAACAGCAGGTCGTCAGTGCCTTCCGGCCCGGCGGCGCGCGCCGCCTCCAGCTCATCGCGGGTGAACCAGCGCGCATCGTCAAGCTCGGTCTTGTCGATCGTCAGCTCAGGGTCGTCAGTCACCGAATAGCAGCCGATCATCAGCTGGCTGGGGAACGGCCACGGCTGGCTGCCGATATATTGCACGTCGCGCACCGTCACGCCCGCCTCTTCCTTCACCTCGCGCGCCACCGCTTCCTCGATCGTCTCGCCCGGCTCCACGAAGCCTGCCAGCGCAGAAAACATCCGCGCGGGAAAGCGCGGCTGGCGGCCCAGCAACAGGCGGCCCCCAGTGCCATCATCGTGTTCGACCAGCATGATCGTGACTGGATCGGTGCGCGGGAAATGCTGCGCATGGCATTCGGGGCAATTGCGCTGCCAGCCGCCCTTGGCAGGACTGGTCACCGCCCCGCAGCGCGCGCAGAAGCGGTGCCGCGCGTGCCAATCGACCAGGCTGCGGGCACCGCCATAGGTCGCCAGTTCGCCCGGCTGCAGCGCCTGCATCGCCGCCCATATCTGCGGATTGGCATAGGCCGGCCCGGTCGCGCCCTGATCCGGCACGGCAGCGAAGCAGGCCTTGCCTTCGAGCAAGCCGAGGAAGCAAAGCTCGGCATCCTCCGCCACATCCGCCAGCGTGCCCCATTCGAGCGCGCCCATTTCATCAAACACAGGATTGAGCCCGTCGAGCTTGAGCACCCGCGCGCGCCAGTTCATCTGCGCGGCCAGCGCATCGTCATCAACCCGGATCTGGTCTGCCCGCTCGATCGGCGAGCCTGAGAAAGCGATCGATCTTATTGCGGCCATCAGATAGCGCCAGCCTTCATCGCCGCCAGGTCCTGTTCCAGCGCAGCGAGGAACTCGTCGCGCATGGGATAGGCTTCGGTTGGCATATATTGCGTGTACAGGCCGCTGCGCAGTCCCGAACCCATGTCGACTGCGGAAAGCGTCCCCGCCGCTCCTCCCCAGCCATAGGTTTGCCCGACCACCCGGCCGCCTGCGCCAAAGCCCTGGCCAGCCACCCAAGTGCCTTCGGTCGTTGCGGTATCGGGCAGGATATTCGAGGTGCCCACGCGCACCGCCAGATCGCCCATCACCCGTTTGTCGTCAATCTTGCCGTAACCGGCCAGCATCTTGAGGAAGCGGTCATAGTCGCGCGGGCTGGAAACGAGGCCCGACCCGCCCCAATGCACCGGCGGGCTGTCGAGAAAAATCGAACCGCGTGCCGGGTCGATCGGCAGCGGCATACCTGCCAGCACCCCGTAATTGTCGGTCAGCCGCCCAGCCTCGCTCTGCGGCACCTGAAACCAGGTGCTTTCCATCCCGCAAGGATCGAACAGGCGCTGCTGCAGGAAGTCCGCGAAGCTTTGGCCAGATGCAACCTCGATCACCCGTCCCAGCAGGTCGAGCCCGACCGAGTAGCTCCAGAATGTGCCCGGCTGGGTAATCAGCGGCAGCGTTGCCAGCCGGTCAGCCCAGACCTCCAGACCCGGCGCCGACTTTGCAATGGGAATGCCGGGAATGGGCATGCGACTGATTTGTCCGCCCGAAATCCCATTCTCGCGATAGGCGACAAGCAATGGCCCCTTGGTAACGATGTCATAGCCGAGCCCCGCAGTATGGGTCATCAATTGGCGCGGGGTGATCGGGCGCTCTGCCGGGACGGTATCGTCAAGCGGGCCGTCCGCACGCCTGAGCACGCGCATCTCGGCAAAACCGGGCAGGAAATCGGCGATCGGCTGATCAAGCCCCAGCTTGCCATCCTCCACCAGCATCATGGCGGCCATGCCGGTAATCGGCTTGGTCATGGAATAGATGCGATAGAGACTGTCGAGGTTGGCCGCTGTCGTACCACCAAAGCTTAGCGTGCCGCGCGCAACGCTGTGCGGATCGCCGCCGCCCATGCCGAAGCTGGCAACCATATTGGCGACCTTCAGGCTGCCGACATAATATTCGACCCGCTCCGCCACGCGGGGCCACATCGCGCTGACATCATGCGCCCGCAGCAAATCGCGCCCGAACGGTACCGAAGCCAGCGCACCGCCGGCGGCAAGATAGGCAGAGCCGCGAAACATTGCGCGGCGCGAAAGTGCTGAAGATTCAAAGCTGCGGAATGCCATTATTGCGTCCTCGAGTGAAACTTGTTTGCCGCTGTTTGAGCGATTGACGCCAACGGGTCAATTACCCCCTTGCGAACGTAAGGTGTTTTATTCATATAAGACACATGTTCAATCTGATCTCTATCTTTATTGGTATCGTCTCGCTGGTGATCGTGATCCCGGCGCAAATCCCGCTGCTTGGCTGGGCCAACTGGCTTGCACTGCCCCTGGTCGCGATCGGCATCGTGATCGGTCAGCTATCGTCCAAGGATAGCGGGCGGAATTTCTGCCTGGTGGTGCTGCTGATCGCGGCCGTCAGGCTGATGATCGGCGGCGGCATTATTTAACCCAGCGGCCATTCAACGCCGGGCAAGCGCGAGCCGCGCCGCCTTGGCGAATAGTGTGGGCAGCCCCGCCTCGTCGATCCGCTCGACCGGCCACCACTCGCCCTCGCCCATGGGTTCACTATCGAGCCGCACTAGCTCCAGCGTCAGCGAAGCATGGGTAAAAACATGCCGCACTGCGCCAAGCGATTCTGCCTTGGCTGACGATGGCGCCTCGCCTGAGCCGTCTGCCTGCGCGCTCCAGCCGTCATCCGGCAAGGCGCGCATCCCGCCCAGCATTCCCTTGCCCTGCCGGGTGACGAGCCACACCGCCCCTTCGCGCTCGATCCAGAAGGCGCGCCCGCGCCGCTCGGGCCTGGGCTTTTTAGCTGCCTTGCGTGGCAGCCGCGCCGGATCGCCCGCTGCCCACCCGGCGCATTGCACCGCCAGCGGGCAGAGCAGGCACCTGGGATCGCGCGAGGTGCATACCGTCGCGCCCAGATCCATCATCGCCTGCGCGAAATCGCCTGCGCGCTGCGGCGGAGTGATCTCCCCTGCCCGCTCGCCGATCGCCCCGCGGGCTGCCGGCAGCGGAGTGTCGATGGCGAACAGCCGCGCCACCACCCGCTCGACATTGGCATCGACCACCACGGCTGGCTCATCAAAGGCAATCGCCGCGATGGCAGCGGCGGTATAGGGCCCCAGCCCCGGCAATTGGCGCAATTCAGCCTCGGTTTGCGGAAATCCGCCCTGCGCGGCAATCTCGCGCGCGCA
Source organism: Altererythrobacter chaiwopuensis (assembly GCF_054957735.1). Taxonomy (NCBI): domain Bacteria; kingdom Pseudomonadati; phylum Pseudomonadota; class Alphaproteobacteria; order Sphingomonadales; family Erythrobacteraceae; genus Altererythrobacter; species Altererythrobacter chaiwopuensis. The sequence goes on from NZ_JBTXJF010000001.1 coordinate 340,371, forward strand.
TTTCACCAGATTGCGCGCCCGCGAGTAATAGCCCAGACCGGCCCAGGCGCCCATCACCTCGGCTTCGTCCGCAGCCGCCAGCGCCTCTATACTGGGCCATGTCGCGATGAATTTCGCGAAATAGGGCTTTACCGCCGCCACAGTGGTCTGTTGCAGCATCACTTCCGACAGCCACACGCGATATGGCCAGGCCGCGTCGCCGGGCCGGGCCGCACCCGGCGGAATGCGCCAGGGCAGCTCGCGCGCATGGCGATCATACCAGTGGAGCAATGCCTCGGCGATGGTCATGGTGCTGGCAGTCACGCCCAGGCTATGGCATTGGCGGCGCTGCAATGGAACGGGACAAACCCAGTAAGCCCACAAGCAAGGGCACCAGGCGAACAGGGGCAAAGCCTTTCTCGCGGCCGCGCGGAGGATCGCCCAAGCCGATCGGTGAGCTGATGCCGCAGATCGGGAGAACGGCCTTTCGCCGCTTCGGCTTCGTGCAAAGCTCCATCGTTACCCGCTGGCCGGAGATCGTCGGGCCGGTGCATGCCCGGGTCTGTATGCCCGAAGCGATCCGCTTTCCGCCCGGCGAGAAGTCTGATGGAATTTTGCAACTGGTGGTAATCCCGGCCCACGCCCCGCTAATTCAGCAGGTGATTCCTGAAATCATGGAGCGGGTGAACCGTTTTTTTGGTTACAAGGCGGTGGCCAGGGTCAAATTACGGCAAGGAGAGGTTAAGCCTCCCCGTGCTGAAAAGTCGGCCAGGCCGCCACCATCGCTCAAGCCGATCCCGATGGAACTGGGAGATAGTTTGCGTGACATCGGCGATCCGGAACTGCGCGCAGTGCTTGAATCGCTTGCCCGAAGCATGGGTGACAAGGAGGACAAACAGACGTGAAGGCCATCAAGACAGCATTGTTGATTAGCGCATTTCTGATGACTGGGGGCTTTGCCCCCGACTGGTCGATCACCGTTGCAGAAACCGATGCGGGACATCTGATCGGCAATCCCGATGCGGAAACCAGGGTGGCCGAATATGTCAGCTACACCTGTTCCCACTGCGCCCAGTTCGCCCGCGACGGCGATCCGGCGCTGAAAATCCTCTATGTCCACACTGGCAAGGTTTCGGTGGAGGTGCGCCACATGCTGCGCGACCCGATCGACCTTACCGCCGCCATGCTGACCCATTGCGGCGACCCGCAGAAATTCCCGCTCAACCACGCGGCGATCATGCTCGGTCAGGACAAATGGATGCAGGTGGCGCGGCAGGCGACGCCGGAACAGATGCGCCGCTGGTCCGACCCCGATCGCGCAGCGGCGCGCCGGGCAATTGCGGGCGATCTCGATTTCTATCAACTGATGGAAGGGCGCGGCTATCGCATCACCGATCTGGACCGCTGCCTGGCCGACACGGAGAAGGAAAGCGAGCTGGTGCAGGCTTCGCGCGCCGACACCGTGCGGCTGCAACTTCAGGGCACGCCCAGTTTCACCATCAATGACCGCTTGCTCGAAGGCGTGCATGGCTGGCCGAAACTGAAAGAGGCGCTCGATACGCATCTCACGACCAAGGCCGGCGATTCGCCCTGATCCAAGGAGCTGTGGAAAGCTCCCCCCCGCGCTTCACCCCCACACCCGCTTGGTATAGCCTCACCTGCTCGAGCCAAAGGACTCACATGAAAATGATCAAATCACGCGCTTTGCTTGCCACTTCGATTGCCGCTGGCCTGACACTGGCCCTTGCCGCCTGCAACGGCACCGAGGGTGAATCGGCCACGTTGGATGGTGACGCCATCGCAGCAATCCCCGCCCCGGATGGCCAGGAATGGACCGATGTGGTGACAGTAACCGATCAGGATGGCTATCTTATCGGCAATCCTGACGCACCGTTGAAGCTGGTTGAATATGCCAGCCACACATGCGGGCATTGCGCCGATTTCTCTGAAAAAGGCGGGCCAGAGCTCAAGAAGGACTATGTTTCGACCGGGGTGGTCAGCCTCGAGCTGCGCAACCTCATTCGTGATCCGGTGGACCTTACCATTGCCGCGCTGGTGCGCTGCGGCCAGCCGGAAAACATGATCCCGCTGTCGGATCAGGCATGGGCTTCGCTGGATGAAATCTTCGCCACCCTGAACCAGAACGGTGCTGCGCTGCAAGCCGCCACGAATTTGCCACCCGACCAGCGCTTTATCGCTGTCGCGCAGGCTGGTGGCCTGATCGATTTCTTCGCCGCTCGGGGACTCAGCAGCGATCAGGCGCGCACCTGCCTTGCGGATGGCAAGGCGATCGAGGCACTGGCCCTACGCTCGACGCAGCAGGCCAGCGAGTTGCAGATCACCGGAACGCCCACTTTCATTCTCAATGGGCAGAAACTCGAGGTCAACCAGTGGGACGCGCTTGAACCCATTCTTCAACAAGCCGGCGCTCGCTAAGCGCGCGAATACGGGAGACGATCTAGCGCGATGGAGATTCACCGGCTCAAGCTCAGCGGTTTCAAGAGCTTTGTAGAGCCGGCGGAATTGCGCGTGGAGCCCGGCCTGACCGGCGTGGTCGGCCCCAATGGCTGCGGCAAGTCCAACCTGCTCGAAGCGATCCGCTGGGTCATGGGCGAGAATTCGCCCAAGTCGATGCGTTCGGGCGGGATGGAGGATGTCATCTTTGCCGGGACGGAAGCGCGCCCGCCGCGCGACTTTGCCGAAGTGGTGCTGCAAGGGCGCGACGACGAAGGTGAAGAGCTTGAAGTCACCCGCCGGATCGAACGCGGTGCGGGCAGCGCCTATCGCCTCAACGGGCGCGACGTGCGGGCCAAGGATGTCGCGCTGACCTTTGCCGATGCGGCAACTGGCGCGCATTCACCCGCACTTGTCAGCCAGGGCAAGATCGCCCAGGTCATTGCTGCCAAGCCGACGGAACGGCGCCAGATGCTGGAAGAAGCCGCCGGGATCGCGGGCCTGCATGTGCGGCGGCGGGACGCCGAAGGCAAGCTGCGCCAGACCGAGGCCAATTTGGCGCGGCTCGAAGATCTGATGGCAGGGCTGGACGCGCAAATGGCCACGCTGCGGCGGCAGGCCAAACAGGCCGAGCGTTACACCAAGCTATCAGCCGAAATCAAAGTGGCCGAAGCGCGGCTGCTTTTTGCCCGCTGGCGCGATGCCGCGCGCATGGCGGAAGAGGCGCGCGCCGCCGCGCAACAGGCCGATCAAGGCGTCGAGATCGCCAAACGGGCAGCCGACGAGGCCCAGAAAGAACAGGCAAAGGCCGCCAGGGCAGTGGCCGAAGCGCGCGACGAACTGGCTGACCGGCGCGACGATGCCAGCGCGCATGGCCACCGCATGGCCGCGCTGACCAGCCAGCTCGAGGCCGCCGAACAGCGGCTGGCGGATCTTGACCGGCAGAAGCAACGGCTGGAGGAAGATCGCGGCGATGCCGGGCGGGTTACGAGCGACGCCGCCGAAGCGCTTGGCAAGTTGGAGCGCGAGATCGAAGCGAGTGCCAGGGCGCTGGCCGAGGACGAACAGCGCCGCCCCGAAATCGCCCGCCGCGCCGAAGAGGCTGAACGGGCAGCGCGCGCCGCCGAACTTGCACTGGCCAAGGCCACCGCCGACCATGCCGGGGTCGAGGCCGAATGGCGCGTAGCGGAGGCCGAAATCGCCCAGGCGCAGGCACGATTGCGGCGGCTCGAGGATGATCGCACACGCCAGCAGCGCCAGCTGGAAGAACTCACCGCCAGCGGCGATCCTGTAGCTGCCGTCGAGGCCGCTCGCGCCGAGGCCGATGATGCCGCCAAGGTGCTGGCGGAACTGCGCGGCACGCTCGAGGCCGGCCAGGCACGCAAGGCCGAACTTCAAACGCAGCGCGACGAGACAAGCGCCGCACTGTCCTCTGCCAGGGCAGAACTGGCCGGGGTGGAACGCGAGCACCAGGCTCTGGTGCGCGACCGCGAGGCGCGCGAACGCCAGGCCCAAAGCCGCGCCGGAATGCCTGCTGCGCTCGACAGGATCGCCGTCGCGCCCGGCTATGAGCGTGCGCTCGCTGCCGTCCTTGGGCGTGACGGCAAATCGCCGCTTGGGCGCCCCGACGGCGACGGCGAAGGACGCTACTGGACCGGCGGCAAGGCTCCGGCCCCGCTGGCAGGCAGCCTGTTGCAGCATATCACCTCCTGCCCGGATGAATTGAAGCCGCGCCTCGCGCTGGTCCATTTCGCCGAGGCTGACGATGGGCGCACGCTTGGCCCCGGCGAATGGCTGGTCACCCGCGCCGGGCACCTGCGGCGCTGGGACGGCTTCATTGCCCGCGGCGAAGGCGCGGCTGAGGCGGCCCGCCTCGAAGCCGCCAACCGCTTTGCCGAACTCGAACAGCAGCTTCCTGCGCTGAGACAGACGCTGGATGCCGCCGAGCAGGCCGAAGCCGCTGTGCGCGAAGAACTGGGCAAGCTGCAGACCGATCTCGTCGCCCGCGAACGGGCGCTGGCGCAGGCTGCCGATGACGAACGCCAGGCCTTGCGTGCTCTCGACCAGGCCGAGGCGGCGCGCGACCGCCATGCCGGGCGCAGCCGCGAACTCGACGAGGCGCTGGCATTGTCAGCCGAGGAAATCGCCTCAGCCCGCCGCGAGGTGGTCGCTGCCGAGGCGAAACGCGGTGAACTGCCCTCGCCAGACCGCGGTCGCGCAACACTGGAAGCCGCTCAAGCTCGCAACGAGGCCGCCCGGAGCGGCGTGCAGGCGAGCGCCGCCGAGCTTGCCGGGCATGACCAGTCGCTGGCGGTGGCCCGCGAAAGGCTTGCGGCGCAGCGCAGCGACAAGTCCAATTGGGAGGCACGCTCGGGCGAGGCGGCGCGGCGCATGGCAGAAGTCGCTCGGCGGCTTGAGGAAATCGACGAAGAACGCGCGGTGGTCGCGGCCAAGCCTGCAGGTTTGATGGCCGAGATCGAGCAGGGTGATGCAATGCGCGAGAAACTCGGCAAGGAACTGGCTCAGGCCGAAGGCGTGGTGGCCGAGACGCAAGCCGCGCTCGACGCTGCCGACCGTACCTTTGCCGAGGCCAACGAAGCGCTCGCCACCCAGCGCGAAGCGCGCGCAGGCCTTACTGCGCGGGCCGAGAACGAAGAGGCACGCCGCGGCGAAATGGCGCGCATTTCGGGCGAACGTTTCCAGTGCCCGCCCCCCCTGCTGGCCGACAGGTTCGATTTCGAGCCAGGGAACATCAAGGATGCCGCTGCCGAATCCGAAGCGATGGATCAGCTTGTCGCCAGCCGCGAGCGGATCGGCCCGGTCAACCTCGTCGCGGCCGAGGAACTGAACCGGATCGAGCAAGAACACGGCGCCAGCGCCACCGAACAGGCCGAGCTGGCCGAAGCGGTCAATCGTCTGCGCGGCTCAATCGGCAATCTCAACCGCGAAGGCCGCGAGCGGCTGCGCGCAGCGTTCGAGGAGGTCGACGGTCACTTCCGCAAGCTCTTCACCCGGCTGTTCGAAGGCGGTCAGGCACATCTTGCGCTGGTCGATAGTGACGATCCGCTGGAAGCAGGGCTGGAGATCTATGCCCAGCCGCCGGGCAAACGCTTGCAAAGCCTCAGCCTGCTATCGGGCGGCGAGCAGGCGCTCACCGCCACCGCGCTGATTTTCGCGCTGTTCCTGACCAATCCGGCGCCGATTTGCGTGCTCGACGAGGTTGATGCGCCATTGGACGACGCGAATATCGAGCGCTTCTGCAGCCTGCTCGATTCCATGGTTCAGGATACGGCGACACGCTATCTGATCGTCACCCACAATGCCGTGACGATGAGCCGCATGCACCGCCTGTTCGGCGTGACGATGGCGGAAAAGGGCGTCAGCCGCCTGGTCAGCGTGGATCTGGGCGAAGCCGAACTGATGGCCGCGGAGTAGCCGCGCACCGCAGGTTCAGGCAGCCAGTGCCGCTTCCAGCCGTGCGCGGATAGCCTTCAACCGGGGCAGCAGTTCTTCCGTACCGCCAGCTTGTAAAATGGCAGGCGCTGGCTCCCTCATTGGCGCGTGCGGCGCCTTGTCTTCAAGGATGGCCGCCCTGGCACCCTTGAGCGTATAGCCCTGGCGGTTGACCAGCCGGTCGATCAACTCGACCAGCGCCACATCCTCAGGCCGGTAATAACGCCGTCCGCCGCTGCGCTTCAATGGCTTGAGCATCGGGAATTGCTGCTCCCAATAGCGCAAAACATGCTGCTTGATGCCAAGCGCATCGCTCACTTCGCCGATAGTCCTGAGCGCCGACGGATCCTTGCCATCTTCGAAGGCGGCGGACATCGGTTCAGCTGCCCTTTGCTATCCGCTCTTTCAAGAGCTGGCTGGCGCGAAACGTCAGCACCCGCCGCGGCGTAATCGGAACTTCGATCCCGGTTTTGGGATTGCGGCCGATCCGCTCGCGCTTGTCACGCAGCACAAAGGTGCCGAAACCGGATATCTTGACGTTCTCGCCCGTTTCGAGCGCCTTGGACATTTTCTCCAGAATCGCTTCGACCATGTCGAGTGATTCGGCGCGAGAAAATCCCATCTTGCGATTGATTGTCTCGGCCAGGTCCGAGCGTGTAAGCGTGCCTACCGAACGCATCATGCGCTATCTCCCAAAATTTGCTCGGCGACCCTTATTGCCAGTGTGTATTATTTTCGAGGAAGCTTTGCAAATCACGCACTTGTATGGCGCAATCTTGTTCACATGCGGACGAGGCTGGCGCCCCATGTAAACCCGCCGCCCATGGCCTCGAACATCACCAGATCGCCCGGCTTGATACGCCCATCCTTGCGCGCGACATCGAACGCCAGCGGCACCGATGCAGCCGAAGTGTTGGCGTGGCGATCGACCGTGACAATCACCTTGTCCGCTGCAATTCCCAGCTTCTTCGCGGTTGCATCGAGGATGCGCTTGTTTGCCTGATGCGGCACGACCCAGTCGATTTGATCCGATGAAAGCCCTGCATCTTCAATGGCTTCACGCAGAACCTCTGCCAAGTTGACAACCGCATGGCGGAACACCTCGCGCCCCTTCATGCGCACATGGCCAACCGTCTGCGTGGTCGACGGCCCGCCGTCGACATAGAGCAGATCATGGCACGAGCCATCGGCATGCAGCCGCGTGACGATGATGCCTGGTGCGTCCTTCGCGCTGCTTTCCACAGCTTCCAGCACCACTGCGCCGGCACCGTCGCCAAACAGCACGCAAGTGGTGCGATCTTCCCAGTCGAGTATCCGGCTGAAAGTTTCTGCACCGATCACCAGCGCGCGATTCGCAAGGCCAGTCCGCAACATCGAGTCGGCAGTGGCGAGCGCATAGAGAAACCCCGAACAGACCGCCGCAACGTCGAAGGCGATCCCGCCGTTGCAGCCGAGCGCGTTCTGCACCTTGGTGGCGGTAGCCGGGAAGGTATTATCGGGCGTGGCGGTTGCCAACACGATCAGATCGATGTCTGAAGCATCAATTCCCGCATCGGCCAGCGCCGCACGCGCTGCATCGGTTGCCAGCGTTGCCGTGGTTTCACCTTCGCCCGCAATGTAGCGCTGGCGGATTCCGGTGCGCTCGACGATCCACTCGTCGCTGGTGTCAACTCTTTCGGCCAGATCGGCATTGGTCACAACATTGGCCGGAAGCGCCGAACCGCTGCCACGAATGACAGAGCGGATCACTTTACCTGCCCCATTGCATCGCCGCCATTTGCGGGCGGTGTGCGCAACCGGCCTTCACCCAGTTCGGCCAGATCCTGCGCGATGCGGGCGGTCAGATCGTTTTCCAGCAGCCGCGCTGTTACCGCAACGGCATTGGCAACGCCGGCTGCATTGGCACTGCCATGGCTCTTCACCACCACGCCGTTGAGGCCCAGGAATACCGCCCCATTGTGATTGTTCGGATCAAGGTGATGCTTGAGCAGTTCGGTGGCAGGGCGCGAAACGAGAAACCCGATCTTGGAGCGCAGCGAGCTGGTGAAGGCATTGCGCAAAAGATCGGTTACGAAGCGTGCGGCGCCCTCGATCGCCTTCAATGCGATATTGCCAGAGAAACCGTCGGTCACCACGACATCCACTTCGCCCCGATTGATCTTGTCGCTTTCAACGAAGCCTTCAAAGCGCAGCGCCAGGCTGCCCGCTGCCTGTTGCAGAACGGCGGCGGCATCGCGCAGCGCCTCGGTGCCCTTGATCTCTTCGGTGCCGATATTGAGCAGCCGCACGCGCGGGCTGTCAAAGCCGTTGACGATCCGCGAATAGGCGGCGCCCATCACCGCGAATTGCACCAGATTGCGCGCATCCGCATCGGTATTGGCGCCCAGATCGAGCATGACCACGTCATGTTCTTCCAGCGTAGGCAGCAGCGCGGCAAGCGCAGGCCGGTCAATACCGGGCATGGTGCGCAGCGCCAGCTTGCTCATCGCCATCAATGCCCCGGTGTTACCCGCGCTCACAGCCGCGCCGGCATCGCCCTGTTTCACAGCATTGATTGCCAGGCCCATCGATGTGGTCTTTGCGCGGCGCAAGGCACGGCTGGGCAGCTCATCACCGCCCACCACATCATCGCAATGCAGGATTTCGGAAGCACCGCGCATGTTGGGGTGGTCATCGAGCGCGCGCTTGATCCGCGTCTCGTCACCCACCAGCAGAAACTTGAACGAATCGTGGCTACGCCGCGCGAGGGCGGCGCCCTCGATCATCACGCGAACGCCTTCGTCGCCGCCCATCGCATCAATCGCGATACGCGGCAGACTCATTCCCGATTCTCCAACTCAGCGGTGCTTAAAGGCCGACCGCGACAACCTCGCGACCATTGTAATAGCCGCAGTGCGGGCACAGATTGTGCGGCCGCTTGAGCTCACCACAGTTCGAGCATTCATGGAATGCTTCAACCTTCAGCGAATCATGTGCGCGGCGGTTGCCACGGCGATGGGGCGATACTTTTCTCTTGGGGACAGCCATTGCGGCACCTGTTCCTCAAATAAATCAACAAAATCGTGGGCCGCTCTAAGGCAAGGACCACGGACGCACAAGTCACTCGTGTGCGGCGTGGTGCCCGACCATGGCGGGAAGCCGCGCGCTATAGCGTATATTTCTTCCGTTGCAACCCGTGGCTGCACCGCATAGCAAAGGGGCAGAGAAAGAGGGGGGAAATTATGTCGATTCTAGTGCCTGTTACGTTGTCTTCTGCCGCTGCGGCCGCCGTTCTGGCTGTGTGGCTGATGATCCGGGTGGGTCAGGTGCGCATGTCGGAAAAGGTCAGCGTGGGCGATGGCGGCAACGAAAAGGTCATCCGCCGCATGCGCGCGCATGCCAATTTTGTCGAGAGTGCGCCGTTTGTAGTGCTGCTGATTGGCGCGATCGAGCTGACCGGAAAGGGCGACGCCTGGCTTGCCTATGTCGCGGGCGCCTATTTCATCGGCCGAATCCTGCACGGATTCGGGATGGAAGGCGGGGAGCTCGGCTGGGGCCGCTCGGTTGGCATCATTGTAACAATGCTCACTCTTCTCGGCCTGGCGGTGGTCGCGGTGCTGATCCTGATGGGAGTGATGTAGCCTCGCGCTGCCAGTGAAATCCAATGGGTAAATTTCTCAGATTGCTGGTCACCAGCCTGCTGTTGCTTTGCGGAGCCGCGGCGCAGGCGCAGCCTGACGTGCGATTCTCGATCAAGGAAGGACGGATCGACAATCACTTCTTCCGGGAAGGTCCAATTGCCGCACACTTGCTGACCCGGTCGGGCGAAGATGCAAGGCTGGTGATTGCCTTTCCTGCGGGCAATAGCGGGGTCGGCCTTTGGCTTGGCGAGCCGGTGCAATGGCGGCTGGTCGCGCCGCTCAAGCCACATGCGGAATCCCTGCCTGATGGCTCGATCCGGCGCGGGATCACTGCCGAACTGGAGATTGACGCGCGCTCGGTCACCATCAACCGTGCCCTGCTTGGCAGCGTGCGGGTGCTGCGCGATCACGGATATGGCAATCCGATACCGCCGGAGGTGGAAACCGAGCCGCATATTTCGCGGCAAAGCGTCACATGGCAGCGGCGCAGGCTCGACGGGGCTGCCGGCTATGCGATGACACTGAGCCTGCACGGCGGCACAGTGACGGAAGATGGAGGCACGATCACCCTGACTTCGCGTGGGCCGAAGCTGCGCATGGTGGTGACGGGCCTGACCGGCGATGAACCGCTCACGCCGCTGACCGAGGCGGAAATCTTCAAAAGCGCTTCGGGCGATGCGCGGCTGCGCAATGCGGTGACATTCCTGTCCTACCGCGAGAAGCTGCTGGCCGGATCTTGGCGGTTCAACACCTATTTCGGGCGCGACACGCTGATGACGCTCAGCCTCATGCTGCCGCAGCTCAAGCCTGCTGCGATCGAAGCCGGGCTTGGCGCGGTGATCGAACGGCTCAACCCGCAGGGCGAGGTCGCCCACGAAGAAGGCGTGGGAGAATTCGCGCTGATCGGGCGGCCGGGGCAGGATGCGCGCGTGCCGGTGCTCGATTATGCCATGGTCGATGACGATTTCATGCTTGCTCCCGTGGTTGCGGCCTATCTGCTCGACACGCCCGAGGGGCGAGAGCGCGCCGCGAGCTTCCTTGCCCGCAAGGCGCCTTCGGGGCAAAGTTATGGCGAACTGCTGGAGCGGAACCTCGGTTTCGTCCGCGCCAGCGCCCGCCCCTTTGCGCAGCAGCCAAGCTATGAGCACCTGGTTTCGCTCAAGCCTGGCATGACAGTAGGCGACTGGCGCGACAGCACCACCGGGCTGGGCGGTGACGGACGCTACTCCTTCAGCGTCAATGCCGCGCTGGTTCCCGCCGCGCTCGACGCCGTGGTGCGGCTGGAAGAGAGCGGACTGCTCGAACCCTTTGGGCCGAGCAATGCAGATTCGGCGGAAGATGCGGATCTGGCGCGGATCTGGGCCACGGCGGCGCCCCGGCTGTTCGCGGTCAATGTGCCCGGCAGCGAGGCGGCCTCGCTGCGCGATGCCTATGCGCGAAACCTCGGCATCGGAGCAGTGCAATCAGGTCCGGGAGCGGTGGAATATCTCGCGCTGGCGCTCGACGAAGCCGGCAAACCGCTCAGCGTGATGCATTCGGATATCGGATTCATGCTGCTGTTCAACCGGCCCGATGACGCCCTGATCCAGCTGGCGCTGGGTGAGGCCATGCGCCGCTTTCCCGCGGGGCTGATGACAGTGGCGGGCATGGTGGTGGCCAACCCCGCGCTGGCAGAGCCCGAGCGCGCGGCACAATTCGATAACAGCCGCTATCACGGCGCAGTGGTATGGTCATGGCATCACGGCCTGCTCAAATCGGGGATCGCCTGCCAGTTGCAGCGCAGCGACCTTACGCAGGAAACGCGGGCACTGCTAGAGCAGGCGAGCCACCAAATCGCGCGCGCAATTGATGACACCGCCGAATTGCAGGCGAGCGAGCTGTGGTCATGGCGCTATCGTGACGGCAAGTTCGAGATGCTGCCATTTGGGCAGGCGCTCGGGCACGAAACCGAATCGAATGCCGCCCAGCTATGGAGCGCGGTGGCGCTGGGCGGCGAGCCGCTTTGCCCTGCAGCGCCGTGACAAAGGCGGCGCCAGGCTACGCAGCCCTTTATCCCAACGCGTAGTCGCTCACGAACGCGTTGGTCTTGCGTTCCTGGCCAAATGTGCTGGTCGGCCCGTGGCCGGGGATGAACATCACGTCCTCGCCCAGTGGCCATAGCCGCTGGGTAATCGAATCGATCAGGTCCTGATGATTGCCCTTGGGAAAATCGGTCCGCCCGATCGAGCCCTGGAACAGCACGTCACCCACGATCGCAAAGCGGCTGGGCTTGTGGAAGAACACCACATGGCCGGGGGTGTGACCGGGGCAGTGGATCACGTCGAGCGTGAGTTCGCCTACCGTCACCGTGTCGCCATGCTTGAGCCAGCGGTTGGGCTCGAACGTTTTCGCCTCCATCCCCCAGCGCTTGCCGTCATCGTCAAGCTGCGCGATCCAGAAGCGGTCATCCTCATGCGGACCTTCGATTGGCAGGCCCAGTTCCTCCGCCAGCATGCCCGCCTGCCCGCAATGATCGAGATGGCCATGCGTGATCAGGATCTTTTCCAGCGTCACGCCCGCCTTGGCAATCGCGGCCTTGAGCTTGTCCAGATCGCCGCCGGGATCGACCAGCGCCCCGCGCATCGTCTTGGTGCACCAGATCAGCGAGCAGTTCTGCTGCAGCGGCGTAACAGGCAGGATTGCCGCGCGCATTGGGGGCATGGTTTTGGGCGTGTCGTTCATTCGCTGGATGTGGCCGCCATCGGGTGTTAATGCAAGCATGCCGGGTCGCTTTCGGAGGGAATTGCTCATGGCAATAAGGAAAGCAGCTTTGGATTTCTTTGATGCGTGTGAAACCGGAAAAGGGTGGGACGTGTGCAAGCAATGGTGCACATCTGACGCCACCTTTAGCGCTCAGGCAGATGCGCTGGCTGGCGTCACGACACTCGAAGGCTACACCAATTGGATGCACAGCATGGGCGCTCCTCTCCCCGATGCAAGGTATGAGATGCTGTCATTCGGGGTGGACGAGGACCGCGGATCAGTCTGTGCCGCAGCGACGTTCAAGGCAACCCATACCGGTGAAGGCGGCCCTGTGCCGGCGACAGGAAAATCGACTGCTTCCCACTATTGCTATGTGATCGAATTCACCGGCGACAAGATCAGCAACATGGTGAAAATCTGGAACGACGGGTTTGCCTTGCGCGAACTTGGCTGGACCTAGATCCGCCCGCCCTTCCACACAACCCGGCCGACGATCTCGACTTCCTCGGCGCTCACCTCGACCGGCGGATAGGCGAGATTCTGCGATAGTAATGCCAGCCGCCCCTGCCCTTGCGATGCCACGCGTTTCACCATCAGCGTATCGCCCAGCCGCACCACGTGCACCCCGTCGCGGAACGGGCGCGGGCCCCGGTCGACCAGAATCTCGTCGCCATCGCGCAGTAGCGGCTCCATGCTGTCACCCTCCACCGTGATCGCGGAAAGCTGCGCGCCCTCCAAACCCTGCTCGGCGAGCCAGCGACGCGAAAAGCGGAAGGTGTCGAACGGCGTTTCTGCATATGGCAGCGCCCCCGGCCCGGCGGACGCGCCCACATCGAGCCGCGGCACCTCGACCCAGTCGGCGCGCAACGGTGCTGCACGGGATTTCATGTAGGATTTTTCCCGCACGCCCGGCTCGCGGCCACCCAGTTCGGCCTCATCCACGCCGAAGAATGTCGCCAGCACGCGCCGGTCCTGCTCCTCCAGCTTGCGGGGGCTGCCCTTGCGGATAAATTGCTGCAAATAGCTGGGGTTGCGCCCGATCATGTCCGACAGTGAGGCCAGGCTGATCCCGCCCGCCTGCGCCAGTGCGAGCAGGTTTTCGCGCTCATCCTTGCCTGTGCCCATCGCTCGATTCCTCAACTTATGTGAAATTTCCTATAGCATAGGATTTTTCCTAGACAAGTAGGATTTGGCGTTATTATACTTGACATACCCACTCCAATGATTCATACAGGAATCAAGGAGTTAGAAAGATGTCGAATATTTCCGCCCCGCACTTCCACGACGAGCAAAAGGCATACGATTATGTCGAGGCTCGGTTGTGGTCGAGCGGCGCTGTTTGCCCCCACTGTGGCGGCGTAGATCGAGTTGGTAAGCTGAAGGGCAAGACTACCCGCGCTGGCCTTTGGAAGTGCTACCAGTGCCGCAAGCCCTTTACCGTGAAGATCGGCACCATCTTTGAGGACAGCAAGGTTCCGATGCACAAGTGGCTTCAGGCCATTTATCTCGTTGCTGGCAGCAAGAAGGGCATTTCGAGCAACCAGCTTCACCGCGTTCTAGGTGTCACCCTCAAGACTGCGTGGTTCATGTCTCACCGTATCCGCGAAGCGATGCGTGATGATAGCGGCTTTCCTCTTGGTGGCCTTGGTTCAATCGTTGAAGTTGACGAGACTTTCATTGGCCGTGAGCCGGGCAAGGAAGTCGGCAAGTCGTTTCACCACAAGATGAAGGTTGTCTCGCTTGTTGAACGCGGTTCGGGCCGTGCGCAGTCCTATGTGGTGGACAAGGTTAGCGCCGAAGAGATTGAACCGATTGTGGTCGCCAACGTGCGGCGCGAAACCCGCATGATGACTGACGAGAGCCACGTTTATCGTTACCTCCCGTTCCGTTTCTACACCCACGAAAAAGTGAACCACAGTGCGGGCGAATATGTGCGTGGTAAGGCTCACACCAACACCATCGAAGGTTATTTCAGTATCTTCAAGCGCGGTATGCGTGGCATCTACCAGCATTGCAGCAAGAAGCACCTGCACCGTTATTTAGCGGAGTTTGACTTCCGCTATTCAAACCGCTCTGCCACTGGCATTGAGGACGGCGAACGCGCCGATCTCATCCTGCGGGGTATCATTGGCAAGCGCCTCACTTATGAAACAACTCGTGCGAGGGCCTAATGCCGAAAAAGAAGCGCAAGGAAACCGAAGCGGAGCAAAGCGCCAGGTTCGAGGCCGAAGTCGAAAAAATGATAAAGGCTGGCGAACTAAGCCCCACAGATGCCGAAGAGGCTCTTGATCGCCTTGTTCGGGAGTCTGATAAACTATCTCGTTCATGAGCCATTCGCACGATTGTTGTATGGTCGAGTTTATTGGAGTAATGCACAACCAGCCATGAAAACCCACCTTTCTCTAGCTGAGGTTGAAAAAATCATAAGCGACGTTGCGCGGAATCAGTTCGCCGACGCAATCGAGTCTGTGCGCGTGGAGGAATCAACAGATTCTGAGGGACTCGCCATTTATCGAGTGGTTATAGTTTGGGAAGGCGAGGGCCTAGACTCCCAGAAAGTCTCTGGGTTTGTCCGCCATATTCGCCCTAAACTTCAGGAACGGGAGCAGTATATTTTCCCTCACGTTCGATTCATGAGCAAGGCGGACGCACAGAAACTTGCTGCCGCTTGATCTTATCAGGTCCGCCGAAGCTCTGCTTGCATCTTCAAGGGGTAAGCCGTCACAGGTAAATCTTCGGCGAGCTACGAGCTCCGCATATTATGCTCTATTTCATTGTCTTGCACGACAATGCGCGGATCTATTTGTCGGCGGGGCGGGCTCCGCTCGCAGTTCTCATGCGTGGCGGCAAGCGTATCGTGCACTAGAACATAAATTCGCAAAATCAGCATGCACAGACGGAAAAATTATGAGTCAATTCCCGAAGGCTATTGAAGACTTTGGGAACGCATTTGTCACCATGCAGGAAAAACGACATATGGCCGACTATGACCCAGTGGCTCGCTTCACAAAGTCAGAGGTAAAAGCCGATATTGCGATGGTCCGGCAGGCCATTTCTGACTTCAACGGGGTCACTCCCAAAGATCGCCGGGCTTTTGTTGCGCATGTTTTACTTAAGAAGCGACCGGCCTAGGGCTGCGACCTCAGGCTCCACTATCTCAACCTCCCTCTACTCCCGTCAATCCACTCCCTAAGCCAATTTGAGTCAAACCGCCCTCGGGCGCGCTCTTTATGAAGCGCCCGCTTCAGCCTGCCCACAAAAGCCCCAACATCTAGAAAGTAGTTTGGGTAGGCTTCGCGCAGGTCGGCCACCTTATCTACCTCAACCAGCACGCTGTTGATGGATTTGTCGGCCTCGGCGCGGGCATATTGCTCCGACCCAACGCTTGCAAAATTGAACGGGCGAACCCGCACGTCCATCTTCTTTATATCATATTCGATAAGGTAGTATGGGGCGCTGAAGCTGTAGATATTCTCAGTGTGCTTGATTGCGCGGTTGTAGCTGTCCAATGCCTGAAGTGCGCCCAACTTCCGATTTAACTCAACCAATTCCTTTTGACGATCAGAGCGTTCAGGACTCACGTTTGGCACAGGCTGCCCCCCCTCATCCTCAGCCATTTCACCCGCCATCAAGGCGAATAACCTAAGCCAATCCTCGTTTCCTTGTCCGCCCTTTAAATCCTCTCCGCGAACCAAGCCGACAGCCTCAACTGCGGTTGCCCATGCGTGCTGTTTTCTGGTGCGGAATTGCACCTCCACAAAGTGCCGATCAAATCCCGGCACGTCGGGATCGGAGAACTTCAAGATTAGGTGGCGGCTGCGGTATCCAGTGGGCTTTGGGAGCCTCACATGATCGTCATCATCGACAATTGCGTAACGAGAAAACCCATCGAGATACGGGCGAAGAACCAAATCAAACTGCTCGATGTCGTCAATAATTGCGCGACATCCTCCAATGTCCTGCATCTGGTAAAGGCTAAGTGGAGTGTTTCTCAGCTTCTTCCTAATTGAAACCATCCTCTTCAACCGCGCAGCACTAATTGCTCTTGAGTTAGTAGATCGGATCTTTCCCGCCAACTCGGCCCTTACGCGCCGCATCGGGTATGCGTTGGCTTCCCGCCAACTTCGAGCAATGCGGAATGCCTCCAAGACATTCTCCGCCCTAGCCTCTGAATCCGAAATACGGCCAGAAAGAACCTTTCCAGCATCGACGATCTGCCGCTTCGAATAAAGACATTTAGGAGTGTCGGCCATCCACCACTGAGAAGAATCAATTTCAAGTGCGGTCAGCACTTAGCATCTCCTCAATGGGTATGTCTCGTATAATAACGCCTAGGATTTCAGATGGAACGAAGCGTGAACACAATCACTGATTCGCCATTGACTCGCAGAAGATGAGGGGACGCCATGCTGATCCGAACGATCGAAAATTTTCTCCGCCAGCACAAAATGGCCGCGACCAAATTCGGCCGCCTTGCCGCGCACGATCCGCGCTTTGTGCTTGACCTGCGCATGGGCCGCATCCCGCGCCCCGGCACCGAGGCGCGCGTGCGCAATTGGATGCAGCGCTACACGCCCGATGCGGTTCCCGCCGCTTTCGAGACGAAAGCCCGCAACTTCGGAGGCTATGCCCATGCGCGCTGAATTCATCGACTTTCCGGGGTTCGAAACCAAGGCCCGCCGCTATCACCCGCGCCGCACCACGGGTGACCGGCTGCACGAAGCTGTGTTGATGCTGGCCGAGGCGCAGGCGAGCCTGCTGAGCCATACCGAGACACCCTGGGCCAGCATCACCTTCTCCGGCTCGCGCCATGAGATCATGCTCAGTTTCGAAGGGCCGGAAGCGGTGGCGGCGGGCGAGCGCTTTATCGCCGCCCTGCCCGATCATGAATTCGCGATCCCCGGGCAATTGGTTGCCGATGCCACGGTCAGCCAGGTCGATCATCAGCTAATTCCCGGCCCGCGCATAGTGGTGACGGTGGTCTTGCTGCTGCTGGAAGAGGCCTAGGTGCCTAATACCCCAGCTTGGGATCGAAGCGCGGTTCCACCGGCTCGCCCTTGAGCCATCGCTCGAGATTGACGAGGAAGCGATCGGCGGAGCGCAGGAACATCTTGTCTTGCGCGCGGCCCGAAAGGTGCATGGTCACATGCGCGTTATCGAGCGCCCACAGCTGATGCTCAGGCGGCAGCGGCTCGGGTGTGGTGACATCGAGGAACGCGCCGCCGATGCGCTTTTGCTCCAGCGCCTCGACCAGTGCAGCCTGATCGATCACCGCACCGCGTGCGATGTTGACGATCACCGCATCGCTTTTCATTGCGGCAAGCTCATCCGCGCCGATCATGCCGTCGGTCTCCGGCGTGGCGGGAACCGCCAGGATGACCCAGTCGAATTCGCCCAGTTTGCTGCGCCATTCATCCGGCGTCAGCACGCCTTCACCGCCGCTGCGGCGCACCACCGTCACTTCGACATCGAAGGCTTCGAGCCGCGGCTTGATCAGCTTGCCGATCGCGCCATAGCCCAGCAGCAGCGCCTTGCTGCCCGCCAGCTCGCGTTTGCCGGGGCTGTCGAGCAGCCATTCATGGCGGTCCTGTGCGCGCACGACATCGCGGTAACCCTTGGCGATGTTGAGCATTCCCATCACGACGTATTCGGCGATGGTCAGCGCGTTGATCCCCGCCCCGTTGGTCACGGTGATGCCGCGTTCGATCAGCACGTCCATGGGCAGGAAATCGAGCCCGGCGTAGATAGAATTGAGCCATTTGAGCTTGGTCGCCGCGCGCAGCGTTTCCGCCATCGCCTCCTGCTCATACATGTCGAACCAGCCGATTTCGGCATCGGGCACAGCCTCCAGCGCCTCTTCCTTGGTCATGAACCAGCGCACGTCGAGCCCTTCGGGCAGGCGCGGTTCGAGCAGTGGGCGGATCAGGCCGGAAAGCGCGAGTGTGGTCATCTGTTGTCCTTCGTCGTCATTGCGAGGAGCCCATGAACGCAGTGAAAGGGCGACGCGGCAATCCATGACTCAAGCGAGCGCCCAAGTGCAACGTCAGCCGATGGATTGCTTCGCCTGCGGCTCGCAATGACGAAAATTGAGGTTCATGCAAGTTTCCACTCCCAGCCGAGCGGATCGCCATCCATCACCTCGACGCCCTTGGCGGCAAGGTCGTCGCGGATAGCATCGCTGGTGGCGAAATCCTTGGCGGCGCGGGCCTCCTTGCGCTTGGCGAGCGCGGTTTCGATTTCGTCCTCGGTCATCGTCGCGGCCTTGGGGCGGATGCGCAAGTCGGCGCGGGTGAGGGTGAATAGGCTTAGACCCAGCACGCTGTCCATCTGGCGCAAAGTTTCAAACTTCTCTTCAGCTTTGATCTTCTTATCAAACAAGAGATCCTCGAAGGCAGTAAGTGCCCTCGGAGTGTTCAAATCTTCGCTCATTGAGCCGTCAAAGGCGGTCGAGTGATCCGATAATAGCCAGTCAAGCGTAGTCGGACTCCAATCCGCACCAAGGCTTTCATTCAGGCGCTCAACCGCCATCACCATCCGCTTCAATCGCGTCAGCGCCGCGCCAAGCCCTTCCCACGAAAACTCCAGCTCGCTGCGGTAATGCGCTTGCAGGCACATCATCCGGTAGGCGAGCGGGTGATAGCCCTTGTCGATCAGCAATTGCAGCCGCAGGAATTCGCCGCTGGATTTCGACATTTTCCCGGACCGCTCGACCAGGAAATTGTTGTGCATCCATATCCGCGCGCCGCTGTTTTCCGCAACGTCCAAACCATTGGTGCAGCAGAACGCCTGATTCTGCGCGATCTCGTTGGGATGGTGGATTTCGCGGTGGTCGATCCCGCCGGTGTGGATATCGAACGGAAAGCCGAGCAGTTTGCCGCCCATCACCGAGCATTCCAGATGCCAGCCGGGGGCGCCGCGGCCCCACGGGCTGTCCCACTCCATCTGGCGCTTCTCGCCCGGCGGAGTCTTGCGCCAGATGGCGAAGTCAGCGGCGTTGCGCTTGCCCTCGACAGCGTCGATCCGGCCTTCACCCTCCTCGGTATGCGCACGTGCCAGCCGCCCGTAATCATCGACGGTCGAAACGTCGAAATAGAGCCCGCTATCAAGTTCGTAGCAGTGCTTGGGTGCAATCTGCTTCGCGAATTCGAGCATCTCGTCAATGTAATCGGTCGCCACTGACCATTTGGCCGGTTCGCGGATATTGAGCGCCTTTACGTCGGCCCAATAGGCCTCGGTATAGTGGCGGGCGATGTCCCAGATTGACTGCGCCTTCTCCGCCGCCGCCTTCTCCAGCTTGTCCTCGCCGCTATCCGCATCGTCGGTCAGGTGGCCGACATCGGTGATGTTGATCACATGGGTGAGCTTGTAGCCCTTCCAGCTGAGCGTGCGCCCCAGCACATCGGCGAACACATAGGCGCGCATATTGCCGATGTGCGGATAGTTATAGACCGTGGGCCCGCAGGTATAGACGCGCGCCTCACCCGAATGGACGGGCTGGAAAGTTTCCAGCTTGCGGGTCAGGCTGTTGAAGAGCTTCAGTTCAGACATGTTGGCGGGCTTTGGCGCGACAATGCCTTGCGGTCAATTCCTCGTCATTGCGAGCCGAAGGCGAAGCAATCCAGATTCTGCTGTCGCAACAAATCCAGGCGTTAGAAAATGGATCGCCACGTCGCCTGCGGCTCCTCGCGATGACGCAGGTGAAGTTACTCCCAACCTGCCCAGCGTATGCTTTCTTCCAGCGGAGCACGCGGCACGGTGAACGTGTTCACTGGCGCATCGGGGTCACGATAGCCGATAGCCACACCGCAGAAAAAGGTATGATCTTCAGGGATGGTCACGACTTCGCGAATCTGCGGCGAATAAACCGCCCACGCCTCCTGGAAGCAGGTGTCGAGTCCCTCTTCGCGGCACAGCAGGCCAATGGTCTGGAGCCACATGCCAATGTCGCTCCATTGCGGCGGGCCCATGTATTTCGGCGTGTGCACCAGCATCAGCACCGGCGCGCCGAAGGCACGGAAATTCTCGGCAAACCACATCAGCCGTCTGCCCTTGTCCTCGCGCGGGATATCGAGCGCGGCATAGAGCGCTTCGCCCACGCCGAAGCGGCGCTTTTCATAGGCGCCGTCAAGCTCGGGCGGGTAGATATGGTATTCGGGCCTGTGCGCCTCACGCCCCTTGGGGAATTCCTGCGCGATCCGGGCGAAGAGCCGCTGCATCGGTTCGCCGGTCAGCACTGCGGCGTTCCACGGCTGGGTATTGCCGCCCGACGGGGCGCGCTGCGCCTGTTCGAGCACGCGGGAGAGCGTGGCACGATCGACCGGCTTGTCCAGAAACTTGCGAACGGATCGGCGGGACTGGACGGCTTCGGTTACGTTCATCTGCGTCTCTCATCCTCGAACAATTCGGCCAGTTGCTCGATGATCGTGCCGCCGAGCTGCTCGACATCCATGATCGTCACCGCACGGCGATAATAGCGCGTCACATCGTGGCCGATACCGATCGCCACCAGCTGCACCGGCGAGGCCTTCTCGATCCACTCGATCACCTTGCGCAGATGGCTTTCGAGATAGCCGGCCGAATTGACCGACAGAGTGCTGTCATCCACCGGGGCGCCGTCCGAAATCACCATCAGGATGCGGCGTTCCTCGCGCCGCGCGACCAGCCGGTTATGCGCCCACAACAGCGCTTCGCCGTCGATGTTTTCCTTGAGCAACCCCTCGCGCATCATCAGGCCGAGATTGCGGCGCGCGCGGCGCCATGGCTCGTCAGCCTTCTTGTAGATGATGTGGCGCAGATCATTGAGGCGGCCAGGCTGCGGCGGCTTGCCATCGGCCAGCCATTTCTCGCGGCTTTGCCCGCCCTTCCACGCACGCGTAGTAAAGCCGAGTATCTCGGTCTTGACCCCGCAGCGTTCGAGCGTGCGTGCCAGGATATCGGCGCTGATCGCGGCAATGCTGATCGGGCGCCCGCGCATACTGCCCGAATTGTCGATCAGCAGCGTGACGATGGTGTCCTTGAACTCCACATCGCGTTCGACCTTGTAGGCGAGTGCGGTGCCGGGAGTGATGATAACCCGAGAAAGGCGCGCAGCATCGATCACCCCGTCATCCTGATCGAAATCCCAGCTGCGGTTCTGCTGTGCCATCAACCGCCGCTGGAGCCGGTTGGCGAGCCTTGTGACGACACCCTGAAGGCCGGTGAGCTGGCTGTCGAGATAGGCGCGCAGCCGGTCAAGTTCTTCATTGTCGCACAGTTCAGCGGCAGGCACTTCTTCGTCAAACTGAGTGGTATAGGCGTGGTAATCGAAGCCATCGGGAATCTCGCCATGCGGCCGGTTGGGGCGCACCGGCATCATGCCTTCGTCACCCTCCTCGCCTGCCTCACCGTCCTGCATCTCCTGCTCGGACGACATTTCCGTTTCGCCTTCGCCGTCTGAATCGCCCTCGCTCATTTCACCGGCCATTTCGGCGGCCTGTGGATCGCCCTCGCCCTGGTCCTGTTCGCCGTCTTCCTGGTCTTCGTCCTGGCCGTCCTCGTCGTCACCCTCGTCATTATCGGCTGCGTCGGGCACATCGGAGGGATGCGTGAGGTCGAGATGTTCGAGCATGTCGAGGCTCAGCGCCTGAAACGCCTTCTGATCGGTGAGCGACTGCGCCAGCGCATCGAAATCGTCCCCGATGCGCTCCTCGATGAAACCGCGCACCAGCTCTACCCCGGCGCGTGCGCGTTCGGGCACCGGCTCGCCGGTCAACCGTTCGCGCAGCATCAGCGACAGCGCGGTTTGCAGCGGCACGTCATCAGCACTTTGCGCACGCGAAATCGGGTCAGAGGCAACGCGCATCTCGGTGGCATGATCGAGATTGGCCTTCACCCCGCCGAAGCGGCTGGCGCCCAGCGCCTCGTAACGCACCCGTTCAATCGCATCGTAGCAGGCGCGCGCCGTTGCCTCTGGCGGGGCCTTGCGGCCATGCATGTCTGCGTTGTGATGGCGCAGCCTGAGCGCGAAACTGTCAGCAAAACCGCGCGCCTCGGCCACTTGCTCAGGCGGCAGATTGCGCCCGGGCAAGGGCACGCGGAAGTTCTTCCCGCTCGAAGAGGGCGCATCCGCGCTCCACGCAACTTCGACCTCCGCCTCGCGCGCAATCGCACGGGCGGCACCAGTCAGCGCCGCCTTGAACTTATCGAGAGGTGTTTCTTCCGCCATTCAATCCAAAGCTCACCCTGTGTGAGTTCCTGCGAAAACAGGAACCCATTGAAAGCGTCCGCCAATCAACTGGACTCCGGCTTCCGACGGAGATCACACGACATCAGATTATGCTCTGCCCGGTCGCCTGCCAGTCCTTCAGGAAGCCTTCAATCCCCTTATCTGTCAGGACATGCTTGAACAGTGCCTTGATCACCGCGGGCGGCGCGGTCATCACGTCCGCGCCGATCTTTGCAGCCTCGAGCACATGGGTGACGTGGCGCACACTGGCGACGAGGATTTCGGTTTCAAATGCGTAATTGTCATAGATCAGGCGAATGTCGCTGATCAGCTCCATCCCATCAACGCCATTGTCGTCATGCCGCCCGACGAAGGGCGAAACGAAAGTCGCCCCCGCCTTCGCCGCCAGCAGCGCCTGGTTCGCGCTGAAGCATAGCGTGACGTTGACCATGGTGCCCTCGCCGGTCAGCGCCTTGCAGGTCTTCAGCCCGTCAATCGTCAGCGGCACCTTGATGCAGACATTGTCCGCGATCTTGCGCAGCACTTCCGCCTCTTTCATCATCGTCGCATGATCGAGCGCGACCACTTCGGCGCTCACCGGGCCATCGACAATTGCGCAGATCTCGCGGGTGACTTCCATGAAGTCGCGCCCTGATTTGGCGATCAGGCTGGGATTGGTGGTAACGCCATCGAGCAGGCCGGTGGCGGCCAATTCCTTGATGTCGTCGATTTCGGCTGTGTCGGCAAAGAATTTCATGGGTTGGCTCCGGGATGTGCGATTCCCGAAAAGCTTTAGCGAGCCTGTGCCGCTGCCGCCACCCTTCCTCTTTGGATGCCGGCGCTAGGGTAAGTTCCCGGCCCCGAACACGCCGATAATCATCGGGTCGTTCGTGCTACGCGGATCAGCGCGGATCGCCGCCTCCTCATTGCCGATCTCGTCCCAGATCGCATCATTGACCCGGCCTGCAAGGCGACTTGCCACGCCGCTGGCATTCGTGCCGCTAAGCGCGTCGATCAACCGGCCTACCAGCGGGTCGGAAGCGATCTCGATTGCGCGGCCGAGCTCAGGCACCATTGCCTCGATCAGCCGACCGCCCATCTCGCCCTGGAGATATTGCGTGGCCGCGCGCGGCCCCCCGCGCACCAGCGCCACCGCATTTTCAATCCCGATCACCCGCACGGCATCCGCCACCAGCGGTGCAGCCCGGTATGAGCCTTCGATCGCGACATCGGCAAAGGCATGTTCCAGCCGGCGCTTGAACAGCGCCGAGGTGAGAATGTCGCTTAGCACGTCACCGCGTGTGCCCAGTAGATTGCCCAAACCCACCCGTGCCACCTGTGCGTCCCAGTATCCACCGGGTTCCGTCATCCGGGCGAAGGCGCGTTCGCTCGACAGCAGCAGCATTCGGCGGATCGCCTCGGTCAGGCTGAAGCGGGGCGTAGTGGCGCAGCCTGGCAATACCAGCACGGTCGCGCCTGCCGCGGCCCCGCCCAGAAAGCCACGTCGGCCCAACCTAAGGTCAATTGAAGCGTTCATATCCTGATCCTTCATGCTTGTGGCGGGTGCGATGCAAGTTCCATATTGCCGCTTGTAACATGAACCGTATCCGACTCCTCGTATTCAACCGTGCACTTGAGGTGCTCGACTATCGCGTGCCTGACGGCGTGGTGGCCGAACCGGGCGCGGTCGTGCTCGCACCGCTCGGCCCACGCCAGATTACCGGCATCGTGTGGGAGCCCGAACGCCTCCCGGCG
This sequence comes from Altererythrobacter chaiwopuensis, assembly GCF_054957735.1. Classification (NCBI taxonomy): domain Bacteria; kingdom Pseudomonadati; phylum Pseudomonadota; class Alphaproteobacteria; order Sphingomonadales; family Erythrobacteraceae; genus Altererythrobacter; species Altererythrobacter chaiwopuensis. The sequence continues at coordinate 364,578 of NZ_JBTXJF010000001.1, forward strand.
CAGGAGGTGCCGGCGGAAAAGCTGCGCCCGATCCTGGAAGTTTTGCCGGTCCCGCCGCTCAGCGCGCCTTTGCGGCGGCTGATCGAATGGACCGCGGATTATTACTGCGCACCGATGAGCGCGGTGGCGCGAATGGTGATTTCATCGGGCGGCGCGCTCAAAGGCCCCGCGACGATGACCGAATACCGGCTGACCGGCGCGCTGCCGGGGCGGATGACCCCGCAGCGCAAGCAGGCGCTAGAGCGGTTGGAGGGCGAACAGGGCACGATCCGCGAGCTGTCTTCCATTGCGGGCGTATCCGAAGGCGTTCTGCGCGGCATGGCGGGCGCCGACTTGATCGAGCCGGTAACAGTCGCGATCGACCGCCCCTTCGCACCCGCCAGTCCCGATTTCGACCAGCCCGAGCTATCGCCCGACCAGCGCGAGGTGGCGGACGAACTCGTAACTGCGGTGCGCGCGCGCGCCTTTGCACCCTTCCTGCTCGACGGAGTGACCGGCTCGGGCAAGACCGAAACCTATTTCGAGCCGATTGCAGAGGCGATCCGAATGGGCCGCCAGGTTCTGGTGATGCTGCCCGAAATCGCGCTGACGGAAAATTTCCTCAAGCGCTTCGAAGCCCGCTTCGGCGCCGAGCCGGTGCTGTGGCATTCATCGCTAAAATCGACCGAGCGGCGCCGCGCCTGGCGCGCCATCAGCGAAGGTTCCGCGCAGGTGATCGTGGGCGCGCGCTCGGCACTGTTCCTGCCCTATCGCAATCTGGGCCTGATCGTGGTCGATGAAGCACATGAGGTGAGCTTCAAGCAGGATGACGGGGTGCGCTACAATGCCCGCGACGTGGCCGTGATGCGCGCGCAGTTCGAAGGTTTCCCGGTGGTGCTCGCCAGCGCCACCCCCGCGCTTGAAAGCCTGCACATGGCGGAAAGCGGCACTTACAAACGGTTGGAATTGCCGGGCCGTTTCGGCGGCGCGCAGCTGCCGCATATCGACACCATCGACCTTGGCGAGGAACCGCCCGAACGCGGGCACTGGCTCGCCCCGCGCCTGATCGCGGCGATCGAAGACCGCCTCGCCAGGCACGAACAATCGCTGCTGTTCCTCAACCGCCGCGGCTATGCCCCGCTCACGCTGTGCCGCAATTGCGGCTTTCGCTTCAAATGCCCCAATTGCAGCGCCTGGCTGGTCGAACACCGGCTCTCCGCCCGGCTCGCCTGCCACCATTGCGGGCACGAAGAAGCGCCGCCCGCCACCTGCCCCGAATGCGGCGAGCCCGATTGCCTGGTTGCCTGCGGGCCGGGGGTGGAGCGGATCGCCGACGAAGTGGCCCAGCTGTTCCCCGAAGCGCGAGTGGCGCTCGCAACCTCGGATACGCTCAATTCGCCCGAACGCGCCGCGGAATTCATCGCCGCAGCGGAAAGCGGCGCGGTGGACATTATCATCGGCACGCAGCTCGTCACCAAGGGTTTCCATTTCCCCGATCTGACCCTGGTGGGCGTGATCGATGCCGATCTGGGCCTCGAAGGCGGGGATTTACGCGCGGCTGAGCGCACTTATCAGCAGGTGGCGCAGGTTGCCGGGCGCGCCGGGCGCGGGGCGAAACCGGGCGAAGTGCTGATCCAGACTCGCCACCCCGATACCCCGGTGATCGCAGCCCTCGCGGGCGGCAACCGTGATGCGTTCTACGAAGCGGAAACCGAAGCGCGCAGAGATGCCGGCGCGCCGCCATTTGGCCGCTGGGCCGCAATCATCATCTCAAGCGAGGACGATGCCGAGGCCCGCCAGGCCGCCAACCGGCTGGGTGACACGCGCCCGCAGATCGACGGTCTGATGGTGCTTGGCCCAGCCCCTGCCCCGCTGGCGCTATTGCGCGGGCGCTATCGCTATCGTTTTCTCGTCAATGCGCGGCGCACCGCCAATCTGCAAAAGGTGCTGGGCGATTGGCTGGCCGCACATGAATTCGCCCCCGGCGTGCGCGTGAGCGTGGATATCGATCCGTATAGCTTCGTTTGACACAAGGGCACGCCATTGCGAGGAGTGTAACCAAGGGGATAAGGAAATTGCCATGCTAACCGTACACCATCTGCGCCTGTCGCAATCCGAACGCATCGTCTGGCTGGCCGAGGAGCTGGGCATCGATTACGAGCTGAAGCTCTACAATCGGCGCGAAGATAACCGGCTGGCACCTGACGAATACAAGGCGCTCCACCCGATGGGAATCGCCCCGGTCATCACCGATGACGGCTTTGTGCTGGGTGAAAGCGGTGCGATCATTGACTGGATCATCGCCAAATATGGCGATCGCGGCATGGTCCCGGCCAAGGATCATCCCGATTTCGCCGATCACCTGTTCTACTACCACTGGGCCAACGCCACTTTCATGACCAATGGCATGATGGCGCTGGTTGCCCAGTTCATGGGGGCGAAAGAACTGCCGCCCTTTGTTGCCGACCGGGTACAGAAAGGCTGGGCGATCGTTGAAAAGCGGCTCGGAGAAGCCGATTATTTCGGCGGCGGGCAGCTGACCACGGCGGATATCATGATGGGCTTCCAGCTCACCACCAGCCGCGCGATGAGCGGTATGAGCATTGATCATATGCCCAACCTCAAGGCCTATCTCAAACGCATCGGCGAGCGCGAGGCCTATCAACGCGCCATGGCCAAGGCCGAGCCTGGGATGCCGCCCAAGCTGGATTGAATTGGCCGGCCGCAACCGGGCGAAATGCAGTGTGTCCGGGTTCTGATGACCAGTTGGAAACCGTCGGCTCGTGCCTGGCCCGAGCCCCTAGATTTCCACCTGGCTTCCCAGTTCGACCACACGGTTGGTCGGCAGCTTGAAGAAGTCCATCGCGGTTGCCGAGTTGCGCAGCATCCAGGCGAATATCTTTTCGCGCCAGATCGGCATGCCGGGCTTCTTTGAAGGCAGCAGCGTTTGCCGCGAGAGGAAGAAGCTGGTCTGCATCATGTCAAACTCGCCGCCGCATTGCCGCATCTGCTTCAGCCCGGCGGGGACGTCCGTCTCTTCCATGAAACCGTAATGCAGCACTGCACGAAAGAAACCGTCACCCAGCTCATGATATTCGCAGCGGTCGACCGGATCGACGTAAGGCACTTCCTCGATATTGACGGTGAGGATCACCACCCGTTCGTGCAGCACCTTGTTGTGTTTGATATTATGCAGCAATGCCGAGGGTACGCCCGCTGTGCTCGAAGCCATGAAGATCGCTGTTCCGGGCACACGCAGCGCCGAATTCTTCGCCGACTTGGCAAAGATCTCTATCGGCAGCGCAACCTCGCTCATGCGGTCGCGCATCAGCTTGCGCCCCCGCGCCCAGGTGGTGAGCAACGTGAAAGCGAACAGGCCCACTGCAAGCGGGAACCATCCTCCGTCGGTCACCTTGGTCATATTGGCGAGGAAGTATGCACCATCCACGACCAGGAACAGCACCACGATCGGAACGGCATACCACCATTTCCATTTCCACACGCTCAACATGAGCACTGCCATCAGCAAGGTGTCGATAGTTACGGCACCCGTAACGGCAATGCCATAGGCAGCCGCGAGGTTCGATGAATTCTGGAAGGTGAGCACCAACAGGATCACCGCAACCATCAGTGCCCAGTTGATCGCAGGAATGTAGATCTGGCCTGCCTCCGTTTCACTGGTATGGCGAATCGAAAGCCGTGGCACAAAGCCAAGTTGGATCGCCTGACGCGTGATCGAGAATGCGCCGGTGATAACGGCCTGACTGGCGATGAAAGTTGCGATGGTGGCCAGGAATACGAGCGGAAGGCGCAAGTACTCCGGAGCCATGATGAAGAACGGGTTCTTGATCGCCTCCTTGGCCGCAACAGGATCAAGGCCTATGATCATCGCGCCCTGCCCGAAATAATTGAGCAGCAAGCACGGCATCACGAAACCGAACCAGGAAAGCCGCATCGGCCCGCGTCCGAAATGCCCCATATCTGAATAAAGTGCCTCGGAGCCGGTCACGGCAAGCACCACGGCGCCCAATGCGAGGAAGGCGATCCATTTGTCGGTCAGGAAAAACTGGACAGCATACCACGGATTAAGCGCCCACAGGATTTCCGGATTTTGCACTATGTGCGAAACACCGAGCGTGGCCAGTACGCTGAAATAGACCACCATTACGGGTGCAAAAAGGGCCGCGACCTTGGCCGTTCCGCGCTTCTGCAGGATGAACAGGGCAACCAGAAGGGCCAAGGCAATCGGTATCACGAAGCGCCCGAGATCTTCGTTTACCACAGTCAGGCCCTCAACCGCCGAAAGAACGGAAATCGCAGGCGTGATCATGCTGTCGCCATAAAACAGCGATGTGGCAAATACGCCCAGCAAAACCGCGATCCAACTGTGTTTCGATTTGCCGATGCTTCGCGAAATCAGTGCCACCAGGGCGAGCGAGCCGCCCTGCCCCTTGTTATCGGCGCGCATCAGGATGGTGACGTACTGGATCGAAACGATCAGCGTCATCGACCAGAAAATCAGGCTGACGACGCCGAATACGTGCAACTGATCGATCGCCAGCGGATTGTGGCCGGCAAAGGTTTCGCGAAAGGCGTAAATCGGACTGGTGCCGATATCGCCGAAAACCACCCCGATCGCGCCAAATGCAAGTGCCGCCTTTGAAGCACCATGCCCGTTTGCAGCGGTGCTCTTGGCCTGATCTGATGGCGCTGAAGATTGGCTCATAATGAAAGGATTTCCCGATTGGCTCCGGTACTGCCCGTGTGCCTCGCCAGCGCCGAATCCAACGGTCGCTGTTCGTTTGCGGACCGCAAAACGCTGGCGCGCTTAGCACCACCATATGCCCGCTGCAAGCGGCGGCTTATGGCTCGCGCCCCTGTTCTGGCGTTGTTACCTCGCTGGGGCCAGTATCCGTTATCCGGCGCAAGCCCTCCATTTGCGCAATCAGCTGGTCGAGGCTGGCAATGCGGAATTCCAGGTCTTCGCGCCAGGGGGCATCGTCCGGAGACCGATCGAGCAATTCTGCCCACACCTGCCGCGCCCGCACGGGATCGCCGGAACGCAGATACGCCATGCCCAGGAAATAGCCGGCGCCGGGATGCCCCGGGAAAGCTTTCTGCGCCCGCTCGAAAGCATAAAGTGCGGGCGGCGTGATCTGTCCTTCAGCATGTTCGACCAGCGCATTGGCCAGCGCCAGCCACGCCTCCGCATCGCCGGGATGATCCTTTACTGCGCGGCGGAGCAGGCCCGCTGCGTGACTATATTGGCCCTGCCTCGCAAAGGCATCTGAGGTCACAAGGTAATTCGGGGGCTGCTGCCCGGTATCAAACAAGGCACGCCGTGCCGCCACCAGCGCTTCGCCCGATTGCGGAGCCTGTGTCAAAGCTTGCTTGGGCGCTGCGGGAAGTCCCGGTGAGCCTTGCAAGCCATAACCGGCGAGGCCGAACATCAGCACAGCGCCGAGCAGCATCCAGTTCTGCCGCGGCACCCGCAACACGAGCATCGCGGTGAGCATGGCAAATATGCCCAGCAGCAGGATCGGCAGCCACATCATCAAAGTTCGCCCCCGTCGGAATATTCGTCCGGGCGGTGTTCGACTTTTCCGCCGATGCGCCGCCACAGGACTATCGCGGCGGCAAGCAACAGCAGCAGCGGAATAACGAACAGCGGCCAGGTCGATGCCGTTACACGGGGCGCATAGCTGACATAGTCGCCATACCGCTCGACCAGCCATTGCCGGATCGCCTCGGGATCCTCGCCAGCCGCGATGCGGGTGCGGACCTGGTGGCGCATGTCACCAGCCATCGGTGCATCGCTATCGGCAATCGACTGGCTTTGACATTTGAGACAGCGCAGCGTTTCCATCAGTTCCTGCGCCTTGGCTTCCTGCGCGGGATCATTGAGCTGGCGATAGGCATAGGGCGCGGGCGGGAGCGCATCCTGCGCCGCCGCAGTGGCGGCGAACATCGCCGTTAGCAGGATGATGAAATGCCTCACCGCGCGGCCTCTTGCAGCCTGGCCAGCAGTTCGGGCACGTCCCCGGCGCGCACATCCCCGATATGCTGGTGGCGGATGATGCCTTGCCCGTCGATTACGAAAGTCTCCGGCACGCCCGAAGATCCGATTTCAAGCTGGATCGCCGAAATATCGTCGGCACCGATCCTGGTGTAAGGATTGCCGTGCATTTCCAGGAAGCGGTCGACATCTTCGGGGCGGTCACGGATCGCGACGCCGATGATTTCGACTCCAGCTTCCTTCAACGCCTCAAGCTGCGGTGCTTCGGCGATGCAGGGCAGGCACCAGCTCGCCCAGATGTTGAGCAGTTTGGGCTTGCCGTCCTTGAAATCTGCCAGGGACACCCCGGGCCGGGTGCTGCTCGCTGGCTCAAGATTAAACCCGGGCAATGGTTTGCCGATCATGGTGGAATGAATGAACTGCTCTTTCGGCTGGCTCAACTGATAACCGGCCAGGCCCAGGAAAAAGGCAAACAGCAACAAAGGTGCCCATAATGTCCAGCGCATTACACCGGCTCCCCGGCAAGGCCTGATTGTCCGGCCCTGATCTGCGCCAGATCGTCATGTTCGTCTGCCTCGCGCCGGTCAGCCGAGCGGCGACGTATATCGCTTGCAAGCCGCCCGATGATCGACAGCACTCCGCCCAGTGCGATCAGCAAGCCCCCCAGCCAGATCAGCGTGACCAGTGGCTTCCACCACAGGCGCAATTGCCATCTGCCATCAGGCGCCTGGTCACCGATAACGGCATAAAGCTGACCGTCCCAGCGGGTTAGCAGCGCGCTTTCCGTGGTTTGCTGAACGGGAGCCCAAAAACTGCGTGCCTCGGGGCGCAATTCGTGCGGCTCACCCGCGCCGCGCCGCGCCAGCAGGCGCGCCTCCATTGCAGTCCAGTTGGGGCCTGCAACCGGGTCAATGCCTTCCAGCTCGATTTGCCAACCGGCAACTTCAGTGGTGTCTCCCGGCGCAACAGCCACCAGCTTTTCCTCGGTAAAGGCGCTCTCGCTTGCCATGCCCAACAGCGACACAGCGATACCGAAATGGGCCACAACCATGCCCCAGGTCGAAAGCGGTGTGCGCAGCAGGTTGCGCCCGCGCAGCGGCATCAAACTGGCCACTGCCAGCCCCACTGCAATCGCCAGGCCAAGCAGTGGCAATAGCGAAATATTGCCCGCCGCAAGCATTACGAACAGTGCGGTCGTCACAATCAGCGCGGTCGTGATGGCAATGGGTACGCGCACGCGCTCTGCATTGTCTTCGCGCCAGCGCAACAGGGGGCCGACTGTCATCACCAGCAGCATCGGGATGGTGAAGATCGCGCCCACCGGGTTGAAATAGGGCGGGCCAACTGAAACCCGCACGCCAAACGCCTCGGTCAACAGCGGATAGAGCGTGCCCAGCAGCACGATCCCAAGGATGGCCGAAAGCATGACGTTGTTGAATACCAGCGCGCCTTCACGGCTCATTGCCGCAAAGCGCCGCCCTTCAGAGACCGAGCCTGCGCGCAGGGCGAACAGCAGCAGCGCGCCCCCGATATACACCGCCAGCAGCGCAAGAATAAATGTGCCGCGTTCGGGATCGACCGCAAAGGCGTGCACGCTGGTAAGGATGCCCGAGCGGACAAGGAATGTGCCGACCATGCTCATCGAAAAGGCCACTACGCCAAGCATGATGGTCCATGCGCGCAGTGCGTCGCGCGCTGCAAGCACGCTGGCCGAATGAAGCAAGGCTGTCGCCGCCAGCCACGGCATCAGCGATGCATTTTCGACTGGGTCCCAGAACCACCAGCCGCCCCAGCCCAGCTCGTAATAGGCCCAATAGGATCCGGCAGTAATGCCAAGCGTCAGGAACACCCAGGCCCCCAGCACCCAGGGGCGCATGACACGCGCAAATTCAGGCGTCACCTGCCGTGTCAGCAGCGCGCCGACAGCAAAACTGAAGGCAACCGACAGGCCGACATAGCCCATGTACAGCGTGGGCGGGTGGAAGGCCAAGCCGATGTCCTGCAACAGCGGGTTGAGTCCGTTTCCTTCGGCCACCGGCATGGGTAGCCGTTCAAACGGGTTGGAGCTGAGCAGCAGAAAGGCATAAAATCCGATTGCCACAAAGCCTTGTGCAGCGAGTGTTGCCTGCATGGTTTTTTCCGGCAGGCGTTTCTCAAGCCAGCCGATCAACGCCCCGGCCAGCGCCATCACCGTGACCCACAGCAGCATCGAGCCTTCGTGATTGCCCCAGGCACCCGAAAGCTTGAAGATCATCGGCTTCATCGAATGTGAATTCGACGCCACGAGCTTCACCGAAAGATCCGTTGTCGCAAACACCCACAGCAGCATCGCAAAACTGAACAGGGCGAGCAGGCCCTGCAGCATCGCAGCCGGGCGCACCAGCGCGGCAAGCGGCGCTTCAGGGTCACGCTGCGCCAGCGCGCCTCCGGCCAGCTGCAGGAATGCAAGCGCAGCGGCCATCCACAGCGCGGCAAGGCCGAGTTCAGCGCTCATTCGAGTCCAACCGTCGTTTCCTCGGACATCTTCGCGGCCCGATGCTGATCCATTTCCTGCAATTCGCGCGGTACGTAATTTTCGTCATGTTTGGCGAGCAAATTGTCCGCCACAAACACCCCATCTGCGCCCAGACTGCCTTCGGCAACCACGCCCGAACCCTCTACGAACAAGTCAGGCAAGATGCCGCTATAGCGCACCGGCATGCGCACCTCGGTCTGGTCGGTCACCATGAAAGCCACGGTCACGCCATCGGCCATGGTTTGAACCGATCCTTTGGCCACCATCCCGCCGAGCCGCACCGCCCGGCCAACTTCGGGTGGTTCCTCCATCATTTCGTTTGGCAGGTAAAAATAGTCCGCCTGAGTCCGCAGCGCCCACGCCGCCAGCAGGCCCGCCGCGATGATGGCCACCAGCGCCAGGCTGATCAGGACCAGTCGCTGATGCTTGGGCTTGAACGCGTTCATTTTCGTTTCACCTCATCACGGCGCGCTTCGGCGCGTCGCATATCCCACCATGCCCATGCAACCAGCACGGCCAAGCCGATCAGGCCCACGGCATATGCCGCCACCACGAAATCCCACTGGTCCAGTCCTTCGCGCATCACGCCGCCTCCAGTGCCATGCGGCGCAGGCGCGCCTCGGCCTGCACGTCGGCGAGCAAGGCCCGCATCCGCGCCAGCACTACCCCGCCGAACAGCAGCGAAAAGCCCAACACCGCGACCAGCAGCGGATTGAGGAAAGCAGGGTCGATTGCGCTCTTGCCCATGGTGATGCTGGGCGGCTGGTGGAGCGAGTTCCACCACACCACAGAACGGTTGATGATCGGGATATTGACCGCGCCGACAAGCCCGAAGATTGCGGCGATACGCGGCGAAACACCTTCCCGCTCAACTGCCTGCGACAAAGCGATATAGCCGAAATAGAGGAACAGCAGCACCAGCATGCTGGTGAGCCGCCCGTCCCATTCCCACCAGGTGCCCCAGGTGGGGCGCCCCCAGATCGAGCCCGTCGCCAGGCAGATGGCGGTAAAGACCATGCCCGGCACCGCCGCCGCGCGTGCGGCAATCGCCGCCAGTGGATGCTTCCAGACCAGGTAAACGAGACTGGCAATTGCTATCGCGCTCCAACCGCCCATCCCCAGCCATGCGGTGGGCACGTGGATGAACAGAATGCGCACGGTGTCGCCCATCAGCCGGTCTGGCGGGACCTTGAACAGCCCCCACCACAAACTGCCGGCAACCAGCACAAGGCCCGACACCAGCAGCAGCGGGGTCAGCCATCGAGCAAGCTTGAGGAAACGCGTGGGATTGGCAAAGCCATGCATAGATTATCAAAACCTCTTGCGGGGCCTATCGCAGCGCTCTCCATCGCCCGCAAGACTGCATTATACGCAACTCGCTTTGCGCCCAGGGTCAGGACCCTAGCGTCCGATCAGGCGCTGCGCCATCTTGTCTGCGACCACATCGGGAGTTTCGCCGGTGGTTTCGCTTTCCTGCCAGATCGCTTTGAGCCGGTCGGGAATGCGGTCGATCCGCGCATTGATGGTATCCTCGTCTGCCCCGTCAATATGCCGCAATACAGTAATGATGCCCCCGGCATTGATGACATAGTCCGGCGCGTAAAGAATGCCGCGATCGCGCAGGAATTTGCCTTCACTGCCGGTCGCCAGCTGATTGTTGGCGCCGCCGGCAACCACTTTGGTTCTCAGTCTGGCGATCGATTCCTCGGTCAGAACCGCACCAAGTGCATTGGGGCTGACGATGTCTGCTTCAACGGTCAGGATTTCTTCAGCGCTGACAGCCTGTGCGCCCAGTTCGTCGGCAAGGGCTGCTGCTTTATCGGCATTCATGTCGCCCAGAATCAGGTCTGCACCTGCTTTGGCGAGATGACGGGCCAACCCGCCGCCCACGCTGCCCACACCCTGCACGGCAATGCGCACTCCCTTGAGATCGCCAACGCCCAGCGCCCGCCTGGCCGCCGCCTTGACGCCCAGATAGATGCCCCGCGCAGTATAGGGCCCGGGATCGCCCCCCTGGTCCGGCATGCCGCCAACATGCGAAGTATGCTTCGCAATCTCGAGCATGTCGTCCTGGGTGATATTGACGTCCTGCGCGGTAACATACTGGCCGCCCAACCCTTCGACCGCACGCGCAAAAGCAGCGAGCATTTCGGGTGTCTTGGTGCGATTCTCGTCAGCAAGGATCACAGCCTTGCCGCCTCCGGCCGGCAGGCCCGCCATGGCGTTCTTGTAGCTCATCCCGCGGCTAAGGCGCAGGGCATCACGAATCGCGTCGGCCCGATCGGCATAGTGCCAGAAGCGTGTGCCGCCCGCGGCCGGGCCGAGGTGTGAGGAGTGGATAGCAATGATCGCGGTAAGGCCGGATGCCGCGTCGCGCACGAACAGCACCTGTTCGTGATCGTCAAAATCGGGTTCGTTCCAGAATACCGTCATGCCACATGTCCTTTGACCATGCCTGATTCGGCGGTCGTCTGACTGTGCTGACGGGGGATGATGGGGCGATCGAGGGGTCTCGAACCCCCGACCTCCGGTACCACAAACCGGCGCTCTAACCATCTGAGCTACGATCGCCACATGCCCCGTCCCGCTTTTGCAAGTCGAGCCGCGCAAGCGGGGCTGATACGCTTTGCCACAGCATGGTCAAGGCCAGCTGCAACGGGCGCGAGCCTGTTGCATAGCCGGGCCGGTTTGGGAAGTGAAAACTTCGCTCAGGGGCTGATCGCGCAAGATTATTTCGTGCATTGCGCGCACGCGCTGGCCGCCTATTCTTATGCAATGACAAGCCCGGGCGATTCTTCCGCTGAGCGATTGCTGATGCGGGAAAAAATGCAGCGCGTGCCCAGCGCCAAACTTGAGCTGTTCCAGTGCCGCGAATTTCTGCCAGCAGATATGCGCCGCGAACTGATCGATCTGATCGAAACCAACCGCCGCCCCAGCACTATCGCGGACGACAATGGCGACCATTATTTCCGCACCAGCGAAACCTGCGATCTCGAAGCACGCGAGGCCGTGGTCCAGCAGCTTGAAGTTCTCCTGGCCGAACTGTCAGGGATCGATCCGGCCTATGGCGAACCGGTCCAGGGGCAACGCTATGCGGTGGGGCAGGAATTCAAGCCGCACACCGATTATTTTGCCCCCGACGGGGCCGACTTCCGGAAATTCTGCGCGATCGCGGGCCAACGCACCTGGACTTTCATGATCTATCTCAATGACGTGGAATCTGGCGGCGCGACAAGGTTCAAGGCCATTGGCAAAACTATTCAGCCCGAAGCCGGCAAGCTGTTGTGCTGGAATAACCGCCGCCTGGACGGCAGCGTCAATCCGAATACGCTTCATCACGGGATGAAAGTGCGCCATGGCCTGAAATATGTGATAACCAAGTGGTACCGTGAAAAGGAGTGGGCTTGATAATGAGTGACTACAAGGACATCGCCGAGAAGCTTCGCGCCCGGCTGGACGATCTGCTTCAGCGCGCCGAAGTGATCGAGGACGATCTGCGTCATCCGCTTGATGCCGACTGGGAAGAGCAGGCGGTCGATCTGGCCGATGACGAGGCACTCGAAGGCGTGGACACGGTGTTGCGTGATGAAATCCACCAGATTCGCCTGGCGCTGCTGCGGATCGAGAACGGAACCTATGGAACCTGCGCGATCTGCGGCGAGGAGATCAGCCGCGAGCGGCTCGAAGCACGCCCTATTGCAACGCGCTGTATCAGCTGCGCGTGACCCGGCAATCCTGACACGAAAAAGGCGGCCCAATCGGACCGCCCTTTCATCTGCCGACGTCGAAAGTGACGTCTATTTCTTGAGCGAAAGCCCGCCAAAGCGCTTGTTGAACGCCGCCACACGGCCACCTTCCTGCAGCTGCTGACGCCCGCCGGTCCATGCCGGATGGCTGGTAGGATCGATCTCGAGCGTCAAAGTGTCACCTTCGCTGCCCCAGGTGGAGCGGGTCTGGAACTCTGTGCCATCGGTCATCTTGACCGTGATCGTGTGGTAATCGGGGTGCCCTTCGGCTTTCATCTCGAATATCCTTTATAGCTTGCGCCGGTTCCGACCGGCGGTGCTGTGTTCTCGGAAAGGCGCGCGGTTAGCGGGCAGGCTGCGCGATTGCAAGTTTTTTGAACGCTAAGCTGGCGGATCGGCGATCATCGCGGTGAATTCGCATTCCGTAGTGGTCTTGCCTTCCACGCTCGCCCGCCCTTTGAACTTGTAGACCCGGCTGCGCTTCTGGATGAATTCCACCTCCAGATCGAGCAGGCAGCCCGGCGTCACCGGCGAACGGAATTTGGCCCCCTCGATCCCCATGAAGAACACCAGCTTGCCGGTTCCCGCAAGTTCGAGCGTTTCAATGCCCAGAATCGCCGCGGCCTGCGCCAGCGCCTCGATCTGCAAAACGCCCGGCATGATCGGGGCACCGGGAAAATGCCCCTGGAAGAATTCCTCGTTGAAGGAAACCGCCTTCACCGCATGGATACGCTCACCCAGTTCGAGGGAGCGCACCCGGTCAACCAGCAGCAAGGGGTAGCGATGTGGCAGGGCCTTGAGGATTCTGTGAATGTCATACGCGCTTGCGCCGTCGCCATCGCTCATTGCCCTGCCCGCCTCTTCATCGCTGACCGCTTAGCGCCCGCTGGGCGCCTGTGTTGCCGGGGGTTGCTGTCCGGCCCGCTGCTGGGCGGCTTGCTGCTGCGCCTGCATCGCCTGTGCAGCGACCAATCGCTGCTGGATCTGCTGATACAGGCCAACGGCATTGCGGTTGGGCTGCCAGCCCTGCGGCGGCACGATTGCAACCGACGGCACCAGGGTGTTGAGTGCAGTGCTCACCTGCTGGGTGATGCTGGCTTGCGGCGGCGCGTAAATCACCGCTTCGGGTGTAAGCACGAGCTGCAGCTGCTGCTGCTGGACTACCTGTTGCAGCGCCGGGCCATACTGAGCGAGAATCTGCTCAACGGCATAGACGCGCGCGGCTTCAACCTGGTTGCTCAGCTGGCCGACTTCCTGCTCTATCGCCTGCAGCCGCTTAGCCTGCGGGGTGTTCTGGGCAGCTTCCTGCTCCGCTTCATCGAGCTGGTTGTCACTGTTGGTATCGAGCTGCTTGAGCAAGGTCTGGCTTTCCTGCTGGCGCGCCTGAATCGTATCAATCTGCGCCTTGTAGGTGGTGCCGACCTGCTGATACGCCGTGCCAAAAGCATTGGTGCTGATAACCACTGCCGGGATATCAACCGTAGCAATTTTGCCCTGAACCTGGGCGGCGGCAGGGGTCGCGGCGACAGCCGCGATGGCGATGCTCGCAGTGGCGAGCAGGTTTTTGAGAGATTTCATCAGAATTGAGTTCCTACGTTAAATGTGAAGCTTTTGGTGTCATCGCCCGGCTGTTGCTTCAGCACTCTGGCGAGATCGATCCGGAATGGACCGAAGGGTGAATTCCAGTTGACCCCTATGCCAACCGAAATGCGCGGCTGGGCGCTATCGCCAAGAAAGATTTCGCGAAAGCGGCTGCCCTGGATGATCGACGGTGCATTGGCCGTCACGCCGTCAGCCGCAATGGGGTTGGTGGTGGTGATGACCCTCTGGACTCCATCAGACCCGGTGGTCAGTTCGAGGTACAGCAAATTGCCATCTGCATCGCGAAACTGAACGCCGTTGGGATTATCCTGCAGGATCGGCCGCGTCACCCCAAACAGAGCGCCGGCATCAAGGAAGATCGATGGGCGCAGCCCAAGCTCGCGTGCACCCGATCCCAGCGGAATTTCAAGCTCGGCGCGGCCCAGATAATAGGCGCGGCCACCCAGCGCATCGTCCACAACCCGGTCCCGGTCAGTGATCAGCACCGGATTTCCGTCAGCATCGTCAACATACTGCTGGCGCAGCACGCGTGGCCCAACGCCGCGAATATCGAACCCGCGGATCTGCGGTTCGCCAAGCTGGAAACGATCGGTCAGCAAGACCTTGTCGACCCCTGGCCCGCGCGAACCGCTCAGGGCGTTGATCGCGCCGCCCTCGGCTGAAAGCGAAAAAATGAAACCGCCCATGACTGGCCAGAATTGGGATGCCTTGCCGCGCACACGGACATATTTCACATCGCCGCCAAGCCCAGCCAATTCGGTAGTGAACGAAACATTGCTCCCGCGGGTTGGCCGCAGGCGGCTGTCGAGCGAATTATGGACAACCGTTGCGCCCAGGATCGAACTGGTCCGATTACCGATCGCATCGCACAGGAAACGGCCCGCCAGCAAAGGCTCGCAGGTGCGGATGCCATCCCCGTCGAAATCGGCGAAGAACACGTTCGGATCAAGGGTGATGTCGTCAACCTTGAGCGTGTAGCTTGCGATGAAAGACACGAATTCCGTCATCGGAACGCCTGCACGCACGGTAAAGCCGGTGGTCGATTGCTCGAAGGTCCGGTTCCGATCCCGGCTGGCAAAGTTGAAGCTGTTGAAATCCTGCCGGAAAATATCCACGCCGGTCGAGATATTGCGATCGAACAGATAGGGTTCGGTGAAGCTGACCGAAGCTGACCGGCTGAAACGCGACCAATTCACGCTGAGACCGACAGTCTGGCCGCGCCCACGGAAATTGCGCTGGCGAATCGACGCGGCAAGAATGAACTGTTCAAGCGAAGAGAAACCTGCCGAAAGCTGCAATTCGCCGGTCGGCTGCTCTTGAACGTTTGCTTCGAGCACGATCCGGTCAGGCTGGCTGCCCTGAACCTGGCTGACCTCGAAATTCTCCTGGAAAAATCCCAGCGAGTTGATGCGGGCTGTGGTGCGCTTGACCTGCAGCGAATTGAATGCATCGCCTTCTGCAATGCGGAATTCACGCCGAACGACCTTGTCCTGCGTCAGCGTGTTGCCGTTGACGTCCACACGCTCGACATAAACGCGCGGCGCCTCCCGGATCACGAAGTTGACATCCATGGTCAGGTCTTCGCGGCTGCGATCAAACCGCGGTTGGGCATCGGCAAAGGCATAGCCGAAGGTCCCCGCCAATTCGGTGATCTGCTCGACAGTATCTTCAACCAGCTTCGCGTCGTACCAGTCGCCTTTGGCCATTGGCAGCCGCTGGGTCATCAGATCGCCATCGAAGTCGCGCAGCTGGCTCTCCACCTTGACATCACCGAATTTGTACCGGTCACCCTCTTCCACCACGTAAGTGATGATGAAATCTTCCTTGTCCGGCGTTAGCTCGGCCACAGCCGAAACCACGCGGAAGTCGGCATAGCCTTCGGTAAGGTAAAACTGGCGCAGCTTCTGCTGGTCGAACGCCAAACGATCCGGGTCATAGCTGGTATTCGAGCTGAAGAAGCGGTGCCAGCGAGACTGCTTGGTCACCATCTCGCTGCGCAACGCACCGTCAGAAAACTTCTCGTTGCCGATAATGTTGATCTGGCGAACCTTGGACTTGGGGCCTTCGCTGATCTCGAAAACGATATCGACGCGGTTTTGCGGCAATTGCACCATCTTCGGCTCAACGGTCGCGGCGAACCGGCCCTGGCGCTTGTACAACTCCACAATACGCGACACGTCTGCGCGAACTTTGGAACGAGTGAAGATCTGCCGCGGCGAAAGCTTGATCTCCGGCAGGATCTTGTCGTTCTTGATCCGCTTGTTGCCTTCGAGGATGATGCGGTTGATGACCGGGTTTTCCGTCACCTCAATCACGACATTGCCGCCATCATTGCGGATCGAGAAGTTCGAAAACAGTTCGGTCGCGCCAAGATCCTTCAGCGCAGCGTCGGCAGCCACGGAGGTATATTCCTGCCCCACGCGCAGACGCACATAGCTAAGGATCGTCTGCGGTTCGAGACGCTCAGACCCGACTACGGTAATCGATCGGATCGTGTTGCCGGCTTGCGCCTGGTCCGGCGCTTCGACAGGCTGCGTTTCCTCAGCCTCGTCCTGCGGCGCTTCCTGCGCCAACGCTGACAAGGGCAGCCCTGCAAGCATTGTCGTGCCCAGCAGTGCTGCGGCCCATCGCCCGGCGAGGATACTTGCGCCGGCATCAGCCTTGATACGTCCACTCATATTCGCAAGTTTCCCGTCAAATTCTCAACTCTTCCAAACCCCGCCACCCGGCCACAGACACGGACGGCGCAATCCCCGCCGCCTCTGCCCGATGCGGGGTTGGCAATCAAGCGGGGCGTCCCGCCAATTGCCGACGTGCGGTGCCCTTTCCCCGACTAACTCCCGAAAAACGGGAGCGAGACGATGTCGTTCACCGTAACCACCACCATCAACACAAGCACAAGGGCCATGCCGGTACGGTATGCCCATTCCTGGCCGCGTGGACCCACCGGCTTCCGGCGGACAGCTTCTGCCGCATAGAAAGCCAGGTGCCCACCGTCGAGCGCAGGGATTGGCAGCAGGTTAATGAATGCCAAATTAAGCGAAATCAGCGCAGCAAAGCTGACCATGGCCAGCGGCCCCAGGCTCATCTGTTCGCCGGAATATTTGGCGATCTTGATCGGGCCGCCCAATTCCTTGATCGAACGATCGCCAAGCACGATCTGCTTGACGCCGGTGACCATCATTTCCATCAGTCCGAAGCTCTGCTCGAAAGCAAGTGCAACCGATTCCACCGGCCCCACCGGAATAATATCGGGCTGCTGTGAATAGACACCCAGCCGCCCGATGCGCGATTCATTACCGAACCGATCGCTTTCCACGCTTTCGTCAATCACCACGGGCACAGTATTTTCCGCCCCGTCGCGCCGATAGGTGAGTTGCACTTCGCGCCCGGGATACATCATCACCAGCGCGCCGATATCGGAAAAATCGCTGATCGGCTTGCCATCGATCCGGGTTATCAGATCGCCTTGGCGGAGCCCCGCGTCACGCGCAGCGGACATCTCTGCAAAGCCGCCGATCTCGCTGTGGGTTTCAATCTTGCCATACGCCAGATTGAAGGAAGCGAAGATTGCCACCGCCAGCAGCAGATTGGTTGCCGGGCCGGCAAACACGATCAGCGCACGCTGCCAAAGCGGCTTGCACTGAAAAGTATCGCTATCTGTGGGCGCACGCGGATCGGGCACGCTGGCCGGATTCATATCGCCTTTGAACTGGACATATCCGCCCAGCGGAATCAGTGCCAATCGCCAGCGCGTGCCGCGCCTGTCGGTCCAGCCCGTCAATTCCCTGCCGAAGCCGATTGAAAAGGCATCGGCCTTCACACCGAACCAGCGGCCGACGAGGTAATGCCCCAGTTCATGAACAGTTACCAGCGGGCCCAGCACCAGCAGGAAGCCCAGGACCCACATCCAGAAAGGTGGTGATTCAAGCAATTAGGCTATCTCCAGCAGTTCACTCGCACGCACCCTTGCCTCGCGATCGACACCAAGAACGTCATCAAGGCATTGCGGCGCCGGAGCGCTATAGCGGTGAAGTGTGTCTTCCACCACTGCAGTAATGCGGGTGAACCCAATCTGACCGGCAAGGAAGGCCGCCACCGCCACTTCGTTGGCTGCATTGAGCGTTGCAGGCGCCCCTCCCCCCGCTTCGATCGCTTCGCGGGCCAGCCGCGTGGCGGGAAAGCGCGCTTCATCGGGTACGAAAAAGCTCAGCTCGCCAATCGTCGGCAAATCGAGCGGGGCCAGCGGCGTGTCCATCCGCTGCGGCCAGGCAAGGCATGAGGCGATCGGCACGCGCATGTCGGACGGGCCGAGCTGCGCCAGTGTCGAGCCATCGCGATATTCTACCATCGAATGGATAACGCTCTGCGGGTGAACCACGATCCGCAAACGGTCGAGCCCGACAGGGAACAGATGATGCGCCTCGATGAACTCAAGCCCCTTGTTCATCATCGTTGCCGAATCGACGCTGATCTTGGCGCCCATATCCCAATTGGGGTGAGCCACCGCTTGCGCCGGGGTTGCCGCTTCGAGCTGTTCGAACGACCAGGTGCGAAATGGCCCACCGCTCGCTGTCAGCGTGATGCGCGCAACATCCTCGATCCGGTTGCCCGCCAGGCACTGGAATATCGCATTGTGCTCGCTATCGACCGGCAGCAGCGTTGCCCCGTGCCGCGCGAGCGCCGCCGTCATGACGTCTCCAGCGGAAACCAGCGCTTCCTTGTTGGCGAGCGCCAAGGTGCCGCCCTGCTCGATCGCGGCCATCACCGGTGCAAGGCCGGCACATCCCACGATCGCCGCCACGGTGATATCGACAGGCCGAGCCGCCGCTTCGCACAGAGCCTGCGCTCCGCCAGCGGTTTCGATGCCGGTTCCGGCAAGCGCCTCACGCAGTTCGGGCAAACAGCCCTCATCGCCGCAAATGGCCAGTTTCGCACCGAATTCGCGGGCCAGCCTTGCAAGGTCGGTGACATTTCCGTTGGCGGTCAGTGCCTCCACCCGCCACGCCTCGCGATTGCGGCGGACAAGATCAAGCGTCTGCTCCCCCACAGAGCCGGTTGCGCCGAGGATGGTGAGAGTGCGGGTCATGGGTGCGCGCCAAACCACAGAAACAAGGTGACGATGGCCACCGGCAGCAGCCCATCAACCCGGTCAAAAACGCCGCCGTGGCCAGGAATGAGGTTCGAGGAGTCCTTCACCCCTGCCTTGCGCTTTAGCCAACTCTCGAAGAAGTCGCCCGATTGCGCGACAACCGCCAAACCCGCCCCGATGCCAAGTGCAACCAGACCCATGGGCGAAAAAGCACGCTCACCCACATTGGAATAGAAAAAGGCGAGCGAAACCAGCCCTGCAGCCAGCATGCCGCCGCCCAGCCCCGCCCATGTCTTGGACGGGCTGATTTTCGAGGCGATCTTCGGGCCGCCGATTGTGCGACCGCTGAAATAGGCGCCGGTGTCGGTTGCCACCACCACCGCGATCACACCCAGAACCACTTCCGCCGGCAGGATGATAAGCGCGTAGGCCGCAGCAGCAATATAGGCCCCGCCCAGCAGCAATGCGGCGATCTTTGCCATGCGCCCCGCGAACGCCTGCAAGGCCAGTCTGCCAAATTCGCTGACGCACAGCAGCGCCACAACCAGCGCAAAAAGATCGAACCATAGCCCGCCCAGCCACAGCGCCGTGCCCGCCACCGCAAGCATGACGGCCGCAGAAGCAACCCGCACCGGGAGGTCGGAGCTCTTTTTCGTGGCCTCAGCGCCCGCCAAAACGTCGCTCCCGCTGCGCGAAATCATCAAGCGCGTGGCTCAACATTTCAGGCGTGAAATCGGGCCACAGCGTATCGATAAAAAGCATCTCGGCATAGGCCGATTGCCACAGCAGGAAATTCGACAGGCGGATCTCGCCGCTGGTGCGGATCAGCAGGTCGAGCGGCGGCAAATCGGCGGTATCGAGATGGGCGGCAATGGACCGTTCGTTCACCTCGCCGATCGCTGCCGCCTTGGCCGCAGCGCGCGCAATTTCCTGTTGCGAGCCATAGTTCAGCGCCACCGCCAGCACCCGCGAGCCATTGCTGGTCTTGTCCAGCGCATCCTCGAGCATTTCTACAATATCCGGCGCAAGTGCCTGCCAATCGCCGATAATCTTCAAGCGGACATCATTGGCGATGAATTCGGGCAGGTCAGATTTGATGAACTTGCGCATCAAATTCATCAGATCGCCGACCTCGTCGTCTGACCGCTTCCAGTTTTCGCTGCTGAAGGCATAAAGGGTCAGGCAGTCGAGCCCGGTATTGGCCAGGCTGCGCACCAGCTCGCGCACGGCCTCTACGCCGCGCTGGTGCCCGATCGAACGCGGCAGGCCGCGCCTTTTCGCCCAGCGGCCATTGCCGTCCATGATGATGGCGACGTGACGCGCACGCCCGATTTCGTGTGAGGGCTTCTCGCCCATCAATCCCCTCCGAACATCCTGCCGCTCACTGGGTCAGGATTTCCTGGACCTTCTTCGCTACCGCTTCATCGGTTTCCGCGACATATTTGTCGGTCAGTTTCTGGACCTCGTCCTCGTGGCGCTTACGCTCATCCTCGGAGATTTCCTTCTTCTTCTCGTCAGTCTTCAGCGCTTCATTGGCATCGCGCCGCACATTGCGGATCGCGATCTTGCCCTTCTCGCCATATTCACCGGCCAGTTTCGCCAGTTCCTTGCGACGTTCCTCGGTAAGATCGGGAATAGGGAGGCGGATCGTCTGCCCGTCGATCATCGGGTTAAGGCCGAGATTGGCCTTCGCGATACCCTTTTCCACCGCGATCACGTTCGACTTGTCCCACACCTGCACGCTGAGCATGCGCGGTTCGGGGGCGGAAACGGTCGCCACCTGGCTCAGCGGCATCATCGCGCCGTAAACTTCGCACACCACCGGATCGAGCAGGGTGGTATTGGCGCGGCCGGTGCGCAGGCCACCAAGGTCGCTCTTGAGCGATTCCACGGCACCTTTCATCCGGCGTTCGATGTCTGCCCTATCGTATTGCGGCATGGCTTAGGCTTCCTCTTGCACAATTGTCTGTACGCCGCTTCCGCTCAGCACGCGGGCGACATTGCCCTTTTCGCGGATCGAGAAGACGACGATCGGAATGGAATTTTCGCGGCACAGCGCAACGGCGGTGGCATCCATCACCTTGAGATTGTCGGACAGCACCTGATCATAGCTGATGGTGTCGAACCGCTTCGCACCGGGGTTATGCTTGGGATCGCTGTCATAAACCCCGTCAACGCTGGTGCCCTTGAGCAAGGCATCGCAGTTCATTTCCGCCGCACGCAGCGCAGCGCCGGTATCTGTGGTGAAGAAGGGATTGCCGGTGCCCGCAGCGAAAATCACGATCCGGCCCTTCTCCAAATGACGTTCGGCGCGGCGGCGGATATAGGGCTCGCACACGCTCGACATCGGGATCGCGGATTGAACCCGCGTCTGCACGCCCAACTGCTCAAGCGCATTCTGCATCGCCAGCGCGTTCATGACCGTGGCCAGCATGCCCATGTAATCGCCGGTTGTCCGATCGAGCCCCTTGGCTGCAGCACTGATTCCGCGGAAGATATTACCGCCGCCGATCACCAGGCAAACTTCAAGGCCTGTTTCCTTCGCCGCCTTCACCTCTTCGGCGAGCCGGGTGACATAGGCGGGATCGATGCCGTACTCTTGCTCGCCCATCAGCACTTCGCCCGAAAGCTTAAGAAGGATGCGCTTGTATTGCTGTATCGGCATGAGCGATGAGAATCCGTCGGCTGGTTGTGGTTGGGAACTGCGAGGTTCCTTAGCGGCAAGCACCCTCTGGCGCAAAGAGAAAGGCGGCGCTAGTCTGCGGGATTAGCTGCCGGAAGCAAGTGGAGCAGCCCCTGCGTAAAGCCGCGCGGCGCCACCGAAAGATGATCCTCGCCCGCCAGCACTTCAGACTTCAGTTTGAGCCCGGGGTAAGCCTTGGCCTCAAGCAGTTCCGCGAAGCGGCGATTGTCGGCCACCATATCGGCCTCCCGATTATAGCGGCGGTCGCCCGCGCGCACCGCCTCAAACTCTCCGACGTAAAGATAGACTGCCGCGGACAGATTGTCGCGCTGCGCGAGAAGCTGCGGCGTCTCCCGCAACAGGTGTCGCTTGTCATACCAGAATGAAGGACTTCCCAGAACGTATCCGCTGAACATGGCAGGATCCGTCATCAGGATCTGTGCGCCCAGCAAACCGCCATAGGAATGTCCGACATAGATCCTGCGATCCGGGCGCGTCCGCAATTTCCCGTCAATGAAGGGCAGCACCGTATCGCGCAGATAGTCGCGATAGCGCAGCGACTCGCCATGCCGGGCATCAGCCGGGGCACCGACCGGTCCGTTGGGCGTTGGAGTATAGTCGCGTCGGCGGCTCTCCATGCCGCCCTGACCTTTGCCGTAGGACAGACCGACCAGGATGAATTCCTCCACCCGCGGGCCTTCGCCGTTCATCCTTCGCCCGATCAGGCGCAGCATGGGGAAGCCGTAATCGGCATCGGTAACGTAGACTGTGGGATAGGTCCGCGAAGGATCCTCGCCGTAGCTGCTCGGCAGGCTGACGAATACCTGGTAAGGAATGCCGCTGGCCGGGTCGGGAACGTCGAATACCTGCGTTCCGAGAATTTCGTAGGCTTGCCCATCGCCGCGCTGGCTAGGCACGCTGGCGAGAGAGCCGCCATCCGCCTGCGATGCCGGGGCCGCGGAACAGGCCGCAAGCATCGCCGCCCCAACCAATATCATTTTGTAAAAAGGCATGAATTCTCCGGATCCGGATGTGAACTGTTGTGGCGCCGCTTAGCCGCCAGTTGCAGGGCAAACAACTGATGACAGGGGCTCAATCGGCAGTAATCCTGTCCAGCAGTGACTTGACTGCGCTGGCTTGATCTTGCCCGATCCGCTGGACAATCTTTCGCTCCAGGACTGCCATGTAAGCGTCGCCGGCGGATTTCTGAACCTTGCGGCCCTTGGCGGTCAGCGTAATCAGCCTGGCCCTGCCATCATCGTTGGACACGGTACGCTCGGCCAACCCCTTGCGTACGAGCCGATCGACAAGCCGGGAAAGCTGGTATTGCCTGAGCAAGGTGCGCTCCTCGATTTCCCAGTGGGTCAATGGCCGCGCTGCACGCCTGAGTTCGAGCAGAACGTCATATTCCTCAAGTGAGGCAATCCCGTGCGGCTTCAGTGCCCGCTCCGCTTCGGCGCGAATGCCCTGATAGGCCCGCACGATTGCTGGCCAAACTGAAACAGCATTGAAATTGTTCATGCCTGCCCTCTGCCAGTGCCCGGCCCCTTGTTCCCCCAAGGATTGTATTTATATGCATCTGCATGTAAATACAATGAGGTCTAAACATGCGCCTGATCAGCCACAATCTATGTCCTTATGTCCAGCGTGCAGTCATTGTTATGCTGGAAGCAGGTGTGCCGTTTGAACGCGTGGACATCGACTTATCCAACAAGCCGGAATGGTTTCTGGAAATCTCACCGCTTGGCAAGACACCCGTGCTCGACTTGGGCGGAACAGTTCTGTTCGAGAGTCAGGTGATTGCCGAATATCTCTATGAAACCAGAGCGCATCAAATTCACCCGACCGATCCGCAGGAAAGGGCCCGCCAACGCAGCTGGATCGAGTTTGGATCAAACACATTGAATGCGATCGCAGGTCTCTACAATGCGGCAGACGAAGTCGCATTCGAGGCGAAGCGACGGGAAATCAGCACCAAACTTGAGCGCCTTGAGGTCGAAATCACGGGACCATATTTCGAAGGCGAAAGCTTCCGGCTCATCGACGGCGTGTGGGCCACAGTGATACGATATTTCGATGTAATGGAACAAAGTCTGCCGCTTGAACTTGCGGACGGACTTCCCCGTTTCGCTGCGTGGCGAAAGCTTATCATGCTGCGGCCGTCTGTGCGCTCTGCCGTCTCAGATCAATATCCCGAAATGTTACGGTCGTTCTTGCACCGCCGCGGCTCATACATTTCACAATTCTTTGCCTAGGGTCAGGACTCATCAAGCCCATGGCCGTGACTTGGACCAGACTATTCGTTGAGGATGCAAAAACAGAGCAGCCGCCTGCACCACGGTGCAAGCGGCTGCTGAATTGTCGGCAATGGAAAGTGGCGATCAGCCCGCGACGGCAGCAGCCACTTCGGCGGCGAAATCGCTTTCTTCCTTCTCGATGCCTTCGCCAAGCTGGAAGCGGACGTAATCCTTGAGCACGATCTCCGTGCCAGCGTCCTTGCCGGCCTTGGCAACCACATCCGCAATCAAGGTCTTGTTGTCCATCACGAAAACCTGGCTGAGCAGCGCGTTTTCCTTGGCAAACTTCTTCACCGCGCCTTCAACCATCTTTTCCTGAACTTCGGCAGGCTTGCCGCTTTCGGCTGCCTTTTCCGCCGCGATCTTGCGCTCACGCTCGATCACCTCCGCGTCAAGGCTATCTGCATCAAGCGCCATAGGGAATGCGGCTGCGATGTGCATAGCCAGCTGCTTGCCCAGCGGTTCGAGCACATCGGCCGAAGCCGCGCTTTCGAGCGCAACCAGCACGCCGATCTTGCCCAGGCCTTCGCCGGCGGCATTGTGCATGTAAGGCACGACTACGCCCTGCGACACGGCCACGCTCTTCATGCGCCGGACCTGCTGGTTCTCGCCGATGGTGGCGATATTACCGGTCAGCTTCTCGCCAACGGTACCGCCATCGGGATAGGCTGATGCCTTGAGTGCTTCGGCATCGTCCGTATCAAGCGCAAGCGCAACCGCAGTGGTCTTGCGCACGAAATCCTGGAACTGTTCATTCTTGGCGACGAAATCGGTTTCAGAATTGACTTCGACAGCCACGCCTCTGGTGCCCGCAACGGCCACGCCAACCAGCCCTTCGGCGGCGGTGCGGCTCGATTTCTTCTGCGCGGTGGCAAGGCCCTTGGCGCGCAGGCCATCAATCGCGGCTTCGATATCGCCGTTTGCTTCCTCAAGCGCCTTCTTGGCGTCCATCATGCCCGCGCCGGTCTTCTCGCGCAGGGCCTTCACATCAGCGGCAGTGAATGCAGCCATGGTGATTTCCTTCTCAAATGTTTGGGCACCGGCCCGGGGGGAGTTGGACCGGTGCGCTAGGTCTGGATTGTGACAGGCCGATTGCGGCCCATCGCCGCAAATCAGGCGTCGGCTTCAACCGGCGGCTGTTCCATGGCGCCGAAATCGGCACCCGAATCCGCCACGGCACCGCCACGGCCCGCGATCGCGGCACCGGCAACGGCATCGCAATAGAGGCGCACAGCGCGGGCAGCATCGTCATTGCCGGGAATCGGGAATGCGATGCCGTTGGGGTCGACATTGGTATCGAGCACTGCGATCACCGGAATGCCGAGCACAGCGGCTTCCTTGATCGCAAGATCTTCCTTGTTGGCATCGATCACGAACATCACGTCGGGAATGCCGCCCATGTCGCGGATGCCGCCGAGCGACAGCTCAAGCTTGTCACGTTCGCGGGTAAGCTGGAGGACTTCCTTCTTGGTAAAGCCGCTGGTGTCGCCCGAAAGCTGCTCTTCCAGCGTCTTCAAGCGCTTGATCGATCCGGAAATGGTCTTCCAGTTGGTGAGCATGCCGCCCAGCCAGCGGTGGTTGACGAAGTGCTGGCCTGAAGTACGCGCAGCCTGCGCGATCGCCTCTTGCGCCTGGCGCTTGGTGCCCACGAACAGCACCTTGCCGCCCGCACGGACGGTTTGCTCAACGAAGTCCAGCGCGCGCGCGAACAGCGGCACGGTCTGCGACAGGTCGATGATGTGAACACCGTTACGGGCGCCGAAGATATACGGCTTCATCCGCGGGTTCCAGCGGTGGGTCTGGTGGCCGAAGTGTGCCCCGGCCTCGATCAATTGCTGCATGGTGACGGTAGGAGCCGCCATAATCAAATTCCTTTCCGGTTATGCCTCTGGAGAGCTGGAACCTGTTTTGCGGCGTTTCCCGCGTCAGGCACCGGTATGTGTGCTCACCATGTGGATTTGCCCGCCTGCAGTAAGGCCCATTGCCTTTCTCCTAGCGAACGTCGCGCGCCCTAGCCGCCCTATCGCCAAAAATCCAGCCTGATTCGCCAAAATTCGTACTTCACCCGATTTTCAGGCTTGACACGTCGGAACAAATAGAGAACTTCACGTAGAGAACAAACATGGTACACCGCTGCAGTCACAGCTCCACTTTGAAGTCAGGTGAAGGCAGGACACCGAGGAGACACGACCATGCTGAGCTTTGCGTTAACCGCCCTTTTTGCGACATGCGGGATTGCCGCGCTGACATCGCTCGCCGATAGCGCGGTCAAGCTGCGCCATGCCTGGGCAGCAATCAGGCGTGAACTCGCCCGCGAGCAAACGGCGCCCACCCCGCTCAACGATTCTGCCGTGGTGGTGTTGCACCATGCGTCCGGGGCCGCCAACCGCCCGGCGCGCGCTACCGCGCTTGCCGTTGCCGCCTGACTCTGGCGTATTTGATCAGGGCCCAAGGCATCAGCGCAAGATAGATCACGCAGATCCCCGCCAGTGTCCACCACGGTTCTTGCAACAAGGCACCGAATGCCAGGGCAAAAACGGCAATGACTTCCAGCCGGATGCTGCGCCGCGGACGGATCGATTTCCAGCTGAATGTGGCAACGTTCGAAATCATCATCACCCCGACCGCCGCCAGCCAGAGCGATACGAACACCGGGTTGCGAAATTCGACTATGTCGGTCGCGCTCCAGAGATAGAACGGCAGGAAAGCCAGCCCGGCCCCCACCGGGGCAGGCACCCCGGTAAGGAAACCGGCAGATTTGTGCGGCTGGTCATCAGTATCGATCTGGGCGTTGAAACGCGCCAGCCGCAGCGCCGCGCAAATCGCGAATGCGAGCGAAGCAAACCAGCCAAGACGCGGCAGATCCTGGATCGACCAGAGATAAAGGATCAACGCGGGCGCGACACCGAAAGAGAGCGAGTCAGCCAGGCTGTCGAGTTCGGCCCCGAAACGCGATTGCGCCTTGAGAAGCCGCGCAATGCGCCCGTCGATCCCGTCAAGCAACCCTGCCAGGATTATGGCATAAACCGCCATGTTCCATTGGCCCGCCATTGCGAAGCGGATTCCGGTAAGCCCTGCAGCCAGCGCGGCAGCAGTGATCGCATTGGGCAGCAGCGCGCGCAGCGAAAGTCCGCCTCTGGTCGTGCCGACGGGAACTTCATCTTCGGTGGCCTTGGGCCCAACCCGCGCCGATCCAGCAGCCACGCTGTCTTCGCGCGGCTCGTCAATCACTGCGAAATACCTTCAAGCAGCTTCTGCGTACCGAGTTCGGCCAGGATGGTCTCGCCCGCAATTACCTTCTGCCCCATCAACACCTTCGGTGAGGTGCCGAGCGGCAGATAGACGTCAACCCGGCTACCGAAACGGATCAGCCCGACGCGCTGGCCGCTCGCCACGATGTCGCCAGGCTTCACGAAGGGCACTATCCGCCGCGCCACCAGCCCGGCGATCTGCGTGAAGCCGATTTTCAATCCGTCTTGCCGCTGGATAAGCAAGTGCTGCCGTTCGTTCTCTTCGCTCGCCTTGTCGAGATCGGCATTCATGAATTTGCCGGGTATATAGACAAGCCGCTCGACCGTTCCGCCAATCGGGGCGCGGTTGATGTGCACATCAAACACGCTCATGAAGATGGAAATGCGCGTCACCGGCCCATCCGGCAGGCCCGGCGCGCCCGAGCCATCCTCTACCCGCAGCTCTGCCGGCGGCTCGACTTCAGTGATCATCGAAACGAGCCCGTCCGCTGGCGCGACAATCACATTGTCGCCCTGCGGCACCACCCGTTCGGGATCGCGGAAGAAAGCGAACACCCCCGCCGAAAGCAGCAGCATTGGCCAACCGATGATTTCCCAATCGAGCAGAATCAGCGGGATGAGGCTCAACCCCACCGCGATCAATCCGAACTTGCGCCCTTCAGGGTGGATCGCCGGCCAGCTCCAGCTGACATCGCCGCGACCCTTGTTATCTAGAATTTCTCCAGCCATGCCCCGCATCTAGGGCCTGCTGCCTGACGCTGCAAGCGAAGCCTTTGCCTCCCGCTCAGGCCGCCTTGCGCACGAATACCGTCCCGGCAGAATAGCCTGCGCCAAAGCTGCAGATCAGCCCCGTGTCGCCCGGCTTCATGTCATCGCTATGCTTGTGGAAAGCGATGATCGAGCCAGCGCTGGAGGTATTGCCATAGGTATCAAGCACGGTGGGGCTTTCATCTTCGCTCGCTTCATGCCCCAGAACCCGGTGTGAAATCAGCCGGTTCATCCCGGCATTGGCCTGGTGCAGCCACAACCTCCGCAGCGCATGCAGATCGATTTCGAGCCGCTGCGCCTCTTCGACAATCATCTGCGCCACCATCGGCACCACTTCCTTGAACACCTTGCGCCCTTCCTGAACGAAGAGCTTGTCTGGCGCGCCTTCGCTTTCAGGGTGCGCCCGGTTGAGGAAGCCGAAATTGTTGCGGATGTTGTTGGAGAATACGGTTTTCAGCCTGGTGCCAAGAATGTCCCAATGTTGTGCCGGCGCGATCGCAGCATCTTCAACCAGCACAGCCGTTGCCACGTCACCGAAGATAAAATGGCTGTCGCGATCACGCCAGTTGAGATGGCCAGAGGTGATTTCCGGGCTCACCACCAGCACGCTTTTCGCATTGCCTGCGCGAATATAGTCCGCCGCTGTCTGGATCCCGAAGGTCGCCGAGGAGCAGGCCACATTCATGTCGAAACCGAAGCCATCGATCCCCAGCGCGTCCTGAATCTCGATCGCCATTGCCGGATATGGCCGCTGCATATTCGAGGCTGCGCACAGCACGGCATCGACATCTTTCGCATCCCGCCCCGCCCGTTCAAGCGCCTGCCGTGCAGCATTCACGCCGATCTCGGCCATGATCGATAGCTCATCATTGCCGCGTTCTCTCCAGCGCGGCGCCATGATTTTCGGATCGAGCACCGGTTCTTTCGCGACCACATGGCGCGCCTTGATTCCGCTGGCCTTTTCGATGAATTCAACCGAACTGGGCGCCAGAGCCTCTATCTCGCCCGCCGCGATCGCATCTGCGTGTTTGGCGTTAAAACGATCGACATAGGCATTGAAGCTGGCAACCAGCTCTTCATTGGTGATGACATCCTCTGGCGTGAACAGGCCAGTCGAGGAAATGACGGGGCGGTACGACATCTGCATGGCGTGGATGGTTAATCCTGCGCGGTCCAATCGGCAAGCCGCGAATGCTCGAGCCACCGCCATGGCAGCGGCGTGTATCTCACATTCGCGAAGAGTGGTGGACAGGGCTGGATTCGAACCAGCGTACGCTTGCGCGGGCAGATTTACAGTCTGCTGCCTTTAACCACTCGGCCACCTGTCCACACCATTCTTGCGGAAAAATAGGGGCCAGATGTGTGGCCCCGCTTGCCGAGAGGCGCCCCTTTGGCGAAGCGGCGCTTGCCTGTCAATGGTGCTGCTGGCAGGGGAGCGGATAGGCAGCACTTTATGGAGATCGGCAATGGCCAAGGGCGAGCGCAAACGCGCGCTCAGAGGACGGGCGGGAAGAATGAAGGGCGGGCGCGGTTCGGGCCGCGCCAGCTCAGGCAATGTACGCCTGTGGGGACGCCACGCGGTCGAAGCCGCGCTCAAGAATCCTGAGCGCCAGCATCGCAAGCTCTGGGCAACGCGCGAGGGGATCGACACTCTCGACGGCGAGCTGCCGCCCGATTTCCCGATTGAATATGCCGACGTGCATGACCTTGCCCGGTTGGTGGCGAAGGACGCCCCACATCAGGGGCTGGTGCTCGAATGCGGGCCGCTGGAGGATGTCTTCCTGGATGAAGTAATGGACCGCGAGGCCGCGCGTCCTCTGGTGATCCTTGACCAGGTTACCGATCCGCACAATGTCGGCGCCATCCTGCGTTCTGCCGCGGCCTTCGGCGCGGCGGCGATCGTGACGCAGGACCGGCATGCCCCGCCCGAATCGGGCGTGGTTGCCAAATCGGCTTCGGGTGCGCTGGAGGTCGTTCCCTGGGTGCGCGTGGTGAACCTGGCCCGCGCACTGGAGGAAATTGCCGAAGCCGGATACTGGCGCATCGGCCTGACAGGGCATGCCGAGGCAACACTTGCAGAAGCGCTGCCTGCCGGCCCGGTGGCGCTGGTGCTGGGCGCGGAGGGTGCCGGCATGAGGCAAAATATCGAGGCGCATTGCGATGCGCTCGCCAGGCTGCCGATCACTCGCGCTGTCGAAAGCCTCAATGTTTCCAATGCCGCCGCAATTGCGCTTTATGCAGTGGCAACGCGATCAAGCTGACACGCCCGAAAGGAACCGCCCATGAATGTCCCCAGCCCAATGTGCTCAGCTGCCGCCGCAATACTGGCGGCGTTTGCGCTGATGCTCACGGGATGCTTCGTCACTCCCGGCAAGTTCACGTCCGAACTGGCGCTTGATCGGAATGGCTCGTTCAGTTTCAGCTATGAAGGCGAGATATTCTTCCTTGGCCTCAGCAAGCTGGCGCAGATGGATGCGGCCAACAAAGAGTTTGAAGCAGATGCTTGCTTCGATGACGAATTCGAACAGCGCGAATGCACACTCAGCGAAATCGAGGAACAGCGCGCGGAATGGGAAGCGCAAGCCGGGGAGCGTGCGGCCAAGGCACAAAAGGAGGCGCAGCAGATGGCGCAGCTGATGGGCGGGATCGATCCGACCGATCCCGAAGCGGCTGAGGAACTGCGCACGCTGCTGTTACGCCACAGGGGCTGGAGCCGGGTCGAGCACAAGGGCGACGGGGTGTTCGACGTCAGCTATTCGGTATCGGGCCAGCTGACTCACGACATGATGTTCCCGGTGATAGAGGGATTCCCCCCGGCCAATCTGTTCGTCGAGGTGGTCCTGCGCGATGACAATGTGGTGCGAGTGATCGCCCCGGCATTTTCGGCACAGGGTGAAACCAACCCGATGAGTTCGATGATGGGCGGCATGGCCGGGCTGGCGGCCATGGGCGGATCGAAGGGAAAGACCGACGAGCTGCCCAATCTGCCGACTATGGATGGTACCTTCACCATCGTCACCAACGGCCAGATCCTGGCCAATAATACCGATGAGGGCCCAGCCCGCGGCGTGGACGCTTCGCGATTGGTATGGAAAGTCGACCAGCGCAGCCCGGCCGCTCCAACCGCGCTGATCAAGCTCGGCAACTGAGCGCCGCGCGCCGGACAGGCAAAAGAAAGCCCCGCCAGGCTAACCTGCGGGGCATTCTTCAAAAATCGGCGCAGCGGCCTTTACCGCAAGCTGCGCCGCCAGATCAATTGACCGCGTCCTTCAGGCCCTTGCCAGCCTTGAACTTTGGCTGATTGGATGCCTTGATCGTCATCGGCTCGCCGGTGCGCGGGTTGCGCCCGGTCGAAGCCTTGCGCTTCGCGACAGAAAAAGTGCCAAAGCCGACCAGCCGGACTTCATCACCGCCAGACAGGGCCGAAGTAATGGTATCGAACACGCCCTCTATCGCGCTCGAAGCATCGCTCTTGGACAGGCCGCTGGCATCGGCAACCGCGCTGATCAGATCATTCTTATTCATTATGGAAATCCCCTGAAACTCAATTGTGGATTTTTGACAGGCTCAAGGCCACTTCGAAAGCGCACAAATTGAGACGTTTTTGGCGGGGCTGTCAAAGGCAAATCGCGCAGAAATGCGTCGTTTCTGGAGAATTCACGGCCAATTTCGATGAACCGTTGGGAACGGCTCGCGAACACTTGCAAATTAACCTTGTCAGATCGCGGCGATGCGAGTGCAGGCGACGCCGAGTCGCTGCACCGCACCATCGAATGCCTTCTGGCATCCAGCCCCTGATCAATGCGCTGTGGGGTGTCCTTCGCCGCTGATACCGCTTGGCGCGGGCTGGCTGGCAAGATCGTCAGCCTCGCTCCATTCGATCGCTTCGAGCGGCTCGGTCAGCGCCAGTTCCAGCACTGCATCGACATGGCTGACCGGAATAATCTCCAGCCCTTCTTTCACATTGTCGGGAATCTCGGCCAGATCCTTCACATTCTCTTCCGGAATGAGCACCGTCTTGATTCCGCCGCGCAATGCCGCGAGCAGCTTTTCCTTCAGCCCGCCAATCGCCAGCACCCTTCCGCGCAATGTTACCTCGCCGGTCATTGCAATGTCGGGGCGCACGGCGATGCCGGTGAGAGCAGACACGATCGATGTCACCATGCCGATGCCCGCGCTCGGCCCATCCTTGGGCACCGCGCCTTCAGGCAGGTGGATGTGGATGTTTCGGCGCTGGAACAGCGATGGCTTGATGCCATAGGCAGGAGCGCGCGCCTTTACGAAGCTGAATGCAGCCGCGATGCTTTCGCTCATCACTTCGCCCAGCTTGCCGGTTGATTTGATCTCACCCTTGCCCGGCGTGGTCACGCTTTCGATGGTCAGCAACTCGCCGCCCACCGAAGTCCAGGCCAGCCCGGTTACCGCGCCAACTTGCGCCTCCTCTTCGGAAACGCCGTGCTTGAACTTGCGCACCCCGGCAAAGTCGCCAAGGTTTTCCGGTGTGATGGTGACGCTGGTCGCTTGCTTCTCCAGGATCTTTCGCAGGCTCTTGCGCGCCAGCCGCGCAATCTCGCGTTCCAGCGTGCGCACCCCGGCCTCGCGCGTGTAATAGCGGATCAGATCCCGCAGGCCTTCATCGGTGAGCTCGAATTCGCCCTTCTTGAGCCCGTGGGCTTCGATCTGCTTGGCGATCAGGTGACGCTTGGCGATCTCGACCTTCTCGTCTTCGGTATAGCCTTCAAGCCGGATGATCTCCATCCGGTCAAGCAGCGGCTGCGGCAGGTTGAGGCTGTTCGCCGTGGTGACGAACATCACGTCGGACAGGTCAAGATCGAGCTCGAGATAATGGTCCTGGAACGCGCTGTTCTGTTCGGGATCGAGCACTTCGAGCAATGCCGAAGCGGGATCGCCGCGGAAGTCCTGGCCCAGCTTGTCAATTTCATCAAGCAGAAACAGCGGGTTCGAAGTGCCAACCTTCTTGAGGTTGCTCACGATCTTGCCCGGCATCGATCCAATATAGGTGCGGCGATGGCCGCGAATTTCGGCTTCGTCGCGCACCCCGCCCAATGACTGGCGCACGAACTTGCGCCCCGTTGCGCGGGCGATCGACTGGCCAAGCGAGGTTTTGCCTACGCCCGGTGGGCCCACCAGGCACAGGATGGGGCCTTTGAGCCTGTTGGTGCGCGCCTGCACCGCAAGATATTCGATGATCCGTTCCTTGACCTTTTCCAGGCCATAGTGATCGGCATCGAGAATTTCCTGCGCCTTGCCGATATCTTTTTTCAGGCGGCTTTTCTTGCCCCACGGCAAGCCAAGCAGCACATCGAGATAATTGCGGATCACGGTTGCTTCGGCGCTCATCGGCTGCATGCTTTTGAGCTTCTTGAGCTCGGCCTTGGCTTTCGTCCGCGCTTCCTTTGAAAGCTTGGCCTTTTCGATCTTTTCGGTGAGCTCGCTCAGCTCATCAACGTCCTCGCCATTACCTCCGCCCAGTTCGTTCTGAATCGCCTTGAGCTGTTCGTTGAGGTAATATTCGCGCTGGGTTTTCTCCATCTGGCGCTTCACCCGGCCGCGGATCTTGCGTTCGACCTGCAGCACCGAAAGTTCGCCCTCCATGAAGGACATGACCATTTCGAGCCGCTTGAGCGGGTTCGTTTCCGTCAGCAGCGCCTGCTTGTCTGACACCTTGGCACTGATCCCGGCAGAAATGGTATCGGCCAGTTCACCTGCATCGTCGATATCGCCAATATCGCTTGCGACATCGTCACCCAGATTCTTGTTGAGTTTGGCATATTCGCCGAATTGTTCTGCCACCTGGCGCATCAGCGCGGTCACTTCGCTGCCTGAAACCGTCTCGCTCTCAAGCATCGAGACGTCTGCCACTACATGGTCCTGCCCGGCACGCAGAGCGTGGACGCGGGCACGGGCCGTGCCTTCGACCAGCACACGAACCGTTCCATCAGGCAGCTTCAGCAGCTGGAGCACCTGCGCAACGACACCAATGTCATACAGATCATCGGTTTCGGGATCGTCGCATCCCGGATCAAGCTGGGCAAGCAGGAAGATGTCCTTGCTGGCCTCCATTGCGGCTTCGAGGGCGGCGACCGATTTGTCCCGTCCGACAAACAGCGGCACGACCATGCCGGGAAACACGACGATGTCGCGCAGCGGAAGAAGAGGGTATTCTTGAGTCATATATGTCCGTGGCAGCCATTGGGGCCTGCCTTTGCCGTGAATATGGGTAGCCGGGTCGCGGCTCGCAATGGGGCGCAGCGCTGCAACTGTGGATGGGGCGTATCCGGCGCAATTCCTGCCGCTGCCCGGTCAGCCGGGCGGAGTGCGCCCACCGTGTGCATCGAGGATTTCGCGCGCGCGCGCCCTGTCGGCATCCGGGTGCATGACATCGACCGAAACGAACACTTTCCCGCGCTGGATCTGGCGGTCATAGAAGGCGGCGGACACCCCGTCGACATCATGATCGGTCAGCATCTTGGCGATTGCCCCTCCGGTCGCACCGATTATGCCGCTGATCGAAGCGATCGAGCTGATCGCAGAGCCCGTGATCGCACCGGCCGCCGCCACTGCTCCCACGCCTGGCACGAGCAGGACAGCCAGCCCCAGCAGCGCGCCTGCGACACCGCTGCCAGCGATAACCCCGGTAATGTCCAGTGTGCGGTGCCCTTCGGGCCACTTGGCTTCAGGGTCGCTGAAGTGGCTCGCCCGGCACAGCAGCGAGATCGACTGTCGCGGAAACCCGCCCGCGCACAAATCGGCAATCGCTGCCTCGGCCCGTACGCGGTCGTCGAAAATGGCGGTGACAACATGTTCGCGCGCCGCCTGTTCGCGTCGCAGCGCAGCCTCGAATTCGCTGGCGAACCGCACCCGGTCGCTCTCGGAACGGAACACGATCCGCAATCCCGCCGTTTCATGCAGCCGCTGAACACTGGGCGAATCCGTAGGCTGGAACAGCGTCCGCAGCAGCATGTCGGTGGTGGTCGGCCGCAGGAGCTGGTTGGTGCCGCGGTTGATCCATTCCACCGATTGCGGCCGTGGGTGGCTGGCCGCGATATAGTTCACGGCGGTCAGTTCTTCGGCCCTTATGACAAAGGCCGGACCAGGATTCGCTTGCCCGCCCAAGCCCTAGTCGCGGAAGCCGGGATCCACCCGATCCAGCTTGCGGAGCAGCGCCGGCCAGGCAAGCGCATTGGCAACCATTCCAATTCCGGCAGGCGGCGTCTGCGCCTTGACCTTTTCCGGCGTTCCTTGCGGCGGATTATGCAGCCCGTCACGCCCAGCAGCGAGCATCTTGACCTGCGCATCACAGGCGCGCTCAAGGAAATAGAGCCGCAAGAAACATTCGCCCACGGTCTTGCCGATTGCCAGCGTGCCATGGTTACGCAGGATCATGACGTGCTTGTCCCCCATGTCCTCAACCAGTCGTGCGCGTTCTTCAAGATCGGTCGCGATGCCTTCATACTCGTGATAGGCGATGTCGGAGCGCGCGATCATGCTGGTCTGCGTATGCTCCATCAGCCCGTCGGCCATGGCGCTGACTGCCTGCCCGGCGGGAGTATGAAGATGCATCACCGCATGCGCATCCTCACAATTCATGTGCAGGGCGGAATGGATCGTAAAACCGGCCGGATTGACCGGATGCGAGGTGGGGATAACCGGCTGCCCCTCGACATCGATCTTGACTAGCGAGGACGCGGTGATTTCCTCAAACATCATGTCATAGGGATTGATCAGGAAGTGGTGTTCCGGCCCCGGCACACGGGCCGAAAGATGGGTGAAGATCAGATCATCCCAGCCATACAGCGCAACCAGGCGATAGGCAGCGGCAAGATCAACCCGAACCTGCCATT
The DNA here is from genome assembly GCF_054957735.1 of Altererythrobacter chaiwopuensis. Lineage (NCBI taxonomy): Bacteria > Pseudomonadati > Pseudomonadota > Alphaproteobacteria > Sphingomonadales > Erythrobacteraceae > Altererythrobacter > Altererythrobacter chaiwopuensis. The sequence continues at coordinate 400,392 of NZ_JBTXJF010000001.1, forward strand.
CCTCGTCGCTGACCTGCGCGCGGATATCCGCATCCGAACCAGAACCATTGTCATTCATCAAAGTTGCCATCGTATCAACTCCCCGTCTCTGTTCGCCAGGTTTATAGCACAGTCGCGCTCAGCCCATGCCTGGCAAATTGAATCCCGGCGGCAGGCCCATCCCGCCCTGAATCTTCTGCATTTCCTCGTTCGATACGCGATCCGCCTTGTCGCGCGCATCGTTGAAGGCTGCGGTGACCAGATCCTCGACCATTTGCTTCTCTTCCGGCTTCATCAGGCTTTCGTCGATCGTCACGCCCAGAATACGGCCCTTGGCGCTGGCCCTTACTTTCACCAGTCCGCCGCCAGCCTGCCCCTCGACCTCAATCGAATCGAGCTTGGCCTGCATTTCGTTCATCTGGGTCTGGATCGTTTCGGCTGCCTTTTGCGCGGCCTGGATCATCTCTTCCATCGATTTCATTGGGGGTTACCTACTCCATTTGCTTCCACCGGCCCGGGCGATATTCTCGCCCTCACTCAGCAGTTCCGCATCGGGGAACACTTCAAAAGCGGCCTTGACCAGCGGATGTTCCCGAATTTGTTCTTCACGGGCAAGTTTTGCGGCCTGCTCCTGCTCGCGCAAGGTGGGGGATGCCTCGCCTTCGCCGCGCTCAACCTGCCAGCGCTGGCCGGTCAGCCGGAACAGGCAATCGCGCAGTTCGGGGCCGGGATCTTCGGCCAGGCCATCGGCGATCTGGTAAACAAGCCGCCCTGCCCCAAGCTCGACCACGCGCACCCAATCACGCATCAGCTGCGCCAAACGCAATTGCCCGCTGTCTTCAACCTGCTGCACAAGCCCGGCCCAATCCGCCGCCTCCGAATGCGCCCCCTCACCGGGAGCAGAGCCGGCCGGTTGCGATTCCGAAATGCTTGCAGCGGGGGCAACGCCGCGTTCGGCCAATGCTTCGATCTGCTTCGCCAATTTGCCCGGATCGGGCATGTCGGCTGCATGCATAACTCGCAGCAGTGCCATTTGCGCCGAAACCAGCGGATCGGGCGCCTGGCGCACTTCTTCATGACCCTTCAGCAGCAATTGCCAAAGGCGGTGAAGCTGCGGTGCTGACAGGCGCTGTGCAAATTCACCCAGCGCCGCCCGCTCCTCGGATGACGGGGCATCTGGTTCTGCCCCTGAAACCTGCGCCAAGGTGATGCGGTGGATCAGATCCATCAAACCGCGCATGAGGGCGATGGGCTCAACCCCCAGCGCATATTGTTCCTCCACCGCATCGAGCAGCGCCTTGGCATCGCCGCCGAGCAGGTGCCCAAGCAAGCGCCGCTGAGCGCTCTTGTCGGCCAGGCCAAGCATGTCGCGCACCCGCGCCGCAGTAACCTTGCCCCCATCCCCCATATCGGCATGGGCTATCGCCTGGTCGAGGATCGAAAGGCCGTCACGCACCGATCCTTCGGCAGCGTTGGCGATGATGTGTAACGCCTCTGCCTCTGCTTCGACCCCTTCCTTGTCGCAAATCATGGCGAAATGCTGTTGCAGCAGTTCGGACGGGATCCGGCGCAGGTCGAAACGCTGGGTGCGGCTCAGCACCGTGACCGGCAGCTTCTCCACCTCTGTGGTGGCAAAAAGGAATTTCACATGCGCGGGCGGCTCTTCCAGCGTCTTGAGCAAGGCGTTGAAGGCATTGCGGCTGAGCATGTGGACTTCGTCGATGATATAAATCTTGTAGCGCGCCGAAACCGCCGAATAGCGCACCGCCTCGATGATCTCGCGCACATCATCCACACCGGTATGCGAAGCCGCATCCATCTCGATCACATCGATATGGCGCCCTTCAGCAATGGCGATGCACGGCTCGCACTTGCCACAAGGATCGATCGTGGGTCCGCCCTGGCCGTCTGGCCCGACGCAGTTCAATGCCTTGGCAATCAGCCGCGCGGTCGAGGTCTTGCCCACCCCGCGCACGCCGGTCATCAGGAAGGCATGTGCCAGCCGGTCACGCTCGATCGCATTGGCCAGCGTGCGCACCATCGCATCCTGCCCGATCAGCTCGCTGAAAGTCTGCGGGCGGTATTTGCGCGCGAGCACACGATAGGGCTGGCTCATGGGAGGCGCGGCCGGCTTGGATTCTGCCGCAGTTACTACACCCGGCTCTGGCGCCGAAGCCGGAGCGGGATCGCCAAACATGGCCGACTGGCCAGCTGCCTCGAGTTCGGCGGCGCTCGCCTTCTCGTCCTCCTGCTCCTGATCCCAGGGCGGGGTATCCGAATTATCCGGTGAATCACCCATGCCTGCTTGCTACGCGCTTGGCGCAGCATTGTCATGCCATCGGACTGCATAAATGCATGGAAAAGGAGCCGGACGTTCTTGCTGAAGAACGGCACCGGCGCAAAAAGCTAAAGGAGCCGGCCGACCCGCTGCCATCCACCTGGGCTGCTTCCTTCCGGACCTGACCCGGTGAGCGGACGCGAACGTCCGACCGACTCCCGGGGCGCATATGGCCGGATGTGAGGCGGATTTCAAGTCACTCGTCATTGCGAGCGCAGCGAGACGAAGTCGGCCAAAGGCCAACCAATCCATGGCCCGTAATGGATTGCCGCGTCGCCCTATTGGGCTCCTCGCAATGACGGGCCTTTACCGGAAATTATCAGCGTAGGCTTGCAGTTTCAGCGCCCTGGGCGGCGTCGCATGGACACGCGCCGCGATGCCGTATTTCTCAGCATAAGCCCTGGCCGCATCCTTGCTCGGAAAGGTCAGCGAAACCTGCGCCTGCGTATCGCCGCTGCCGGTCCAGCCCATCAGCGGATCGGGGTGCCGCGCTTCGGATTGCTCGAATTCGAGCACCCATTCCAGCGTGCGCGCCTTGCCTGACTGCATGGCGTTCTTCGGTCTCTGATAGATTCTCGCGCTCATTTCTGTCGTGTCCCTCAATCGCCGGGCGGCGGACATCCGTCCGCCTTGGCTCCGGCCTAACCGGCCGACGCGCAGTCGCGCTTGCGGTCCGACTACGTCGTACCCGAGCCCCCCTAATTCAACTCTCGCTGCGATTGAAGGCGTTTTTGGTCTTGAGGCTGGGTTTTTCCGCCCATGGCTCATCCGGCCAGCGATGTTTGGGATAGCGACCCTTCATGTCCTTTTTCACATCTGCCCAGCTGCCGCGCCAGAAACCCGGCAGATCGCGGGTCGACTGGATCGGGCGGCCTGCCGGGCTGGTCAGCTTGAGCAGCAGCGGCGCATCCCCCACCATCGGGTGCCGGTCTAGCCCGAACAGCGCCTGCACTCGCACCTCTGCACTGGGCGCATCCTCGCCCGCATAGTCGATCGGATGGTGCGTACCGGCTGGCGACGTAAATTCGCGCGGCGCCGCACGATCGAGCGCCTGGCGGCTGTCCCAGTCGAGCTGGCCCAGAACGGCGTCAATGATACTGCCACGCGGCAGGTCGAGATCGCGCCGCCCAACCAGCAAGGGGCGCAGCCAGACCGGGGCATTGGGTCGCAGAATTTCGAGATCAAGCGCCCGGATGCCTGCAAATTCACCGCGCGCCAGCAGGCCAGCCGGGAGCAGTTCCCCCAGCTTCTCCACCGCTATGTCCACAAGCTTATCCACAATCGCTTCCGGATCGGGATCGGGGTCCGGGCCGCTTGCCAGCGTGATCGCGCCAAGCCGGCGTTCCAACCGCGCCTCGATCCGATTTTCGTCCTTGTTCCAGCGGATTATCGAGCGTTTCTCGATCCTGCCAGCAAGGTGTTGCTCGATCTCCTGCGCGCTCAATTCAGCAGCGGCGGTGATCCGCGCGCCCTTGGCCTGGCCCTGCGCGTCGCCAATCACCAGCCATTCGGCGCGTGCCAGCGGAGATGCCGCGTCAAGCTGGAACCCCCTGCCCCCTGCCGAAAGCCATTGCTCACCCGATGCGTCACGGCGTTTGGCCACGAAGTCGGGCCGGGCCAGCGCAAGGAAGGTCGCGGGATTGGCGGCTGTACGATCCTCCGCAGGGACTAGTTTTTCCGCCGCACTGGCCCATCGCGCCGCCAGCTTGCGCGATGCCTCGGCGCGGCTTCCACGCTCGCCATTCCAGCGCTGCATCCGCCGCAGCAGGTCCTCTTCGCGCCCACCCAGCCCGCGCTCCTGGAGCAACAGCACCAGTTTCGCCGCCTGCCCGGCCTGGCCAGCCTCCGCCCCCAACAGCACCGCAGCGGCAGACACAGGGTCCATCGGCAAGGACGCAATGCGCTCCCCCTGCGGCGTTATCCGGCCATCGCTATCAAGCGCACCAAGCTGCCTCAACTGCGCGCGCCCCGCCGACACCGCAGCCTCGGGCGGCGGGTCAATCCAGGGCAGCGAGGCAGGATCGGCGGTGCCCCATTTCGCCAGCGTCAGCACCAGCGGAGCCAGATCAGCGGTCTCGATTTCAGGAAGGTCGAATGCAGGCCGCCCGGCGTGGCCGTGCTCATCCCACAGGCGATAGGCGACCCCCGGCCCCTGCCGCGCCGCGCGCCCAGCCCTTTGCGCCGCCGCCGCCTGGCTGGCGCGATAGGTCACCAGATGCGTGGTTCCCGCCGCCTTGTCATATTCCGCGTGGCGCGCGAGTCCGCTATCAACCACCACCGATACACCGTCGAGCGTGAGCGAGGTTTCCGCAATCGCCGTCGCCAGCACGATCCGGCGGCGCCCTTCAGGATCGCGCCGGATCGCCGCACGCTGCGCTGCGGGCTCGACCTGTCCGTGCAGCGGCAGCACCGGGACACCGGGCAGGCGTTCAATCAACCGCTCGCGAGTGCGCTCGATCTCGCCCACGCCGGGCAGGAAGGCCAGGATGTCGCCTTCTTCCTCGCGCCAGGCCTGCATCACCGCACGGGCCATCGCATCTTCAATCCGCGTATCGGGCGATGCGCCGAGCCAGCGAATTTCGAGCGGATAGGCCCGGCCCTCGCTTTCGACCACCTGCGTGTCCTCGCCCAGCAGCTGCGCGAAGCGCGCCCCGTCAATCGTTGCGCTCATCACCAGCACGCGCAAGTCTTCACGCAGAACCGCCCGGCTCTCGAGTGCAAGCGCAAGCCCCAGATCGCTGTCGAGGTGGCGTTCATGCGCCTCGTCGAACAGCACTGCGCTGATGCCGGACAATTCCGGGTCCTCGACGATCCGATTAACGAAGATCGCTTCGGTCACCACGAGAATGCGGGTTCTGGCAGAAGTCTTGCTGTCGAGCCGGGTCAAGTAGCCTACGGTCTCTCCGGGCTTTTCACCCAGCATTTCTGCCATGCGTTCGGCTGCGGCACGCGCGGCAACCCTGCGCGGGCTGGTGAGGATGATCTGGCCGCTGCGCCACGGCTGATCGAGCAATGCGGGGGCCACCGCCGTGGTCTTGCCCGCACCGGGCGGCGCAACCAGCACCGCTGCGCCGCCATCGGCCAGCGCGCCGAGCACCTGCGGCATCACGGCGTTGATCGGAAGCTCGCTCATGGCTTTGCCATGCCGCATCCTATCCCATCGGGTAAGGGATTTCTCGCGAGACCTTGTTGATCGCCTTGATCGTATCCTCACCCAGCACGATATCGGCGGCGGCCAGGATCGGATCGAGCTGGTCGAAACTAGACACGCCGACGATGGTCGAGGCGACGAAATCGTGCTGCTTCGACCATGCAACCGCCATGGTCACCGGATCGAGCCCGGCCTCCTCGGCGATTTGCGCATAGCGCGCCGTCGATTCGAGCGAACGTTCGTTGACGTAGCGCCGGCCCATTTCCGCCTGCCGCCCTTCCATGCCAAGATAGCGGCTGAACCGCGCACCCTCGGGCCGCGCGCCGCCATTGTACTTGCCCGAGAGCACCCCGCCGGCGATTGGCGAATAGGGTATCAGGCTGACCCCTTCCTTGCGGCAGACCTGCTTCAGCTCGTCTTCGAACCGCCGGTTGTTGAGGCTGAAATTGTTCTGGATCGTCTGGTAACGCACGGTTCCCAGCCGCTCGGCCGCGGCAATGGACTTCATCAGGCCCCAGCTTGTCTCGTTCGAGCAGCCGGTGATGCGGACCTTGCCCGCACGCACAAGCTCGTCGAGCACTTCCATCGTCTCGTCATAGGGTGTGTCGTGATCGGGCCAGTGGGTCTGGTAGAGGTCGATGTAATCGGTACCGAGCCGCGTCAGGCTTTCTTCCACCGCGACGATGATGTTGCGCCGGTCAAGCGCGGTCATGCCCGCGCGCTTGGGGCTGCGAAACCACACATGGCTGGGGCCGGAAACCTTGGTCGCCAGGATGATGGCATCTCGCGGCTTGGTCTTGAGCCATTTGCCGACGATGTCTTCTGTCCGCCCCACCCACTTGGGATCGGGCGGCACCGGATAACCTTCTGCTGTATCGTAGAAATCGATCCCGGCATCAAAACAGGCATCGAGAATCCGCAGCGCCTCGGCCTCGTCGGTCTGACTGCCAAAGGTCATTGTGCCCATGCAGATGTCCGACACGACGATTGCTGATGTGCCCAAGCGGCGACGCTGCATATTCAATCTCCAGGGAAAAGTGGCGGACCCTAATAACCCCGCGCGACCGCGAACTGTGCCGCTTCGGCCATCGCCTGACGCGCCTTGCTGTCCGGGAAAATCGAAATCGCGTCTATGGCGCGCTGGGCAAAATGGCGGGCACGTTCGCGCGTATCTGCAACCGCATTGTGCCGTGCCATCAGCTCGATGGCATGGCCCAGGTCAGCTTCAGATGAGCGGTGGCCCAGGATCGCGTCTTTCCAGAACTTTCGCTCCTGCTCGCCCCCGCGAGCATAGGCCAGGATAACCGGCAGCGTCATCTTGCCTTCACGGAAATCGTCACCCTGGTCCTTGCCCATTTGTGCCGCGTCCGCATCATAATCGAGTGCATCGTCGACCAGCTGGAATGCCACGCCCAGGTTGCGGCCATAATCCTCGAGCGCGCGCTCCTGCTCGTGACCGCATTCGGCCACTACCGCACTGATCTGGCTGGCAGCCGCGAACAGCGCGGCGGTCTTGGCGCCGATGATCTGGAGATAGCGCTCTTCGCTGGTTTCAATCTGGCGCTGGGCGGAAAGCTGCGAGACTTCGCCCTCGGCGATCACGGCGCTGGCATGGCTCAGAATCTTGAGCACGCGCAGCGATCCGTCCTCGGTCATCAGTTCGAAAGCGCGGCTGAACAGGAAATCGCCCACCAGCACGGTGGCCGGATTGCCGAAAATGATATTGGCCGCCGCCTTGCCGCGCCTGAGCTCGCTTCCGTCCACCACATCGTCATGCAGCAGTGTTGCTGTATGGATGAACTCGACCGCGGCGGCCAGCTTGTGGTGGCGTGCGCCCTCGTAGCCAACCAGCGCCGCACCCGCGAGCGTCAGCATCGGCCTCAACCGTTTGCCGCCGCCGGAAATCAGATGTCCTGCCAGCGCCGGTATCAATGGAATCTCGCTCTGCATCCTCTCAAGGATCACGGAATTGACCGCGTTCATGCCGCCTGCCGTCAGCGACAGCATCGGTTCCAGCGAAGGCTGCTTGCGGGGGAGAGGGACGACCTCGGCACTCATGCTGCGGCCATGGCGCTCGCAAGCCTGCTTGGCAAGCGTGGATTTGCTGCTAGCAATGGCGACCTATGTCGAGCCAGCCACCCTACTCCAGTGATGGCGATGCCGCTTCCGGCAGCGCCCCCGATCCGGTTCTTGCCAGTTTCCGCAAGAGCATCGACAATATCGATGCCGCGCTGATCCATATGCTGGCTGAACGATTCCGCATCACCCAGGCAGTGGGTGAATACAAGGCGAAGGTGACCCTGCCCCCGGCAGACCCGGCGCGCGAGGAAAGGCAGATCGCGCGGCTGCGCAAGCTATCCGAAGAGGCCGATCTCGATCCCGAGTTCAGCGAGAAATTCCTGCGTTTCATCATTGATGAGGTGATCCGCCACCACGAAAAGGCGCAATCCCGGCAGAATTGATGCCAACCGGCCGAACTGAATCGGTTGCGGATCGGGCATAAGGGTTTGCCCGGGCACTGCCTTCTGTCTTTTACGGTCGTTTTCCTTTAATGCGCTGAGCGTGGAAAAGAAGCTGCCAGATTTGGCGGCGCACACGCATACGGGAAGACGTGCTGCTGCGCGCCTAAGGCTTTACATGCCGGCTCGCCTGGTCCTTGTCGACGGGGCGCTTCCTTGTATCCTGGAAAATATATCGCAGACCGGCGCCAGGATAGTCATTCAGAAAGCACGACCGATCAGCCAGAGCGGCATTCTGCAATGCCCGCCACTTGACGCCTTTTTCGATCGCGTATGGGCCCATGGCGTCAGGATCGGCGTTACTTTCGAAGAACCCGTCCCGGCTGAAACCTTGCATGCACTGCGCCAATTGCATGATAATTACGATTCAATGTCACAACAGGAAATGTTGCGCACGGCACGCGCGTGGGTTCGCGGAGATTTGAGTTAGCATCATCCCCCGGCGCCTGCTGCCCGCGGCAATGACAGCTTCACCAGCAAACCGCCCAAATCCTCGCTATCGTCGAGCTCAACCGAGCCGCCATAGATCTCTGCCACGTCGCGCACGATCGCAAGCCCCAGCCCTGTGCCGGGTTTGCCGGTGTCAAGCCGGGCACCGCGCACAAAAATTTCCTCGCGCTTTTCCGGTGGAATGCCCTTGCCATCATCTTCCACCCAGATCGAGCATACAGGCGCGTCAGGATCTTCATCGACCGTCACGAACACGCTGCCGCCGCCATACTTGGCCGCATTCTCGATCAGATTGCCTAGGATTTCGTCAAGGTCCTGTCGCTCGATTGCCACCAGCGCCTGGCGATTGCCGGCAATGTCGACGCGAACTTCGGGGTAGAGCCGCTCGACCGCGCGGCGAACCGCCTCGGCGCTTTCGCATACCGGCGTGCGCGCACGCCCGATCGCGCGTCGCCCCACTGCCCTCGCCCGCGCCAGATGGTGATCAACATGGCGGCGCATGGTGCGCGCTTCGCGGATCACCGTTTCGGCGAGGTCGGGCGCATGTGCGGTCGCGGCATTGTTGACCACGGTCAGCGGGGTCTTGAGTGCATGCGCAAGATTGCCGGCATGGGTGCGCGCTTCCTCGGCCTGGCGCTCGGAATGTTCGAGCAACTCGTTCAATTCCTGCACCAGTGGCTGCACCTCCTCGGGAAGTGGTTCGGAGATCCGGTTCGCCCCGGTGGTTCGCAATTTCTGAATCGCCGCGCGCACGCGCCGCAAGGGCGACAGGCCATAGCGTATCTGGAACAGTGCCATCAGGAAAAGGCCGAGCCCGAGCACCGCGAAACTCCATGCCAGTATTGCACGGATTCTGGCGATCTGATCGTCCAGATCTTCCGTCGCGGAAGCCACCGCGAAGGACCAGCGTGTTTCGCTGCCTGGCAGGATCACAGTACGCTCAGCCATTCGCAGCGGTTCACCCGCAAACTGGTTTGAATCGTAAAAGTGCGCTTCGTTGTCGATGTGGTCGCCGCGCAGGCTGAGCGTGCGATCCCACAGGCTGCGCGAGGGCCATGGCTCGAACCCGTCGCCGGTGATCTGCCAGTAAAGCCCGCTGTTGGGTTCAAGGAAGCGCTGGTCGCCCAGCGTGCGGTAGAAGAACACCTCGCCATCAGGCCCGATTTCCGCCGAGGCGATCATCGCGGTCAGCATGTATTCGAGTTGTTCGTCAAAATTTCGCGACACTAGGTTGGTCAACGTGCGATCAAGCGCAACCCCGCCGAGCAGCAACAAAACCGCAATCCACCCCGCCGCGATCAGCGCCATGCGCCTGGCCAGGCTGCCCTGGCCCGCGACAAGCGGCACTGCTTGCTGAATGTCAGCCGGAGCTGGCCGGATTACCGGCTGCGGCGCGGGGGGCACTGTGCCCTCCTGCGCTACATCCGGATCAGCCCCGTGGCTGGTCAGCGGGGTCGTCGAGGCTGTATCCGAGGCCACGTATCGTCGTAATCACTTCTGCGCCGAGTTTCTTGCGGATGCGCGTCACGAACACTTCAATAGTGTTCGAATCGCGGTCGAAATCCTGGTCATAAATATGCTCGATCAGTTCGGTGCGGCTCACCACCTTGCCCTTGTGATGCATGAGATAGGACAGCAGCTTGTATTCCTGCGCCGTCAGCTTGACCGGTTCGCCATTTAACGTGACGCGGCCCGAACGCGTGTCGAGCCGCACGTCACCCGCAGTCAGTTCGGCAGAGGTATTGCCTGAAGCACGGCGGATGAGCGCGCGCAGCCGCGCGATCAACTCTTCCGTCTGGAACGGCTTGGCGAGATAATCATCCGCCCCTGCGTCAAGCCCGGCCACCTTGTCTGACCAGCTGTCGCGCGCAGTCAGCACCAGAACGGGAAAGCCGCGCCCTTCCTTGCGCCACATGCCCAGCACCGTCAGCCCGTCAATTTCAGGCAGGCCCAGGTCAAGAATGACAGCGTCATAATCTTCGGTGCTGCCCATAAAATGGCCGTCCTCGCCATCGGTGGAAAGGTCCACCGCATAGCCGGTCTGCTCAAGCGTCGACTTGAGCTGCTGGCCCAGGGTCGGTTCGTCTTCGACGATGAGGATGCGCATAAATTCCCTGCTGTTCCTGTATCCAATGGCGCAATCTGTTGGGCCTTTGTGCCAATGGCGTCAAGCGGCTGAGGGGGTTCTCCTCCCGCGCAAATTTGGCCGATCAGCGCGATCGATTGATGATGCGCCCGGTGCGCGCATCGACATCAACAAAGGTCACGCGTCCGTCCTTGATGAATTTGAGGCGATAGGCGAGCGCGGTCGAATCATAGGATGGCCCGAGATACTCGCTGCCGCGCATCTGGGGCAGCACGCGGCGCTCGATCTCGCGCAGCGACAGGACATTGCCGGCCCGCATTTCCTTGCGCGCCTCGCCCTGATCGCTGCGAGCCTGCCCTTCGTTCGCAAGCGTACCGGTGGTGCCGGTGAGTGCCAATGCGAGAGGCGCAAGAATGAGGGCAATCCGCTTCATAATGGCACCGTGCCTAGGCGCGCAGCATTGAACAAGGTGTGAATATGCCGCGCGCCCGGCGTTCAGAAATCACTGGCCGTTCCTGACCATTTCGTATTTCACCAATAGCGACACTCCGGTGGTGATCATACCCGGCTCGACCGGCGGGGCCGCGCTCTCTTGGGCCACCATCACCCGCTTGTCGGCCATGGGTACCGGCCCACTGCCCATCAGCGCTTCGTTTATCTCGAGCAAGCGAAGACCGTCATAACCAGCCATGGCGGCATAGGCCTCAGCACGCTGGCGCGCCCGCTCCATCGCCCGCTTGCGGGCAGTTTCCTGCGCGGCGCTGTCATCGTCGACCGAAAAGCTTGGCCCGCCGATGTCGGTGGCACCGGCTACCACCAGCGCATCGAGCACCTCACCAGTCTGTTCGATCTTTCGCAATTTCACTGAAACGCGGTTCGAAACCTGATAGCCGCGAAAGATCTGCTTTTGGCCTTCCCGGTCATAGTCGTAGCGCGGATTGAGACTGATCCCGCTGGTCTGGATGTCCTTTGCCTCAATGCCGAGCGACTTGATCCGCTCAACCACGCGCCGCATCTCGGCAGAATTGGCGCGCAAGGCCTCGACAGCAGTCAAAGCCTCGCTGGTTACGCCCGCGCTGATGGTGGCGATATCGGGTTCAAGCTCGACCGACTCATAGATGCTCAGCTCGATTACCGGGCCGGTGGCTGTCATCTGCACTTCGCCCGCATGGGCCACCGGTTGGACTGCGACGGCCGAGATCGCCAAGGCTGCGGCCATAAATGGATATTTCATTCGGATACCTCCTGAAGTCCCTGCTGTAGGAAATGATGTTACCATGCGCTGAATACCCCTGTTTGCAAGCGACAATGCGCGCGCTAGGGTCAGGACACATTAAGCACATGGCCGTGGCTTCAGCCAGAATTGCTCAGGGCACGGAGCGAGCGAAGGGGAATAGTGGTGCTATTGATCGAGCGAGCGACACAGCCCTGGGCAATTCTGGCCAAGCCTTTCAGGTGGCCGTTTGCGGGCGAACTGCTGCGTCTGGCACTTCAAAGGGAGAATGGCTCCCTTTTTCAGCTCCTTCCTTGCATTTCATCCCGCAAACGAGCCACCACGGCTTATGCGGTTAATGGGTCCTGACCCTAGGCGCAATCTGACAGGGAGAGCGCAAGATGCTGAAGAATTTCACGATCGGGCTGGCCGCGATATTGTTCGGCGCGGCCCAGCCGCTGAGTGCGCAGGGGCAGATGGAACGCGTGCCCGATCGCCCGGCCAGCGAGGGTGAAGGGCCGTATCAGACGTTGCTGATCCAGGGCGCAACCATGATTGACGGCACCGGTGCGCCGCCTGAGGGGCCGGTCGACATCGTGGTCACGGGCAACCGCATCGCGCAAATCGTGCGCGGTGGCGGCGCGCGCGTGGCAGCCGACCGGGTAATTGATGCCAGCGGCATGTATGTGATGCCTGGTTTTGTGGATGTGCACGGCCATAATGGCGATCCCTCCAAGGCTCCGCAGCCCTCCTATGGTTTCAAGCTGTGGCTGGCGCACGGCGTCACCAGCGTGCGCGGGGTGGGCTTCGGCTGGGGTGCGAACGATCCCTCGATTGAGCAGAAACGGCGCAGTGCCGCCAACACCATCACCGCGCCGCGGCTGTTTGCCTATGCCGTGCCGGGTGATGTCTGGCCCAATGGCGCGATCGACAGCCCGCAAAAGGGGCGTGAATGGGTGCGCTGGATCAAGGCGCGCGGGTATGACGGGGTCAAGTTCTTCAACAATGAACCGCCGCACATCCTGGGCGCGATCCTTGATGAGGCGGAAAAGCAGCAGCTGGGCACGGTTGCCCACCTGGGCCAACGGGGCGTTGCCGAAGTCAATGCACGCAAGGCGATTGAACTTGGGCTTGACGGGGTAACCCATTTCTACGGTCATTTCGAAAGCCTGCTCGATGGCAGCGCGATCCCGCAATACCCCGCCGATTACAATTACCTGGACGAGCAATCGCGGTTTGCCTGGGTGGCGAAACTGGCCGATCAGGCGGGCGAACCGGGCAGCGAAGAATGGAACGATTACATCCAGTTCATGATCGACAGCGGCGTAACGCTGAGCCCCACGTTCAACATATATTCCGCCAGCCGCGACGTGATGCGGGCACGCAACCTTGAATGGCACGAAAAATATACCCTTCCCTCGCTGATGCAGTTCTATGCGCCCAGCCTCACCAATCACGGCAGCTATTACCATGACTGGACCAGCGAAGACGAAGCGGCCTGGCGGGAATTTTATCGCAAGTGGTTCGATCTGACGCGCGAGTTCAAGGATCGCGGCGGGCGGATCACCGCGGGTTCCGATCCCGGCTATATCTACCAGACCTGGGGCTTTGCCTATATCGGTGAGCTGGAAATGCTGCGCGAAGCAGGCCTTACCCCGCTTGAGGTGATTCAGGCGGCTACCATTAATGGCGCCCGCGAGATCTACGATCCTCTGGGCAGCGAGCCACCCTTCGGATCGATCAAGGAAGGCAAACTGGCCGACCTGGTGATCGTGCCGGAAAACCCGCTGGCGAACCTCAAAGTGCTTTACGGCACCGGGCATACCCGCCTCAACCGCGTGACCAACCGGCTTGAAACCGTGGGCGGAGTGCGCTGGACGATCAAGGACGGCATCGTGTTCGATGCACCGGCCCTGCTCGATAGCGTGGCAAGAATGGTTGAGGCGGAAAAGCTGAAGCACAACGCTATCGCTGCGAAGTAGCGGGTTCGGCTTGCCGCGCGGCGCGCCCTCGCCTAACGGGCGCGCTCTATGGCGCAACCACCGATCCTTTCCTGGGAAGGCCTTGGCCTGCAGCAAGGCGGCCGCTGGCTGCTGGGCGGGCCGGCCAATGAAACCGGGCGCGATCCGATCGATCTCCATATCGGCCCGCGCGACCGGCTGGCGCTGATCGGCCGCAACGGAGTGGGCAAGACCACGCTGTTCCGCCTGATCGACAACCGGATCGAAGCGGACCGGGGGCAGCGCAAGGTCAAGCCGGGCCTGCGGATCGTATTCCTCGAGCAAGAGCCAGACTTTTCCGAATACGCTACATTGATGGACTTTGCGCTGGGCGGCGAGCATCCGCCCGAGACACATGAGGTGGAGGCGATTGCCGGCCAGCTTGGCATCGATATGGCCACCCCTGCCGCCACTGCCAGCGGAGGCGAACGGCGCCGCGCGGCGATTGCCCGTGCGCTGGCGCAGGATCCTGACCTGCTGCTGATGGACGAGCCAACCAACCATCTCGATCTCAGCGCGATCGACTGGCTGGAAGACTGGCTCACCCGCTACAAGGGCGCTTTCGTTGTCATCAGCCATGATCGCACCTTCCTCAAGCGGCTGACCCGCGCCACGCTGTGGCTCGATCGCGGGATTATCCGGCGCAAGGAAGTGGGCTTTGGCGGCTATGAGGCGTGGGAAGAACAGGTCTATGCCGAAGAAGCGCGCGCGGCGGAAAAGCTCGACGCAAAGCTGAAGATCGAGGCGCATTGGCTTGAGCGCGGCGTAACTGCACGGCGCAAGCGCAACCAGGGGCGACTGGAAAAGCTGTGGCAAATGCGCGCCGCCCGTGCCGCAATGATCAGCAGCGCCGGCACCGCAAAACTCAAACTGGCGAGCGACGAGGAGTTCAAGTCCAAATCGGTGATCGTGGCCGACAAGGTCAGCAAGTCCTTCGGCGAGAACCGCGTGATCCGCGACTTTTCACTGCGCATCCAGCGCGGTGACCGGATCGGCATCGTCGGCGCGAACGGCGCGGGCAAGACCACGCTGCTCAAACTGCTTACCGGCGAAATGCAGCCTGACAGCGGCACTATCGAGATATCGAAGAAGTTGTCCGGCGTGATGATCGACCAGCAGCGCAGCCTGATGGAGCCTGACCGCACCGTGCGCCAGGTGCTGGCCGAGGGCGGCGACTGGATCGATGTGCGCGGCAATCGCAAGCATGTGCAGGCATACCTCAAAGACTTCCTGTTCGATCCCAAGATCGTCGACACCAAGGTTGGCATATTGTCTGGCGGCGAGCGATCGCGCCTGCTGCTGGCGCGCGAATTTGCCCGCACGGCCAATTTGCTGGTGCTTGACGAGCCGACCAACGATCTCGACCTCGAAACGCTCGACCTGTTGCAGGAAGTGATCGCCGATTTCGACGGCACGGTGCTGATCGTGAGCCATGACCGCGATTTCCTTGATCGCACCGTCACCATCACGCTCGGCCTTGATGGTTCGGGCAAGGTCGATGTGGTCGCGGGCGGATATGAAGATTGGGAGAAAAAGCGGCGCGAACCGAATGCCGCCAGCCCCAAGCCCGCTGCAAACGGCAGCAAACCTGCGCCTACGACACCTCCACCCCCAACGAAATCGGGCAAGCTTTCCTATAAGGATCAGCGCGATTACCAATTGCTGCCCGCACGGATCGAAGAGCTGGAAGCCGCCATCGCCAAGGGCGAAGCGATCCTGTCCGATCCAGACCTTTACGCCGCCGATCCGCAGAGATTCGCCACCATCAGCCAGGGCATCGAGAATGCCCGCGCCGAGAAGGACGCGGCGGAAGAACGCTGGCTTGAACTGGCGGAGATGGTCGAGGGATGATCGCGCAGGATGGAACACATGGAACACCGTCCTGACATTATTTTCTCCTCACCCGATCCGGTAGAAATCCGCCACCCGATCGAGCGCCAGTTTTAGCACCAGCTTGCCGCTGCGCGCGGGCCAGCCGAGCTGCCTTTCGGCGTCGGGCAGGCCCTCACCCGCGCAGACCACGCGCCAGAGAATGTCCTGAAGGCCGGCGCCCGCTTCCCTGAGCGCCGCGTCGAAACGCTGCTTGGCCGCGATCTGCCGCTCGCTTGCATTGAGGCCCTGATCGCCGGTCGACCTGGCGCGCACCGGGTCCCAGCGCATAGTGATGCTGGCACCCAATTGGGCGCGCTCGTAATCGGCGCGCAGCCGCTCGCCCGCGTCGAACAGCCGATCATCCAGATGCCCGCGCGCATGCAGCCAGCTCAAGGGTGACTCGGCCAAATTTACCGTAACCGTGCGGCGCTTTCCGCGCGCGCGCGAACCACGGACAGGCCCTTCTTCAGTCAGCTCGCGTTCCACCAATTGCCGCCGCATTGCCTTGTCTCCTGTTGATGTTTCGGGCGCGGGGCTTGCAACGCGGCGGTTCATGTAGGAAAGATAAATCACCAATAAGGTTAGCTACCGAAAGAGAGTTCCGGTGATCAATCGCATCCGCGACATCCGCAAGAGCAAGGGGCTTACCCTGGCCGAGCTGGCCGAAGCCTGCACCCCGCCAACAACGCCGCAAACCATCGGTCGGCTTGAGACCGGCATGCGCAGCCTGTCGCTCAAATGGATGGACCGGATTGCGGCAGCGCTCGACATCGATCCTGAAATGCTGGTGCGCTCAGAAGAAACACCCGCACCAATGGTGGTGGCCAGCTTGCGCGCGGCCGGCCCGGAAGCATTGACCAAGCCGCGCGAAGCCTTGCTGCCCAGCGATATTGCCGGCGAAGGTGCGCTCACCGTATTGAGCGTGGCGGAAAGTGTCGGCGAGTTCAGGCCGGGCGACCTGCTATGGTTGCGCCAGCTAGCGCCTCAGGACGCGGCGCACGCGATCAATCGCGACGTGCTGGTGCCCCGCCCCGGCGGGCGCTTTGCCTTCGGGCGTCTGATTGACCGGCAGGGCGAACTGGTTGGCATTCTGCCGCCCGGAAGCGGCCAGAAACAGCAAGTGGTCGACAATCCGGCCTGGATCGCCGTTGCAGAAATGCTGGTGCGCAAACTGTAACGGCTAGACTTCGCCGCGAGCTTTCTTTTCCTGCCGGTCAGCTGCGCTTTCCTGCGGCACGAAGCTGTCCGAAGTCACGCCCAGCCACACCAGCAGCGGTGCGGCCATGTAAACCGAACTGTAGGTGCCGACGAAGATACCCAATGTGATCGCGGCGGTCAGCCCGAACAGGCTGGCCGGGCCAAACAACAACAACGGCACCAGTGCGACCAGCAGGGTCAGGCTGGTCATCACCGTACGCGCCAGCGTTTCATTGACCGATAGGTCGAGCAGTTCCGGCAGCTCCATCTTGCGATACTTCTTCAGATTCTCGCGGATGCGGTCGTAAACCACGATCGTGTCATTGAGCGAGTAGCCAATGATCGCCAGGATCGCGGCAACGATCTGCAAGCTGAATTCGAGCTGGAACAGCGCGAACATGCCCAACGCCAGCGACACATCGTGGAACAGCGCAAACAATCCGCCTACGCCAAACTGCCATTCGAACCTCAGCCAGATGTAAAGCGCCACCGCCAGCATCGCCGCCACCAGTGCAAGCACGGCGTCATTGCGGAATTCGCCTGCGACCTTGCCCGAAACGGTATCGTTCCCGTCGCGCCGCACATTGGGATATTCGGCCTCGATGGTGGAGATTACCCTGTTGCCTATCTCGGTAGCCGCCCCCGGCGTGTTCTCCGCCTCTGCGGGCAGTCGCACCCGGATCGAAACCTGGTTCGGCGCGCCGAATTCCTGCACCACTGGCGAGCCATAGCCAAGCTCCTCCACAAGCACGCGCAATTGCGGGATCGGCGCTTCTTCGCGCTCCACGAAGGTCAGCCGCACCTCCTGGCCGCCAGCGAAATCAACCCCGTAATTGATGCCCTTGGTCACCACCAGGGCCCAGCTTGCCGCGATCAGCAGCAGGCTAACGACAAAGAACGGAACGCGCCATTTGAGGAACTTGATATTGGTGTCGTCGGGGACGAGCTTGAGAAGTCGCATCGGTCCGATCCCCTTACAGATTGATATCGCTGGGCCGCGCCTTGCGCAGCCATCCGGCAACCCACATGCGGGTCAGCGTCACGGCGGTAAACACGCTGGTGAACAGCCCGATCACCAGCACCACGGCAAAACCGCGCACCGGGCCAGAGCCGAACAGGAACAACAATATACCGGCGATGAAGTTGGTCACATTGGCATCATAGATCGCGCGGCTCGCTTCCTTGTAGCCGTTTTCAACTGCCGCCACCACGCGCCGCCCGCGCTTTCGCTCTTCGCGGATACGTTCGTTGATCAGCACGTTGGCATCCACCGCCGCACCGATGGTTAGCACGAAGCCGGCGATGCCGGGCAAGGTCAGTGTGGTGTTGAGCCCGGCCATGATGCCCAGGATCATCAGCACGTTGAAGACCAGCGCGATCGTGGCGTAGATGCCGAAACGGCCATAGCTCAGGATCATCAACGCGATCACTGCGGCCGAGCCGATCATCATCGCGAGCAGGCCGCGCTTGATCGAATCCGCCCCGAGGTCAGGCCCAACGGTGCGCTCTTCAATAACCGTCAGGTCAACTGGCAGCGCACCCGATCGCAGCGAGATCGCCAAATTGTTCGCGCTTTCAACCGTGAAACTGCCTGAAATCTGCGCGCTGCCACCCAGAATCGGCTCGTTGATATTGGGGGCCGAAAGGACCTTGCCATCCAGAATGATGGCGAAGGGACGATTGACATTTTCGGTTGTCAGCCGTGCAAATCGCGCACCGCCCTGCTGGTTGAACTGGATGTTGACCACCGCCTCGTTAGTTTGCGGATCGAAGCCCTGCTGCGCGTTGGTCAAGCTGTCTCCGCGAATGCCGCCCAATCGGCGCACAGCCAGCGAGGTACCCTCGAACGGCGTGCCTTCGGCATAAGGGAAGATTTCCGAACCGAGCGGGGCAATCCCTTGCGCGACATCGCTGGGCAAGGCGCTCTGGTCGACCAGCTTGAACTCCAGCTTGGCAGTCTGGCCCAGCAGCTCCTTGAGCTGGTCAGGATCCTGTAGGCCGGGCACCTGCACCACGATGCGGGTATCGCCCTGACGGATGATAGTCGGCTCGCGCGTGCCCAGCGCATCGATACGCTTGCGCACAACTTCGGTGGCGCTGTCCATCGCCTGGGTTACTGCGGTTTCAAGCCCGTCCTCGGTCGGCGTCAGAATCATGCGCTGGCCATCGACCACCGACAGGTTCCATTCGCGCACCAGCCCGCTGCCGCTCATCACCGGCAGCATGATCTCGCGCGCCCGATCAAGATCGGCGGGATCGTCCAGGATAAAGCTGAGGCGGCCATCTGCGGTCGAGACATCGCCGATGCGAATGCGCTGCTCCGGAGTCGTTCCGCGCATAAGACTGCGGACCGATTCTTCCATGTTTTCGAGCCGCTGCGCTGCGACTTGCTCGGGTTTGGCTTCCAGCAAGATGTGGCTGCCCCCGGCAAGATCGAGGCCGAGGTTGATCTCGGGATCGGGCAGGAAGTCCGGCCAATCGAGATTGGCTGTCGAAACCAGCGAAGGCAATGCGGCGGCGGCGGCAAGCAGTGTCAGCCCCCACAGCCAGGCCTTCTTCCAGGTCGGGAAATCGAGCATCGGCTTTTGAATCCGTCCGTCTGTTCGCGTTAGTCGTTTGCGGCGCTGCCGCCGGGCGGGATGATATCGCCGATCGTGCTCTTGACCGCCTTCACCCGCACGCCCTGCGCCAGGTCGATCTCGGCATAGGTGTCATCCACCTTGGCCACTTTGCCTACCAGGCCGCCAGCGGTGACAACCTGGTCACCCTTCTTGAGTCGTGAGATCTTCTGCTGGTGTTCCTTTTGCCGCTTCATTTGCGGGCGGATAATGAGGAACCAGAAGATCGCGATCATGCCCACGATCGGCAACCACTGGATCCATCCGGGCGGTGCATCGGCGCCGGCTGCGGCGGCAAGGAGTTCAAGCATTGTGTGAAGCCTGTCAGACTGAGAATTGAACCATTGCGGGGCAGCATCCGGCACTGGTTTCCCGGTGCCCCCATGCCTTTCCGCTTCGCTAAGTGGGCGCGGTTAGCAGCATTGCAAGCGCGCCGCAATTTTTTGGGCCATCTCAGGAAATAAACTGTGTCAGTGCGTCTACACCGCCGTTCCCGGCTTGCCAGCCATGATGCACCGCCCTATAGGCCCGCCCTCCACTGGTTACGGGATGTAGCGCAGCCTGGTAGCGCACCACACTGGGGGTGTGGGGGTCGCTGGTTCGAATCCAGTCATCCCGACCAGTGGAATACCCCCCTTTCAACTTGCTGTTGCACCTCGCTTGCCCGCGCCCTAACCCGCGTGGCCGAGGAGATTTGTGCATGAGCGAGCGCCCACCCCTTCCACGCATGCGCAGCTGGCTGTTCGCGCCAGGCGATTCCGAGCGCAAGATGGCCAAGGCAAGCGACAGCGCCGCCGATATCGTGCTGCTCGACCTTGAGGATTCGGTCACGCCTGAGAACAAGCCCGCCGCACGCAAGGCAGTGGCGGAATTCCTCAAGGGCCGCGATAACAGGCACCGCATCTGGGTGCGGATCAATCCGCTTTCGAGCGGGGAAACCACGCATGATCTCGAAGCGATCATGGACGCGGCACCCGGCGGGCTGTTCCTGCCCAAGGCCGAAGGGCGCAGCGATATCGAAATTCTCGACATGCGCCTCAGCGAGCATGAGGATGCGCATGGTGTGGCCGTCGGTTCAACGCACGTCGCGGCGCTGGTCACCGAAACACCCAGGGCAATGTTCCATTGCGGCAGCTACGGCGGTGCACCGCGGCTGGTGGCGATGAGCTGGGGCGCGGAAGACCTTTCCTCCGCGCTCGGCGCGCGGGTCCAGCACCGGCCCGACGGTTCCTATATGCCGGTTTTCGAGCTGGCGCGCAGCCTGTGCCTGCTCGGCGCGGTGGCGGCAGGCGTGGCGCCGATCGAAACGGTGATGCCCGAATTCCGCGATCTGGAGGCCTTGCGCGAGCGCGCGCTGATGGTGCGAAGCCAGGGCTATCGCGGCATGCTGGCGATCCATCCCGCTCAGGTCGATGTGATCAACGAGGCCTTCACCCCCAGTGCGGATGAGATCGCGCATGCCCGGGCCATAGTGCAGGCCTTTGCGGCCAATCCTGGCGCGGGCACCGTGGGGCTGGACGGGCAGATGCTCGATCGGCCGCACCTGGCGCTGGCGCAAAAGCTGCTGGCGGAGGCAGGCGAAAGCGCCTGATTTTCCTACACGAACCGATTTGGTTATTTCTCCTGCAAATCTCATCACAGGAGCAAATGAAATGGCCTTACTCGATTCGCTGATCGGCCCGCTCGCCGCGATCATCGACAAGATCATTCCCGACAAGGAAGCCCGCGCCAAGGCCAAGCTTGAGCTGCTGCGGCTGGAAGGCACGCAGGAAATGCAGCTGATCGAGGCGCGGCTGCAGGCGATCGTGGCCGAGGCCAATTCCGCCGATCCATGGACCAGCCGCGCCCGCCCCAGCTTCCTCTACGTGATGTATGCGATGATATTGTGGGCGCTGCCGATGGGCGTGCTCGCGGCCTTCAATCCCGCTGCCGCGCGCGATATTGCCGCAGGGATGAACGCCTATCTGAGCGGCCTGCCCGAGCCGCTGTTCGCGCTGTTCGGCACTGGCTACCTCGGCTACACCGCCGCGCGCCAATGGGGGAAGGTGAAAGGCGTCGACAGATAAGTGCGGCGCGGGCTATGCCGCCCGCATGACCGACGCCTCCAACCTCATCTACGTCCTCAACGGCCCCAATCTCAACCTGCTCGGTACGCGCGAGCCGGAGATTTACGGCAGTGACACGCTCGACGATATTGCCGGCATGCTGGAAGATCGCGCCCGCGAGCTCGGGCTTGCCATCGACATGCGCCAGACCAATCACGAAGGCATGCTGGTCGATTGGCTGCACGAAGCGCAGGCGGAGGGCGCGCGCGCGGTGCTGCTCAATGCGGCGGCCTACACCCACACTTCGATCGCCCTGCTGGATGCGATCAAGGCGATCCGCACGCCGGTGGTGGAAGTGCACCTGTCCGATCCGATGACGCGCGAGCCGTTTCGCCACATCTCCTATGTCGGCATGGCCGCCGCCAAATGCGTGCAAGGCCACGGGGCAAAAAGCTATCTGATCGCGCTTGAAGCGGTCGCCAGCGGCGAAATCTGAGGCGCCGACATATGCGAAAATTGCCACGGCGCCTCTTGCCAGCCACAATTCGCGCGAATAGTCACGCCAGCAACTGAAGTTTGAGGGGCAACAATGGCCGAACGCAAGACCGATGCCGGGCGCAATTCCGGCATGAATGTCGATACCAAGCTGGTTCGCGAACTGGCGGAACTGCTCAATGAAACGGGACTTACCGAGATCGAGGTCGAGGATAATGACCGCAAGATCCGCGTCGCACGCGGCGGTACAGTGGTAACAGCGGCTCCGGCAGCGGCTGCTGCCCTCGCCCCTGCTCCTTCTGGCGCAGCACCCGCAGCCGAAGAGGCACCGGCTGCCGATCATGCCGGCGCGGTCAAGTCACCGATGGTGGGCACCGCCTATCTCTCGCCCGAACCAGGCGCGGACAATTTCGTGAAAGTTGGCGACAGCGTGAAGCAGGGTGACACCTTGCTGATCGTCGAGGCGATGAAGGTGATGAACCCGATCACCGCTGACGCATCGGGCACGGTCAAGGCCATCCTGATCGAGAACGCGCAGCCGGTCGAGTTTGGCCAGCCGCTCGTCATCATCGGCTGACGCATGGGTATTTCACGCATTCTTATCGCCAATCGCGGCGAAATCGCGCTGCGGATCCATCGAGCGGCGCATGAAATGGGGATCGAGACAGTGGCGGTGCATTCCACCGCCGATGCCGATGCCATGCATGTGCGGCTGGCGGATCAGGCGGTGTGCATCGGCCCGCCAGCGGCAGCCGACAGCTATCTCAACATCGCCAACATCATTTCGGCGGCAGAATGCGCACATTGCGACGCGATCCATCCCGGCTATGGCTTTCTGTCGGAAAACGCCAAGTTCGCCGAGATCGTCGAGGCGCACGATATCGCCTGGATCGGCCCCAAGCCCGAACATATCCGCACCATGGGTGACAAGGTTGCCGCCAAGCAAACCGCTGGCGCGCTCGGCCTGCCGCTGGTGCCGGGATCGGAAGGCGCGGTGTCAGACTATGACGAGGCGCGCAAGATCGCCAGGGACATCGGCTATCCCGTCATCATCAAGGCCGCTTCGGGCGGCGGCGGGCGCGGGATGAAGGTGTGCCAGGCGGAAGACCAGCTTGAAACGCTGATGCAGCAGGCGGGGAGCGAGGCCAAGGCGGCCTTTGGCGATGCCACCGTCTATATCGAGAAATATCTCGGCAATCCGCGCCATATCGAATTCCAGGTGTTCGGCGACGGCAAGGGCAATGCGATCCATCTGGGCGAGCGCGACTGCTCGCTCCAGCGGCGCCATCAAAAGGTGCTGGAGGAAGCGCCCTCGCCCGTCATCACTTCAGAGGATCGCCACCGCATGGGCGAAATCTGCGCGCAGGCAATGCGCGATATGAGCTATCGCGGCGCGGGCACGATCGAGTTCCTGTGGGAAAATGGCGAGTTCTACTTCATCGAGATGAACACCCGCCTGCAGGTTGAACATCCCGTTACCGAAGCGATCACCGGAGTGGATCTGGTGCGCGAACAGATCCGCATCGCCGAAGGGCGCCCGCTGTCGGTCAAGCAGGAAGATCTCGAGTTTCGCGGCCATGCGATCGAATGCCGCATCAATGCGGAAGACCCGTTCACCTTTGCCCCCTCGCCGGGCAGGGTGAATTACTACCATGCCGCGGGCGGGCTGCATGTGCGGGTCGATTCGGGGCTCTATGCGGGCTATTCGGTGCCGCCCTATTACGACAGCATGATCGCCAAGCTGATCGTCTATGGCCGCACCCGCGAAGGCTGCATCATGCGCCTACGCCGCGCGCTGGAAGAAATGGTGATCGAAGGGGTCAAGACCAATATCCCGCTGCACCAGGAGCTGGTCCGGCAAGACGATGTGCTTAACGGCGATTACAGCATCAAGTGGCTGGAGGAATGGCTGGCGAAGCGGGAGGGGTGAGCGTCAGCTGACGACCCACTTGCTGAAGCTCGCCAGCACGTTTGGCATTGCGCATAGCAGACATTCAAGGCGACGGTCCCTGGTGGCATCGCGCCCGCGATTGACTAGCTGAAGGTTGCTGTTATACAACAGTAATACAGTGAATCGCCGCGCCCGGTGCGAAAGGGAAACATGTCAAAAGCTCCAATCTCGACCTTGATCCTGCTCATTGCCGGTCTGGCGGCGGCTCCGCTGGCCGCTTCGCAAGACCCCGCGGCCCCTTTCGATCCGCGCACCTACCAGCAGGCCCATGTGGGTGAGCCAACACAGATCATGGTGCTGGGCACCCCGCATCTCAGCGGAACGCCCGATGGCTGGGACCCGTCGGTGCTGGAACCGCTGCTCGATCGGCTGGCCGGTTTCGAACCTGATGCCATTGCCATCGAGGCGCTGACCGGGGTCGGCATCCACTCCATGTGGGCATATCGGGAATCTTACCCCGACGTGGCGCGAACCTATGGTGGCAGAGCTATGATATTAGCCGGGATCAGCCGCACCACGCTGGCAATGGACATGCCGCAGGCCGATGCCGAGGTTCGGCGCACGTTAGCTGCCTGGCCGGACGCGCCTACACCGGCACAGCGGCGGCGGCTGGCAGCACTGTTCGTTGCAGCCGGCGATCCGAATTCGGCGCTGGTGCAATGGTGGCGACTGGCACCGGCCGATCGCATTGCCGATGCCAGTATCTCGTCGCTTCTGGCCCGCGAGCTCGACACCTATGCCGCCCGCCGCAATGAAAATCATCTGATCGCCGTCCGATTGGCAGTGCGGTTGGGCCTGGAACGCGTGAACCCCACCGATGATCAGAGCGATGAGCAGGATCCGGCGATGAACACGCCAATGGCAGCCTTCATGGCCGAACCCTGGCTGGCGGAGTTGCTGGCCGATCCGCGCTTCAAGGCGTTGGCCGAAGCTTCCGACCACCTCAACACACCCGCCGAAACCCTGGCCACTTATCGCTTACTGAACAGCCCGGCCTCTGGCCAGCTGGATGCAGATGGGCAATGGCTGAACATGCTGAACCGCCCCAGCCCCGACCAGGTTGGCCGCCATCGCGTCGCTCTGTGGGAAGTGCGCAACCTTCGCATGGTTGCCAACATCCGCGAAGTCGCTGCCCGCCACCCTGGCGGGCGCGTGCTGGTGATCGTGGGATCGGCGCACAAGCCCTGGTTTGACGCCTACCTGCGGATGATGACCGACGTGCAAGTGGTGGACACGGCGGAGGTGCTGGCGAAGCGGGAAGGGTGAGCGTCAGCTAGCGGGCCAATGCCCGTCATTCCCGCGAAGCCGGAAATCTAGATCCGCTTCACGACTTCATCCCAGATCGTAGCCCGCATCCTTCGCTTCGGCGATGGTCTCCGCACTGCTCAACCGGGCGTGCTCGCCCGGCAGCTCGGTCCATGCCGCGGCCTCGTCGGCGAAGATCTCGCGCTCGACGGGATAGTTGTCAGCCGCTGAGAACAGCCCCGCCAGGAAGCTGCGGTTGCCGGTCGGCAGGAACTTGTACCACAGGCTGCTGCCGCAATGCTTGCAGAAGGCCCGCTCGGCCCAATCGCTCGAACGGTAGGTGCCGATGCTGTCATCGCCGGTAATGGCAAAGCTCTCGCCGCTCAGTGCCGAATAGAACGCCCCGCCCCAGCGCCGACACATGGCGCATTGGCAAACTTCAACCTGCGGCTTCGGATTTCTGAGCGTGATCTGCACTGCCCCGCACAGGCAATGCCCGTTGATTTCGCCTGGCTCGGACGCAGCTTCAGCCATCTCCCCTACTCCAGCGGCACGCCCGGTTCATGCTTGGCGGTGCGGATCGTCAGCGAAGTCTTCACGCTTTCCACATTGGGCGCAGGCGTAAGCTTGCTGGTGAGGAACTCCTGAAAGCTCTGCAAGTCCTTGCTCACGACCTTGAGGATGAAATCGATCTCGCCATTGAGCATATGGCATTCGCGCACTTCGGGCAGCTGTTTCATATGCTCTTCAAATTCGCGCAGCGCGCTTTCGGCCTGGCTCTTGAGGCTGACCATGGCAAAAACGGTGATCGCAAAGCCCAGCTTCGAGGCATCGAGATCGGCGTGATAGCCCTTGATCACCCCATCTTCCTCAAGCCCGCGAACGCGGCGCAGGCAAGGCGGCGCGGTGAGCCCCACGCGCTGCGCCAGTTCGACATTGGTCACGCGCCCTTCACGCTGCAATTCCGACAGCAATCGACGATCGATCTCATCCAGATTGGCCATTTCTTGCGTCCTTGACTCGAAATCCGCCCTGATTTGGGCGGGAATGCAACACTTGCGCCCTTTTCGGGCGTTCTGGGATAATATTATTGTTCCTGCCAGCAATTGTCCCGCTTTGCAACGCATCGAGAATGGCTTTGCCCAAACCAGTGTTCTTGCTGATAGGACAAGTTCGGCGTGCATTGTGCGCACCTGCTTTGCCTGCGCGATTCGCGCCTGCCTGGAGAAGTGATGTTTTTCGATGACCGCCTTGCCACTGTGTTGCGCCATCGCGCCACCAGCGAGCGGGGCGCGCGCACACAGTTCAGGCAGCTGCTCGATCTGCTGGGCAATCGCAAATATGGCCGCGACGACAGCCTGATTGCGGCGGCGTGGCTGCGGCTGGGCGCGTTGGGCGAACAGATCCCGGCGGGTGAACGCGCACGGATGATCCGCGAACCAGGCTGGCGCTTTCGCAATCCGCAGCTTGCCGCGCATCTGGCCGAGGATGAGCCCGAAGTGATCTCCGCGGCATTGGCGCGGGCAGAGCTGACCGAAGATGACTGGACCGCGCTGATCCCGCGCCTGCCAATCCGCGCACGCGGCTTCCTGCGGCTGCGGCGCGACCTGCCGCCGCGCGCCGAGCAGTTGCTCGATCAACTTGGCATCCACGATCGCGGCCTGCCCCAGCCGCAAGGCGATGTCCCCGCAGTTGGCGATGCACTTGAGTTGACGGATGCACAGCAGATCGCGGACGACTTCGAAGCCCCGCCAATCCCCGAACGCGAAGAGCCCGAGCCGGTACAAATTGCCGGCAAGCGCGATGAACCGGCGGCCCGCCGTATGCGCCCCGCAGCGCCAATCCCCGGCAGCGCGGGCGAGAAGAACGAAATTGCCGCGCTGGTCGAACGCATTGCCCAGTTCCGGCGTGACCGCAGCGCCGAACCGCCCGCCAGCGACCTTTCCCCGCGCCTGCCGCTGGGCGAGCAATCATCGCGGGCCGAGCACGCGATCGGCGGCTTCGGTTTTGCCTGCGATGCGGAGGGGCGGATCGAATGGGCCGATCCGGTGGCGGCGCCAATGGTGGTCGGCCAGCGGCTGTTCGAACGCAGCGCCAACGAAAACGGCGGCGCGCGCAACCCGATCGCCAGCGCTTTTGCCCAGCAACAACCGATCGAGGCGCAGCTGCGCACGCTGGAAGGCGCGCAGGCGATCCGCGGCGAATGGGTGGTCGATGCGCACCCGCGCTTCTCGCGCACCGGCGGCCGCTTCCACGGCTATGTCGGGCGCTTCCGCCGCCCGTTCTCACCGGGCAGGCACGGTGCAGGCGGATCGAGCGAGGCAGACCGCTTGCGCCAGCTGCTGCACGAATTGCGCACGCCAGTGAACGCCGTGCAAGGTTTCGCGGAATTGATTCACCAGCAGCTTTATGGCCCGGTGCCCAATGCCTATCGCGCGCTCGCGGCAACGATCGCAGGCGATGCAGCAAATATCCTGGCGGGTTTCGACGAACTCGACCGGCTGGCCAAACTCGAGAGCGGCATCACTTCGATTGCCGGCGGCAAGACCGATTTCAGTGCCCTGGCGCGGCGCATGAGCGATCAGCTGTCCCAGGTGCTTGCCCCGCGCATGGCCGGGATCGATCTGGCCCAGGGCGGAGCGCGCGGCATCTGGGTTGAAATCGACCCTGAGGAAGCCGAAGCTCTGGCCTGGCGTATACTGGCCACGCTGGCAGGCGCGGTTACCGCAGGCGAAGAGCTGGCCGCCGAGCTTGATACCGACGATGACGAAGCCCGGCTGTGGTGCCAGATTCCGGCACAATTGATCGCCGAAGACGATATTTTCACTGCTGAAATCCGCCCCAACGCCAGCGGGCTCAGCGCGGGGCTGTTCGGCGCCGGTTTCAGCATGCGGCTGGCGCGGGCCGAGGCGCGCGGAGCGGGCGGCAATCTGGTGCAGGTGGAAGACCGGGTGTGCCTGTCGCTGCCGCTGGCAGCGGTTACGCTGGGCGGCGAAGATATCGGTGAAAATAGCGGCGATGAAGAAGAGCCCTGCCCGCCGCACAGCGAGGCGGGCTGACGCCGCCTTTCGCCTTGCGCAAGGCCGATTTGCGCACAAGCGCATAAGCGCGCTTGTTTCGTGCGATGTTGCATTGTAGGGGCCATCGCGCATCGCGCTCCGCTGTACGGGCCTGTAGCTCAGTGGTTAGAGCTGGCCGCTCATAACGGCTAGGTCGCGGGTTCGAATCCTGCCGGGCCCACCAGCGGCGGCGGGGTAAAGCCCGCAGTGATGCGTTGAAATCGGTCGGGGAGTGGCGCAGCCTGGTAGCGCACCTGTTTTGGGTACAGGGGGTCGCTGGTTCGAATCCAGTCTCCCCGACCAGTTTCGATTAGCGAGGGGAACAGCAATCGCGTGACGCAAGCCCGCGCCAAAGCATTCCCTCTCGATACTCGTGCGATCTGGGTGATCGCGATTCCTGCCATGCTCACCAATGTCGCCACCGCGCTGATCGGGATCGGTGACATGTGGATTGTCGGGCGGCTGGAAGATGCCGCGACGCAGGGTGCGGTCGATGTTGGCGCCCGGCTTTTCGCCGTGCTGTTCACGGTGATGAACTTTCTCAAGACCGGAACCACCGGGATGGTGGCGCAGGCCGGCACCCGCGCTGGCGAACAGGGCGGCGAGACGGCGCAGGCGCAATTGCTGGCGCGCGGGATAGCGATCGGGCTGGCAATCGCGCTGGCACTGCTCTTGCTCAAGCCGCTGCTGATGCCCTTGATGCTTGGCGCGCTGGGGGCCGATGGCCGCGTGCTTGCAGCGGCGCAGGTCTATGCGGAAATCCGTTACTGGACCGCGCCCGGCGTAATGCTCAACCTTGCACTGATCGGCTTCCTCGTCGGGCGCCGCCAGATGGGCATGGTGCTGGCGATCGAGGTAATTTACAACGCGCTCAATGTCGCGCTCGGCTTGTTTCTTGCGCTGCGGCTCGACTGGGGCATTGCGGGGATCGGGTGGTCAAGCTTTATCGCCGAATATGCCAAGCTGGCGATTCTTGCCGTGCTGGTGTGGCGCGGCACGGCAGGCGGCGCGCTGCTCGCCGCGCTGACGGACCGCGCGGTGCTGCGCTGGCAGGCGCTGCGCCCGTTCCTGTCGGTCAATCGCGACCTGTTCCTGCGCACTTTGGTGCTCACCGTGGCGCTGGCGGCAATCACGCGCCTT
The DNA here is from genome assembly GCF_054957735.1 of Altererythrobacter chaiwopuensis. NCBI lineage: Bacteria > Pseudomonadati > Pseudomonadota > Alphaproteobacteria > Sphingomonadales > Erythrobacteraceae > Altererythrobacter > Altererythrobacter chaiwopuensis. The sequence goes on from NZ_JBTXJF010000001.1 coordinate 429,750, forward strand.
TCCGCCGAGCGCGGCCCCGAAGTGCTGGCCGCGAACGGCATCATCTACCAGCTGTTCATCTTGACCGCGCTGCTGCTCGACGGGTTCGAGAATGCCGCACAGGTGCTCAATGGCGAACGTGCGGGCGCGAATGATCGCGCGGGGTTTGCGAGCTATGTCCGTGCGATATTATGGCGCGGGCTCGGCGCGGCGGCGCTGGTCGCCATTTTCTTCGCACTCTTCGCGGATCCGATTCTGGCCAGTTTTGCGGCAACGCCGGGGGTGGAGCGCATTGCACAGTCGCAGGCAATCTGGCTGGCGGTGATCCCCTTTGCAGGCGTTGCCAGCTTCGTGTTCGACGGTGTGTTCGTGGGCGCCAGCTGGACCCGCGCCATGCTGCTATCGATGGCGGGTGCGGCGGCGGTATTCGCGCTGACGCTGTGGTTCAGCTGGCCGCTCGGCAATCACGCGCTATGGGGCAGTTTCGTGCTGTTCCTGCTGCTGCGCGCCGGGCTGCAGGCGGCGCTGATGCCAGGGCTCATGCGCCACAGCTTCACTGGATAGAGAAAGGGCCGCACACTCGAAAGCGCGCGGCCCCTTATCTCCGATCAAAGCCGGATCAGAAGGTGATACCGGCCTCGACACCCCAGATGCGCGGTTCATTGACCATCGCAGTGAGGTTGTTGAAGTCGATCCCCGATACCGCCGAAACATCATTGGTGATGTTGCGGCCGAACAGGGCAATATCATAGCGATCGGTGCGATAGCCGATGCGCAAGCCCCCTTCGAGCATCGAATCGTCGCTGAACTCGACCGATTCATAAAGGAAGAACTGCACCTTCGAGCGGTATGCCCAGTCAGTGAAGAGGTAAATCTCTCCGCTGGTGCCGGGGATTTCCTCGGTCAGGCCAAGCGACCAGTTCGCGGTCCAGCGCGGAGCCTGCGGCAACCGGTTGCCATCGATCGAGAAAATGTTGCTGCCCGGCGTGCGTTCCGGATCGAGCACGGTGCAAGGCGCACCGCAGCCCGCAACGAAGGCATCGGGATCGTTGATCTGCGTGTCGTTATAGGAAAGCCCCGCAGCGAATTCGATGCCATCGGTCGGGCGTGCCTGCAGCTCGGCCTCGAAGCCATATCCTTCCACCTCATCGGCATTGAGCAGCGTGGTGAAATTGTTGGCCCCGCCCACGGCGGTGAGCTGCAGATCTTCGGTGTTGAAGTAATAGCCGCCCAGGTTGAAGCGGATCTTGCCACCGGCAAGGATGGTCTTCACGCCCGCTTCATAGCTCATCGTCGTTTCGCTATCGGCAACCGAAAGTTCCCGGCCGAAGACGAGGCGACCCTGCACCGAAGGCGCGCGATAGCCACGCGCGACGCGGGCATAGAGGTTGACGTCCTCGGATGCGGGCATGCTGGCGGCAATATCCCAGGTAAGGACTTCGTCATCGACATTCGCGGTCTGCTCCGGCACCGGACCGCCAAAGCCCAGGAAGCCGGGCCGCGTATCGATCGGGCGGCTGGCGGCGAAATCGCGCTGGTCGTCATTATAGCGGATGCCGCCCTGCAGGCGCAGGCCGTTGTCGAATTCGTAGAATACCGATCCGAACACCGCCCAGGCCTCGCTCACCTGGCGCTGAAGCGCGACTGCTGCGGGCGTGGTGTCGGTTGGCGTGCCGAAATCGAAGCTTTCGATGTCCAGCTTCTCGTTGAAGTAGAACACGCCTGCCTGGTAGCCCAGCGGGCCGCCATCGTTCGAGGCGAAGCGCAGTTCCTGCGTGAACTGGTCAAGGCTGGGCACATTGTCCTGGCTTTGCGCAGGAAAGGGGATGAAGCCCGGGTTGCTGTTGTCGGTGAAGCCCGCCCCACAGAAGCTGCAACCGAAGCCGCCGTCGATATCGCCGCGGCTGAACAGTTCTGCATTCCAGTAGCTGGTGACCGAAGTGATCGTGACCGGGCCCAGATCATAATCCAGCACGGCGCCCAGATTGTAGCTCTTCAGATCCTGGAAGTTGAGGCCATCGGCACGCACTTCCTTGCGATCAAACTTGCTGCCCGGACCATCAAGCCCGATCAGCTTGTTGCTGCCGGGGGCAAAGGCATTGGCGCGGAACACGCGCGCGGTGCCGTCCAGATCGCGATACTGGCCGATCAGGCGCAGCGAGAAATCTTCGGTCGGCTCAAACTGCACCTGCGCACGCAAGGCAAACTCGTCAAAGCCCTCAAGGTTGTTCTTGCCCGGCTCGTCGAGATTGTCGACCCAGTCGCTGCGGCCCTGGTAGAGGCCCGAAACGCGCACCGCCACGGTGTCGCTCAGCTGGCCGCCAGCCGCACCTTCAAGGTTGATCGTGTCCAAGCTGCCATAGCTGCCGCGCAGATAATTATCGCCCTGCCCCGGCTTGACCGTGTCGAACTTGACGATCCCGGCCGGCGTATTGCGGCCGAACAGCGTGCCCTGCGGGCCGCGCAGCACCTCAACCCGGTCAAGATCGAACACCGGGAAGCCTTTCAGCACCGGGTTTTCCAGCACCACGTCATCATAGACCAGGCTGACCGGCTGCGAGGCGTTGAGGTCAAAATCGGTATTGCCCAGGCCGCGGATGTAGAAACGCGGGAAGGTGCGCCCGAACGAGCTTTCGATATTAAGGCTGGGCACGCGGCCTGACAGCGCGCGAATATCGGCGCCGGCGCTGCTGACAACCTGCAGCGCTTCACCGCCCAGCGTGCCAACCGAAACGGGAATTTCCTGCAGGTTTTCCTCGCGCCGCTGCGCGGTCACGATAATCACGCCAACGCCATTGTCGGCCTGGCTTGCGGTTTCGGCATCCTGCGCGGCCACGGGGGCGGCGGTGAACAGAGTGGTGGCAATCGCGGCGCTTGCGGCGGTGCCGAGAAGGCGGGAAGAACGCATATGGTGTGTACCCTGTCTTGCTGGATCGGCCTGCTGCCTGGGAAAAAGCGCGCGACCAATCCGGGTGTTGAGACCCAATCTAACGATGAACGCCCTCTTGCGTGATATATGCGCAAGGTCAATTTGATCTCCGCCTCGGGCGCAAATGCGGCGGGAATCGTGGCAAAATTGCTACGATAATGGGCACTGCCAAGTCCAGCTTGCCCTTGTTCCGCGCAATCCCTATCTGCGCGGTCAAATCCCGTTCACGCGAATTTCCTTGAAGGACGACCCAGATGGCCGCGCAATACGCCTATGTCATGAAGAACATGACCAAAACCTTCCCCGGTGCCCCGAAACCGGTGCTCAGCAATATCAACTTGCAGTTCTATCAGGGTGCGAAGATCGGCATCGTCGGCCCTAACGGCGCGGGCAAGTCTACGCTCATCAAGATCATGGCCGGGATCGACAAGGATTTCACCGGCGAAGCGTGGCCGGGCGAGAACATTACCGTGGGCTATCTCGAGCAGGAGCCGGAGCTCGATCCGGCCAAGACCGTGCTCGAAAACGTGAGGGACGGTGCGCGCGAAACCGCCGATCTGGTTGAACGCTTCAATGCGATCAGCGCCGAAATGGCCGATCCCGATGCCGATTTCGAAAAGCTGGGCGAAGAAATGAGCGAGCTGCAGGCCAAGATTGACGCGGTCGATGGCTGGACGCTCGACAACCAGCTAGAAATCGCGATGGAGGCGCTGCGCTGCCCGCCCGGCGACATGGGCGTGGAAAGCCTTTCCGGCGGCGAGAAGCGCCGCGTGGCCCTCACCCGCCTGCTGATCCAGAAGCCTTCGATCCTGCTGCTGGACGAGCCGACCAACCACCTCGACGCCGAAAGCGTCCAGTGGCTCGAAAACCACCTGAAGGAATATGCCGGCGCCGTGCTGATGATCACCCACGACCGCTATTTCCTCGATAATGTTGTGGGCTGGATCCTCGAATTGGACCGCGGCAGCTACTATCCCTACGAGGGCAATTACTCGACCTATCTGGAAAAGAAGGCCAAGCGGCTGGAGCAGGAAAGCCGCGAGGAATCGGGCAAGCAGAAGGCGCTGCAGCGCGAGCTTGAGTGGATCCGGCAGACCCCCGCCGCGCGCCAGACCAAAAGCAAGGCACGTATCCGCAAGTTCGAGGAACTGCAGAACGCGCAGGATAACCGCGCACTCGGCAAGGCCCAGATCGTGATCCAGGTGCCCGAGCGGCTTGGCGGCAAGGTTATCGAGGTGAAGAATATCTCCAAGGCCTATGGCGACAAGCTGCTGTTCGAAGACCTCAGCTTCACCCTGCCGCCGGGCGGCATCGTGGGCGTGATCGGGCCGAACGGCGCGGGTAAATCCACCCTGTTCAAGATCATCACCGGCAAGGAACAGCCCGATAGCGGCACGGTCGAGATCGGCCAGACGGTGCATCTGGGCTATGTCGACCAGAGCCGCGATCACCTGAACCCCACCAATAATGTCTGGCAGGAAATCTCCGACGGGCTCGATTACATGAAGGTCAACGGCCAGGATATGAGCACGCGGGCCTATGTCGGCGCGTTCAACTTCAAGGGCGCGGACCAGCAGAAGAACGTCGGCAAGCTGTCAGGCGGTGAGCGCAACCGCGTGCACATGGCCAAGATGCTGAAGCAGGGCGGCAATGTGCTGCTGCTTGACGAGCCGACCAACGACCTTGACGTTGAAACCCTCGCCGCGCTGGAAGACGCGATCGAAAATTTCGCCGGCTGTGCAGTGGTTATCTCGCACGATCGCTTCTTCCTCGATCGCCTCGCCACGCATATCCTGGCGTTCGAGGGCAACAGCCACGTCGAATGGTTCGAAGGCAACTTCGAGGCTTACGAGGAAGACAAACGGCGGCGCCTGGGTGACGCGGCGGACCGGCCGACGCGCCTCGCCTACAAGAAGCTGACGAGGTGAGCCGATGCGAGTTGAAGTCTACGAAATCGTCACCCCGGACTTGATCCGGGGTCCCGCTTCTTGATGAATAGCGACAGGTAAAAGAAAAGCGGGATGCCGGATCAAGTCCGGCATGACGTCGGAACTACGAATTCCCGGCACAGCATACCCAATTCATCGTCACCCCGCGCTTGATCCGGGGGGACCAGCTACTTTCCGCGCTGCGCTCCCCTTGTCAGGAGCCCCTTGATGCAAGGCTGGTGGAATCAAGCAGGTCATCGGTGACCTCCATCAGCAGCAAGGGTTCTTCGCCCCAATCCGCAAGGGCGTCGACGAAGGCAGCGCGCACTTCGGCGTCATCATAGACCATCTTGGCATCATAAGCCTTTTGCCAGGTGGCTCTGTCAGGCCAGTCAGCCACGCCGATAAAGCGCCCTTGGTCATCAAGGTGCAATCGCGAACCCTTTGATCCGTATTTCTGCTGGATCAATTCGGTTCCGCGCCGCCATGCCTCGCGAAATTGCTGTTCGCATCCGGGCCGGACTTTCCACCAATATGCCGCGACAAAAGTCATCGGCGGCTTCGTGGCACAAAACCGGCAAGGCTACAGCGCATTGGCCTGCATCACCCTCAAAAAGGCACACCCCAATAACGGTAGAGCGCGCTGGCATAGGCGCTATCCCATTCCGGGGCCGTGCCGCCCTTGATGAAAGGACTGTTCTTGAACTTGTCATCTTCGGCAGATACCACATACCCACCGAAATCCTGATTGTATTCAAGGGCTTTCCAGGGAAGTGGGCGCAGTTCTTCGCCCAGCCCCAGAAAGCCGCCAAAACTCATCACGGCGTATTCTACTCGTCCACTCCGCTTGTTGACCATGAAATGGTCGACCTCGCCAATGCGATCTCCATTCGGGCGAAAGACTTTCGTCCCTTCGACCCGATTGGAAGCGATCAGCCCATGGTCGCTCTGCCCGGCGTCAACAGGCTCACTTTCACGCGGAATTTCCGCAATCGATCCTTCACCGAACTCGTATTTTTCCGACATGCTGTTCATTGTCCGCTCCTAGGCCAAAACCTGCGAATGAAGTTCGGACGGCTGCGTGACCTTGGCGAATGATTGACCGCCTTGTGCCGGGCGGGCCTTCACAAGGTCGCCAATGGAAACGATGCCCACCAATCGCTTGTCGTCATCTACCACCGGCAGACGGCGAACCTGGTTCTCGCCCATGTTCTGCAGAACGTCGTCAACTTCGTCTTGCGCCCGGCAATAGAGAACCTCCTTGGACATAACCTCCGAAGCATTTGCATCGGGGCCCAGGCCCCTGCCGATTCCTCGCACGGCGATATCCCGGTCAGTAATCATGCCGATCAATCTGTCATTCTCGGACACCGGAATTGAACCAAGGTCATGGGTCGCCATGCTTTGAGCAACGGCCCTCAGCGGTGTGTCGGTCGAAACGGTTTGCACGTCCGAACTCATACATGTGTGAATCTGCATCTTACTCTCCTCTGGTTCTTTCATAGTGGGAGAACGGCAGGAGGGGGCTGGTTGTTCCAGCTTTTGCCGCAGCGGCCTCGATTCGACAGATCGCACCAACATGCGGGTTGGAACATGCGGGTGAACCCCGATTCTCATGCGTGAGGCTGCAACTTTGTTGCGATGCCGGATCGGCAGTTTCCGGCTTCCCCCCCCGCTGCGAGGGCGATCGAGACAGGCCGGCATTTCCTACCATGCGGCGCTGATCTATTACTGACGGATGGCCCGCCGAAACTTCGCCTTCAAGCCCGCAGGAAACCTGCGCTGTAACGCAGCGGAGCCACGCTCACTGCGATGCGGAATTTATCTTTTAAACCCTGTTCCATGCGTTCCAAGCGTGCCCCACGCGCGATGAGCCGAGCGGTCTTGTTCATTAAAATGCTAACAAACATTAACAGAAGGCTACACAACCGGTTCAGTTTGAAGTCAGTGACGGGGGTCTACCACCAGCCCATTACTCATGGCCGTTAGTGGTGGAGCGGCGTGTACAGGAACCGACCATGACCAATGCCAGACTTTTGAAGGGAAGCGCCTTCACCGCCCTTGCAGCCGTGCTTGCCTTTGCGGCCATGCCCGGCGCTGCCCAAGCGCAGGCCGGAGGTGTTGAAAACAAGCCCGAACGCGTGCAAGCGCGCGAGAACCGCCGCGATTCACGCGGCGAAGCCCGCAAGGATACACGCCAGCAGCAGCGCCCGCAGCGCGTCGAGCGGCGCAGCGAACAGCGTGACGCCCGCATCAGCCGCAGCGATCGCGCCGAACCGCCCGTTACTCGCCAGGTCGCCCGCGACCCGGGCCAGGATCGCCGGATCGAACGGCGCCCCGAACAACGAGTTGAACAGCGGACCGAGCAGCGCGGCGACGAGCGCCGCGGCCGCGAATGGAACCGGAGCGACCGCCGTGCGGAAATAGCCGACACTCGCTCAACCCGCGAATGGAACCGGAGCGACCGCCGCGCGGACGTTGCCGAAACTCGCTCGACCCGTGAATGGAACCGCAGCGACCGGTCTGAGCAGCGCGGGGCCGATACCCGCCGCAACCAGAGCTATTCGGACGCGAACCGCAACCGCAGCTATCGTGACGTGCGCCGCGAAGGCTATCGTGACGGCAGCCGCGACGAGCGGACGGGCGACCGGGTGGAGGATCGCCGGATTTACCGCGACGGCGATCGCGATGGCAGCCGCAACACCAGCTATCGCGACGGTGACCGTGATCGCTATCGCGACGGTGACCGTGATCGCTATCGCGACCGCGACGGATATCGCGTCGGAAGCCGCCACGTCTATCACGAGCGGCGTTATTACGATCGCGGCAAATACCGCGGCGACTATCACCGCTGGGATCGCAAGCGCTGGCGCAGCAACCACCGCTACAACTGGTACAATTATCGCCACTCGCACCGGAACATATACCGGCTGGGCCGCTATTACGCGCCCTATCGCAGCCATTATTACAGCCGTGTGAGCATCGGCTTCTACCTCGACCACCTGTTCTTCGGCTCAAGGTACTGGATCAATGATCCCTGGCAATATCGCCTGCCGGAAGCCTACGGCCCCTATCGCTGGGTGCGCTATTACGATGACGCCCTGCTGGTCGATATCTACAGCGGCGAAGTGGTCGACGTGATCCACGATTTCTTCTGGTAAACCCACCGTCACGCTGGCCGGATCTCCCCCTCATTGGTCCGGCCAGCAAAAGCCCCGCCAGTCAGCGCGACTGGCGGGGTTTTGATTCTACAAAGCAGAATGAGTCAGGCCTTGGGCTCGCCGAACGGCAGCATGCGAAAGATGTTCCCGTCCTTGTCCACCAGCGTGTGCTTGAGCGTTCCGATGATGTGGAGCGCCACCAGGATTAACAGCGAAATACCCGCAGTGGCATGCAATTCGAAAATCGCCTTGGCACCGTCGGGATCGGGCGCAACCGGCAGCGGCGGCACCGAGAAGATGCCGAAGACGTTGATCGGCACGCCATATTTCGACATCGCCAGCCAGCCCGCCAGGGGCATCACGATCAGCAGGACATAGAACAGCCCATGCGTCACCTTGGCGAGAATGCGTTCCCATCCGGCCAGCGCGCTCGAAAGTTCGGGCGGCTTTTGTACAAATCGCCAGGCAAAGCGCAGCAGGATCATCAGCAGGATGAGCACGCCAATGGCAAAATGATTGCCCATGATCGCGCTTCTGGCTTCGTCGGTTGCGGCGTGTTCGGCTGCTTCCGCGATCCGCCAATTGGCAATCACCGCGAGAAACACCAGCCAGTGCAGCGTCATCGCCATTGGGCTGTAACGTCTTGAAGTCATGTCCGTCATTGAGCGCACCTCTCGGTTCCAAGGAAAAGCCGCATAGTAGCGTGTTCGCCATAACCGACAAGCCGGTCGCGAGTGGCCCTGTATGGCTTGCACCGCCAGCCGCCTTTGCTAACAGGCTGACCATGGCAAAAGCTGAGGTCATACCGGATAAAGACGCACTGCGGCGGGTCGGCGAGCAGGTGCGCAAACGTATCGAAGCCGATCCGCGCGCCTACAGGATCGATACCGAGCTGGCGGAGATTTTCGCATTCGGCGATTTCCTCACCGCGGCAGAATGCGAGCGGTTGTGCCTGATGATCGATCTCACCGCCAAGCCTTCCACGCTGCACGAGCAGGACTATGCCAGCGGCTTTCGCACCTCATATTCGGGCGACCTCGACCCGCATGATCCCTTCGTGATGGGTATCTCGCGCCGGATCGACGATCTCCTGGGCATGAACCCCGAATGCGGCGAGGCAATCCAGGGCCAGCGCTATCTGGTTGGCCAACAGTTCCAGCCGCATAATGACTGGTTCTACACCAGTGAGAAGTACTGGCAGTACGAGCGCAAGCGCGGCGGGCAGCGCTGCTGGACCGCGATGGCATTCCTTAACGAGGTAGAGGAAGGCGGCGAGACGCATTTCACCCATGTCGGTATCAAGTTCGAGCCCAAGCCGGGTGTGCTGCTGGTATGGAACAACGCCCTGCCCGACGGCACGCCCAATGAAGATACGATGCATGCCGGCACGCCGGTGATCAAAGGCAGCAAATACGTGATCACCAAGTGGTATCGCACGCGCAAATGGACGTGAGGCGTTAGCTGCGCTCCAGCGCCTCAGCGATCAGCTTGCGCGAATTCTCGATCCCGTAGAGCGCGATGAAGCTGCCCATGCGCGGGCCCTGTTCGCTGCCGAGCAGGGTCTCATACAGGCACTTGAACCATTCGCGCAGGTTCCCGAAGGCAAACTCCTCACGCTTGCCGATTTCATAAATGATGGTCTGGATCTCTTCAGCGGGCATGTCGGACGCCATCACCTGCAATGCGCAATCGAGCGCTTTCAGGGCCTCGCGTTCATTCTCGGCCGGAGCACGCTTGATAAGCGTTGGCGCGACGAGATCACGATTATAGGCAAGCGCCGTGCCCACCAGAACATCCAGCTCCGGGTGCCTGGCCGGATCTGCATCCTCGACGTAATTGGCAAGATATGACCACACGGAATCGCGATCGGCCTCGGCTCCCAGCACACCAACCAGATTGAGCAGCAAACCATAGGTGACCGGCAAGGTATCGCCTGCCCCCGGTGCTTCTTCTGCTTCAAACCCGCCATTGGCGCGCAGCAGGTGCCACACCGGGTTGCCGAGTTGCTTGTCGAGCTCCTGCTCGCCCAGCGCAGCGCGGAATTGCCAGTAATCGTCAACCGCGCGCGGGATCACGCCGGGGTGCAACTGCTTCGCGCTCTTGGGATTGGGAAAGATGTAGAAGCCCAGGCTTTCTTCGCTGCCATAGGTCAGCCATTGTTCGATCGTCAGGCCATTGCCCTTCGACTTGGATATCTTCTCGCCCTTTTCGTCAAGAAACAGCTCGTAGATCAGGCCTTCGGGCTTGCGCCCGCCCAGCACATTGACGATGCGGCTCGATTGAACGCCGCTATCGGTCAGGTCCTTGCCGTACATCTCATAATCGACGCCCAGCGCATACCAGCGCATCGCCCAGTCGACCTTCCATTGCAGCTTGGACATGCCGCCCAGAGCGCTCTGTTCGACCATGCTGCCATCTTCATCGGCAAAACGGATCAGCCCGGCTTCAGGATCGACCACTTCAACCGGCACCTGCAATACACGGCCCGTGCTGGGTGAAATTGGCAGCACCGGCGAATAGCTTTGCCGCCGTTCCTCACGCAGGGTTGGCAGCATGATGTCGAGAATCGCCTGATTGCAGCGCAGCACCTGCTTCAGCGCCGGATCGAAGCGGCCCGAATTATACATGTCGTTCGATGCGACGAATTCATATTCGAAGCCGAACCGGTCAAGGAAGGCGCGCAGCATGGCGTTGTTGTGCGCGGCAAAGCTTTCGTGCCCCTTCTCGAACGGATCGGGGATGCGGCTCAAGGGCATGCCGAGATGCGCGGCCACCATCTTCTGTTGCGGGATATTGTCGGGCACTTTGCGCAGCCCATCCATGTCGTCGCTGAAGGCCACCAGCCGCGTCTTGCCGTCCTCGGGCTTTGCACCGATCATCGCTTCGAATGCGCGGCGCACCAGCGTGGTGCGCAGCACTTCCTGAAAGGTGCCGATATGCGGCAAGCCTGACGGGCCATAACCGGTTTCGAACAGCACCGGCGAGCCATCAGGTCTGGTGCCATCGGGATAGCGTTTGAGCAGCCGCTGGGCCTCTTGAAACGGCCAGGCCTTGTTTACGCGTGCGGCGGCGATCAGATCGTTCATGCTCATGCGCGCTGCCTCTTGCGCATGCCGCGCCGCGTTGCAAGCGCCATGTTGCAGGCGCGAAGGAAGGGGCCGGTCGGCAGACCGACCCCTCCATGCGCTGTTCAGCTCAATCGGCCCATTGCATTGTGCCGGTTCCGGTGCCGCCGGTACCCGACCAGGTGGTCGCGCCGTTCTTTCCGGCATAACGGCCGGTCTTTCCGTTGAGGCCACCGACGCAGCCCTGCATTCCATTTCCGCCGGGAACATTGTTGCAGCCAAAGATCATCGAATAGCTGCCTGCATCCGAGCTGGAATTGCAGGCGAAGTGAAAGTCGAACACCTTGGCGTTGGGCGGCTGCGACACGCCGATGCAGGTCCAATTCTCGCTGACCCTGGAGCCATCCGAAAAGGTCACCACTGAGGTGCCGTCCTGATAGCTGCCCTGGTACTGGTCTGTCCCGACCGTTTTTTCAGGACCGCCTTTAGTGGTGTAGGTTGCGGTGCCGGCATGGGCGATGCCCGGGATGGCAAGGCAGATTGCGAGCGCGCCGATACGTAGGATATTACTCATTATCATTGTCTCCTGTCGGTTAAGCGGCCCGAAGCAGACATTGCATATTGCCCCCACCCGCACGCGCCTTGAACGCGTGTGAACAAGCTTATGCTTGGCAACCCTGTTACAATCTGCGGGAGATTCCACGTTAACAATAATGAGTCAAGCGCGCTGCTCGGCGCCCAGCGCCCGGGGTTCTAACCCTAAAACCAGGCGCGCACCCCGATCAGGAACTTGAAGCCGCTGGGATCCTCGCCTTCGGCGCGGGCAATGTCCGCCGTCTCACCCAGCTTTGCCTCGTATTCCATGCCAACGTAGGGGGCGAATTCGCGCACGATCTCATAACGCAGGCGCAGCCCCGGCTCGATCTTGGTGATTCCCGCACCGATCCCGCGCTCGGGGATATCCTGTGCGGCCAGTTCCAGCTCAACGCGCGGTTGCAGGATCAGCCGCTGCGTGATTTTCTGGTCATATTCGCCCTCCAGCCGCGCGGTCACATCGCCGCGATCGGACAGGAAGGCCGCCAGATCGACATGAAACATGTAGGGGGCAAGGCCCTGCACTCCCAGCGCCAGATGGCTGCGGGTTTCCGGTTCCAGATCAAGCCGCACACCCGCCTGCAGGTCGAAGTAAGGGCCGATCGCATGGCCCCACAACGCCTGTATTTCGGCATCTTCCACCGAGCCACCGAATGCTCCCTCTCCCTCTGACTTGAGCACGAACTTGTCGATATCGTTGCCGTACCAGCCCTGCACGTCCCACAGATAGCCTTCTTCGCCACCTTCGACAGGAATGCGCGCCTCGAGCCGCTCAATCAGCAGCGTGCCGGTGCTCATATCGCCGTGCATCTGCCGGTTGGCTTCGCGTGGGGCGGCCATGGCACCCTCACCCCAGATCGAGTCGGCGGCATGAAGCGGTCCTTCGAGCGCGCGCGGCGGCAAGGCGCTTTCGGGCGACGCCCCGGGGGCTGACTTGTCGTCCATCGGCATGGTGTGCTGCGAATGGTCTTCCGGCGGGGCGGCTTCCTGCACCGCTGGGGTGGCGGAGTGATCATGCGCGGAATGGTCCTGCGCGGCGGCAGGGGAGGCGACCAGCGCCGCACCGGCAAGCAGGAGCGCGCGCATCAATGGTGCTCCCCGTGCGGAAAGGGCCGCACCGTCACCACCTGCATCATGCCTGCATGCATGTGATAGAGCAGATGGCAGTGGAAGGCCCAGTCGCCCGGTTCGTTGGCGGTAAGGTCAAAAGTGGCACTGCCGCCCGGTTGCACCACCACGGTGTGCTTGAGCGGCTGGTGCATATGGTCCGCGCCATTGACGAGCTCAAAGAAATGCCCGTGCAGATGGATCGGGTGCGCCATCATCGTGTTGTTGACCAGCTTCACCCGCACCCGCTCGTCAAAGCCGAAGCGGATCGGATCGTCGGTGACGGCGGAAAAGCTCTTGCCGTCGAACGACCACATATACCGTTCCATATTGCCGGTGAGGTGGATTTCCAGCTCGCGCTCGATCTCGCGATGCGGGTTCATCCGCGCGGCCTTGAGATCGGTGTAACGCAGCACGCGGTGCTTTACTGTGTCGAGGCCCAGGCCGGGAAAGTCCATCCGGTCGACCGGCATCGGCGCAACCATGTCGATACCGGGGCCGACCTTTACGTCATCGGGCAGCAGCGAGGTATCGCGCATGGAGTGGTCCATCGCGTGGCCGCCGCCATGCGCGGAATGATCCATGCTACCCATGCCCATATCAACCATGGTCAAGGTGGGAACCTCGCGCAGCGGCGGCGGGGTGGCGATATTGGCCCCAGAACCGGGAGCGCGCGAGGTCAGGCTGGCAACGCCCATGCCGCTGCGGTCCATCGCTTCGGCCACCAATGCATGGCTGCCATCGGGCGGGCTGACAATGACATCGTAGGTTTCAGCGGTTCCGACCTGGAATTCGTCCACCTCCACTTCGGCCACGTCCACCCCGTCAGCCGCGATCACCGTCATCGGCACGCCTGGAATGCGGACATTGAAGAAGGTCATCGCACTGCCATTGATGATCCGCAGCCGCACCCGTTCGCCCGGCCTGAATTCAAGCGCCAGATTATCAGCTGGCCCATGCCCGTTGATAAGATAAGTGTAGGTGCTGCCCGAAACATCGGCGATGTCGCGCGGGTTCATCCGCATCTGGCCCCACATGCGGCGTTCTGCTCCGCTTAGGTTCCCTTCTGTCGCGGTCAGCATCTGGCGGTTGAAATAGTGCTCTCCAACCTTCAGTTTGCGCATGATTTCATGCGGATGGATCGGGGTGAACTCGCTCAGCAACACCACATAATCGCGGTCATAACGCGGATCGGGCTCCCCGCTTTCGATCACCAGCGGACCGTAATGCCCCGCTTGCTCCTGCAGCCCTGAATGGCTGTGCCACCAGTAGGTGCCGTTCTGGCGGATCGGGAATTCATAGGTGAAGGTCTCACCCGGCGCGATGCCCGGAAAGCTCACGCCCGGCACCCCGTCAAACTGGAATGGCAAGAGCAGCCCGTGCCAGTGGATCGAGCTGTCTTCCTCAAGACTATTGGTCACATGAAGCCGCACGTCCTGGCCTTCGCGAAGGCGGATCAGCGGCCCCGGCACACTGCCGTTGACGGCAATTGCATGCCCCGCGCGGCGACCGGTCGTAAAGTGATGTTCGGCAATAGTCAGGCGGATATCCTCGCCCGAAACTTCGCCAAAGCCGCGCCTTGCGTGCGACAACGACACGCCCTTTGCCCAGGCGGGCATGGGCAGACCCGCCGCGGCGGCCAGCGCGGCGGTTGATCCAATGAAATTCCGGCGGTTTAGATGGATTGCCATAAAATCTTATACGCTGCCTTGAACCGTTTAGTTCCAGCCCATATATATACCCCCATAGGGTATTTCAATAGGTGCTTGTGCAATGGCCGATGCAAACAGTGCAAAGATCAACCGGCTGAACCGCATCGCCGGACAGGTGCGCGGCGTCGCCAACATGATCGAGAATGATCGATATTGCATCGACATCCTGCATCAGATTCAGGCGATCAAGTCTGCGCTGGTGCAGGTCGAAAGCCAGATCCTCAAGGATCACGCCGCGTGCTGCGTCGCTGAGGCAATTGCCACCGGCGACGAAGCCGAGCAGCGCCAGAAGTTCGAAGAGCTGGTCGACCTGATGAACCGATCGCGCAAATAAGGCGACAAACCGATGACCTCTGCCAAGACCGCTACACTCTATCGCATGGTGATGCCCGATCACCTGTGCCCCTCTGGGCTAAAGGCGAAGTGGCTGCTCGAAAACCAAGGCTATCAGGTGGACGACCACCACCTGACCACGCGCCATGAAACCGATGCGTTCAAGGACGAGCACGGTGTTTCTACCACCCCGCAGGCGTGGATCGCGGGTGAGCGGATCGGCGGATATACCGACCTGCGCGAGCATTTTGGTCGCCATGTGCTCAAAAAGGGCGAGACGACCTATCGCCCGGTGATCGTGCTGTTTGCGATGATGGCGGCGATGGCGCTGGCGGCATCCTATGTCACCACGGGCCGCCCGCTCTCCATCCTGTCGGCTGAATGGTTCGTCAGCTTCTCGATGTGCGGGCTGGCCTATCTCAAGCTGCGCGATGTCGAGAGTTTTTCGACCATGTTCCTCAATTACGATCTGCTCGCGCGGCGCTGGGTGCCCTATGCCTATATTTACCCGTTCGCCGAAGGGTTGGCGGGCGTGTTGATGACCGCGCAGGCGCTCGATTGGCTTTCGATCCCGGTGGCGCTGTTCATCGGCACGATTGGCGCGGTGAGCGTGTTCAAGGCGGTCTATATCGACAAGCGCGAGCTGAAATGCGCCTGTGTCGGCGGGGATTCCAACGTGCCGCTGGGCTTCGTCTCGCTGACCGAGAACCTGTTCATGATCGGCATGGCGGTGTGGATGCTGACAAAGTGGATAGAAGGCGCGCCGATGGGGGCAATGTAGCCTCAGCCACCTTGCCAGCCATTCGCCCCGCGTTCTATCGTTGGCGCGGTGTCTTCTCCGCTCCCCCTACCCGCGCTGCACGCGAGCCATTCCGGCACATGGCTGAAGACGGCCGGCGGTGCGACGCAAACCGTATCCAAGGGCGATGCGATCATGGCGGCGGCGGATACCCCGCTGCTGCTGCTCAATGCGCCGCTGGTTGCCAATCGGCTGGGCTATCCCGACCTTTCCGGGCTCGACCTGCTTGAACTTTTCGCCTTCGTCCATCCAGCGCGGTTCTGTGTGCCAACCCCGCGCGGGCTGGCCGAGGCACTGGATCTGGGCGAGCCGGATGGCGACGAGCATGTCCCGGCCTTCCTTCAGCTGGCGGCGGGCGCGTTGATCGCAGCTTGCGCAAGCGAGCACTGGCCTGAGCGCGAGGGGGCGTGGAGCGCGCTGCAAAACCTGGTCAAACTGCGCTGGCCATGGGCGCAGGTATTGGCCGCGCATATCGCGCGGCCAGAGCGCGCCGAGAAATGGCTGTTCTCCAAGCTCCCCGAATGGGAGGACGCGCCCGAACGCCCTGCCCCGCGCCAGATCGAACTGGCCAGCGATGCCGTGAGCGCAAGACTTGATACTCTGACCGGCGAAGCGGCCGAGAAGCGCGCGGGCCAACAAGCCTACGCCCGTGATGTGGCACAGGTTTTTGCTCCGCGTGACAGGCGCGGCAGTCCGCATCTTTTGCTGGCGCAGGCAGGCACGGGAATCGGCAAGACGCTCGGCTATCTTGCCCCGGCATCGCTGTGGGCAGAGGGTTCGGGCGGCACGGTGTGGGTTTCAACCTACACCAAGAACC
Source organism: Altererythrobacter chaiwopuensis (assembly GCF_054957735.1). Classification (NCBI taxonomy): domain Bacteria; kingdom Pseudomonadati; phylum Pseudomonadota; class Alphaproteobacteria; order Sphingomonadales; family Erythrobacteraceae; genus Altererythrobacter; species Altererythrobacter chaiwopuensis. The sequence continues at coordinate 446,174 of NZ_JBTXJF010000001.1, forward strand.
TTCAACGCCAGCTGCGGCAGGAAAGCCGCCGCGCCTGGCCCGCGCAGCGTGCCGACGGGTCGAAGCCGGTGGTAGTGCGCAAGGGGCGCGAGAATTACCTGTGCCTGCTCAATCTGGAAGATGCCCTGCAAGGTGGCTTTAGCGGGCGCGAAGCCGAACTGGCGCAATTGGTCGCGCGCTGGGCCGCGTTCAGCCAGGATGGGGACATGGTCGGCGGCGATCTGCCCGGCTGGCTTGGCACACTGTTCCGCAAGCGCGGGATCGCTGCGCTGACCGACCAGCGCGGCGAGTGCGTCTATGCCGGCTGCCCGCATTACCGCAAATGCTTCATTGAGCGCGCCGCGCGCAGCTCTGCGCAGGCAGATCTTGTCATCGCCAACCATGCACTGGTGATGGTCAATGCTGCGCGCGCCGGATTCGGAGGGGGTCGGGATCACGCCCAGCGCCCGACACGCATTATCTTCGATGAGGGGCACCACGTGTTCGAAGCGGCGGATTCGACTTTTGCCGCCGCGCTGACCGGGCAGGAAACGATCGAGCTGAGGCGATGGATCATCGGCCCTGAACGCAAGAACCGGGGTCGGCGGCGGGGGCTGGCCGCCCGCCTCGCCGATGTTGCCAGCTATGACGAAGCAGGCGGCAGAGCGGTGGAAGCCGCTGTCGAGGCCGCACATGCCCTGCCGGGCGATGGCTGGCTGCAGCGGCTCAATGAAGGCGCGCCCTCAGGACCGATCGAGGCGCTGCTCGCGGCGGTGCGTGCTGCCACCTACGCGCGCGACGAATCCGGCGGGCAGGAAGCAGGCTATGGCATCGAAACGGAAGCCGCCTCGCTCCCCGGCGATCTTATCGAGGCCGCTGGCAAGGCAGAGGAAGCCCTCGCAGCAATCAGGGGCCCGCTGATTAAACTCGCGACCAGGCTTGAGGCAGTGCTGGAGGATGCTCCCGATTGGCTCGACACCCAGGGGCGAGCACGGATCGAAGGCGCGCGCCATTCGCTCGCCTGGCGGATCGATACGCTGGCAGCTTGGGAGGCACTGCTTGATCGCCTGGCCGGGCCAGCAGATCCTGAATACGTCGATTGGCTTGCAGTTGAACGCTCGGATGCGCGCGAATTCGATGTCGGGATCCACCGCCATTGGCTCGATCCGATGAAGCCCTTTGCCAAGGCTGTGCTGGAACCGTCTCATGGTGTGATGCTGACCAGCGCCACGTTGACTGACCGCGGTGCGACCGGGCCTGAGTGGGACAGCGCAATGGCACGGTCAGGTGCGGCCTATCTCGATGCGCCGCCTCTCACAACGGCTGCCGAAAGCCCGTTCGATTATGCCAGCCGGTCCGAAGTGCTTATCATTACTGACATCAAGAAGGGCGATCTGCCCGCGCTTGCCGGTGCATATGCCCGATTGATCGAAGCCTCTCAGGGCGGCGTGCTGGGCCTGTTCACTGCAATCCGCCGGATGCGTGCGGTGCATGGCCGCATTGCCGATCGTCTCGCTCGCGGCGGGCTGCCCCTATACGCGCAGCATGTCGACCCGATCGACACCGGCACGCTGGTGGATATTTTCCGCGATGATCCGCGCGCTTCGCTGCTGGGGACCGATGCCTTGCGTGACGGGGTGGATGTGCCCGGCCATTCGCTGCGCTGCGTGGTAATGGAGCAAGTGCCCTGGCCCCGCCCCGACATATTGCACAAGGCGCGGCGGTTGGCGGGCGGCGGCAGCGCCTATGATGACCGGATCATCCGTGCGCGGCTGGCGCAGGCGTTTGGCAGGCTGATCCGCAGCAAGGAAGATGCAGGGCATTTCATTGTGCTCTCACCCGCCTTTCCCAGCCGCCTGCTGACCGCTTTCCCGGAAGGAACGCCTGTCATCCGCTTGACGCTTGAGGAAGCTTTACAACGAGTTGAAGCTGGTGTTTCGGGCTATCACACTGCACAAGCCGGAATCGCCGAGCCGGCTGGAAAGGACGCATCCTGACGTGAGATTGCTGTCATGAAGATCCTTGGTCTTTTCCGGCACGCCAAATCCGACTGGGATGACATGGCGAAACGCGATTTCGATCGCGGGCTCAATGATCGCGGGCGCAGGGGAGCCGCGCTGATGGGCGATCACATTCGCAAGCACGGCATCAAATGGGACGTAATCGTCGCCAGCCCTGCAGTACGAAACAGGGAGACACTTGTATCCGCCATGCCGGGCGCTGAGGTGGAATATGATCAGCGGCTTTATCTTGCGAGCTCCGACACGATCCTGGAAACGATCGCCGACCATGCTGGCGATGCGGGCACAGTGCTGGTTTCCGGCCACAATCCCGGCTTGCAGGAGGTTCTGTTCGAACTCGTCACCCACGCCAATGAAAACGAGCTGTTTTTCGAAGCTGCGCGCAAGTTTCCGACCGCATCCTATGCCGTGTTCGAACTCGATATCGATGACTGGTCACAGCTCAAGCCGGGCTGCGGTAAGCTGGTCTATTTCGCCCGGCCACGCGATCTTGATCCGGAGCTCGGGCCTGAGGTCTAATCCAGCACATGCCTTGGGCCCGGCCCTTCAGCACTCAGGTGGTCGTCCTTGTTGTAGAGCTGGCAATGGCTGAGGCTTAGGCACCCGCAGCCGATGCAACCGTCTAGCTTGGCGCGGGTCCGCTCGAGCTGCGCAATCTTGCGGTCGAGTTGCCCGCGGATCGAATGGCTGATGGCTTGCCAGTCGCCTGCGGTTGGCGTTCGGCCATGCGGCAGCTTTGCCAGCTCTGTTTCGATCTCCGATAGCGCCAGCCCCAGTTGCTGCGCAATCAGGATGAAGCTCAACCGGCGGATGTCGCTGCGCAGGAAGCGCCGCTGGTTGCCGCTAGTGCGGATCGGCTCAACCAGGCCCTTTTCCTCATAGAAGCGAATTGCGGAAACCGACAGGCCGGTGCGGCGCGCAAGATCGCCAATGGGAAGAAAATCATTCTTGCTCAGCTTGCGCGGCATGGCCTGAACCCCTCGTGAGAAAATAGCTTGACCTCAACTTAGCTTGAGATTGCACGATCGGCAAATGCGATGATTCGTACCCGCCAGCGCTCCTTTCGCGCCTGGTGGAAACGGGCATTGCCAGCTTAGCAAATTCAGGAGAATTCAATGTCCATAGCCAAACTCGAACACGTCAATGTGACCGTCACCAACCCTGCCCGCACGGCCGCTTTGCTGATGGACCTGTGCGGCTGGCACATTCGGTGGGAGGGGCCATCAATGAACAATGGCCGCACCATCCATGTCGGTAGCGACACCGCCTATCTGGCGCTTTACACCAATGACCAGGTCACCGGCGAATTTGCCAAGGGCCAGCCGCTCAGCCATGTCGGGCTACAGGTTGATGACTTGGCCGCCGCAGAGAAGACCGTTTTGGAAGCTGGCCTCGAGCCGTTCAATCACGGGGCCTACAATCCCGGCCCGTCGACTTTCTATTTCCTCGACTGGGACGGTATTGAATTCGAAGTGGTCAGCTATGCAGACCAAACCCCATGAACGAGCCGATCCTGCGCCAACCGATGTTCCGGCCATTTGCAAATCGCCAACTTGCTGCCAAACAGGGCGCAAAGGAACCAACGGGAGTATCCAAGCCTTGTACGCATTCAAGTTTTCGACCGCCGTCGCCGTCTCGCTGTTGAGCCTGGCCGCGACACCTGCCGTAGCTGAAACCACCTATGTCACGGGCGATCGCCTGCTGGATGTGGAAAGCGGGCGCTATATCGAAGCGCCATTGATCGCGGTCGAAGATGGAAAGGTCGTGAGTGTCCAATCGGGCGGGACTGCTCCAGAAGGCTCAGAGGTGATCGACCTTTCCGGTCACACGATCCTGCCCGGCCTGATCGACATGCATGTGCATCTGGACGGCAGGCCGGAATATGGCGGCTATTCGAGCCTGCAATTCACTGACCGCTTTGCCGCGGTTCTGGGCGTGGAGAATGCACGCCGGATGCTTCATGCCGGCTTCACCACGGTTCGCAACCTTGGCGACGACGATTACAATGTCGCCGGCATTGACCAGGCAATCGAGGAAGGCTGGATTCCCGGACCGCGCATTGTCAATGGGAACTATGCGCTTGGCGCCACCGGCGGGCATTGCGACGAAACTTTCCTCCCACCCAGCTTCGGAGCCAGGAGCCCCGGCGTGGCAGACAGCCCGCAAGAATTTCGTGTGCGCGTGCGCGAACAACGCAAATATGGCGCCGAAGTGATCAAGGTCTGCGCAACCGGCGGCGTATTCTCGCGCAATACCGAGCCGGGGCAGGCACAGCTGCATGAAGAAGAGCTTCGCGCCATCGCTGAAGAGGCGCATTTCTGGGGTCTCAAGACTGCCGCCCATGCGCATGGGGCTGAAGGTATCAAGCACGCGATACGCGCCGGGATCGACACGATCGAACATGCCAGCCTGGTCGATGATGAAGGGATCAAGCTGGCGGCGCAGCGCGGCACCTATTTCAGTATGGACATCTTCAATACCGATTACACCCAGGCTGCCGGTGAGGCGAACGGCGTGCTTGAGGAGAATCTGCGCAAGGACCGCGAGATCGCGCAGATCCAGCGTGACAATTTCCGCAAGGCGCACAAGGCCGGGGTGAAGATGGTCTTCGCCAGTGACGCAGGCGTGATGCCGCATGAACTGATCGGGGGGCAGTTCCGCGTGATGGTGGAATACGGGATGACACCAATCGAGGCGATCCGCGCTGCAACTGTGAATGCCGCCGAAGCGCTTGGCCAGGTGGGCCAAGTGGGTGTGGTCAAGCCAGGTGCCTGGGCCGATCTTATCGCGGTTGACGGAGATCCGCTGGCCGATGTCGGCGAGCTGGCCGATATCGATGTCGTTATGAAGGGCGGTCGGTTGGTGAAGGCGGACTAACCGCCGCCGCGCCGCCCGCCCAGGGCTGGGCGGTACGTTCCAGCGCAAGGCCGCCCTGCCACGGGCGGCAGAGCGCGCGTGCCGCCTCAATATCGCTACCCACCCACACACCATAATCCTCGCGCGAAACGATCACCGGCATGCGGGTGTGCACTTCAGCCGCCATGCCAGCCGCGTCGGTCATCACCATCGAGTAGCAATCGCCCCATTCGTCGCTATTCCGCCAGATGCCGGCACAGGCGAACAATTCATCGCCCGGCAGCGAGAGCCAGCTGCGCGTCTTGCCCCCCTTGGGGCCTTCGGCCTCGGCCCAGGCGGTGATCGGGATGAGGCAGCGGCGCTGCTCAAACGAATGGCGCCAGAAGAAGCTGTCGAGCTTGTCGGTGCGAGTATTGTTGACCGGCTTGGGCTTCAGCGGCTGGCCGCTCTTGCCTTTCATCTGCAGCGGGAAGCCCCAGCTCATCTGCCTTAGCTGCCCATCGGCCACGACCAGTCCAGGATAGCCGGGATAGACTTCCGCGCCGAAATTTGCGCCGCTCGGCATTTCCGCCGCATCGAACCAGTGCGCCACTTCGCTCGGAGCCTTGGTCATACGATAGAGATTGCACATCTGGCCCAGCCCTCAGGCATTGCCGACCACGAAACACGCCGCCGCCATCAGCGCGCCCGCCAGCCGGTTGGAACGAAAACGGTCGAGCGCATTGCCGCCGTCCCCGCTGTCAAGCGTCGCCACCTGCCAAACCAGATGGACCGCCACCGGCAGCAAGGTCAGCAGCGCTATCCAGTCAGGCCGGTAGAGCCAGAAGCCCAGCCCCCACAGCGCCACGGCGAGCACGTAGAACAGGGCTGTCCCGCTACGTACCCGGTCGCCCAGGCGCAAGGCGGATGAGCGGATCCCGACCAGCGCGTCATCCTCGCGGTCTTGCAGGGCATAGATCGTGTCATAGCCGATGATCCACAGTATTGTTCCGGCATAAACCGCCGCGAGCGCATCCCAATTGTCACCGCGCAGCGCCACCCAACCCACTGGCAGCCCCCAGCTGAATACCAGCCCCAGCCACGCCTGCGGCCACCAGGTAATTCGCTTCATGAACGGATAGGCCGCGACCAGCGCCAGGCTGGCCAGCGCGACTGCTTGCGCTTCGAGCCGCAATTGCAGGAGCACGAGGAGACCGATCAGGCACAGCGCGAGCAACCAGCCCCACGCCAGTTTCCGGCTGACCCGCCCACTCGCAACCGGGCGCAGCGCGGTGCGGGCCACCTTGCGATCAAGATCGGCATCTACGATGTCGTTGTAGACGCAGCCTGCCCCCCGCATGGCAATGCTGCCCAGCAATAGCCAAGCCGCGAGCTGCCATTGCAGCCCTGCACCGGCCAGCCACACGCCCCACAGGCACGGCCAGAACAGCAGCCACCAGCCGATCGGCCGGTCGAACCGGGCCAGTTGCGCCAGGTCGCGTGGCAATTGCGGCAGGCGCGCAATGATTCCGCGATGTTCGCTATCCGGAACTATCTGTTCGTCCATGCACCTGCTTCTTCAGCCTTTGCCTGTTTCCAGCCATAAATCGCTAGTCCGAACATCACCACATTGCCAACGAGGTCGAGCATGCCGATCGAATTGAGCACCGGCACAACGCTGTGAAAATACCAGTCGAACACGAAGAACGGAACGAGGATGATCGCGAAGGTAAGGAACCCGCGGCTGGTATAGCGCACCACCAGCGACATGAGTCCGAAGATGCAAGCCTGCGCGCCGAAACATGCCAGGGCAAACAGTGCGAGAAAGGAAGTGTCGCGATATTCTGGCGTCACCGCCAGTTCGATTACTGAACGCGGAAACAAAAGCGCCCATGCCCCCAGCAAGAGGAATACGGACGCAATCAGATATTGAGCAGTTCGAGCCGACATCACGCTAGCTCTAGCGGCCTCGCGCGCGCTCGTCTAACGCGCAGATATGCCTGCAACTCCTCGCCCAAGGAAACCGGAATGGCCCCCGCGCAGCGCGCCGCGCCTGTTCGTCGACACGGAACTTGGCCAAGGACTGCACCTTTCGATCGAGGGAAATCAGGCGCATTATCTTGGCAAGGTCATGCGGATCGAGACCGGCGACACGGTAATCCTGTGCGACAATGTGACCGGCGAATGGGCCGCCCGTGCACACGAAGTAGCGAAACGCTCCGTTGCACTGGAAGTGATCGAGCGGCTCCACCCGCGCGAGGAAGTGCCGGATTTCTGGCTTTGCGCTGCACTGCTGAAGAAAGATCGCTTCGCTATGGTGCTGGAAAAGGCAACAGAGCTGGGCGTGGCGCGAATCCAGCCGGTGATCACACGGCGCTGCGTGGCGGACAAGCTCAACCTCGACCGCGCGCGCAGTATTGTGACCGAGGCTGCCGAGCAATGCGCGCGCACGGCCCTGCCAGAGATTTTCGAACCAGTGAAACTTGACGCGCTGCTGGCAGCATGGCCCCAAGATCGCGCATTGTTCTTCGCCGACGAGCTTGGCGGCGAGCCGGCCATTGCAGGCTTCGCCGCACATTCCGGCCCCGCAGCGCTGCTGATCGGCCCGGAAGGCGGTTTTGATCAGGCAGAACGCGAGGCGATCCGCAGCTTGCATCAGGCGCGCGCGATTACGCTGGGCCCGCGTATCCTGCGCGGCGAAACCGCCGCTATCGCGGGCACCGCGCTGTGGATGGGGACCGTCGGGGACTGGCGCGAAAATGCGATGACTGGTCGCGAATAATTTGCTGGCGCAGTGCCAGTCCGTTTTCTAGAGCAACCGAAATGAGCACACGGGAAGCATCCGGGGCAGAAGAGCCCATCATCGAGTCGCGCGATCAGTTGGTCGAGCCAATGCAATTGGGCGAAAAGCCGAAATCTGCCTGGCGCATCGGCACCGAGCACGAAAAGCTGGTCTACAAGCGCAGCGATTTCCATGCCCCGTCATATGATGAGCCCTGCGGCATCCGCGACATGCTGCTGAATTTGGAGCGCTTCGGTTGGGAGCCGATCGAAGAGAACGGTAAGGTTATCGCGATGAAGGGCGATGATGGCAACGTCAGCCTCGAGCCTGCAGGCCAGCTCGAACTTTCTGGTGCGCCGCTGGAAAATCTGCACCAGACCTGTGCCGAAACCGGCCGTCATCTGGCTCAGGTCAAGGAGATCGGCGAAGCCTGCGGGGTCGGCTTTCTGGGCCTGGGCATGTGGCCCGACAAGACGCGGGAAGAACTGCCCATAATGCCCAAGGGGCGTTATGAAATCATGCTGCGGCACATGCCGCGCGTCGGCAATCTCGGCCTCGACATGATGCTGCGCACCTGCACGATACAGGTCAATCTCGACTATTCGAGCGAAACCGACATGGTGAAGAAATTCCGCACGGGTCTGGCACTGCAGCCCCTGGCGACCGCGCTGTTCGCCAATTCACCCTTCACCGAAGGCAAACCCAACGGCTTTTTGTCTTATCGCAGCCATATCTGGTCAGACACCGATCCGCATCGCACCGGAATGCTGCCCTTCGTGTTCGAAGACAGCTTCGGATATGAAAGATATGTCGACTACATGCTCGACGTGCCGATGTATTTCGTGTTCCGCGACGGCAAATATATCGACGCAGCAGGGCTGAGCTTCCGTGATTTCCTGAAGGGGGAGCTGTCGGTGCTGCCGGGCGAGTTGCCGCGCCAGAGCGACTGGATCGACCATCTTTCCACTGCGTTTCCGGAAGTCCGCCTCAAAAGCTTCCTCGAGATGCGCGGGGCGGATGGCGGTCCGTGGAATCGGATTTGCGCGCTGCCCGCGTTCTGGGTTGGCCTGCTTTACGATGAGGGCGCGCTCGATGCCGCGTGGGACCTGGTCAAGCACTGGTCGATGGAAGAACGCGAGCAACTTCGCAGTGAGGTACCGCGCCTGGCGCTTGACGCAAACCTTCCGGGCGGCGGCAAGCTGCGTGATCTTGCCAAAGAGGTGCTAGCCATTTCGCGCCAGGGGCTGAACGCGCGTGCGCGGCTCAATTCCAGCGGCGACAATGAAACCGGCTTTCTTGAGCCGCTTGATGAGATCGTGGACAGCGGGAAGGTGCCGGCGCAACGCCTGCTTGATATGTATCATGGCGAATGGGGCGAGGACATCTCGCAGGTTTACAAATACAGTTTCTAGGGAAGTTGAGCGGAAAAGCGGCATGATCCAGATTAACGGCACAATCCAATTGGCACCCGGCGCGGTTGCCAGCTCACCTGATGTGATCGCTGCTATTGTGCAGATGGTGCAAGCTTCGCGCGCGGAGGATGGCTGCCTCGATTACACTTTTGCGCAGGATCTGGCCGATCCGGATACACTGATAGTGTTTGAGCGGTGGCGTGATCAGCAAGCGTTGATGGCGCACTTCGATTCGCCGCATATGGCGGCATTCCAGCAGGTGATGGCCGCCAACCCGCCGGTTTCGCGTGCCCTGCGGCGTTATGAAACCGACGAAGGGCAGCCGCTTTGAACGTGCCGCCCCGCGCCTGATCAACGATAAGCGGTGATCCGGCCGCTATCATCCAGAATATAGAGCATGTTGTCTGCCACAATCGGCGGCAGGCTGACCGGCTGCTTGAGATCGGCATATTGAAACGCCGAACCTTCGGCGGTGCTTACCCTGTAGAGCATACCGCGCGAACTCGCGACCCACAGCTGGTTGCTAGCCAGAACCGGGCCGGTCCAGTAGATCGGATCCTTGCGGTTCTTTTCGTTGCGATAGCGTTGAAGCTGCGTCATCCAGCGGACCCGCCCTGTTGAGCGCGCAATCGCCAGCAGGCGTGCGTCATCGGTTAGCGTGAAGATCCACTCACCGGCAATCGCAGGCGTGGAAATGCCCGACAGGTTGAGTTCCCAGATACGCTGACCGGTAAGCAGTTCATAGGCTGCCATTCGCCCACCCTGCCCAAGTGCATAAACGCGGCCATCATCAATGATCGGGTCGGCATCGATGTCGCTCAATGCGCCAACCTCGGTAGAAATCGAAGTGCGCGCCAGCGCATCTGCCCACAGCGTGCGGCCGTTTTCATAACGGTAAGCGCTCAATTCGCCCGATGAATAGCCCGCAATAATCGAGCCCTGACCGGCTGCCGGTGCTGCCACGCCAAACACACCTGCCTGCGTCGCTGAACCGCCTTCCTGCCACACCAGATCACCATTGGCCGCGTCGAGCGAGAATATCTGGTTATCCTGCGTCATCACGAACACCTGGCCAAAAGCGATCGTGGGCGATCCGCGTAGCGGACCGGCAGGCTGGACCTTCCAAATCTGGCTGCCGGTTTCAGCATCCAGCGCAACCACTTCGCCCACACCATTAGTGGCATAGACGCGTCCGCTGTCGATGCTGGCACCGCCGCCGAATGCCATGGCTGCAAGGTTGTTTGCCACTTCCATCCGGTAACGCCACAGCTGGCGGCCGGTCTTGGCATCAAATGCATGCACCATGCCATCGGTGCCGACCGCTACCAGCTTGCCGCCGCCCACCACCGGAGCGGCTGCCAACCGGCGACTCGTGCTGGATCCGGCGATTGATGCGGTCCACACCCGTGCAGGGTTTTCAGCCAGAGACAGATGCCCGTAGGATTTGCTTGCCGATCCACCAACCTGCGCCCAGTCGGGATTGACCTGCTCCGGGGGCAGCACCACGCTGACACCGGCGAGAGACGGATCAACGCTGGCACCGCTTTCGATCCGCGACAGCACCGGAATGCGCTCACCCAGAGTCGGTGTGGTCTTCTTGTCTCCGCCGGAACATCCCGCCACGGCCGTGCCTGCCAGCGCCACCGCGAAGATCGAGCGTATCAAATTACGTGTCATCATTATTCCATTGATCCCAGTAACAAGGTTCACCTGACAGCGGCGTTTGCGCCGCCATCGGTCAGCCGTTGTTCTTCCATATAGGCGTCGGCATCCTCGATCGCGTCGACCCCCAGCAGGCCCGCCATTTGCCGTGCGCGCGAACGCAAGGTGTCAGGCACATCCTTGGATCGCGCAATTTCGCCAAAGAGCAGTCCAGCGCGTTCGTTTTTGCCCTGTTCGAGATAAGCCATGGCCACCAGCTCGCCTGCGCTTCCGAACCAGGGATTGCCGGGCACAGCCAAGGGTTCGAGCCGCCCTATCACCTCTGCCGGATCGCGCGTGTCGAAACTCGCCGCCATTTCGCGGATCGAGGCCAGATCGCGCAGCGCCGGTGGAGTGTCTTTATTGGCAACGACCTGGGCATAGAGCGCAGCCGCATCGTCGGTGCGCCCCTGATCCATCGCGATCCCCGCGCGCAGCAGCAGCGCCGCCGCCCGCGCACCGCCCGTGCTTTCATCCGCAAGCGTCGCCGCAGTTTTATCGGCGCTGTCAAAATTGCCTGCATCAGCCTGGTCGAGCGCCGCGACCAGCCGCTCCGACTGCGCTTCCAGTGCCGCTTCCTGGCGCGAATCCCAGAACAGATAACCGCCAAAGGCCAACAGGGCCGCGATCACCACCCCAAGTAGCGGACGGCCGTATTTGCGCGCGAACTCAAGATACTGGTCCTCGCGCACGGCATCATCGATCTCGCGCAGCAGGACATCGTCCTCAGCCGCCTTTTTCTCTTCAGGGTTCTTTTTGCTACTTGGTATCAGCGCCACTGGCTGGCTCTTTCCTCGACTGTTTGCTCGTTTCGGCGCGCTTGTAGGGACGCGGCGCGCCATCCGCAATGCCGCATAGTCTGTGTTCTTCGCCAGTTGAACCCCGGGTGAAGCAATGCACAGCCTTGCATGGCTCAACTATCGCCTGTGAGCGCGCCGGAATAGAGCGCGTGATATTGCGTCAATACATTGGCGGCGCCAAAATTTGCCGCCACTTCAAGCTGGTTGGCCTTGCCGATCTCGTGACGTACCTGTGCCTCTTCCGCCAGGACGAGAAATGCAGCTGCATCGTCCGAACTTGCGATCAGGCTTCGATTCGGTTGCGAGACCATACCCGCAGCAGGGCTCCCAAGGCGCGATACCACCGGCAATCCCGCTGCCATCGCTTCAATTGCTGCTGCGGGAAATGCATAGTTGGCGCTGCAATCTACATATATGTCGAGCAAAGCCAGCGCTGTGGTGCGGTCGCCTGCCATGCCGGGAAGATGCACGCGGTGGCTCAGCTCCAGCCGATCGGCACTCTCCTTGATTCCAGTGAGGGCGGATCGCTCGCCAAAAACAACCAGGTGCCAATTGGCAGACAGGTCGACGATTTGTTCGATCAGGGGAATTGCCCCTCGAATGTCGTCGTCTGCGATGATCGTTCCTGCCCAGCACTCGCCCTTGCGCTTGATCAGGCCGGGCAAGGCGTCCGGTGCGGGTTTCCTGCCATCAGCGGATATTTCAACCGCGCGCGGGATGATGTGCAGCCGCGACTGCGGCACCTGCCAGGCCTGTGCCGCAAGGCGTGCCACTACGCTGGTCTCGACCACCACGCCTTGCGCGCTGCCCAGCGCAACGCGCCGGTAAAGGTTTCTCCATGGCGAGAATTCGTCATCGCCTGCTTCGCCCAATCCCGTTTCGTGATGGATCAATGGCGGCAGCGAAAAACTTCGTCCGAACAGTTTATGCGCCATCGCCGCATTGATTGCGCCCCAACCATAGGTGAGCACCAAATCATATCCGGCCATAGCGCGCGCCAGGCGGACCATGCCGCCCGGGCCGATATATCCGCTGATGGCAGAAACCCCGCCCAACCTGCGGCTGTTTCCGCCGACACCTAGCGTTTCGAGCGCACCGGAACCGATCCGTCCTCCAGCAAAATCATGTGCAAACGCACCGCCCAGACCGGCCACTGTTTCCAGGCATATCCGTGCCGAGGAACCATTCGGAGAATCCGGATGGATATGCAGAATACGCGGCAAGCCGCCCGTTCCTGAACTCATTCGACCTGAGCCAGAAGCTCGTCGATCGCCGCAAGCGAAACAGGCTCGTCCAGCATCGGCGCGTGGCCGACACGCGGCACGGTAACCGATCGCATCAAGGGGTGGCGCGCCTTCATCGCCGCAACCGTATCGTCTGAAAGCAGGTCCGACAATTCCCCTCGCAGGACCAGCACCGGCACATCCGAAAGCGCTTCGAACGCGGGCCACAAATCAGGCGGCGCGGCACCTCCGGGCTCGTTGAACGGCTCGGCGATCGCCATGTCATAGTCAAAGGCTATGCGGCCATTCTGGCCCAGCACCATGGTGCGCTTTGCCATTTCGAGCCACGTCTCAATCGCGTAGTCAGGAAACCATTCGCCTTGCATTTCCTGCAATGCCCGCGCGGCATGCATCCAGGTAGGAAAGCTGCGGCCATGGCCGACATAGCCTGCGATCCGCTCCAAACCTGCAGGGCCAAGCTCAGGCCCGATATCGTTCAATACCACGCCTGCGAAACGACTCGCGTCACCTGCTGCCATCAGCATGGTCATCAGCCCGCCCATCGATGTACCAATCGACACGAAACGCCGGATGCCCAATCCGCTCAGCAAGGCTTCGACATCGGCGACATAGGTGATCGGCGAATAGGTCGACACGTCCTTGGCATATTCGCTCATCCCGCGCCCGCGCATTTCAGGCACGATCAAGCGCCATTTGCCGGCAAGGTGGTTGGCCAACGGGGCAAAGTCGCGCGCGTTGCGGGTCAGCCCGTGCAGGCACAGCACCGGGGGTTTGTCAGCCGTACCTGCATAATCGCGATAATGCAGTTTGAGCCCGTCCGGGCTGGTCCAGTATTCGTGAGAAAAAGATGCCGTCATGATTGTGCGAGGCCTTGGGCAATTTGCGCCGGAAATCAAGCGCCATCGCGCAGAAGCCACACTTGCGGCTGACGCACGTAGCCTCCACAAAGGCCCTATGCCCAGTGCGCCATCTGCTGCCCCCTATCGCCCCGAACCCGCAATCGAGGCAGTTTCCGACTGGCTTGGCGCGCCGGTAACACCGGCTGATTTCCCGGATTGCCGGGTGCGATTCCGCAATCAACGCTGGGCCGAGGGCGTGGGGCTTGGCACTCTAAGTGATGCAGAGTGGGTGCAGCATTTCGCTCGTTTCGAGCCATTGCCCGGCAATCTGCAGCAGCCACTCGCACTCAAATATCATGGCCACCAGTTTCGCGTGTACAACCCGGAGATTGGCGATGGACGCGGCTTCCTGTTCGCGCAGCTCATTGATGGTGCAGGCCGCCTGCTCGACCTTGGCACCAAGGGCTCAGGGCAGACGCCCTATAGCCGCGCTGGAGACGGGCGGCTGACGCTCAAGGGCGGCATGCGCGAGATTCTTGCCACGGAAATGCTGGAGGCGCTGGGCGTAGACACGTCGAAAACCTTCTCGATCATCGAGACTGGCGAGGAATTGTGGCGCAATGACGAGCCCTCGCCCACCCGTTCGGCAGTCATGGTGCGGCTCAGCCACGGCCATATCCGTATCGGGACATTCCAGCGGCTGCTGGCATTGGAAGAGCGTGCGCATATGGAAGCGTTGATCGACTATTGTCTGGCGAAATTTCCCGGGCCGCAGCCGCCTGAAGATGCGCCGGGGCGCAGCGAACCGGCAGTGATACTGCTGCATCAGGTGGTCGAGCGCCTGGCCGATCTTGCCGCCAGCTGGATGGTGGCAGGCTTCGTCCACGGCGTGCTCAACACTGACAATATGAACATTTCGGGCGAAAGCTTCGACTATGGGCCGTGGCGCTGGCTGCCCAGCTGGGATCCGGGCTTTACCGCTGCCTATTTTGACCAGCAGGGGCTCTATGCCTTTGGCCGGCAGCCCGAAGCGCTGCACTGGAATTGCGGCCAATTGGCAGTAGCACTGCGGCTGCTGGCAGAAAGCGAGCCATTGATTGCGGCACTCAACCGCTTTGGGCCGCTCTATATGGAGGCCGTCGCACGGCGATGGTGCTGGCGGCTGGGGATTGAGCCGCGCGGCGCAGACCGCGATGCCGCCATGGTGGCCGCTTGCGAAAAGGCACTGCGCGAAAGCAAGGCGCAACCCGATGTGTTCTTCCACGCGCATCGCGGTGGACGCGGCGCAGAGGGCGAACTGGGCGAGATTTTCCAAACCTATCAGCCGGTCGCAAGCGAGCATGGCTATTGGCATGAAGATGGCCCGCAAACCCTGCTGATCGACGAAGTCGAAGCACTGTGGTCAGCTATCGACGAGCGCGACGATTGGGCTCCCTTGAATGACAAGATCGCCGCGATCCGCCGCATGGGCGAAGCGCACGGCACCGCGCCCCGGCCGACAGGCCATCTCGGCTCGGGAGGGCGATAGATGCGCAGCAGTCACGCAAGGTTCAGTGAACAATTGCCGCAATTTGCTTCCCATTTTGAGCTTACCAGACTAACCGCCATGCGCGAAAGGGGCGATCAGGTACAATCGTGAAGGTGCAGACCTACATCTCCTGCGAACCGGCAACCGGCAAAGAATTGTGGCGGGCCGAGGCGAGCGATATTGACGCCTGTGTGCAGGCAGCACGGCACGCCTGGCCCGAATGGGCATCGCGCCCGCTTGCCAACAGGATCGAACTGCTGCGCCGATTTGCAAACGAAGTCCGCAAGGCGGGTGACGAGTTTGCCGAGTTGATCGCCCGCGAAGCCGGCAAGCCCTTGTGGGAAGCGCGCACCGAAGTAGATGCAGTCGTCAACAAGGTGGAGATTTCCGTCAACGCCTATGCTGAACGAACCGGGAAGAAAAAGCTCGACAGTGCGCTGCAGGGCACGGCTGCGGTGCGTCACAAGCCGCACGGCGTGATGGTGGTTCTGGGGCCGTATAACTTCCCTGCCCACCTGCCCAACGGCCATATCGTTCCAGCCTTGATCGCGGGCAATACGATCGTGTTCAAGCCCAGCGAGAAAACCCCGGCAGTGGGCGAATTCCTGGTCAAGTGTTTCCACCGCGCGGGTATCCCCGAAGGCGCAATGCAACTGGCCATCGGCGGGATCGAAGAAGGCAAGGCGCTGGTCGCGCATAAGGGTATCGACGGCGTGCTGTTCACCGGGTCGGTGCAGGCCGGCGTTGCGATCAATCGCACGCTGGCGACCAATCCAGCCAAGATCGTGGCGCTTGAAATGGGTGGAAACAACCCGATTGTAGTGATCGATACGCCTCTGCTGAGCGATGCTGCGGTATTGATCGTCCAATCTGCCTTCACCACTGCTGGCCAGCGCTGCACCGCTGCGCGGCGGCTGATCGTGCTCGATCACCTGTTCGAACCGCTGATGCAGGAATTGCTCATGCTCACTCGGCGGTTGATCATCGGCGAACCCTTTGCCGAACCTGCCCCATTCATGGGCCCGGTGATCGACAATCCCACCGCCGAAGCATTGCTGAACAGCTTTGTTCACCTGATCAGTCATGGCGGCAAGACGCTGCTCAACATGCGCCGGACCGATGAGAATCTGCCGTTCCTCACACCCGGTATCATTGACACCACCGATATGCCCGAACGGCCGGATGTCGAACTGTTCGGGCCATTGCTGCAAGTCATCCGGGTGAAGGATTTCGACGCCGCAATCGCCGAAGCGAACAATACGCGTTTTGGACTCTCGGCATCGTTGATCGGTGGCACGCCGCATGATTTCGATCGCTTCTGGGCCAATGTTCGCGCAGGAATCATCAACTGGAACCGCCCCACAAACGGCGCCTCATCAGCCGCGCCATTTGGCGGTGTCGGCCTGTCGGGCAACCATCGCCCGGCAGCCTATTATGCGGCGGATTACTGCGCCTATCCCGTCGCCAGCACAGAGGTGGAGCAACCGCGCGCGAATATCGGTGTGGGGCTGAGAAACCGCTGATGATCAAGGGCGCACGGAAGAAAGCGCCCCCGCACCAACTGGCACAGGAGCGCTTTCCACGGCTTGGTGGGAGCCGTGCCCAGACCGCCGTTGAAAGCAGTCTAAGTCATTGATTATCGTTGTTAATCAGCGGCAACGCGAATTGCTGCGGTCAATCTCGCGGCCCAGGATTGCCCCGCCGACCGCGCCCAGCAGTATGCCAACTCCCTTGTCTCCGCGCCCAGCCACTTCATTGCCGATCAGGCCGCCAACTCCGGCACCGATCAGCAGGCCGGTGGTGCCATTTTCCTTGCGGCAGTAATAGCGCCCATCGCCTCCGCGCCAGACACGCGTGTTGCGATGGACCGGCTCGCCATAACGGCTGTAGCTCTGGTCACCGCGATAGCGATCGCCGTAATAGCGGTCGTCATCGTAATCATGGCGATCGCGGCGTTTGTATTTGCGGTCATGCTTCGCAGTGAGGTCGCCCAACGGAAGCTCGGCAGCAAATTCGTGATGCTGCATGCTTGCTTCGCGCGGCAGTTCAGCCGCAGACGCTGGCGTGGACAAAAACAGCGCGGCGCCAGCGGCCGCAATTACAGTGTGTTTGGTGAATGCGACACTCATCTTCCTGCTCCTTCGCTCATCCTTAAACCCTTTTGCGGGCACCGCTCGATTCGGCTTGTTCAGGTTTAAGGCCTTCAACATGAACGGCTCGCAACTCGATCTGCAGGAAATCGTTCATGCGACGAAGCGTTGCAATCTGACGGACGAAAGGTGGCTTGCCCGGAACACAGGCGGCCCCTAGGGCGCTTGAGAATGACCAATCCAGACCAGCCAAGCCAGCCATCGGGGCTGCCTGCAGCTATTGCCGCTTATACGATCTGGGGCTTCCTGCCGCTGTATCTTGTTTTGGTGAGCACAGTGCCCCCGGCCGAATTTGTCGGCTGGCGAATCATCTGGACCTTGCCGATCTGCCTGGTGATCGTGCTGGTGCGCAGGCAGATCCCCGATCTCAGGACCGCACTGGCCAACCGGCGTGCCATGCTGGTACTGGCGGCCAGTTCGATCCTTATCGCGGTGAACTGGTTCGTCTATGTCTGGGCCATCCAGTCTGGCGAGATCTATGCCGCCAGCCTGGGGTATTACATCAACCCGCTGGTCAATGTGCTGTTGGGCACGCTGCTGCTGAAAGAGCGGCTATCGCGGCGGCAATGGATTGCTGTCTCCCTGGCAGGCGCGGGTGTAGCCGTGCTGCTGGCGGGCGCACTCACAACGCTGTGGATCAGCCTGACCCTGGCCCTCAGTTTTGGCACCTACGGACTCTTGCGCAAGCAGGTGGAGGTTGGATCGCTGCCGGGCTTGACGATCGAAAGCGCGATCCTGCTGCCCCTGGCAGGCGGGATCGCCTTGTGGTTTGCGCAAGGCCCCTCAGGCTCCTCATTCGGCGGCGAATTGTGGCTTAGCCTGGCGATCATGCTTGGCGGCGTGGTGACGGCAGTTCCCCTGCTGCTGTTCGCAGTGGCCGCAAGGCGGATGGATTATTCGACGCTTGGGTTCATCCAGTTCCTCGCCCCGTCGATCGTCTTCATCCTGGGCTTGACCGTGTTCGACAAGCCATTGCTGCCCGCACAAATGGCCAGCTTTGCGCTGATCTGGAGCGCGATTGCGATCTTCGTGTGGGACATGGTGCAGCGGCGCGGACGAAAGCCGGTCGCGATTTAGCCAGCGATCCGCCAGCCGAGTGTCTGCCCGGCGTGGAAAGGCACTATTTCGCGCCCGGCTGCCTGCAATGTCTCAGGGACGGTCACCTCGGCACGTTCGAGCGTGATTGCATCCTCGTTCACCGGCAGTCCGTAAAATGCCGGGCCATGCAAGGAGGCGAAGCCTTCAAACCGGTCCAGCGCGCCCTCTTCATCAAACACGGCCAGATAGCTTTCAAGCGCATAGGGCGCGTTGAATATTCCCGCGCATCCGCAGGCGGCTTCCTTGGCGTGGCGGGCATGCGGGGCGCTGTCCGTGCCAAGGAAGAATTTCGGATTGCCGCTGGTAGCCGCCTTTCGCAACGCCAGCCTGTGCACTTCGCGCTTTGCCACCGGCAGGCAGTAATTGTGCGGCTGGATTCCGCCGACAAGCATGGCATTGCGGTTAATGTGCAAATGCTGCGGGGTGATGGTGGCGCCCACATTTTCCCCGGCGGCGAGCACGAATTCCACCGCATCGCTGGTGGTGATGTGTTCGAACACCAGTTTCAGCCCCGGAAATTCACGCGTGATCCGGCGCAAATGCCGCTCGATGAACACAGCCTCACGGTCGAACACGTCGATTTCGCCATCGGTCACTTCACCGTGGACGCAAAGCACGATCCCCTCGGCTTCCATCCGCGCAAGTACCGGATCGAGCTTGCCGACATCGGTCACGCCGTTGTCCGAATTGGTTGTGGCGCCAGCCGGATAGAGCTTTGCCGCAGTGAATACGCCCTGCGCTGCGCCGCGCGCCAGATCGTCCGCATCGGTATTGTCGGTGAGATAGCAGGTCATCAGCGGCGTGAACTGCACACCTTCGGGCACTGCGCTGATGATCCGCTCGCGGTAGGCTGCGGCGCTGGCAGTATCGGTTATCGGCGGGGTGAGGTTAGGCATCACGATCGCGCGGGCAAACTGCCGCGCGGTATAGGGCACCACGTCGCGCATCATATCGCCATCGCGAAAATGCAGGTGCCAGTCATCAGGGCGGCGGATCGTCAGCTTGTCGGTCATCACGGCTCGCTCTAGTCCCGCATGCGCCCTCTTTCCAGTGCCGATCGCAGGCCCTAGAGGCCGCGCCATGCAAATCGGATTCCTTACCTGCCCCGGCACCATGCCCGGCTCGCCCACCCGGCGAGCGGATGCCTTCGAACATGATGTTCAGATCAATGCGATTCGTCCGGCGCTCGAAGCGCGAGGCGTTACGCTGAGTGAGATAGACTGGCGTGCGCCGGTCGAGGCATTTGCCGGATGTAATCTGATCCTGATTGGCACGCCGTGGGACTATCAGGATGACGAGCGGGCCTTTCTGGCAAAGCTCGATGCTCTCGAGAGCGCCGGGATACTGCTGTGCAATTCCGCCGCAACGGTGCGCTGGAATGCTCGCAAGACCTATCTGCGCGACCTGGCCGAACGCGGCGTGGCGACCATCCCCACGCTGTGGGTCGAACAGCCGAGCGCGGCCGACATTGCCAGGGCCATGGAAGAATTCGGCTGCGACGCGATTGTCGCCAAGCGGCAGGTTGGCGCCGGGGCAGAGGGGCAATCGATCCACCACCACCATTCGCTGGATGCGGGTTGGGTGATGCACCAACCGGCGATGATCCAGCCCTATCTCCCGCAGATTGCGAGCGAGGGCGAGATGTCCTTCCTGTTCATCGACGGGAAGTTCTCGCACGCGCTGGTGAAGCGCCCGGCAGTGGGCGATTACCGTGTGCAATCGCTCTATGGCGGCACTGAGGAGGCAGTGATTCCAGCCTCGCCGGATCTTGATGCCGCGCAGGCCGTGGTCGATGCCATTCCATTCGAAACCCCGCTCTATGCCCGCATCGACATGGTGCGCGGCGAGGATGGCGCGCTGCTGCTTATGGAAGCTGAGTTGATCGAACCCTATCTCTATCCCAGACAAGGCCCCGAACTGGGGCCAATGCTGGCCGAGGCCATTGCGAGAAGGATAGGGAACAAGTGAGCGCAACACACCTTTCCAAGCGTGCCGTAATCCGCCTCTCCGCAGAGGACGAGAGTGAGGATGCATTCGCTTTCCTGCAGGGGCTCGTCACCAATGACGTGACGGGCGATCTGCCCGCCTATGCCGCGCTGCTGAGCGCACAAGGCAAGACGATGTTCGATTTCATCGTCTGGCGCGATGGCGGGGATGCGCTGATCGACTGCGAGGCTGAACTGGCTGACGAACTGGTCAAGCGCCTTTCCCTTTACCGGCTGCGCCGCAAGATCGGGATCGCGAAAGACGGGGCGCTGGCGGTGCACTGGAGCGCGCAAGAAACCGCAGGATCAGTACCAGATCCACGCCTGGCTGCGTTGGGTTGGCGCTGGCTTGCGCCCGCAAGCGACGGCGACAAGGCTGCTGACGCAGGGTGGTTGGCGCATCGGCTGGCGCTGGGCGTGCCAGAGGGACGTGCCGAACTGGGCGACATCCTGTGGCTGGAAACAAACGCGGTCGAACTCCACGGCGTCAGTTTCGGTAAAGGCTGTTACATCGGGCAGGAGAATACCGCGCGCATGAACTGGCGGCAGAAGGTCAACCGCCGCCTGATCGTCGTGCCGCTTGGCCGATCAGACGAAAAGCGGCGTAAGGCCGCCTATCCTGACATCGGCTTTGCCGTCGATCATATGCGGGTAGAAAGCATCGATCCCGATATGGCGCCGGAATGGATGAAGGCGGCGATCAGCCCGGCTGGTTGATCGCCTCCAGGGAACGCTCGAGCATGATCTGTGCCCGGTCGCGCGCTGCCGTTTCGGGCAAGCCGAGCGAACGCGCCAAAGCCGAGCCGATCAACGCATCGCCCATCGCCATAAGCACCAGGGCCAGCGTCTCTTCGCGCAGCCGCCTGACCTCGATGATTGCGTCGGGTTCATCTGGCGCGATGTCATCGACAAGTTGGTGGATGGTCTCGACAATCGGGCTCAGCGCGTCCTCATTTCCGGTCAGGATCATCCAGCTCGCAAGTGCGCCCGCACCTTCCTTGTCAAAGGCGTCGAAAGCGAGGTCGACCACTTCGCGCGGCGACCCCAAGCCAGCACGGCTGGCGCGGACAGCCTCCTTGATAGTTTCGCAAACGGTTTCCGCCAGATGTCGCGCCAGCTCCTTTTGCAGTCCGGATGCTGATCCGAAATGGTGCAAGAGATTCGCGTGAGTGCGCCCTATACGCCCGGCCACAGCTTTCAATGTGACCGATTGCGGGCCGGCCTCAATAAGTAATGCGCGCGCCGCCTGAAGCGCCGAGCTTCTGGATTCCTGTGGGGTTAAACGTTTGCGACTTGTCATTATTTGTTAAGCCTAATAGATTCTTACCCGATGGCCGAGCAAACTTCCTTTGACCTAGAACGCTCCGATGCGAGCGGCAAGAGCGCCGAGGGCGGTATCACCGCTCGCGCCAGCGCCACCCCTGCAGAGCACGAACTGATCGTGCGTGATCGGCGGTTTGACCGCCAGGCGATGGTCCCGCGTTGGTGGCATTCGAATGATCCGGTCGCCACGGCGTGGTATAATTCGGTATCAGCCAGCCTGCCGCGGGGCGAGGCCTTCTTCATCGATACTCTGCGCGATTTTCGCGAGGGATTACCTCCCAAGCTGGCGCGCGAGGTCAAGGCATTCATAAGCCAGGAAATCAACCACACACGCGAACATGTCGCGTTCAACCGGCTGGTTTCCGATCACGGCTATAATGTCGAAAGTATCGATCAGGGCATCCAGGTGATGCTTGCCTTGACCGAGGGGCGCCCCAAGGAATTCAATCTTGCCATCACCATTGCGCTGGAACACTTCGCCGCGATCATCAGCCGCCAACTGCTCCAGCATCCCGAATACCTTGACGGGGCAGATCCGGTAGCAGCCGATATCTGGCGCTGGCACGCAACCGAAGAGATCGAGCACAAGGGGCTGGTCTACGATATCTGGCTCCACGCGACCCGTGACTGGAGCGCATGGAAGCGTTACAAGTCGCGCGCTCTGATCGCTGCGCTGATTACAAGGAAGTATTTCGGCAACCGGATTCGCGATGCGATCGGATTGCTGGAGCAGGATGGTTATTCACGCCGTAAGGCCAAGTGGAAACTTTATGCTTTCCTGTGGTGGAAACCGGGCATGATGCGGCGGATGTTCTTCCAGTGGGCCACGATCCTGACGCCCCGTTTCCATCCCTGGAAACATGACGATCGCGCGCTGATCGCCAAGTCCGAAAGCCCCTATTCCGACGCAGTGATGCCGGCTGAATAGGCGGCCAGCCCCACAACGCCTGGGATTGAACCAGGCGGAATCCGTGGCGGCGCCTTATTGACATTTCTGTAAGTAGTGGCTATTGACACTGATGTCAGTAACGCATTCATGGAGCCACCCGATGAACGCACCCGCCAGGATCGCTCTCGATACCTCTGTAAAGTCCAATCCGACCCCCACCGATCTTGAAATCACCGTTCGTGACGAACGGTTCAACCGCGGCACCACGCCCCGCCGCTGGTGGGCGGGCGAACCCTTCGGTACCGCCTGGCACAATGCCCTTTCGGCCACATTCCCGCGCGGTGAAGCCTTCTTCATCGAAGCGGTAAAGGCACATCGCGAAGGCGCATCGCCCAAGCTAGAGGCTGAAATCCGGGCGTTCGTGAAGCAGGAAATCAACCACACGCGCGAGCACATCGCCTTCAATCGCCTGGCTGAAGATCATGGCTATGACATCAAGAAGATCGACAAGCGCGTGGAGGAAATGCTGGCCATGACCAAGGGCCGGCCGGAGATTCTCAACCTTGCCGCGACCATGGCGCTGGAACACTATACCGCCATGATGGCGCATGAGTTCCTGAAGAATCCCAGACATTTCGCCAAGGCCGATCCGGAAGTGCGCAAGATGTGGCGCTGGCACGCGACTGAGGAACTCGAGCACAAGGGTGTTGCCTATGACACCTGGAACCATGCCACTCGCAGTTGGACTCCTTATCGGCGCTGGAAGGTGCGCAGCCTGATGATGCTGGTGGTAACCGGCCGCTTTTTCAGGAACCGCTGGGAAGATTCGATGAACCTCCTGGCGCAGGATGGCATCACCGGCTGGAAAGCGCGCTGGGGCCTGTTCAAATACCTTGCCTTTACGCCGGGTGTGGTGCGGCGGATATTCCCCGCGTGGCTGGCCTATTTCAAGCCCGGCTTCCACCCGTGGGATCACGACGATCGCTATTTAATCAACATTTACGAAGGCGAATTCGAAGACGCGCTGATGCAGCCCGCCGAATAGGTTCTCCCTCTTCTCAAAAGCGAAACCCCGGCACCGCAAGGCACCGGGGTTTTGTTTTGCTGCGCGCCATAAGGAATTAGGCGGCGTGCTGGATAACTGCCTCCCGCGCGGCCAGATCGATCGCATACTCGGCAGCAAGCGCCTCTTCGCCTCGGCCGCAACTGAAACGCTTCACAACCATGCCGGTTGGCAAGAAACCCAGCTTTGCGAGCACCCGGCCTGACGCAGGATTGTCCAGAAAATGGCTGGCGACCACGCGTGAATGCCCGAGAATCCCGGCGATCTCCAACACGCCGCGCCCCGCCTCGGTGGCATAGCCCTGCCCCCAATGCTGGCGCGCGATCCAGTAACCCAATTCCACTTCGCCCGCATGCGCATCTATGCCGATGCAACCCACAAGTGCGGCATCACGCGCACGGGTGATGAGGAACCGCGGGTAAAAAGGAGCGATGGGCTGCTCGACGAAGTCACGCGCATCATCGGGCCTATAGGGCCAGGGCGCGCGCGCCAGGTTCCGCACAACGCCTTCATCGGCGATTCCCGAATGGATCGCCTGCCAATCTTCCGGCCAGGCGGGCCGCAACAGCAGCCGCTCGGTGCAATGGAACATTTTCCTTCTCCTCATCGCCCCGCCAACGCCCAGATAGGCGCCTCGCGTGACATCTGCGTTGCGGCGAAAGCTGTTTTCGCCAGCCTGTCAGAGGGAGAAACGACGAGAGGGAGACGGGCTCCCTGAAATTTCAGGAAAGCCCCATCTCCCTCTTTGGTTGCCGTATTACCGGCTGGGACCGTCCCGTTTGGACGATCCCTTTAACGAACCGTCCGTTTATTCAGCTGCCTCGGCAATCATGTCTACCGACACGAATTTGCGACCGAGCTTGCCCTGGTGGAATCGGACAACGCCGTTCTCGAGCGCAAACAGGGTATGGTCCCTGCCCATGCCCACGTTGGTGCCCGGATAGAATTTAGTGCCGCGTTGGCGCACAATGATGTTGCCGCCGACCACTTCCTGGCCGCCGAACTTCTTTACACCAAGGCGACGGCCGACTGAGTCGCGACCGTTACGCGATGAACCGCCTGCTTTCTTATGTGCCATTGTGCGTAATCCTTACTTCTTGGCCGCCGGCTTTTTGGCAGGCGCCTTCTTAGCAGCCGGCTTCTTGGCTGCAGCTTCCTTCTTGGGAGCAGCTTCCTTCTTGGGCGCAGTCGCCTTGGCCGCAGTCGCTCCGGTTTTCTTCGGCGCGTCCTGCTTGGCTTCGGTTTCACCCTTGGTTGCGCCCTTGGCGGGAGCTTCCTTCTTGGGAGCAGCTTCCTTCTTCGGAGCTGCCGCCTTGCCTTCGCCCACATCGGTGATGCGCAGCAAGGTCATCTGCTGGCGATGGCCGTTCTTGCGGCGATAATTATGGCGGCGGCGCTTCTTGAAAACGAGCACCTTCTCGCTCTTCGCCTGGGCGATGATTTCCGCCGAGACCGACACCTTCGAGGCGTCAGCCAGCTTGTCGCCTTCACCCGCGAGCAGGACATCGCCCAGCGTCACGGTGTCGCCGGCTTCGCCAGCGAGCTTTTCGACTGCAATCTTGTCTCCGGCGGCAACCCGATATTGTTTGCCGCCCGTGCGCACTACTGCGAACATGGTGGTAATACTCTCAATCTAAAGCTGTGCCTCTCCGCAATGAAAGAGGCGCACCCGACAACCCACCAGATGGTGGCGCCGGAAAGATGCGTGCCGTTAAGGGAAAGGCTGTGCCAAGTCAACGGGAGATCGCCGCTTTTTCTGGTGCTGCCTGTTGGCATCGCAGCAGGTGGCATGGCCCGAAAGCCATGCTATGCTTGCTGCCTATGACAATAGCGTATTTCCCAAGCTTGGCGACCCTTGCCGTTTTCGGCGCCCTTTCAGCCGCCTGTGCAGATAATTCGGGCCGTTATCCAACTCTTTCGGCGCGCGATTTCGATCGTGTCCAGGGCCAATTCGAAGCCAGCAGTTCAGAGCGGCAGGTTCTGCTGCCCGAGCCGATGTCGCTGAGCGAGGTAGCGCAATTGCGCGAGGCAATCGCAGTGGTCCGCACGCGGCACTCGCGCTTTCTGACGCAGGCTGAGACGGCCCGGGGCCTGGTGCATGCCGCGAGAGGAACGGGGCCGGAAGACAAGAACTGGTCGCTTGCCCTGGTCGCGATTGCAGAGCTCGATTCGCAAGCAGGGGCAAGCACTGGCCTGTTGGCCGACCTCGACAAGCTCTACACTGCAGCTTCGCTGGAATTCCACGAACGTGAACAGATTTCAGCGGCACAAACGGAAGCGGCTGCGTTGGTCGAGGCTGAGAATCAGATTATTCATGCATTGGCGGCTCAGCTCGGTACACCACCCCGGGCGCCTGCCCTGCAAGATTAGCGCGGGGCCGACGGATCGACCCCGCGCGCTGCCAGTTCACGCCCGGGAAGGACAGGGACTAGGGTCAGGACCCTAAATAGTTGCGGCTATCGTCACCACCGCAAGTCCCCATAGGAAGACCAGAACTGGCAGAATCAAGACTTGTGTCGCTGCATCACGCGGTTTGAGCCGCCCGGTGTGGGTCATGATCCCGCGGCCTGCAAAATTATCGAGATCAAGCGCGCGTTGCTTATGCTCGGGCTTCATCCAGGCCCAGATCGCCGGAACGCCGAAACCGGCAATTGTGATGAAACCGATGATCACCATCGGAATGATCAAGCCGGGATTGCCGAAGGCCATCGCTGTGACGGCGAGGAAACCGAGATAGCAGGCCACAGTCACGCCATAAAGCGCCGCAGGCAGCTCGAATGTGCGATCTACAGAGGTAGGAATCCGTCCCTGCACCGGAGCAGCGACGATTCGCGCCTTTTCACCAATCAGTTCAGGGGCAATGAGTTTCGACATGACGACATCTCCTTCCGCTGAAGGAAAACATGCCGCAGCTGAGATCCGACCGCCTTGACCTAGGTCAAAACCACCAGACTATTCGCTCCAACGCGCGAGATCGGCATAGTCATCGGCGCGCGGCTCGATCCAGTGCCAGCCATCCGCACGCTTCTCCCGCTTCCAGAACCAGGCCGCGCTCTTGAGGTGATCCATGCAGAAATCGACCGTGTCGATCGCATCGCGCCGGTGCCGCGCTGCCGCAGAAACACACACGATCGGCTCGCCCGGATGCATTTGCCCGACCCTGTGGACCATCAACAGACCCATCAGCTTGAAGCGTGCGAATGCACGATCAGCCAGTTCCTGCATGCCTTGCAAGGTCAGCGGTTCATAATGCGTCAGCTCAAGCGCTTCGACACCTTCATCAAGGCGCACTTCTCCAACAAAGGTGCAAACACCGCCCAGCCCGGGATTGGCATTGGTGAACGGCCCGATCAACGCGCCAGGATAAAACGGTTCGGTAAGAAGCCGAATATCACGCATGGCGGTTCAGCCGCCTGATACGGGGGGCAGGAAGGCGACTTCGTCGCCATTTCGCGCGACCAGCGCTTCGCGATTCGAAAGCACAGCGCCATTCAGCGCAACCTTTACACGTTCATCGAGGATGGCATCGGCCAGTCCTTCGCGCACATGAGCGTCGAGCAGGGCAAGAATGGCAGGCCAATCGAGATCGCCGCGGCTCGGAGAAAGCTCGCTTACTGCCTGTCCGGCCACATCCGCCAACTTGCCGAGGTAGAGTACTCTTATAGACATAAGTTACCTCGTCATTCCCGCGAAAGCGGGAATCCAGATTGAAGAGGTGTTGGCTTCGATTTGGATTCCCGCTTTCGCGGGAATGACGACTGAAAGTCCACCAGCCATACCTAACCTCCTGTCATCGACATGTGGCGCGGCTGTGCCGGCGCAGCACCGCGGCGCGAAATGTCGAAATGATGCCGTTCGGGCTTGATCCGCATGGCTTCATCGAGCGCGGCCTGAAGGTTCGCTTCGGGCTCTTCGGAACGCAGCGCCGCACGTAGATCGACCCGCTCTCCGCCGCCAAGACAGGGATAGAGCTGCCCGGTGGCGGTCACCCGCAGCCGATTGCAGCCAGTGCAGAAATTGTTCGTGAGCGGGGTAATCATGCCTAGCCGCCCCCCGGTTTCAATCACCCGATCGTATCGCGCCGGGCCGCCGGTAGTGTCTCGCAGCGGAGTGAGCGTCCAACGCTGCTCCAGCCTTGCCCGTACTTCGCTGAGCGGCAGGAAATGATCGACCCGGTCTTGCTCGACCTCGCCCAGCGGCATCACTTCGATCAGCGTCAGGTCAAACCCTTCACCATGCGCCCATGCGACCAGATCGGGGATTTCTTCCTGATTGCTGCCCTTGAGCGCCACGGTGTTGATCTTGACCTTGAGGCCCGCCGCCTTCGCCGCCGCGATCCCCTCCAGCACCTGCGGCAATGCGTCGCGCCGCGACAGCGCGGCAAAGCGCGCACGGTCACGCGTGTCGAGCGAGATATTGACCCGCCGCACGCCTGCGCGCGCCAGCTCGTCCGCGTGCAGCGCCAGCCGTGTGGCGTTTGTAGTGAGCGTAAGCTCGTCCAACCCGTCCCCCAGCTTGCGGCCGAGTGCGCGGAACAGGTCGATGATATCGCGCCGCACCAGCGGCTCGCCGCCGGTAACACGGATCTTCCTTACTCCGCGGGCGATAAAGCCGAGCGAGAGCTGGAACAGCTCCTCCAGGCTCAGCACATCCTTGCGCGGCAGGAAGGTCATCCGCTCAGGCATGCAATAGGAACAGCGCAGGTCGCAGCGATCGGTCACCGACAGGCGCAGATAGTTGATCTGGCGCTGGAAGCTATCGACCAGCGGCTTTGCCCCCGGGGCGGGTAGAAGAACGTCACGCACTCTAGTCATGCAGCGCAAGATACTGGCCGGTGATGCCCGGCGCAGCCCCCAAATATGCCAGCATCGCGTCGATCGCTTCGGCGGCACCGCCCCCAAGCAGATTGACTCGCTTCGGGGCATATTTCCGGCCCAGATCGCGCGCCATCGCCCGGCGCCAATCGTCATGATCGCTGGGCGCGGCAGGCAGGACTATCACCAGGGATTCCGCATCGCCGCCCAACACCCTGTGCGCTTTCTCAACACATTCGCGGTGAAAGGCCGCCCCCGCATCGAGCGGGCTTTCCGGCAGGCTGTGGATCCGCAACTCTGCCTGCATCGCGCTATTTCCGCTCGCGGTGAAGTGTGATGCCGATCTTTTCATTCGCTTCGGCAATCGCCAGCTTGACGATCTTTACCGTGACTGCTTCCACGCGTGCATCCTGCACGAACAGCGTCTCGCAAATGTGATCCGCTACTGCTTCGATCAGCTTGAAGTGCACACCCTGCGGCAAGGCGTCCGAAGCAGCAAATTTGAGGTCCATGTAGTTCTTGCTCGCCTCAAGCGGCGTATCGGGATCGTAACGATCGGCAACTGCCAGACGTGCCTGGATTGTTATCCGCAGCGGCTGCGGCTTGCCGGTCTCTTCCGAATAGATGCCGGTCAGGACATCATGTTCAAAATCGGCAACTTCGAGAATGAGCGAATCGGTCATGCCCCGCGCCTTACTCCGAATTGCTCCAGCGTGCGAAAATCGCCGTGGGGAGCAGACGCCCTCCCTCGCCAACTTCCTGCACCGCCAGATCGCCGTGCTCGACCGTGCCCGGCAGGTCGGAAAACAGCTCATCGACCAACCCCGCCAGCGCCAGGCTACTCATCCGAACAGCATAAACGGTGAGGAAAAGAAAGCGGCTCCGTTGATCGAGCAGCTTGCGGCAATCGGCGAGGAGCGCGGGAAGGTCTTCCTCCAGCCGCCAGGTTTCGTTTTTCGGCCCGCGCCCGAATTTGGGCGGATCGAGGATAATCCCGTCATAGCGGCTGCCGCGCCGCACTTCGCGCGCGGCGAATTTCGCGGCGTCATCCACCAGCCAGCGGATTGGCCGGTCGTCCATGCGCGACAGCACAGCATTGTCACGCGCTTGCGCCACCGACTTCTTGGAGGCGTCAACATGGGTTACCCGGCCATGACGGCTGAGAGCCAGCGAGCCAACGCCGGTATAACCGAACAGGTTGAGCGTTTCGTATCCTCCCCGAGACGGGGAGGTGTCATCGCCCTGCGATGACGGAGGGGATTTGCCTAGCCGCGAGTCCCCTCCACCGGCTTCGCCGGTCCCCCTCCCCTCGCAGGGGAGGATTTCACGCATCCATTCCCACACCGGCGCCATGTCCGGAAAGAATTGCAGATGGCGGAACGGGGTAGGCTGCGCGGTAAAGCTGACTTCGTTCCAGCTAATCGGCCAACCCTGCTCCGGCAGGTCTGCTGACAATTGCCAGCGACCGCCGCCGTCCTCGTCCGAGCCGGGGATGAATTCGCCCGCCGCTTCCCATTGCGCCAATCGCGGTGTCCACATCGCCTGTGGCTCGGGGCGGATAAAGTCGTGCGGGCCGAATTGCTCGAGCTTGCGCCCGTGCCCGCTGTCAAGCAGGCGATAGCCGCCTTCCCAGCCCCTGCCCACCATCAGCACTGGATCGCGGACGAGCTCAGCCATCAGTCGGCGGTACATGCGTGCTTGCTGACGAAGTCGCGCACCGCCTCATATTCGCCGGGCAGTTCGACAAATTCCTCTTCGCGCGCAAACAGATCACCCACCCTGCTGGGAAGCGATGGCCGCAGGCCCGTCGCCCGCTCGACCGCGTCAGGGAATTTGGCCGGATGTGCTGTCGCCAGCGTTACCAGCGGGATGGCCGGATCGAGATCGCTCGCCAATGCGGCATGCAGGCCCACCGCAGTATGCGGATCGATCACTTCGCCCGCGTGCTCGTGCGCCCAGCGCAGCGCCTGCAGCACCTGATCCTGATCCACCCGCGCACTGGTGAACAGCCCGGCTACGCCTTCGCGCTGGGCATTGGTCAGCCGCATCGCCCTGTCCGCTTCGAATGCGCGCATCTGCGCGGCCATCGCTGCTCCGTCGCGCCCGCCGCAATCGAACAGCAGCCGCTCGAAATTCGAAGAAACCTGGATGTCCATAGAGGGCGTAGCCGTGGGCGTGACTGTACCGGTCGAATAATCGCCGTCTGACAGCGCACGGTGGAGGATATCGTTGACATTGGTTGCGACGATCAGCTGCGCCACCGGCAGGCCCATCTGCGCGGCGACATAGCCCGCGAAAACGTCGCCGAAATTGCCGGTCGGCACGCTGTAGGCAACCGGCCTGTGCGGCGCGCCCAACTGCAGAGCAGAAGCGAAGTAATATACCACCTGCGCCATCAGCCGCGCCCAGTTGATCGAATTAACCGCACCGATGTTGAAGCGCGCAGTCATCTCCGCATCGCCGAACATGCGCTTCACCATCGCCTGCGCATCGTCAAAGCTGCCTTCAATCGCGATATTATGGACGTTGGGTGCACACACCGTGGTCATCTGGCGGCGCTGAACCTCGCTTACGCGTCCCTTTGGGTGAAGCATGAAGATGTCCACCCCTTCGCGCCCGGCCACCGCATCGATCGCGGCTGAACCCGTATCGCCGCTGGTCGCACCGATGATGGTAAGGTTGGACTTGCGGCGGCTGAGGAAGGTTTCAAACAGCAGGCCCAGCAATTGCAGCGCCACGTCCTTGAACGCGAGCGTGGGGCCATGGAACAATTCCAGCAGCCATTGCCGTTCATTGAGCTGGACCAGCGGGGTCACAGCATCATGCGCGAAGCGGCCATAGGCCTCTTTGCACAGGCTGCGCAGCTCGTCTTCGGTCAGGCTGCCCTCAACGAAAGGCAGCATTACCCGCGTGGCCAGTTCCGCATAGGGAAGGCCTGCCATCGCCGCGATCTCGGCCTCGCTGAAACGCGGCCATTCAGCCGGTAGATACAGGCCGCCATCGCTGGCAAGGCCTGCCAGGGTGACACCTTCGAAATCGAGCGCCGCAGCGCTTCCTCTGGTCGAGATATATTGCATTGCGGGATGAGCGGTTAGACGCGCCGGGCGCACAGGGCAAGCAAATGGAACTTGGGCGCCCTCAAGCCTTTGACCTGATCCGTTTGCGGATCGCCAGGGCGTAGATCACCAGCGCAGTGAGCGCGAAGAAGAACCACTGTCCGGCATAAGCCAGATGATTGTTGGGCAGATCGCGCGGATCGGGTGCGGCCAGCGGCTCAAGCCCTGCAACCGGCGGCATGGCGACGAGCCGCGGGCCGGGCGCGATGATCCCCTGGATCTCGCCGCCTTGCCAGCCTCCCTCGACTGGCTCCTTCGTGAAGCCCAGGGCAATATCGGCTTCGCGGCCATTTGCGAGCCTGCAGGTGGCAATCTGCGCAAGGCCCTTTACGGCTTCGGACGAAGTGGCTGCCGCAGTCCGGCGGGCGAGCACCTGAGTGCAATCGACAAAGGCGAAACGATAGAGGCGCTGGGCTGCTTCTTCGTCATTCATCGGCCAATCGACCCGGCCCGCTTCGGTTGAGACCGCCTCGTAATGCGCGATCAAGGCGCCCTTTTCCTCAGCGCGGCCCAACTGCCAAATGCCCAGTGCCACCATGATGGCCGCGGCAGCCACCACGATTATGGTCGGAAGAACGGGAAGCTGGCGCAGATTCAAAGTTTGCGGCTCCCAGCTTCGCGTGCATTATTGCGGAACTCCGCCGCCAAGAGCGCAGCCTTGGACACGCGCAGCCCCCCGGTTACCGCTGCAATGGTTAGCGGTATCCAGATCAAGGCGTGCACCCAGAAAGGCGGGCTGACGGCGATATCCAGCCAGATCGCCAGCCCCACCATCAGCGCGCCAATGATAAGGGTGAGGAATCCTGCCGGCCCATCGCCTACATTGAAGCGATTGTAGTCCAGCCCGCAGGACTCGCACTTGTCGGCAAATTTGACTGGCCCGGCGAACAGAGTCTTCTCTCCGCAACGCGGGCACAAACCGAAAAGGGCAGCCTGGCCAATACCGGGCTGCCCCTTCGATTTTTCAGAGCTTGCGCCCTGTTCCATCAGTGGACCGGTGCGCCCCAGCCGCCCCAGATATAGACTGCGACGAACAGGAACAGCCACACCACGTCAACGAAGTGCCAGTACCACGCGGCCGCTTCGAAGCCGAAATGCTGGCGCGGCGTGAAGTGGCCGGCATAGGCCCGCACCAGGCAGACGATGAGGAAAATCGTACCAATCAGCACGTGGAAGCCGTGGAAGCCGGTCGCCATGTAGAAGGCCGAACCATAGGTGTTGGTGCCAAAGGCAAACGGCGCGATCGCATACTCATAAGCCTGGATCGACGTGAACAGCACGCCCAACAGTATCGTGGCCCACAGCCCCTGCTTCAACCCCTCGCGATCGCCATGAATCAGCGCATGGTGCGCCCATGTTACGGTCGTGCCCGAGCACAGCAGGATGAGCGTGTTGAGCAGCGGAAGCTGGAAGGCGTTGAGCACCTCGATGCCCGCTGCGGGGAAGGTGCGCGCTGCCGCTTCGCCGTCCTGGCCGAACAGGCTGGCCACCAGCCCGTCCTCGCCCACCATGATCGGAGCAGGGAACAGTGCGAAGTCGAAAAACGCCCAGAACCAGCCGACGAAGAACATCACTTCCGAAGCAATGAACAGGATCATGCCATAGCGCATGTGCAGCTGAACCACCGGGGTGTGATCGCCGCCCTGGGCTTCCCTCACGATATTGCTGAACCAGCTGAAGAACGTCGCAATCAGCCCGGCAACGCCCAGGCCCAGCACGATCTTGCCTGCCGTGCCAAAGGTTTCGGGGTGCATGAACAGCACCATGCCAGTGGTGAACGTGAGGGCCGAAATCGAGCCGATCAGCGGCCAGATATCGGGCTCGAGAATGTGGTAATCGTGGTTCTTCGTACCAGCCATGACAAATGCGTCCTGTTACTTTCTGCTTGGGCCCTTACCCAGCCCGATCCACCGGGTCCAGAGGCTTGGTTCCAGTTATCACTCTTGGGGCTTGATCGCCCGATGGAAAGTATAGCTCAGGGTAATCTGTTCGACACCCTTCATGTTCTCATCCTCCAGCGCTGCCGGATCGACATAGTAGAGCACCGGCATATGCACCTCTTCGCCCGGCTGCAAAGTTTGCTCCGTAAAGCAGAAGCACTGGATCTTGTTGAAATATCGACCTGCCTGCTCAGGCTCGACATTGAATGTTGCGGTTCCTGTGATCGGGACGCTGCTGTTGTTCCTGGCCACATAGGTTGCCATGTCACGCACGCCGATCTGGACAGTGTCAGTGCTTTGCGACGGGTGGAAAGTCCACGGCACGTCGCGCGCCACCGAGGCGTCGAAGCGGATCGAAATCGTCTTGCCGCCGATTGCCTGCGCCTGGCGCTCTGCCGCAGCGGCGTCAGCATCGCTGGCTCGCTGCGTGGTTCCGCCAAATCCGGTAACCCGGCAGAACAGATCATATAGGGGCACTGCGGCATAGCCCATGCCCAGCATCGCCAGCGCGCCCATGAAGGCATAAATGCCGGTACGCAGGTTCTTCTGATCAAGCGATGGAGTGGATGTGGCACTCACAGGATCAATCTCCCATTCTCACAATGGTGATCGCATAAAACAGCACAGCCAGAAACAGCAGCACGCCCCCGAGAGCGTAATTGCGCGCCTTCTGGCGGCGGCGGATCTCGGCTTCTTCTTCGGGTGTCATGCGAACCATCCCTGCTGGCGCACCAGCGCATCGACAACTAGCGCCGCGAAAAGTGCGAAGAGATAGAGAATGCTGTAAGCGAAGAGGCGCTTTTCCGGCTTCATCGTGTCGCCTTCGGTGGCCGAACGGAACGCAACCGGCACACAAAGCGCCAGAAACGCCAGCGAGAGCGCCAGCGCGCAAACGCCATAGATCGCGCCCGTTCCGCCGATCATCCATGGTGCCGCAGCAATCGGCACCAGCAGTATCGAGTAGGCCAGGATGTGGCGGCGGGTAGTGCGCTCACCGGCCACCACCGGCATCATCGGAATGCCGACCTTGGCATAGTCTGACTTCACGAACAGCGCGAGCGCCCAGAAATGCGGCGGGGTCCAGAAAAAGATGATCGCGAACAGCAGCAGCGGCATCGCGGTGATATCGCCGGTTACCGCAACCCAGCCGATCATGGGCGGAAAGGCGCCGGCACCGCCGCCGATCACGATATTCTGCGGCGTGCGCGGCTTCAGCCACATGGTGTAAAGCACGGCGTAATAGACGATCGCCACCGCCAGGATACTCGCAGCCAGCCAGCCCACGGCCAGCCCCATGATCGCAACCGATGCCGCCGACATGGCGATGCCGAAATCACGCGCGTCAGTGGGGTGCATGCGGCCTGCGGGCAGTGGGCGATTGGCAGTCCGCTTCATCCCCGCATCAATCTCAGCTTCCCACCACTGGTTGATCACGGCAGAACCACCCGCGCCCAGCGCAATGCACAGGATCGCGGTAAAGCCGATCACAGGATGAATGCTGCCGGGAGCCGCCAACAACCCGCACAGGCCGGTGAAGATCACCAGCCGCATCACGCCCGGCTTGGTCAGCGCGAGGAAATCGCGCCAATCGGCCGGCAGTACTGTTGCGGTTATGGCAGTCATTGCTTGCGTGTCTCACTCAAAGCCGGGCCTGGCTCTTGCATTGGGGGGCGCACCTTGCGGCACGCCCCCTTTATTTTGTGCGTGCCCCGATGGGGGTTTGCGCCTGGCGGTATCTCAATCTTACGCCGGGCGGTGATCGTGGTAATCGTGGTGATCCTCGATCACCGGCAGCGTTTCGAACTGGTGGAACGGCGGCGGGCTGGAGAGCGTCCACTCAAGCGTGGTCGCGCCTTCGCCCCAGTAATTGTCTTCCGCCTTGCGCCCGGCCAGGAAGGCATAGGCAAGGTTGGCAAAGAACAGCACCATCGAGCCGGCCATGATCCAATAGCCATAGGACGAGATCTCGTTCCAATAGCTATAGGCCGCCGTGTAATCCGGATAACGGCGCGGCATGCCCTGCATCCCCAGGAAGTGCTGCGGGAAGAAGATCACGTTCACGCCCACGAAGAAGCCCCAGAAGTGCAAGTGAGCCAGCAGTTCGGAATGCATCCGGCCGCTCATCTTCGGGAACCAGTAATAGAAGCCGGCGAAGAGCGAGAACACCGCGCCCATCGACAGCACATAGTGGAAGTGGGCAACCACATAATAGGTGTCATGCAGATTGTCGTCGATGCCGCCATTGGCCAGCACAACGCCGGTCACACCGCCAACGGTGAACAGGAAGATGAAGCCCAGCGCCCAGACCATGGGCGATTTGAACTCCAGGCTGCCGCCCCACATGGTCGCAACCCAGCTGAAGATCTTCACGCCTGTCGGCACTGCGATCACCATCGTGGCCGCGGTGAAATACATCTTGGTGTTCACGTCCAGGCCGACCGTATACATGTGGTGCGCCCACACGATGAAGCCAACCACACCGATCGCGACCATGGCATAGGCCATGCCGAGATAGCCGAACACCGGCTTGCGGCTGAACGTTGCCACGATCTGGCTGACCATGCCGAAGCCCGGCAGGATCATGATATAGACTTCAGGGTGCCCGAAGAACCAGAACAAGTGCTGGTAAAGGATCGGATCGCCGCCGCCGGCCGGGTCAAAGAAGGTCGTGCCGAAATTGCGATCGGTGATCAGCATGGTGATCGCCGCAGCCAACACCGGCAGCGCCAGCAGCAGCAGGAATGCAGTGACCAGCACCGACCACACGAACAGCGGCATCTTGTGCAGCGTCATGCCCGGCGCGCGCATGTTGAAGATGGTGGTGATGAAGTTCGTCGCCCCAAGGATCGAGCCAGCGCCCGCGAGGTGGAGCGAGAAGATCGCGAAGTCGACTGCCGGGCCCTGCGAACCGGTGGTGGAAAGCGGCGCATAGACCGTCCAGCCTACACCCGCCCCCACACCCGTGCCGCCTGGCACGAACATGGAGAAAAGCAGGCTGCAGAAACCAGCCACGGTCAGCCAGAACGAAATATTGTTCATGCGCGGGAAGGCCATGTCCGGCGCGCCGATCATCAGCGGAACAAACCAGTTGCCGAAGCCGCCGATCATCGCCGGCATGACCATGAAGAACACCATGATCAGGCCGTGCGCAGTGATGAACACGTTCCACATGTGGTAGTTCGCATCCATCGAAGTGGCATCGCCGCCGAGCAGATCGACCCAGAACCCGAGGTGCTGGATACCCGGCTCGGCCAGCTCCATGCGCATCACGCCCGAAATGGCGCCGCCTATGATCCCTGCAAAAATTGCAAAGACGAGATATAGCGTGCCGATATCCTTGTGATTGGTCGACATGAACCAGCGGGCGAAAAAGCCCGGCTTGTGATCCGCACCATGCCCATGATCTGCATGGGGAGCGGTGAAACCTTCTGCGGTGGTGGCCATCGTTCTGATACTCTCTGGCTAATTCAATTTCTTCAGGCGGCGGGCGCTGGGTCAGCAGCGTCTTCGGCAGGTGCCTCGACCGCTTCCTCGCCCGGAATGGTGCCGCCCTGCTCGCGGACCCATGCCTCCCACTCATCGCGCGGCAAAGCTTCAACCGCGATCGGCATGAAGCCGTGGCGCGCACCGCACAGCTCGGAACACTGGCCGTAATAGACGCCCGGTTCCTTGATCAGCAGCTGCTTTTCATTGAGTCGTCCTGGCACGGCATCAAGCTTGAACCACAGGCTGGGCACGGCGAAAGAGTGGATCACGTCCGCCGCAGTCGTCTGGATACGCAGCGGCGTGTTCGCCGGGACCACCATGCGTTTGTCGACCGCGAGCTGGTAAGGCTCACCGGCGGCAACGGCGTCTTCCGCCGTCAGCATGTTCGAGATAACTTCGAAATCGCCATTGTCTGGGTAGGAATAGCCCCAATACCACTGGTATCCGGTCACCTTCACCGTCACCGCATCTTCCGGCGGCGATTCGAACTGGCGCGCGAGCAGCTGGATTGACGGGATCGCGATCACCAGCAGCACCATCACGGGAACAACGGTCCACACCACTTCGATCATGGTGTTATGGGTCGTCTTCGAAGGGCTGGGGTTAGTGCGGCGATTGTAGCGCGCGATCACGAACAGCAGCAGCCCCAGCACGAACAGGCTGATCACCGTGATGATCGGCAGCAGGATCAAATCGTGCATCCACAATGCATAATCGCCATTGGGCGAAAACTGGTCCTGGAAGCCGAGCCGCCCGTCGACCGGCATGCCCTTGCCTTCAGTCGGTGCCATCGGCGTATACGCTGCCGCAGTTTCAGCCGCAGCAACCTCGGAAGCTGCCGCTTCGTCCTGTGCCAGCGCAGCGCGCGGCGCGAATGCCAGCATTACGGCAAGCGCGAACATAACCATAAATGAAAAGGCGTGGCGGCCTGTTTGACCCAAAACCATTTGTCTGACGTTTCCCGCTTCTCTCGTGCCCTGTTGCCCTGCAGTCCGCAAATGCCAGACCACTCCAGCCAACCCAAACACCCAGCATGAACGCCGAGATTGACCGGCCCTATAGGCGCGCTTGCCCCCTGTCTCAAGCGCTTCTAGGGAGAAAAATACGCAAGACCGGGTGATCCCGGCGCAATCAGCGCAAGATAGGTGGATAAATCACACATGACTGAAGACGAGGTGCTGTCCGAATTCCGCAGCTGCGGCGCGTTGCTGGAAGGGCATTTCAAGCTCTCTTCCGGGCGGCACAGTGCACATTACCTGCAATGCGCGCGTGTGTTGATGAATCCGGAGCGCGGCGGCCGGCTGGCGCTGGCATTGGCGCAAAAATTGCCACGCGAGATTCGCAGCAAGGTGGATGTGGTTGTTTCGCCCGCGATGGGCGGAATCATCATCGGACATGAAATGGGCCGCGCACTGGGCAAGGACGCACTGTTCCTCGAACGGCCGGATGGCAGATTCCAACTACGCCGGGGGTTCGCGCTGGAGCCGGGCGCGAAAGTTCTGATGGTGGAAGACGTGGTCACTACCGGCCTTTCCAGCCGCGAGGCGATCGCCGCAGTGGGTGAGGAAGGCGGCGAAGTAATCGCCGAGGTTGCGCTGGTCGATCGTTCGGGCGGCGAAGTGGATCTGGGCGTGCCCTTCATCCCGCTGGTGGCACTCAACTTCCCCACCTATGCGGAGGACGAATTGCCGCAAGAACTTGCTGCGATGCCCGTAAGCAAGCCGGGAAGCCGCGCTTAGCCATGGCAAGCGTGCTCAATCCCGGCCGGCTGCGGCTCGGTGTAAACATCGATCATGTCGCCACGATCCGCAACGCGCGCGGGGGCGATCACCCCGATCCGGTGCGTGCGGCAGAAATCGTGGCACAAGTGGGCGGTGACGGCATCACGGCGCATCTGCGCGAGGACCGGCGCCATATCCGCGACGAAGACCTTGTTCGAATCCAGGCCGCGACCGATCTGCCGCTCAATCTGGAGATGGCGGCGACCGAGGAAATGCTGGAGATCGCGCTTCGGCACAAGCCGCATGCCGCCTGCATCGTGCCCGAAAAGCGCGAGGAACGCACCACCGAGGGCGGTCTTGATGCAGCCGGCCTGCACAATCAGCTTGCCCCGATCGTCACGCGACTCGCCGATGCGGGCATCCGCGTCAGCCTGTTCATCGAAGCGAACGAGCGGCAGCTTGACGCCGCGCTGCGGCTGAGCGCACCCGTGGTCGAATTTCACACCGGTGAATATGCACATGCGCATCTTGATGGCGACAGCGAGAAGATGGCTCGCGAAGTCAAGCGCATCGCCGATATGGCCGCACTGGCTGCCAAGAACGGCATCGAGCCCCATGCCGGGCACGGGCTCACATATGAGAATGTCCAGCCGATCGCTGCGATCCCCCAACTCGCGGAACTGAACATCGGGCATTACTTGATAGGCGAAGCAGTGTTCGTGGGCATGGAAAATGCCGTGCGCCGAATGCGACAGCTGATGGATGACGCGCGGTGAGCAGCGCAGGGGAGCCGAGCAGCGCCCAGCTTGGCTGGGCAATTGCGGGCGTGATCCCGTTCCTTCTGAGCATCGCATTGCTTGGCTTTGCGATTAGTCGGCAGGTGCTGGTGCTGTTCGCCACCGGCTGGCTGCTGCTTCAGCTGTTTGGCTATGGCAGCACGCTGAAGATGGCAAAGGGCGATTCGGCGCACTATCTCGTCAAGGCGCAGGTGCTGCTGCACTGGATCGCACTGACGCTGTTTATCGCAATGCTGGTGAAAATCGCATGATTATCGGGCTCGGATCGGATCTCTGCAATATCGAACGGATCGCCAATTCGCTTGATCGCTATGGCGAACGCTTCGAGAATCGCGTGTTTACGGAAATCGAACGCGCCAAGGCGCGCCGCCGCCCTTTCACCATCGCGGGCACCTATGCCAAGCGCTTCGCCGCGAAAGAGGCCTTCAGCAAGGCGGTTGGTACGGGCTTCAGGCACGGCGTGTTCATGAGGGATATCGGCGTGATCAATGCCCCCTCGGGGGCGCCCACGCTGGCGCTGGCTGGCGGTGCCGCGATTCGGCTTGCGCAATTGACGCCGCATGGCCATGAGGCGCTCATTCATCTCACCCTCACCGACGATCATCCATGGGCTCAGGCCTATGTCATCATCGAAGCGCGGCCCCTTTGACTATGCAGACCGGCACCAACACAGTGAACACAAACGACAAAGAAAACAGCAAGGACCAGGAAACCAAGGTCAACTGGATCGCCGAGCTGCGCGGCCTTGCGTTGATGTTGCTGGCGGTGCTTGCCTTTCACAGTCTGGTTGCCAAGCCGTTCTACATCCCCTCCACCTCGATGATGCCGGCGCTTTATGTGGGTGACCGGCTTGTGGTGAGCAAATATCCCTATGGCTGGAGCTGGGCGTCGGTAAGCTTCCACCTGATGCCGCGCAGCGAATGGCGCATCTGGGCAGATACTCCTGAATATGGCGACATCGTGATCCCGGTGCACCCGGTGCGCGATGAAGACTATATCAAGCGTGTGGTGGCGCTGCCGGGCGACCGCATCGCCGTGCGCGACGGGCGGATCATCCTCAACGGCACCCCGGTCGAACGCGAGGTCGTGCCTGCGATCAAAATACCCTTCGAGCCGGAACTGCTATGCGAAGGTTCGCCCTGTCTTTCGGCCTTCACCAACTATCTGGTGCGCGAAGCCGACGGAAAACAATATTACGAGATGCCCGCCTATCGCGAGACGCTCCCCAATGGCGCAAGCTACCTGGTGATCGACAATCTCGAAAACCAGCCGCTCGACAATTTCGAGGAAATGACGATCCCCGAAGGCCATGTTTTCGTGATGGGGGACAATCGCGATCATTCCGCCGACAGCCGCGAGCTCTACAGCCCGCGCGGGCTGATGGGCCCGGTCCCGCTCGAGAACATCGGCGGCCGCGCTGAATTCATCACTTTCTCGCTCGACGGTTCTACAAGCTGGAACCCGGTCAGCTGGTATGAAAGCCTGCGCGGAAATCGCGCCTGGACAACACTGCGCCCGGCCATAGCGGAGCGCGACGACGCAACCGAGTAGGTCGAGTGGCAAAGAAATTCCTCTATGTAATTGCCGCGATCATAGTCCTGCTGATCGCTGCGCTACTGGTACTGCGCATATGGGCGCAGGAATTGACCACGCTGGCGCTGGTGCCTTCGACCGAATTCGTCGAACAGCAACCCCTGGCAAAGACTGCCTATTCCGATGCGGCAATGTGGTTCGCGCATCCCGGCTTGGCAGAGAATGCGGCGCGCTGGCAACCTGGCTATGCCGGCGAGCGTATGAGCCTGCCGTCTCCGGCTGATCCTGCCCTGCCCGATTTCGCGGTCTTTTTCATCCATCCGACCAGCTATCTCAACCGTTCGAACTGGAACGCTCCGTTAGGTGACGAGGAAGCCGAGCGGGTTGCGCGCATCTATGTGCGCGGCATGGCCAGCCCCTTCAACCGGGCGAACGAGATCTGGGCACCGCGTTATCGCCAGGCGACCATGGGTGCCTTCCTGACTGATGAAGCGGCGGCGCATCAGGCGCTCGATCTGGCCTATGCTGATGTCGCGGCGGCTTTTGCCGAATTCATCGGGTCGATTGATCCCGAACAGCCGATAGTCCTCACCGGGCATAGCCAGGGCGCGCTGCACCTGATGCGGCTACTGCGCGAACAGGTGGCGGGCCAGCCACTCGCTGATCGGGTCGCCGCCGCCTATGTCATCGGCTGGCCAATTTCAGTGGCACATGACCTGCCATCGCTCGGCCTTCCCGCGTGCAGCGCGCCCGACCAGGCTGGTTGTGTGATGAGCTGGTCGAGCTTTGCGGAGCCCGCCGATCCCTCGGCTGTGCTCGATACCTATGCCAAATCCACCGGGTTTGACGGCGCGGCGCGAGGAAACAGCGCGATACTTTGCACCAATCCCCTGACTGGAGGTGCCCAGAAATCTGCACCGGCGGAACGCAATCTTGGCACGCTCAAGCCAAAGGGCGACTTTAGCGATGGCGAATTGCTGCCGCGCGCCGTCCCTGCCCGCTGCGACGAGCGCGGCTTGCTGCTGATCGGCGATCCGCCCGAATTGGGCCGCTATGTCCTGCCCGGCAACAATTACCACGTCTATGACATCCCGCTGTTCTGGGCCAATGTGCAGGCTGATGTGGCGCAGCGTGTGCAGGCATGGGCGGCGAGGCCTTGATCGCTGACAGCGCGGCCGGGCTGCGCGAGGCCTTGCCTGATGGCGGGGCGCTGCTCGGGATCGATCTCGGCACCAAGACAATCGGAATTGCAACCTGTGACGCCGGGTGGCGCTTTGCCACCGCTGGTAAAACCCTGCCCCGCGGCAAGTTCGGGCGCGACCGCGAAGCGCTCGCCGCCTTGATAAGCGAGCGAGGCATTGCCGGAATCGTGATCGGCCTGCCGCGCAATATGGACGGCAGCGAGGGGCCGCGCGCGCAGGCGAGCCGCGCCTATGCCCGCAATCTGGCAGAGGCATTTTCCCTGCCGATACTTCTTTGGGATGAACGCTGGTCAACCCAGAGTGCTGAAGCCGCAATGATCGGGCAGGACATCAGCCGCGCCAAACGTGCCGCGAAGATCGACAGTCATGCCGCCGCTGTGATCCTGCAAGGCGCGATCGACGCGCTGGCAGGGAATTCGTTTTAGCCGCTTTCGACGAGCGCTGCGCGTTTCGTTTGCGCAACCCTCTCCAGCATCAGGAACACCGGCAGTCCGGCCTCGCGCCAAAATGCATCGCGCGCCGCCGCGCCGCTGGAACAGTGGATACATCGATCTCACCGCCGAAATTAGAGTATTGTAATCGCTAAGGTCCAAAGGCAGGGTCGATGTTGATGTCCGCCCCTCTCCCTCCCTTCGATCCGGCAGAATCCGCCAAGTTCCTGTTTCGCCACGGCCATTCCGGCTGGCTTGGCTTGCGATACAGCGATCACGGCGAGG
The DNA here is from genome assembly GCF_054957735.1 of Altererythrobacter chaiwopuensis. NCBI lineage: Bacteria > Pseudomonadati > Pseudomonadota > Alphaproteobacteria > Sphingomonadales > Erythrobacteraceae > Altererythrobacter > Altererythrobacter chaiwopuensis. The sequence goes on from NZ_JBTXJF010000001.1 coordinate 489,148, forward strand.
ACTGGGTTGAGCTGGAGCTGCCCTGGCGCGAGGATTTGCTGGGCGAGGAGGATCGTCACGTACTTGCATCCGGGCCGATCATCAGCTTGCTCGACATGGCCTCAGGCATGAGCATCTGGACCGCCAGCAAAATTTTCACTCCAGTGGCTACGCTCGATCTGAGGGTCGATTATCAACGCCCCGCGCGCGAACGCAGCGCAGTTAAGGGCAGGGTCGAATGCTATCGCCGCACTCGCTCGGCGGCCTTCGTGCGCGGGATCGCGCATGACGGCGACCCGGATGACCCAGTGGCGAGCATGGCGGGCGTTTTCATGACCATCGCGAGGGATCCGCGCATTGCCGCCCACAACTGACATGGAACGGTATCTCACGGCATATGCGCGCTCGCTCGGCATTTCCGTGCATGGCGAGGTGGACGGCGCGCCGGTACTGGTGGTGGAATTCAGCAATATCGTGGAGGGGCGCCCCGGCGCATTGCATGGCGGCGCGATCAGCGGGCTGCTCGAAACCGCTGGCTATGCCGTGTTGCGGGCTCGGCTCCAGACTGAAAGCCGCGACCCGCAGCTCAAGCCGATCAACATCACCGTGCAGTTCCTGAGCGCGGGCAAGCAGAAGCCGAGTTATGCCAAAGGGCGCATCACCCGGCTTGGGCGGCGCAATGCCAATGTCTCGGTAGAGGCGTGGCAGGATGATCAAGAGCGCCCAATCGCCACCGCCGTGATGAATATCCTCATGGCTGATCGCGAGGGCTAACGCTCCGCAGGTTCGACCGCCAGCCCATCTTCGGTCAGGCGAAGCTCAATCGGCTTGCCTTCAATCTCTGTCACGACCCTGAGTTGGTCCTGCTCGACCGAAAGCGTCGAGCCGTTCCCGTCGATCGGAATTTCGCGAATTTCGTCAATATCCAGCGGGCGTATCGGCCCCTCGGGATCGGGTCGTTCAACCGGCGCAACTGTTTCGCTTCCGGCAATCGCGCCGCGCATGAAATCGCGCCAGATCCGCGCGGGCAATCCGCCGCCCGAAATCCCGCCGAGAGGCGAATTATCGTCGTTCCCGATCCACACGCCCACCACCAACCCGCCGGCATAGCCAACGAATAGCGCATCGCGATGATCCTGGGTCGTGCCGGTCTTGCCGAAATTGGGCCCGGCCAGCATCGCCGCCTTGCCCGTGCCGCGATTGATCGCGCTTCGCAGCAGCTGTTCCATCCCGCGATGTGTGCGGTCGGAAAAGCGCGATTGACCGTCAAACAGCCATTCGAACCAGCCCTGCTCCTCGCGCGGGAACGCATGCGGTTCGACCGGATAGGCATTGCCTGCCACCGCCGCATAGGCGCTAGTCAATTCAAGCAGCGTCATGGTTGAAGTGCCCAACGCCAGGCTTGGATCACCTTCGGGCAAGTCGGATGTCACGCCAAGCCTTCGCGCAGTTGCAATCACCCGGTCGCTGCCCAGCTGATTGAGCAGCCGCACGGCCGCAACATTGCTCGATCGGGCAAACGCGTCCTCAAGCGTGATCGTGTCTGAATAACGCTCGCTTGAATTCCTGGGCCGATAGGAACCTTCCTCAATCGAAGAATTGTCGATCCGGTCGTTCGGCTTCATGCCCGATTCGAGCGCGGTGAGATAGACGAACAGCTTGAAGGTCGAGCCGGGCTGGCGGCGCGCCTGGGTGGCGCGATTGAACGGGGAATTGGCGTAATCCTTGCCGCCCACCATCGCCACAACCTCGCCATTGGGCCGCATCGCCACCAGCGCCACCTGTGCCTTGCCCAGAGGCGCGCGCGCGATCACCCGACCCGCCAAGCCTTGCAAGCGCGCGTCAAGCGTTGTGGTGATAGTCTGCCTGGAATAGCTCGTTTCCGTATTCGCGCGGGCGATCGGCAGCGCCCAGTCGGCGAAATAGGTGCCCGTTGGCAATCGGTCGCGATTGCGGACGTCAAGCCGCGGCGCGCGCAAAGAAGCTGCGCGCGCGCCGGTGATATACCCCTCTTCGGCCATCGCCGCGAGCACCAGCCGCATGCGATCTTCAGCCAGGTCATAATTTCGGGTCGGCGCGAGCCGCGATGGTGCCTTGAGCAGGCCCGCCAGCATAGCGGCTTGCTCGGGCCGCAGATTCTCTGGCTGGCGATAGAAGTAATGCAGGCTGGCCGCGCGCAGTCCATATTGGTTGTCGCCGAAATAGGCATTGGAGAGATAGCGCGAGAGGATATCGTCCTTGCTTAGCCATGCCTCCAGCCAGAAGGCGATCAGCATCTCGCGCGCCTTGCGGGTCAGCGTTTGCCTGGGTGTGAGGAATGTGAACTTGGCAAGCTGCTGGGTGATGGTGCTGCCGCCCTGGGTCGGGCCGCCAGTGGCATTCGACCATGCCGCCCGGGCCAATCCGCGTGGGTCCACGCCCCAATGGTCGTAGAAGCGGCGGTCCTCGATCGCCAGGAACGCGCCCACGACATGATCTGGTAGTTGGCTGACTTCGACCGGTGCATCGACCGAGGCTCCACTGCGCGCGATCGGCGTTCCGTCAGAAGCGAGCAAGGTGATCTGCGGCGGCGCGATCGGCTCGAGCGATTTGCTGAGCGGCGCGGTTATCGCCAGCCATGCAACCAGCGCGATGAACAGCGCGAGCAGTGCCGCAACAATCCGCACCGCCCACCAGCGCCTCTGCCGCCCGCGCCAATGCGCCGGCTGCCACCATCGGGTCTGCGGCTCGTCCCAGCTTTCGCCGAAACGGATTGTGCCTGGTGCATGCTTGCGATTCCAGAAGCGCCAGCTCCGCATGCGCGCTCGCTTGCGGCCCGGTTCCCAGTCAAATTGTTCGTCAAACTCATCAAGCGCGCTACCATAGGGGTCTTCCGTCGCGTAAAAACCGGCTTCAGGCCGATTTTCATCGAACCGCTCGCGCGCGCTCTTGGTTCGACGAGGTGTTCGAAGCCAGGCAAACATGGTGGCTGTGTTAAGCGATTAACACAGTAATGGCGAGCAATTTCTGGTTATGGCGGCGCGGAACCTGTGCGTCAGGGTTTTTTCGCGGCGCTTTCCGGCAGTTCCTCGTCGAACACACGCTGGTAATATTCGCTCACCAGAGTCCGCTCCGCTTCGTCGCATTTATTGAGGAAGCTGAGGCGGAACGCAAAGCCAACCGACTTGAATATCTCGGCATTCTGCGCCCAGGTCATCACCGTGCGCGGGCTCATCACGGTCGATATATCTCCGTTCATAAAGCCCTGGCGCGTCAAATCGGCCACTTTGACCATGTCGGCAATCGTCTTGTCATCAGTGTCCGGGCTCTTTGACTTGACGATCTGCTGTTCGACCTCGGGCGCAAGGTAATTAAGCGCCACCACAATGTTCCAACGATCCATCTGAGCCTGGTTGATCGCCTGCGTACCGTGATAAAGCCCGCTGGTGTCGCCCAGGCCCACCGTGTTGGTGGTGGCGAACAGGCGGAAATACTTGTTTGGTGTGATGACCTTGTTCTGGTCAAGCAGCGTCAGGCGCCCTTCGGTTTCGAGCACGCGCTGGATCACGAACATGACATCAGGCCGGCCGGCATCGTATTCGTCAAAGGTCAACGCCACCGCATGCTGCAGCGCCCAGGGAAGGATGCCTTCCTTGAATTCGGTCACCTGCAGCCCGTCGCGCAGCACGATCGCATCGCGTCCGACAAGATCGATACGGCTGATATGCGCATCAAGGTTGACGCGGACGCTGGGCCATTTGAGCCGCGCAGCGACCTGTTCGATATGGGTCGATTTTCCGGTGCCGTGATAGCCCTGCACCATTACGCGCCGATTGTGCGCAAATCCCGCCAGGATCGCGAGTGTCGTGTCCGGATCGAACACATAGTTCGGATCGATATCGGGCACCCGCTCATCAGCCAGGCTGAAGGCAGGCACTTGCCAGTCGACATCGATCCCAAACGTGTCGCGCACGTCGATCGTGGTGTCGGGTTCCGGGATGAGCGTCCTGCCCGTCCCATCGTATTCGGTTTCCATCAAGCTTACCATGACTTGCGACGCCTAGACGGGAGCGATGGCGGCTGCAAGCAGGTGTTTCCCGCTTATTTCGATAGTCCACCGCATTGGGACAAATTTCAGCCGGGGGGCATACGCAATTGGGCGAGATGCCGGGTCTTCAACCAGACCCGGGCGCCTTCGGGCCCTGCGACAATTCTACACTGCCAATCGGCTGGCAGGCGAATCCAGCTATGCTTGCCATAAGTCTGGCCCTGCCATTCGACGGAACCTTCCAGCACCAGCAACTCGGCACCGCCCTGGGCATCGAAGCTGCGGGTGGTGCCTGCATCCCACTGTTCGAGCAAGACCAGCTCATCAACACGTTCGTGCAGAATCGCCCGGGCTATCCCGGGCGCATCGGCAACAGGTGCGAGCGCAAGTTCGCCCAGGTCGAGCGCGAATTGCGCGCGGTCTTCGGGATCGAATTGCCACAGCTTCACGAAGATGGTGCAGCCAGGGTCCGAACGCGGGACGTGCTGCGTGCCAACAGGATTGCGGACATAGGTTCCGGCAGGATAGTCGCCATGCTCGTCCTGGAAAGTCCCTTCCAGCACGATGAACTCCTCGCCGCCATCATGTGTGTGAGCGGAGAAGTGGCTGCCTGGCGCATATCGGACAATGGAGGTGGCTCGCGCCACCTCCCCGCCGATCCGGTCAAGCATGCGGCGATCGACCCCGGCCATGGGCGAAGCCTGCCACTCAAGCGAGCCTGCCTGCACCCCAACCGGTATGTCGAAATTCGCATTGATCCGCACTTGCTCAACTCTCGTATCGGGCGGCGACCTTGGCTTTCCAGCGGTCAAGATGCGCCAGATCTTCGTCAGGAAGCAGCCCCAGCGCGCCGGCCAGGCTGACGCCGGTGAATGCGGTGATATCTGCCACGCTGAAGTTGTCTCCTGCAAGGTATTCCTGGTCCGCCAGCACTCCGTTGAGGTAGCGCGCAGTCTCCTGGGCCCGGCGCTTCTGGCGTTCGCCCCAGGCCGGAACCTGGTCGGTTTCGAGATCGGGGCCAAGCCCGGCAGTGGCGTGGTGGAAATAGTCCGCCCCGGCATTGAGCAAGCCTTCCTCGACACGCAGATTGATTGCGCTGATGCGTGCCCGTTCCTGCGGGGTTGCGCCTGTCAGGCTGGGCCCGTCGAAAGTTGCATCGATGAATTCGATTATCGGATTGCAGCGCCCGATCACGGTACCGTCCTCCAGCTCCATGAATGGAACCGTGGCATCGGGGTTCTTGGCCCGCATTACTGGGGTGCGCAGTTCGCCGCCTTTGACATCGACAGGCACGAACTCGACCTGGTCGAGCGCGCCCTTCTCTCTCAGAGCCAGGCGTACCCGCTTGGGGTTCGGGAAATTCTCGGCATCGTAAATCTTCAGCATAAGCAGTCCTTCGTCATTCCGAATCATCCTACCTACTAGTAGGTTGCGGCGTAATAGCTCTTGCAAGACAGAAATCAACCTACTAGTTGATAGGTATGAGCGATACTCGGGAAACACTCGTAAATCTGGCCGAAAATGCCATGCGGACCCGCGGCTATGGCGGTTTCAGCTATGCCGATATCGCCCGTGATGCTGGCATCCGGAAGGCGAGTATCCACCACCACTTTCCAACCAAGGCAGATCTGGGGCTGGCAGTTCTCGACCGTTATGCAGATCAGGTCTCGCGACAATTGGATGCGATCGATCAGCAGAGCCGGCTGGGCGGGCAAGCCTTGTTGGGGGCGATCGAGATGTATCGCGCAGCCACTGGATCCGGGCAGGCCCTGTGCCTGTGCACGGCCCTTGCGGGCGACAGCGAACTGGTTTGTGACGACATGCGCGAAATGCTCGCCCGCGCCAATTCGATGGTTGCACAGTGGATCGAACAGACCTTGCTCAAGGGCCGCCGCGACATGAGTATCGCGGTGAGCGGCGACCCCGCGATCGAGGCCGTGGCGATTCTGGCGCAACTGCAAGGCGCACAATTGCTTGCCCGCGCTGCAGGCGACATGGATCAATTCGATCACGCGGTATCGACGATCGCTGCCCGCGTCTCACGCCGCTAACGCCTATTGCAAACCTGGCTGGCGTTGCAGCTGGCAGTGGCGTAGACATGCCGCATGTCGTCACCCGATCCGATCGAGCGATTTCGCCTCAAGCTGGTCGAACAGGTGCGCGGCGTGTTCAATGACACGGCGGGCGGGCAGCAGCCTGTGCCGCCTTCCGACGAAGCGCTGTTCAAGCGCAACTCGCCGATCCGCATGGTGCATGCCGATATTGTAGGCATGATGGTGGGCGGCATCAGGGCACTGCTGCTACAGATGCTCCACCCAGCTGCGCTGCAGGGCGTGCTCGACCATTCGAACTTTCGCGAGGACATGCATGGCCGCCTGCGCCGCACCGCGCGCTTCATCGCAGTGACCACCTTCGGGCACAGAGACGAGGCACAAAGTGCCATAGAGCGGGTTAACCGTATCCACGCCAGGGTCACCGGCACCTTGCCCGACGGGACGCCATATTCTGCCACCACTCCGCGCACGCTGGCATGGGTCCATGTTACCGAAGCCTCAAGTTTCCTCGCTGCCTACAAGCGCCACGTGCGCCCCGACATGCCGGGCCACGAGCAAGATGAATATTTCCGCCAGTTCGCGCTGATCGCCCGCGCGCTGGGTGCCGATCCGGTGCCGACCAACCGCAACGAGGCAGAGGAATTGTTCCGCGATATGCGCAGTGACCTGCGCACTTCACCTGAAGCGCGCGAAGTGGCGAGGCTGGTGTTGACCCAGCGTGCATCAGGCACTCCGCCTGGCCTTCAGGCGATGCTGGCTGCCGAAGCGGTTGAAATGCTCCCGCCATTCGCCCGGACCATGCTGGGCTTGACCCGCCCGGGAATCGCGGCCCTGCCCGCCCGCGCCGCGACCTGGGGCATGGGCAAGACCTTACGCTGGGCGTTCAAGCAGAATTGAGTTGGGCAGGCCTGACGAGAAGAGCAGAGCATGACCAAGTTCACATTCTACACCGTCGCGATGAGCCACGGGCAGATCGCACTTCGGGCTCTCATAGAAGCGGGGGCTCAGGAAAAGGCCGCGCTCCGGCGTAACAACTGATAGGCCTCCACAACGCTGTTAAGGCGGCTTTCGTATTTGCGATCGCCACCGTTGCGATCAGGATGATAGCGGCGCACGAGTTCGGAATAACGCTGGCGCAGCCGCCGCCGGTCCGTATCAAGCCCCAGCCCCATCGTACCCAGCGCATGAGCTTCTTCGCGGCTGAAGCGCCCGTCCCCAAAACTTCCCGGCGCCATGCGCGCTTCGCGCTCCGCGCGGCTCCTGATGCCGCTGACCCGCGCACTGATCGCATCAAGCGGATCGTCGAAATCGGCCCAGCGCGGCATCCCGTCGACCCCGGCGGTGGGGCGGAAACTGGGGCTTTCGGTCTTCCAGCCCGCTGCGGGTGATTGGGCTTCGAGGATTTCCTCGGCGCTCATTCCCTCAAACCAGTCATAGTCCGAATTGAATTCGCGCACATGCTTAAGGCAGAACCAGCGGTAGTGGCCCGGCCCGTCAAACCCGCTCGAACGATAGCCAGGCGCGCGGAATTCGCCCGCCTCCTGGCAGGCCGGATACTCGCACACGCGCCCCGTATCCTCATATCGTCCATGGAACCTTGATTGCTTCACTCTTTTAGGATGGGCATGGACAAGCCGGATGGGAAGCCCCAAATTCAGCCATATGAACGGAACAGTTGCCCACGAAATCGAAACCCTGCTGCGCGCAGCGCTCGCCCCTTCCTTCCTTGAAGTGATCAATGACAGTGCGCGGCACAGCGGCCATGCTGGTGATGACGGCAGCGGCGAATCACATTTCACCATTGTGATTGAGAGCGCGGCCTTCGCGGGCGTATCGCGCTTGCAGCGCCAGCGCATGGTCAATGCCGCGCTGGGCGATATTCCCGGCCAGCGGGTGCACGCACTGGCGATCAGGGCACGGGCACCGGGAGAGTGACATGACCGAGCAAACCATTTCCCCCACCACACACGATCTCGGCCAGTTCGAGGTGCGCCGCGTGCTGCCAAAGCGCGAGCGGACCATGGTCGGCCCATTTATCTTCGTCGACGAGTTCGGCCCGGGCCAGCTCGACATCGGCACTGGTATGGATGTGCGCCCGCATCCGCATATCAACCTTGCTACCGTGACATGGCTGTTCGAAGGCGCGATCAATCACCGCGACAGCCTCGGCACATTCTCCACGATCCGTCCGGGCCAGGTGAACCTGATGACCGCGGGCAAAGGTATCGTCCATTCGGAGCGCTCACCGGCGGAAGAACGCGCCACCGGCCCCAGGCTTTACGGCATGCAGACCTGGCTCGCGCTGCCTGATGGGCGCGAAGAGATCGACCCTGCCTTCGAGGCGGTGAAAGACCTTCCGATAGTCGAGGACAGCTGCGCCAAGGCCATCGTCATCATGGGCGAGCTATGGGGCACGCGCGCACCCACCACCACCTATGCCGACACAATCTATGCCGAGATCGTACTGGCACCGGGAGGCTCGCTGCCGATCGAGATCAGCGCCGACGAGCGCGCGGTGATGCTGGTCGGCGGCGAAGCCTCCGTCGATGGGCAGGCGCTGGGGCTATACGAGCTTTCGGTACTGGCTCCGGGCCGCAACATGGTGCTGTCGAGCGAAAACGGCGGGCGGATCATGCTGCTCGGCGGCGAAGCCTTCTCCAGCCCGCGACACGCATGGTGGAACTTCGTCAGTTCAAGCCGGGATCGCATCCGGCAAGCCCGGGAAGACTGGGATGCCGGGCGATTCCCCAAGGTTCCGGGCGATGAAGACGAGTGGATACCGCTGCCCGATCGGCCCAATACCAGCACTGACTAACACAATCGCGGAGCAAGCCGCCGAGGAGAGAGAAGCATGGATTTCACGGGCAAGGTGGTGTGGATCACGGGCGCATCGTCAGGGATAGGAGCGGCGCTGGCGCGCGAATGGGCCAGCCGCGGCGCTCACCTGATCCTGTCCGGACGCGACGAGGCTCGCCTCGCCGAAGTAGCTGCGGATTGCGGTGACGCGCTGCTGCTGCCCTTCGATGTGCGCGATGAAAGCGCACTTTCCGATGCAACCGCCAATGCCATCGCATGGAAAGGCGGGGTTGATATTGCGGTCGCCAATGCCGGTGTGTCGCAGCGCAGCCAAGCGCTGAAGACCGATATGAGCGTCTATCGCGAAATCATCGATATCGATCTCACCGCACAGATCGCCTTCGCGCAGGGGCTGATCGGGCATATGGCCGAGCGCGGCAGCGGCAATCTGCTGTTCATTTCCTCGATCGCGGGCAAGGTCGGCGTGCCGATGCGGACCGCCTATTGCGCGGCCAAGTTTGGCCTTGCCGGCTATGCCGATGCACTGCGCGCCGAGCTGAGCCAGAAAGGCGTGTCTGTCCACGTGATCTATCCCGGGTCGATCGCCACCGATGTCAGCCGCAATGCGCTGACCGCCGATGGCACCAGGCGCGGACGCAGCGACAAGGTAATCGATGAGGGGATCCAGCCCGCCGATGCCGCCAAGGCCATGATCGATGCGGTAGTGCTCAATCAGCGCGAAATCATCGTTGCGGCTGGCATGGAAGAAGCCATGGGCGAGCTGCGCCGCACGCCAGACCAATTGCTTGACCAGGTCGCGGGCATGGTCGCCGCCGGCTATATCGAGAAAATGGAGGCAGAAAGCTGATGATGGAGCAGAAACGGGTCACGCTCGCCAACGGTATCGAGCTCGACGTCGTCGATGAGGGGCCGCGCAGCGCGCCGGTGCTGATCTTCCTTCACGGCTTTCCCGAAAGCCACCGCACATGGCGGCATCAGATCAAGCACTTTTCAGGCGTCTATCGCTGCATCGCGCCCGACCAGCGCGGCTATCGCGGATCATCCAAGCCGCAGGAGGTCGAGGCTTACACCCCCGACAAGCTGATTGGTGACATTTTCCTGCTCGCCGATGCGCTGGGGGTGGAGAAGTTCACCATCGTCGGGCACGATTGGGGCGGCGCGATTGCATGGGGCGTTGCCCTGAGCGGCCAGCACAGCCGCGTAACCCGCGCAGTGATTGCCAATGCGCCGCATCCGGCGGTGTTCCAGCGATTGCTTTACACCAATCGCCAGCAGCGCGAAGCAAGCCAGTATATCCGCGATTTCCGCGATACTGCCAATGACCAGCTGGTGCGCGAACACGGGCTTACCGGCCTGTTGTTGAAGTCGGTGAAATGGGACCGCCCCTCCGCGATGGAACCCGAAGAGCGCGCCGCGCTGCTGGAGGACTGGAAGAATACCGAGGCAGCATTCGGGATGCTCAACTATTACCGCGCCAGCCCGATTGACGTGCCGTTGATGGACGTGCCGTTCGCGGTGCCCGAAGGCTACACCCCGCCTGCCCTGCCCAATCTGACGATCCCGACGCTGGTGATCTGGGCGTTGGACGATTTGGCGCTGCCGCCCGAAAATCTCGAAGGCCTTGAGGATGTGATTGACTCGTTGACCTTGGTCGAAGTGCCCGATTGCGGGCATTTCGTGCCGTGGGAAGCGCCGGACAAGGTCAATGCGGCGATGGAAGATTTCCTGAGCAAAACCAGTTAGGGCCAGGACCCTAGGTCGCCAGCCATTCAATATCCGCGCCGTGCGCATGCGCGCGGGCGAGCAGGGTTTCCTCCTCGCCCCCCGGCCAATAGCGCACGCGCAGTTCATGCCGGTGGAGCGTGCGGTTCGCTTCCAGAGCGATCCAGGCGAGCGGCGCATCGGGCGTGGCTCGCCCTGCCGCCGCTTCCATCGCGGCAATCACCCGTTGCTGTTGGTCCTCGGGTACATATTGCCACACGATCGAATGCATCAGCACGCGAGTGGTGCCCGCTGCCTGCGGCTTCGCCAACTCCGCCTCGACAAACTCGGCTGCATCCATCTTGAGCACATCAGGTTTGCTCTGCTCTGCCGCCGCGATCGCCGCCTCCATCCGATCGAAGCGGATCGTATGTTCGGGCCAGATATAGGCCTTGAGCCGCAGCGCCTGCGCCGGGTCCGTCAGGTCGACCGGGGCTATGTCGCATCCCTTGAGCGACAATAGCCCGATCGGCACATCGGGCGGCGGATTGCCTGTCCAGCCGGGCTTGAACGCCATCGCCGGTGCGTCAGGGCCCACCTTCACGCCGCCAAGGTCATAGCCATAGCGGTCGATCATCAAATTGATCCCCGCGCTTGAGCCGATCTCCAGACATTCGAACTGTGCGGGCAAGCCCCGCCCTGCCAGCCATAGCAAGGCGGCAATGAAATTGCTTGAGCGCCCCGCCTCGTTGGTCTGCGGCGGGCTGTCGAGCCAGGGCAACAGCCGCGCCTCGTGCACCAGCATCACTTCCTCAACGATCGGATCAGCATTGACCGGTAGCCCGCGATAGATCGGTGCCAGTTCGCTCGCTTCGCCTGCAAGATATAACGCATGGATCCCGCCAGCGACGCGCAGTGGCAACGCATCAGCCAGCGGTGCACCGGCCCAGCCGCGAATCCGTTCGAGCAGGGCGTTGCTCTTGTCCCCCTCCACTGCTGCCAGAATTGCATTGCAGACCTTGGCCGTGATTGGCGCGCTGTTCCGCTCGCAATAGGCGGCCTGGTTGGTGAAAGCGGTGCGGATCGCGGCTTCGCCCCGCGTCCCCATGTCGACCAGCTGATAGCCTGGCATTTTACCCTGATCACCCAAGTGCCCGAAAGCTCCTTTTCATTGCCCTTTCCTCGCCCAATGCCTAAGTGCCGCGGCGCTATGACTGACACTGCCGCCACTCAGCTGACTTTCGCCATTCCCAAGGGGCGCATTCTCGACGAAGCGCTGCCGGTAATGGCACGCGCGGGTGTGGTGCCGGAAGATGCCTTTCACGACAAGGGCAATCGCTCGCTGAGTTTCTCCACCAATCGCACCGACATGCGCCTGATCCGCGTGCGCGCCTTTGATGTCGCGACATTCGTCGCCCATGGCGCGGCACAAGTGGGCATTGTGGGATCGGATGTGATCGAGGAATTCGACTATGCCGATCTCTATGCTCCGGTCGATCTCGATATCGGGCACTGCCGCCTTTCGGTGGCGCGCGTGGCGGGCGATGAGGGCGTAGGTGGCCACGCAAGCCATCTGCGCGTCGCAACAAAATATCCCAATCTCACCCGCAAGCATTTCGAGGCCAGGGGCATCCAGGCGGAATGCGTCAAGCTAAATGGCGCGATGGAGCTCGCACCATCGCTGGGCCTTGCGCGGCAAATCGTCGACCTGGTTTCGAGCGGGCAGACACTCAAGGATAACGGCCTGGTCGAGACGGACCGCATCATCGACATTTCTGCGCGGCTGATTGTCAATCGCGCTGCACTCAAGACCGATCCGCGCGTGGCCGAACTGGTCGCGGCATTCCGCAAGACCACTGAAGAGCAGGCGGCGGGCTGATGCAGCGTTTGGTTTCCTCCGCTGCCGGGTTTGCGGCGCAGTTTGACGCGCTGGTCAATGCGCGGCGCGAAAGCGACAGCGATGTCAGCGGCGACGTGACGCGGATCCTTGCTGATGTCAAAGAGCGCGGCGATGCGGCACTGGCTGAATATTCAGAGCGCTTCGACAGCTACGAACTCGCCAGCGACAGCGACTGGAGCATTTCCGCCGCCGAGTGCCGCGCCGCCTATGACGCGCTGGGCGGCGAACTGCGCGGCGCGCTGGAACTCGCGGCAGAGCGCATCCGTGCCTATCACGCTGACCAGCTGCCGACTGACCGGGACTTCACCGATCACGCGGGCGTGCGCCAGGGCGCGATCTGGCGCGCGGTCGATGCTGCCGGGCTATATGTGCCGGGCGGGCGCGCGGCCTATCCCTCTTCTCTGCTGATGAACGCCATCCCCGCCAAGGTCGCCGGGGTCGAGCGGTTGGTGGTCGTCACCCCCACGCCGCATGGCAAGGCCAACCCGCTGGTGCTGGCCGCAGCGCATATCGCGGGCGTGGACGAAATCTGGCGCGTGGGCGGAGCGCAGGCGGTGGCCGCGCTTGCCTATGGCACGCAGCGGATCAGGCCGGTCGATGTGATCACCGGGCCGGGCAATTCCTGGGTCGCGGAGGCCAAGCGCCAGCTTTTCGGCGTGGTCGGCATCGATATGGTGGCTGGGCCAAGCGAAATTCTGGTGATCGCTGACAGGCACAACCGGGCAGACTGGATCGCGGCCGATTTGCTCAGCCAGGCCGAGCATGATCCGACCTCGCAATCAATCCTCATCACTGACAATAGCGGTTTTGCAGACGAGGTAGCCGCCCAGATTGAAACGCAGCTGGCCGAGCTTGCGACCACCGAAACCGCCACCGCCAGCTGGCAGGCCAATGGCGCGATCATCGTGGTGGACACGATCGATGAAGCCGTACCGCTCGCCAATCGCCTCGCCGCCGAGCATGTCGAGCTGGCTGTAGCCGAGCCCGAACCGTTGCTGCGCGCGATCCGCCACGCGGGCAGCGTGTTCCTGGGCCGGATGACACCAGAGGCGATCGGCGATTATGTTGCCGGGCCTAACCATGTGCTGCCCACCGGGCGCCGCGCACGTTTCGCCAGCGGCCTGTCCGTGCTAGACTTCATGAAGCGTACCAGCTTCATCGCACTGGATGAGGTGTCGCTCGGCAAAGTGGGGCCCGCCGCAGTCGCGCTCGCCCATGCAGAAGGCCTGCCCGCACACGCCAAATCGGTCGAATTGAGGCTCAAATGAAAATTCCTGCCCGCTCGCAAGCCCGGTCTGCAGCCCGACTGGCCGCAGTCCAGGCGCTTTACCAGCAGCATATGGAAGGCACCGCGCTTGCGCGACTGCTCAATGAATTCCACCAGCATCGGCTGGGCATGGAGATCGACGACGAGCAATATGCAGCGGCCGAGGTCGATTTCTTCGACGATCTGGTATCGGGCGTGGATGCGCGGCGCGAAGAGATCGACGAAAAGCTCACCGGCAAACTGGCACAGGGCTGGACGCTGGCGCGGCTCGACAAGACCATGCTGCAGATCCTGCGCTGCGGCACTTACGAATTGATTTCACGTGCAGATGTCCCGGTCGCGAGTGCAATCAACGAATATGTCGATGTCGCCAAGGCGTTCTTTGACGATCGCGAGGCGAAATTCGTCAACGGCATTCTCGATGCCGTGGCCAAGGATGCGCGGCCATAGACGAGCGCGGCTTTGTCGAAGCCTTGCGCAAATTGCCGCTCCACGCTGGCGCGCGCGGGCTGGAAGATGACTGCGCTGTACTGGAATTCGGCGGAGAAACGCTGGTCGTCACCCACGACATGATGGCGGAGGGGACGCATTTCCCGTCCGGTGCCGACATGGCCGATGTCGCGTGGAAGCTGGTGGCGGTGAACCTGTCGGATCTCGCGGCCAAGGGCGCTCAGCCAATCGGCGTCTTGCTGGGCCACAGCCTTGGCGCGGGCGACCAGCGTTTCCTGGACGGACTGCGCGAAGCACTTGAAACATATCATGCTCCCCTGCTTGGCGGCGATACGATCCGCAGCCACGGCCCGCGCAGTTTCGGACTTACCGCGATCGGGCGGGCAACGCATTTGCCCGTGCCTTCGCGCAGCGGCGCACGGGCGGGGGACGTGATCTACGTCACCGGCACGCTGGGCCGCGCAATGCTGGGCTTTGAGGGCGATGCGATGCACGCCATGGCCTATTTGCGGCCCCATCCGCTGCTCGATGAAGGCCGTGCCCTTGCGCCGCATGTGACAGCGATGATGGACATTTCGGATGGCCTGTTGCTCGATGCATGGCGCATGGCCAGTGCAAGCAGCGCGACCATCGCTATCGACAGCATCCGCGTGCCGGTGGCTGCGCAGGATCGGCGCGAGGAATGCCTGCGCTGGGGCGATGACTATCAACTGCTGTTCACACTGCCACAAGGTGTCGAGCCACTGGTCGAGTGCACGCGCATCGGTGCAGTCGAGCCGCCTGGCTTCGCTTCGCTTGTGCTGGACGGCCACCCGCTGATCAACCAGGCAGGTCTTGGCTACCAGCACTGACCCACCTTGGTGAAACTGGTGAAAGCAAGGTGAGTTGGCGGGATTCCACCGATTCCACCCTTGTCACCGCCGTCGCATCGCCTATAGCCAGCGCCACCTATCGCCTCTGCGTTCGCGGAGGCGCTTTTCCACGTGGGCAAGAGGGGAAGAGTTCGTGGACCTTATTCAGATCTCAATTGTGCTGGGGCTACTCGCCATCGTGTATGGCTTCGTCACCAGCCGCCAGGTTCTCGGCGCAGATGCCGGGAACGCAAAAATGCAGGAAATCGCCGGCGCCATTCAGGAAGGCGCCCAGGCCTATCTCAAGCGTCAGTACACCACCATCGCCGTGGTCGGCGTGGCGGTGGCGGTGATCGTTGCCTATTTCCTCGGCACCATCAGCGCGACCGGCTTCGTGATCGGTGCGATCCTTTCGGGTGTGGCGGGCTTCATCGGCATGAACATCTCGGTGCGCGCCAATGTCCGCACTGCACAGGCTGCAAGCAAGGGCCTGCAGGAAGGCCTGACGCTGGCCTTCCGCGCTGGCGCGATCACCGGCATGCTGGTGGCCGGCCTCGCGTTGCTCGCGATTGCTGTGTTCTACTGGTATCTCACCGGTCCGGGCGGCTATACCGTTGGCGGTGAAGATCGTACCGTTGTTGACGCCCTTGTCGCGCTCGCCTTCGGCGCATCGCTGATCTCGATTTTCGCGCGTCTGGGCGGCGGCATCTTCACCAAGGCTGCCGATGTCGGCGCCGATTTGGTCGGCAAGGTCGAAGCAGGTATCCCCGAAGACGATCCGCGCAACCCAGCCGTCATCGCTGACAACGTGGGTGACAATGTGGGCGACTGCGCCGGCATGGCGGCCGACCTGTTCGAAACCTATGTCGTGACCGTTGGCGCCACCATGGTGCTGACCGCGCTGCTGCTCAAGACTTCTGCCGTGCTCGAAGGGCTGATGGCGCTTCCGCTGCTGATTGGCGGCGTGTGCATCGTCACCAGCATCATCGGCACCTATTTCGTCCGTCTAGGCGGCGGCACCAATGTCATGGGCGCAATGTACAAGGGCTTCCTTGTCAGCGCGGTTCTGGCTGTGCCGGCTATCTGGGTTTCGACCGACGTGGCGCTGGGCAGCATGGAAGCCGTTGTCGCCAGCGTGAACGGCAATGATATTACCGGCCGCGCACTGTTCTATTGCGCACTGCTAGGCCTTGTCATCACTGGCCTCATCATCTGGATCACCGAGTATTACACCGGCACGGGTTTCCGTCCGGTCCGCTCGATTGCCAAGGCCTCGGAAACGGGCCACGGCACCAATGTAATCCAGGGGCTGGCCATCAGCCTTGAAGCGACCGCGCTGCCGACCATCGTCATCGTGGCGGGTATCATCATCGCATATCAGCTCGCAGGCCTGATCGGCATCGCCTATGCGGCGACCGCCATGCTTGCCCTTGCCGGCATGGTCGTGGCGCTCGATGCCTATGGGCCCGTGACGGACAACGCGGGCGGTATCGCCGAAATGGCCGGGCTGGACGATAGCGTTCGTGAAAAGACCGACTTGCTCGACGCTGTGGGCAACACCACCAAGGCTGTGACCAAGGGTTACGCGATCGGTTCGGCGGGGCTTGCTGCGCTGGTGCTGTTCGCTGCCTATACCACCGACCTCAAGGAATTCTTCCCGAACCTGACGGTCGATTTCAGCCTTGAGAACCCCTATGTCATCGTCGGACTGCTGCTCGGCGCGCTGCTCCCGTACCTGTTCGGTGCGATGGGCATGACCGCCGTGGGCCGCGCTGCGGGTGATGTGGTGATCGACGTGCGTGACCAGTTCGCCAATGATCCGGGCATCATGGAAGGCACAAGCCGTCCGAATTATGCCCGCACGGTCGATCTCGTCACCAAGGCGGCGATCAAGGAAATGATCATTCCGTCGCTGCTTCCGGTGCTTGCGCCGATTGTGGTGTACTTTGTGATCACCGCGATCGCAGGTCAGGTTAACGGCTTTGCCGCACTTGGCGCATTGCTGCTGGGCGTGATCGTGAGCGGCCTGTTCGTGGCCCTTTCGATGACTGCGGGCGGCGGTGCGTGGGACAACGCCAAGAAGTACATCGAAGACGGCAACCACGGCGGCAAGGGCTCCGAAGCCCACAAGGCAGCCGTAACCGGCGATACCGTGGGTGATCCGTACAAGGATACCGCAGGTCCCGCCGTGAACCCGATGATCAAGATCACCAACATCGTGGCACTGTTGCTGCTGGCGGCTCTCGCCGGTGGTCACTCCGCGATCTAGGACAAACCCAACCATTTGGGGACTTCAAACCCTGCCCGGCGCAATCCGGGCAGGGTTTTTCCTTGTATTGACTATTTGGCGCGTTGACCTGCGTTCACTCGATCAGCAAGGAACGACGCATGTCTGACTCACCTCGAGATAACCCTTCGCCCGAGCAGCTTGTTGCGGGGCTTGTGAAACTGCTGACGGTTGAGCCGGGCGAAGACAATCATTTCACCGGACGCCCGCAAAAAGGTGGCGTGGGCCGCGTGTTCGGCGGGCAGGTGATCGCGCAGGCGCTGCAGGCGGCGCAAGCGACCGTGGGTGAAGGCAAGCAGGCCCATTCGCTGCACGCCTATTTCCTGCGCGGGGGCAAGGAAGGCCCGCCGATCAGCTATGCTGTGGCAGCAGATTTCGATGGGCGCAGCTTTGCCAATCGGCGAGTGGTGGCCAGCCAGGTGGAACAGGATGGCGCCAGTCGCCCGATCCTGAACCTCACGGCCAGCTTCCAAACACCCGAACCGGGACTGGAGCATGACGATTATGCCATGCCCGATGTCCCGCCGCCCGAAGACCTGCGCAGCGATATGGAGCTGCGGCGCGAATATGCCGCGAAGGCCGGAATCAGCGGCGCGATGCGCGAAACCATGCTCCGCCCCCGGCCGATCGAGATGCGCACTACCGACAAGCTGCACTGGATGAACGCCGAGCCACGCGAACCCCGCGCGCATAGCTGGTTCAAGGCAGCGGCACCCCTGCCCGATGATCCGGCATTGCACCGCGCGGTGATCGCCTATGCCAGCGATTTCACCCTGCTTGGCACCAGCGCACTGCCGCACGGCCTCAGCTGGATGCGCGGCGAATTGACCGGTGCCAGCCTGGATCACGCGCTGTGGTTCCACCGCCCCGCCCGCGCCGACGAGTGGCTGCTCTACGCCACCGATGCTCCCTGGAGTGGCGGCGGCCGGGGATTCAACCGCGGGCGGATATTCAACCGCTCGGGCGAACTGGTCGCCAGCGTGGCCCAGGAAGGCATGATCCGCAGGCGGAACTCCTGATCCGGCTCAGTGTGCGAGCAGGATCGGGATTTGCGGGTCGGTCAGCGCCTTGCGCGTTACCCCGCCCAGCAGCAGTTCGGCCAGGCGCGAATGGCCAAAGGCACCCATAACCATATAGCCGCAGCCGCGCACCTGCGCTGCTGCGACCAATGTATCCGGAATGGAGGCGTCCCCTTGCGGGATTTCGACGATTTCGGACCGAATACCATGACGGCTGAGATATTCCGCGCCTTCCACCGGTGGGAAGTCATAACGCACCTTGGAATTTTCTTCCGTTACCGTGGCAAGATAGACCTTGCTCGCCTTGGTCAATAACGGAACCGAAGCACGCAGAGCCACACAGGCTTCGGTCGAGCCGTTCCATGCAACCAGCGCCGGACCGCCGCAGTCGAGCGATTTCTGGTCATTGGGCACCACCAGCACGGGCGTGCGCGAATGGATCAACAGGTCGCCCACCATGCGCGAGGGGCGCGGCCCGTTCTCGCCAATATCATTGGGGCCAACCACTACCACGTCGTTGATCGCCGATTTCTCCAGCAACCGGCTTTCCGCCATGCCGAACTGGAAAATCCACTCCCACGAGGCATCCTCATTCGCCAGATCGATCTCGACTTGCTTGCGCAGCGCTTCGGCATTCTCGCGGATCACCGGCATCGCTGCCGCCATCGCCGAGCCGTAGAAGTCACCCGGGGCGAAAATCTCGTAAGTCACCGATTGCAGACAGGTAATATGCCCGCCGAACGCACGTGCCAGATCGAGCGCCGCCTGTATGCGCGCTTCCAGTCCGGCGTCGTCATTGATGTGCAGCAAGATTGATTTCATCGCGGCTCTCCTCCGGTTCGGCAAGTTTGCGACTCACCCTGTCTAACACGATTAGGGTTAGAATGAACGGGGCAAGCTTCATTGATTTCGATCAAAATTTTTAAGTTCGCTGCGCGCGGTATCCAACCAGATGGAACACATGGAACACTGTCTATGTTCCAAAAAAATGCCCTGGCCATGCAAGGGTGCGAGTGATGGTCCGTATGGATCTTGCAGCACAATTTCATGACGCCAGGCTAGCGACATGGGCTGGAGTAGGAAACGCGGCAAGGCCGGCCTGTGCCATACCTCCTCTTGCATCGCCGCGCCCTCCGGCGCATCATTTCGCAGGAGAGGATTGCCAATGCAGATCACCCGCGAAGCACCGCTGAAATACACGCTCGAACCATCGAACCACCCCTATCTCTCCGGCGCCTGGACTCCGCTGCACGAAGAGGTAACGGTTGACGCGCTGGAAGTGATCGAAGGCGAAGTGCCGCTGGATATTGACGGTATATATCTGCGCAACACCGAAAACCCGGTGCACCAGCCGCTTGGTCGCCATCATCCTTTCGATGGCGATGCCATGATCCACCAGGTCAGCATTTCGGGCGGCAAGGTCAGCTATCGCAACCGTTTCGTGCGCACTCATTGTTTCACTGAAGAGCAGATTGCCGGACAGTCGCTATGGGGCGGGTTGATGGACCCGCCGGGCACGTCGAAACGCCCCGGCTTCGGCGCACACGGGGGCCTGAAGGACACCGGCAGCACCGACATCGTGGTCCATGCCGGCGTGGCCTATGCCACCTTCTACCAGTGCGGTGAGGCATGGATGCTTGATTCCGTTACACTGGAAAACCTGGGCAAGGCGCCATGGGGGCCGCTTGACGGCGTTTCCGCCCATCCCAAGGTGGACGAGGAAACCGGAGAGCTGATGTTCTTCAATTACGGCGTCCATGCCCCCTACATGCATTATGGCGTGGTCGATCGGCGCGGAAAGCTGGTGCATTACATCCCGATCCCGCTACCCGGCCCGCGCCTGCCGCATGACATGGCGATCACCAAAAACTGGTCGATCCTGAATGACATGCCGCTGTTCTGGGACGCGGAGGCGCTGGCGCGCGATATTCACGCTGCGCGGTTGCATGATGGCCTGCCCACTCGCTTCGCGCTGATCCCGCGCCATGGCCAGCCGGAAGATATCCGCTGGTTCGAGGCCGAGCCGACCTATGTGCTCCACTGGACCAATGCTTACGAGGTTGGCAACGAGGTAGTGCTGGAAGGCTATCACCAGTCCTGCCCCATGCCTGAGCCGATCGCGGAATTCGGGCGATATGCGCATATGATGGCCTATGTCGACGAGCACAGCTTCCAGTGCCGCCTGCATCGCTGGCGCTTCAACCTGAAGACAGGCGAAACGCGCGAAGAACGCCTCAGCGAGCGGATCGTCGAATTCGGGATGATCAATCCCGACTACGCGATGAAGAAGAGCCGTTACGTCTGGTCGACCACCAGCAAGCCCGGCTGGTTCCTGTTCAACGGCTATTGCCGACAGGATACCGAGACCGGCGAGGAGCAGGTCTATGAATTGCCCAAGGGGGTTTATGCGAGCGAAAGCCCGGTCGTGCCCCGCAAGGGCGCTATGTCCGAGGACGATGCATATCTCGTCACTTTCCTGATCGATGAGAACAAGGGCACCAGCGAATTCGCCATTCTCGACGCCAGCGACGTGACCAAGGGGCCGATCTGCCGCTTGGCGCTGCCGCACAAGATTTCGAGCGGCGTCCATTCGACATGGGTCGAGCGGGGAATGCTGGGATGAGCGGCTGAATGTCCGATAATGAGTGGGGGTGCCGACTCATCTCATTAAGCTTTACCTGTTGCTCAAATGCTCAGAAGGTGCGCCAATGCGATGGCCCAACCGGGCAAACTCCAGTGTCAAATCGACATGGATCTCTTGGGAGAATTTGATGGGCCAAGCGACGGTGCAAGCATCAACAAATGTTGCTCCCGCATCTGACGGTTTCGGATCTCCGGGCTATCGGTCCTATGTGCTCAGTGCACTGCTTATCGTCTATATCTTCAACTTCATCGACCGAACGATCGTCAATATTCTGACTGAGCCGATCAAGCTCAGTTTCGGCCTTGAGGACTGGCAGATGGGAATGCTGGGCGGGCCAGCATTTGCCGTGCTTTACACATTTATTGGCATCCCGATAGCGCGCGGCGCAGAGCGTTATAACCGGGTAGTCATCATTGCCACAGCCGTAGCGATCTGGAGCCTGTTCACCGCCCTTTGTGGTTTTGCGATGTCGTTCCTTATGCTTTTCCTGTTCCGGGTAGGGGTAAGCATTGGAGAGGCTGGATGCACGCCTCCCGCCCAGTCTCTCATCGCGGATTATTTCAAACCTTCACGCCGAGCAACCGCCGTCTCGATCTATGCTCTGGGAGTTCCGCTTGGCGGAATGCTGGCGGCGATCTTCGGGGGACAGATTGCTGGCCTGGAGGGTGCGCAATTCGGTGCATGGGTGAATGCAGTCGGCCTTGGCTTCCTGTTCGGTGATCTGGACTGGTCCCAGGTGGAGGGCTGGCGCATCGCCTTCGTGATAGTCGGAGCGCCGGGCCTGCTGCTGTCACTGATCGTCTGGTGCAGCATAAAGGAACCGCCGCGCGGTTATACTGATCCCGCGGCCCTGCAGGGGCTGGCGAAAGCAAGCTTTCGCGAAGCCTTGGCCCTGCTGATGAAAAAACCCGCCTATTGGCACATAGTGACCGGCGCGACGCTTGCCTCTTTTGTTGGCTACGGTGTTGGGCAGTTCACCACTTCTTTCCTGATACGCACGCACGGCCTTTCGATCCAGGACGCCTCGTTGCTATTCGGCATAATCCTGGGTTTGATGGCCGCGTTGGGCGTATTCGCTTCCGGCTGGCTCGCCGACAAGATGTCGAAACGGCATCCCAACGCACTTTCGTGGCTGCCGGCGCTCGGCATGGGTGCATCCGTGCCGCTTTACGCTTTCGGCTTTCTGGTTGACAATTTGTGGCTGGCGATGCCGCCGCTGATGATCGCGGCGATGATCCATTATTTCTACCTGGGCCCGATGTATGCGGTATCAGGAGGGGTGGTCGACAGCCGGATGCGCGCCACATCGGTCGCAATCACGCTGTTCGTGGTAAACCTGCTCGGATACGGTCTCGGCCCACCCCTTATCGGGGTGCTCTCGACCTTCTTGAAGACAGTATTCCTGGACGGGCAAGGCCTCGGGCTCACGCTAGAGGCGTGCAAGTCATTGATTACGGTCGCTCCCGATGCGATACCTCTTCTTAGTGGGGCAGAGAGAACCGCCGTGGCTGCTTGCGCAAGCGCCGAGGCGCGCGGCTTGCAGTGGTCGATTGTCATTTTCATTTGTGGTTATGGTTGGGCCGCGCTGCATTATCTTCTGGCCGGCCGCACTCTGCAGCGTGACATGGTGGCCCATTCCGCCAGCTGAAGAAACGCCAGAGTCCGCAATTGGTGCCGGCAGCGGAACGTCAGTTTCGCTCCGCCACGCCCATTTCGCACCTGCAAAAATAAAACAAGCCAAGCGCGGCTTTTGGCGCTATAGGCCCGCGCAAAGGCGCAGCTGGTGTATCCCGCCGCCCGCCGTTGACTTCCGCGCGAGCCCCTCACCAGCCTCTTGCCTCCATTTCCCTCCCCCGCCGAACCCCGGCGCGGCTACCCACCTTTGCGAGTTTGCATGTCTTTCGAAAATCTACCGCCGATCCTTGCCGAAGCCCTGACAGAACGCGGCTATTCAGCCCCAACTCCGGTCCAGGCGGCCGTAACCGGCCCCGATGCCGCAGGGCGCGACCTGGTTGTTTCGGCGCAAACCGGATCGGGCAAGACCGTTGCCTTCGGCCTTGCCCTGGCAGACGAGCTGCTCGGCGAAATTCGCGGCACGCCGCTGACCGAAAGGCCGCTCGCGCTCGTGATCGCCCCGACACGCGAGCTGGCGCTGCAGGTCAGCCGCGAACTCGGCTGGCTTTACGCCAAGGCGGGCCTGCGCATCGCCACCTGCGTTGGCGGAATGGATGCCAGCAAGGAACGCCGCGCGCTGCGCACCGGCCCGGCCATCGTTGTCGGAACTCCGGGGCGCCTGCGCGATCACCTGGAGCGCGGCGCACTCGATCTCTCCGGCCTTGTCGGCGTGGTGCTGGATGAAGCGGACGAAATGCTTGACATGGGCTTTCGCGAAGATCTCGAGGAAATTCTTGACGCTGCGCCCGACCAGCGCCGCACACTGATGTTTTCCGCCACCATGCCGCCCGCGATCGTTCGCCTGGCCGAACGCTATCAGAGCGGTGCGCTGCGGCTGTCGCTTGCGGGCGAAAACCGCGGGCACGGCGATATCAGCTATCAGGCGATCACCGTCGGCCCATCGGAAATCGAGAATGCGGTGGTCAATCTGCTGCGTTTTCACGAGGCCGAAACCGCGATCTGTTTCTGCGCCACCCGCGACAGCGTGCGGCGGCTGCACGCCACATTGCAGAACCGCGGCTTTGGCGTGGTTGCCCTGTCTGGCGAACACTCGCAGTCAGAGCGCAACCAGGCGCTGCAGGCCATGCGTGACCGGCGTGCGCGCGTGTGCGTTGCCACCGATGTCGCGGCGCGCGGTATCGACCTGCCAACGCTGAGCCTAGTGATCCATGTCGAGATCCCGCGCGATGCCGAAACGCTCCAGCACCGTTCGGGCCGCACCGGCCGAGCGGGCAAGAAGGGCATCGCCGCGATTGTGGTACCGTATAACCGCCGCAAGCGGGTGGAGAGCATGCTGCGCGGCGCGCGGATCGAGGCCGCGTGGATGGGTGCGCCGACCGTGGAGGCGATCCGCAAGAAGGATCATGACCGGTTGATGGAAAAGCTCACCGCTCCGACCGAATATGAGGACGATGACCGCGAGCTGGCGGCCGAACTGATGGGCAAGCTGCCCGCCGAGGATATTGCTGCCGCACTGGTTCAGGCGCACCGCGCCAAGATGCCGCAGCCCGAAGAACTGCTCGCCAATACGCCCGAAGCGCGCGAGAAAGCCCAGGCCGAGCGGCACCGCCCCGGTTTCGAAGACGTGGTGTGGTTCAAGATGGGAATCGGTCGCCGCCAAAGCGCCGAACCGCGCTGGATCCTGCCGCTGATCTGCCGCCGCGGCCACATTACCCGCAATGAAATCGGCGCGATCCGCATCGGCCAGCATGAAAGCTGGTTTCAGGTGCCGCGCGCCATCGCCCCGAAATTCGCCGATGCCTTGCGCCGCACCGCCTCGGACGAGGATGAGCAGGATGCGATCGTGATCGAGGAATCGGCTGAGGGCCCGCGCATGGAAGCGCGCGAGAACCGCAAACATGGCGGCCCCGATGCTCGCGACAAGCCATTCCGCAAAGGGCCTGCCGGCAAGCCGCGCGCGCCCTTCAAACGCGATAACAAGGATGGCCCCAATCCCGGCAAGAAGTTCGCCGGCAAGCCCAAGCCAGGATTCAAGGGCAAGGGTGCAGGCAAAGGCGCTTTCAAAAGTGCTGGCAAGGGTCCGGGCAAAGGCGGGGGTAAGCCCGGCGGCCCGAAGCGCGGCTAGGCGAACTTACCCGCCTGCGTGATAGAAATCGTAGATCTTCCGCGCCACTACGTCACTGACACCGGGCGCACGCTGGAGGTCTTCGAGCGAGGCCGCGCGCACCTTTCCCGCAGTGCCGAAATGCAGCAGCAGCGCACGCTTGCGCGCCGGGCCGATACCGGGGATCTCGTCGAGCGGTGAAGCACTGATCGCGCGGCTGCGCTTGGCCCGATGCGCACCGATCACATAACGGTGCACCTCGTCGCGCAGGTTCTGAAGATAGAACAGCAGCGGCGAATTGGTGGGCAGCGTCTTCTCGCGCCCGTCGGGGAAATGGAACACTTCGCGCCCCTCGCGCCCATGGTGCGGCCCTTTGGCGATGGCGATCAGCGGCACGTCCTCGATCCCGAGTTCTTCCAGCGTATCGCGCACCGATGACATCTGCCCCTTCCCGCCGTCGATCAGCACCAGATCGGGCCATGTGTTCCGATGATCCTCCCCGGAACGGGGAGGTGGCAGCGGCGCAGCCGCTGACGGAGGGGAAGTCCCATCCCGCGATTCCCCCCCACCACCTTTCAGGTGGTCCCCCTCCCCATCCTGGGGAGGATTCTCAGCCAGATTGCGAAACCGCCGGCGCATCACTTCGCGCATCATCCCGAAATCGTCATTGGTCTGCGCTTCGCGGATATTGAACTTGCGATACTGGTTCTTGAGGAAACCCTCCGGCCCCGCCACCACCATCGCGCCAACTGCCTTGTCACCCTGGATATGGCTGTTGTCATAGACTTCGATCCGCTGCGGCACCCCGTCAAGCTCAAGGAATTCGGCGAGGTCGCGCATCACCTTCGCCTTGGTGCCGCTTTCGGCCATACGCCGCTCGAGCGCCTCCACGGCATTCCTTTCGGCCTGCTGCATCAGCCTGCGCCGTTCGCCGCGCTGCGGGACTGAAACGCTGACCTTGCGCCCCGCAACTTCTCCCAGCGCCAGTTCGATCAGCTCCCGCTCCGGCAATTCGCGGTCGACCAGCACGGTGGGCGGCGGCGGCACTTCCTCGTAGAATTGCAGAATGACGTTGGAGAGCACTTCGGCTTCCTCGACTTCCTTCGTATGCGTGGGAAAGAAGGCGCGGTGCCCCCAGTTCTGCCCGCCGCGGATGAAGAAGGCCTGGATGCCGACCTGCCCGCCCTTGGCTGCCAGCGCAAACACATCGGCATCGCCCACGCCCTGTGCATTGATCGCCTGCGATCCCTGGATGAAGGTTGCGGCGCGCAGCCTGTCACGCAGGATCGCGGCGGTTTCGAAATCGAGCGCTTCGGCGGCTTCAGCCATCTGCCGCTCCAGGTCAGCCTGCACTGCGGAGGACTTGCCCGACAGAAAGTCCTTCGCCTGGCCGGTCAGCGCAGCATAATCCTCCTTGCTGATCCGCCCCACGCAGGGCGCGCTGCAGCGCTTGATCTGGTAAAGCAGGCACGGTCGGTCACGGCGGCTGAAGAAACTGTCGGTGCAACTGCGCAGCAGGAACAGCTTCTGCAGCGCGTTGATGGTGGTGTTGACGCTGCCCGCGCTGGCGAAGGGGCCATAGTAGTTCCCTTTGGCCTTGCGCGCACCGCGATGCTTCATGATGCGCGGAAATTCATGCTCGGCGCGCAGCAGGATGAAGGGGAAGCTCTTGTCGTCACGCAGGTGCACGTTGAAGGGCGGGCGAAAGCGTTTGACCAGCTGCGCCTCCAGCAGCAGCGCTTCGGCTTCCGAATTGGTGGTGACGATCTCCATGCTGCGGCACTGGCTCACCATCCGCAGCAGGCGATTGGTGAGCCCCTGCACCTGCGTGTAATTCGCCACGCGGTTCTTCAAAGCACGCGCCTTGCCGACGTAAAGCACGTCGCCGCGCGCATCGAGCATCCGGTAGACACCCGGCACGGGCTTGAGCGTCTTTACCGTGGCGCGAATTGCGGCAATCCCCGCTTCGAGGTCAGGCTGCGCGCTGGCAACGGTATAGGTCGCCCGCTCCTCGTTGAAGCGTTCCGCACCACGCGGATCGTGAGGGGTGCCTGCCGGAGTTCGCGCCATGTCCGGCAGATAGAAACCTTGCGCACAAATGGCAAAGCCGCAATGGGGCGCGGGTGGACAATCAATTCGATGTCATAGTTCTCGGCGCAGGTGCCGCCGGCCTGATGTGCGCCGCGCGTGCGGGACAGCGCGGGCGCCGCGTGCTGGTGCTGGAAAAGAGCGAGAAACCGGGAAAGAAGATCCTGATCTCGGGCGGCGGGCGCTGCAATTTCACCAATATACATGCTGGTCCGGCAAACTTCATTTCCGCCAACCCGCATTTCGCCAAGAGCGCGCTCGCCCGTTACACTCCGCGTGACTTCATTGCGCTGGTCGATCGCTATGGCATCGACTGGCACGAAAAGACGCTGGGCCAGCTGTTCTGCGACGGTCCGGCGCAGCAGATCGTCGACATGCTGCTGGCCGAATGCGCGAAAGGCGATGTGACGATCCGTTGCAACGAGGAAGTGGGCGAGGTTGCGCATGACGGCAGCCTGTTCCACGTCACTACGCAGCAAGGCAGCTTTACCTCCCCCGCCCTCGTGATCGCCACCGGCGGCCCCTCGATCCCGAAGATGGGCGCGACCGGTTTTGCCTATGAGCTGGCGCGGCAATTCGGCCTGAAAGTGGTCGAGCCGCGCCCCGCCCTCGTCCCGCTGACATTGGAGGGCGAGGAAGTGCTGTTCCGCGAAATCTCGGGCGTCTCGGCACCGGTCGTCGCTACGGCGGGCAAGGCCAGCTTTGCCGAGGCCGCGCTGTTCACCCATCGCGGGCTATCCGGCCCGGCGATCCTGCAGGCGAGCTCCTATTGGCGCCCGGGCGATGCCGTCACCGTCGATTTTCTGCCCGGTCGGGCCAGCGACTGGCTGATCGAATGCAAGCGGGAGAATCCACGTGTCACACTCAAATCCGTGCTGCGGGAAGCCTTGCCGGACAGATTGGCAGACATTCTGGCGGACAAGATCGGCCTTCAAACCGAACTGGGCAATGCCCCCGACAAGGCCCTGAGATCAGCCGAAGCGCGCCTGTCGCGCTGGGCATTCCATCCCAATGGCAGCGAAGGCTTTGCCAAGGCCGAAGTGACGGTGGGCGGCATTTCTACCGCCGGTCTTTCGTCCAAGACCATGGAATCCAACAAAACTCCCGGCCTTTATGCGATCGGTGAAGCGGTTGACGTAACCGGTTGGCTGGGCGGCTATAACTTCCAGTGGGCATGGGCTTCTGGCTTCGCGGCGGGCGAAGCTCTCTAGCGAACCCGCACCGCCCGCAATGCCGCGCAGGCGAGCCTTGACGGGTGCGGCAAGTTGACCGCGATCCGAACTGTGTTAGCATTTGCAACATAGACCCCATAGCGGGGCATAGCGGGAGAATCCCTTGCGCCAACTGCAAGGCATGGATGCGTCCTTCGTTGCGATGGAATCGCGCAATTCGCCGATGCATATCGGCTCGATCCTGATCTACAATCCGGAGACAGCTCCCGGCGGCTTTGTTCGCTTCAAGGATATACTGGGCTTTTTCGAAAGCCGGCTGCAACTCAGCCGTACAGTCCGCCAGCGGCTGGTGCGCGTGCCGTTCGATCTGGATTATCCCTATTGGATCGAGGATCCGGACTTCGATCTCGAATATCACGTCCGCCATGTTGCCCTGCCCAAGCCGGGCGATTGGCGCCAGCTATGCATCCAGGCGGCACGGATATTCGCGCGCCCGCTGGATCTGGAGCGCCCGCCGTGGGAGTTCACGGTTGTCGAAGGGCTCGACAATATTCCGGGCGTTGCCAAGGGCAGCTTCGCCATGGTCACCAAGGTGCATCACGCCGCGATCGATGGGATGAGCGGGATCGACCTGATGGAAGCAATGCATACGCTTCAGGCCGATGCACCTTCGCCCGATACGCCTGACAAATGGAAGCCGGGGAAGGTTCCCAATCCGATCGAGCTGCTGGGCAAGAGCTATTTCAACGCGGTCACCAATCCGCTCAAGCAGCTGGAGGTGGCAGCCAAGGCGGCGCCCGGCCTGGCCAGGGCGATCAAGGGGCTGGCCGCCAAGGAACTCAAGGTCAGCTCTGACCTGGTTGCGCCCAAGACGCGCTTCAACCGGGTCATCTCGCCGCACCGCGTGGTCGAAGGACGCAGCTTCAAGCTGGAAGACATCAAGGCGATCCGGGCGCTGGCACCGGGGGCCAAGGTCAATGACGTGTTCCTGGCCATCATCGGCGGGGCGATGCGCAAATATCTCCTCGCCAAGGATGATTTGCCCAAGAAAACGCTCACCGCGATGGCGCCGATCTCGGTCCGGTCGACGGGCGAGAAGGGCGATATGGGCAACCAGGTGGCGGCGATGATCGCGCCGCTGGGAACACATATCGATGATCCGGTAGAACGGCTGCAATTCGTCCATTCGCAGACCACCAACAGCAAGGCGATGTCCGATGCGCTGGGCGCGCGCAACATGACTGAGATCAGCAAGGTCTCGCCTGCGCTGTTCATGGCGCTGGGCGCGCAGCTTTATACCCGCCTTGGCCTCGCCAATCGCGGGGTCGGCCCCCCGTTCACAACAGTGGTGACGAATGTGCCCGGCCCGCCGATTCCGATCTATTCGAGCGGTGCACGGCTGGAGAGCATGATGGGGCTGCTTTGCCTTACCGACGGGATGGGCATTGGGCATGTCGTGCAGAGCTATTGCGACGAGGCAACGGTCGCCTTCACCGCTGACCGTGAATTGCTGCCCGATCCCGAATTCTACGTGCAGTGCATCGAGGACAGTTTCAACGAGCTGCTGGCAGCGGCCAGGGCGCTTGACGGGAAGGCAGCCAAACCGGCGGCAAAGCGCAAGCCGACGGCGAAGAAACCCGCCGCCAAGGTAAAGGTAACGGCGAAGAAACCCGCCGCCAAGGCAAAGGTCGCGGCGAAGAAACCCTCCGCCAAGGCAAAGGTCGCGGCGAAGAAACCCGCCGCGAAGCCGAAACGCGGGGCCACTGCAAAGCGCAAGCGCGCGGCGAGCAAAGCGAAACAGGCCTGATGGGCCGGGACAAAGACAATAAAAGGGACGCAGATATGGCCACATTGGCAATGGTTGAGGAAGAATTTGATCGCGCGGCACGCCCGCCCAGCAGGCTGTGGACGCTGGCCGAAGCCCGTGCCCTCTTCGAACTGGGGGCATTCTACCTCAGCCGCCCCTTCCTGTCGCAATTGCCGCGTGGTGACGGGCACACGGTGAAGGTGCTGCCTGGCTTCATGGCAACGAACAATTCGACTGCGCCGATGCGCCGGTTGCTGCGCGATCTGGGCTATGATGCCCACGGCTGGGACAGCGGCCGCAATGTCCGCGTTGACAATGCCCTGATCGAACGGCTCGAAAACCAGCTCGCCCGGCTCAATGATGAAAGCGGGCGCAAGGTTTCGCTGGTCGGCTGGAGCCTCGGCGGCGTGCTTGCACGCGAACTGGCCAAGCTGCACCCCGATCGGGTTCGGCTGGTGATCAGCCTCGGCAGCCCGATCTCTGATGACCGCGGGCACACCAATGCCCGCCGCCTGTTCGAATTGCTCAACGGCAAGGAGCCCGAGCCGATGCGTGGCGGGCGTTTCCAGGGGCTTGACGAGGCGCCGCCGGTGCCGACCACCTCGATCCTGACCAAGACCGACGGTATCGTGCATTGGCGCGGTTCGGTGCAGAAACCCACCCGCACGCCCAGCGAGAATATCGAGGTTTACGCCAGCCATTGCGGGCTGGGAGTCAACCCCTCGGTGATGATCGCGATTGCTGACCGGCTGGCACAGCCAGAGGATGACTGGACGCCATTCGAGGTTCCGCTGGCGCAAAAATGGATGTTCCCGCAGACCGGTTTCAACTGACCGGCCAGCGGTAAGGGCGCTGGCGTCAGAACAGCTTGCGCAGATCCACCCCCACGAACCGACCGGTGGGATCAATCAGGTACGGCTGGTAACGCAGCGGCACCTCGCCATTTGCATCGGTTACGCGGCGGCGGGCATCGAACACATTATCGGCCCGAAATGAAACGCGGAAGTTCTTGAGCAGGCCACTTTCCTGCTTGAGCACCTGGCCAAGTTCCATGAACAGCCGCAGGTCCACTGTCGCGAGATCGCCAAAACGCAGCGTGCTGCCGCCCGGCAGTCCGCTGCCGTCGATCCGCGTCTTGCCGGTATAGGCGCCCGACAGGCGCAGCCCCATGCCGTTGCGAAACATGCCGCCTTCAATCCGCGAAGAATGGCGCACCTGCCCGCTCTCGCTTATCGCATCGCCATCGAGCAGATCGAGCAGAGGCCCGCCGTCAGCCACGACAATGGTATTATCGAGTTCGATCGTGTGCGTCAGGTTGAAGAAATAGCGCCCGCGCCCGTCATTCCCGAAGCCTCCTCGCCCGCCGGGGCCGCCACCACGCGCTGCCGATGGGCCGCCCGCTCCAGCCGCCGCTCCACCCTCGGCCGGACTGCCGCCGGGCGGTGTGCCTTGCCCCATTGCCGAAGGATCAAAACTGCAGATCCGCTCGCGCAAGCCCGCCAGCCGTTCCTGATCGATCGAGCCATCAGCCGCGCGCAGCTGTTCCACCATCCGCCGGGCTCGTTCCGGATCGAACTCTGGAAACTGCTGGGCCAGATCATCGCCGCGCACGGCGGCTTCAGCGAATTGTTGCAATACGGACAGTCCGTCTTCTGCGCAGATCCGCTCGCGAAACCGCATAAAGGCTGCGCGCCGCCCGGCATCGGGCGGTCCGCCCATGGCACGCGGGCCTGCGCCCGGCTGGCCCGTTGGCGCACTGCGGCCACTGCGTTCGGCCTGCAGCCTGGCCTCACCAAAACTTCCGCGCGTCACCAGCCCGAAAACGAGCCGGTTGGACCGGGTCCGGGCAAAGGTCACCGGACGGCGGTCGATCGACAGCAGCCGGCCATCCGCGTCACGCTCGACCCGTTCGGAAAAGGCCGCTTCGATCGCGCTGGTCAGGACCGGAAAGCCGCTGGTGACATCGCTCGAACGGTTGCGGATGAACTCTGCCGACAGCCGCGTGTCCTTCCAGAAGGGCAATTCCCAATTGGTGGTGAATTTCCAGTCTTTCTGGGTTTCCGCCTGCAGGTCGGGATTGCCGCCGGAAATGATCGTGGCAAGCACCGTTTCCCCGCGCGCAAAATCGAAGGTCTGCACGTTCAGGGTCTCGACCCGCGGGTTGCCCAGGCTGCCAAGACTTGGCGCCACTTCGCGCCAGATATAGGTCGCCTGAAGGTCAAGATTGCCCCACGGTGACCAGTTGAGCCCGGCGCTCCAGTCACTCAAGGTGCCGAAGTCGGACAGATGGTTGACCCCGAACTGGCCGTTCAACGAAATGCTGCCAAGCGCGTCCCACACCATGTCCCGGCGGCTGGTTATGGGGATGGCGATATTGATTCCGGCTTCCAGGTCGCCGCGCGTCAGCTGCGTATCGCCCGCTGTGCGCGTGTCATTGCTTTCGATCCGGTCCCAGTTGAAACCAAGGTCGAAAGTCGCAGACAGTTCTCCCGCGGGCAGGTAGAATGGCGCGCCCCGCAGCGTCGCCTTGCCGTTGCCGCTCCACAATCGTGTTTGCGCGGTGTCAAATCCGTTTTCGGCCTGGATCGGCAGCGCTGCGTCAAGCGCCAGCGTTCCCGCCGTCGCCGCATCGCGCAGTTCCTGAGTATCGAAGCGCCGGTCGATCAGGGTGGTGCTTTCGGCCAGGCTGGCATCGACAGTCGTGGTCAGCTGGAAACCGCCCAACGGCAATGCATAGGAACCGGCGGCGGAAAAGGTATCGCTGGAAGTCTTGCGTTCAAGCGGGGTTTCGGCGCCGAAGGTACGGGTTGCGGAATTGCCGAGCGGGTCCACCAGCACAACCGAATTGAGACCTGAAAGGCTGCGACTTTCGCTGCGTTCATAGGTGCCATTGAAGCTGACCGAAGATCCGCTTTCCATGATCGCCTTGGCCCAGTTGACTGTCGCCTCGGCATTGAACGTATCGGGCAACAGGCTGCGAAAGCGCGCCGGATCGGGATCGCCAGTCACGCTGGATTGCGATCCATCGGCCTGGGTTACATTGCGCTCTGCCTCGGTCAGCAGTGAAACATCGCGCGCTTCGGCATTGATGTTGAGGCGGGCGCCATTGTCGATCTTGAGATAGGTGAACTCCTGCTCAAGCGCCAACGAATCGCCTCGGTCTGGCCCTTCGAATTCCAGCTCCACCTCGCGGCTCGAGTAATTGTCCTTGAGGATCATGTTGACGACGCGGCGGTCGGGCGGAAAGCCGAAACGCTGCGCCACTTCCTCGGGCAGCACCTCGACCTTGGCGATTGCCTCGGGCGGATAAGAGCGCAGTTCGCGAAAATTGCTGATCCGGATGCCGTTGACGAGGAAAACCGGCTGACCACCGCCGCGTCCGCGCGACGACCCGGTCTGCGCGGCAATCGACTGGATCAGATCCGCCACGGATGTCGCCCCGATCGCCTGGATATCGGCTTCGTTGAGCTCGAGCACGGGCGCCTGATCGACATCGAGCTGTCCGCGCAGGCGATCTGCCCGAACCGTGATTTCGCCGATCGGGCCGGTTTGCGTCGCCTGTTCCTGCGGGTCCTGTGATTGCACCGCAACTGCCGCCGCCTGCTGTTGCGCCTGCGCCGGATTCGCCAGGCCCCAGGCAAGACAAGTTCCCGCTAGCAGAATTTTTCTGGAGCTCATCGAGCGCGCATGTCCTTCAAATCGATCAACGGCACAAGGTGCTGAAATGTATTAGTTTGCATCAATGCGCGCGACACGTACGAGGCACCAGAAGCTACAAGATTCGGCGTGGTAACGCACGAGGCTTCCATTTTGCTCCCGGCACAGCTAAAGCGCGCGCGAATTCGCACTCAAATCACAGCTTAAGGATTTACATGGCCAAGGAAGAACTCCTCGAAATGCGCGGCAAGGTAGTGGAACTGCTGCCCAACGCGATGTTCCGGGTTGAGCTCGAAAACGGTCACGAAGTTCTTGGCCACACCGCCGGCAAGATGCGCAAGAACCGCATCCGCGTGCTGGTGGGCGATGAGGTGTTGTGCGAACTGACGCCTTATGATCTGACCAAGGCGCGTATCACCTATCGCTTCATGCCCGGTCGCGGCGGCCCTGGCCCGCAGTAATCCTGGTGAATTCACCAGGGCTCATTCTCGCATCGGCCAGCCCTCGAAGGCGTGAGTTGATCGCGCGGCTTGGGATCGAACCCGCTGCCGTCTGCCCCGCTCATATTGATGAAACCCCCCGCAAGGGCGAGCTGCCCCTGGAATATGCCGTGCGCATGGCGCGCGAAAAGGCACTGGCAGTGGCAGGCAATGGCCACGTGTTGGGCGGCGATACCGTGGTCGCTCTGGGCCGCAGGATCCTGCCCAAGGCGGAAGACGTAGCAACTGCCCGCCAATGCCTTGATCTGCTGTCAGGTCGGCGCCACCGCGTGCTCTCCGCAATCGCGCTCAAGGCACCTGACGGGACGCTGCGCGAGAAGCTCAGCACCACTTCTGTCCGCTTCAAGCGCCTCTCGGACGAGGAGATCGCGGCCTATCTCGCCACTGGCGAATGGCATGGCAAAGCAGGTGGCTACGCCATCCAGGGCGCGGCTGAAGGCCTGATCGCATGGATCCAAGGCAGCCATTCGGGGGTGGTTGGGCTACCGCTTTATGAAACTCGCGCGGTGTTGAAAGCGGCAGGTTTCGACATTGGTTGAACGTTCCGCAATCGGCACCTGGCTTGTCGAACAGGGGATCGGCGAAGAACGTGCAATCCAGCTTGACCGGGGCGGTATCGCGGCCGCCCGTTTGCGCTGGCCGGGCACGCTTGCCCACGGTGCAGTGATCGAGGCCGTGGTGGCGGAGCGTTTCCCGCTTTCCTCAATGGCGATTGTCCGTTTTTCCAGCGGGGAGGATGCAATCGGACGCCGGTTGCCCAAATCCGACAGCGAAGGAACAACCGTCCGGATGCTGGTCGAACGCGAGGCCATTGCCGAGCGCGGGCGGCTCAAGCGCGCACTGGCGGTGAAAACCGATCTTCCCCTCGATCCCGCGCCATCGCTGGCAGACAGCCTGCGCAAGGAGGGATACGAGGCCCAAATCGTTCACCGTTTCCCTGACGAAGCGGACTGGGAAGAGCTGATCGCCGAAGCCTGGTCAGGCGAAGTTGCCTTTCACGGCGGGGCTCTGCTGTTCTCCATTACACCGGCGATGACTCTGATCGATGTCGACGGGCATCCGGTAGAGGCTATTACCTTCAATGCAGTTCCCGCGCTTGCGCGCGCGCTACGCCGGTTCGATATCGCCGGAAATATCGGGGTGGATTTCCCGACATTGACCGACCGGCTCGATCGCAAGGCGGTGGACAGCAGGCTGGAGGATGAGCTGGCTGGTTGGCCGCATGAACGCACCGCCATGAACGGGTTCGGCTTTGTCCAGATCGTGGCCCGGCTGATGCGTGCATCGATCTTGCAGCAAATATCACTGAGCCGGCGGGGTGCGGCGGCACGCTTGCTGTTGCGCCGGGCCGAACGTGTCGCCGAAGCCGGTGCCTTGCTGCTCACGGCCCACCCCGCGATTATTGCCTGCCTGAAGCCGGAATGGCTGGCTGAACTTTCGCGGCGCAGCGGGCGTGAAGTTCGCATCGCAAACGATCCGAAGCTTGCGCTTGAAGCGGGATTCGCGCAGGCAGTGCCGCTATGACCAAGCTCAGGCCCTGCCCGATCTGCAAGAAACCAAGCAGCGAGGAGTTTCACCCTTTCTGCTCAAGCCGCTGCAAGGACCGCGACCTCGCGCTGTGGTTTGGTGACGGCTACGCCGTGCCCGGCCGCCCTGCCCTGCCGGAAGAGATTGCGGGCGAGATCGTCCGCGAAGAGAACGAGTGAGCCTAAATCGGCCAATTCCCCCTTGCCAATCCGTCACGCCTTCGCCATAGGCGCGCTCTCATTCGCTCGCCGGTGTATTGTTCACCGTCGCAGTAGCGATGCCTCGGTAGCTCAGTTGGTAGAGCATACGACTGAAAATCGTAGTGTCGGTGGTTCGATCCCGCCCCGAGGCACCACTGCGCCAGCGCGCGGCACAGCTGCACAGGCGTTTGCCAATTTCCCGCGTTGCGAGTATGGCTGGGCGCCCGCCCCGGCCGCCGCCTTGCCTGATGGCAAAGCCCGCCGGGGCGCATGTATTTTTAGAGCAGGATGAACCCACAATGTCGCGTCGTCGCCAGATCTACGAAGGCAAGGCCAAGATCCTCTACGAAGGCCCCGAGCCGGGCACGCTGATCCAGTATTTCAAGGATGATGCAACCGCCTTCAATGCCGAGAAGAAGGGCACGATCAACGGCAAGGGCGTGATCAACAACCGCATCAGCGAACATGTTTTCACCCGGCTGGCGCATATCGGCATCCCCACGCATTTCATCCGCCGCTTGAACATGCGCGAACAATTGGTGCGCCAGGTGGAAATCATCCCGATCGAAGTGGTGGTGCGCAATGTCGCTGCAGGATCCATTTCCAAGCGCCTGGGCATCCCGGAGGGTGAGCCGCTGCCGCACACGCTGATCGAGTATTACTACAAGGATGACGCACTGGGCGATCCGATGATCGCCGAAGAGCATATCGCCTGCTTCAACTGGGCCGGGCCGGAAGAAATGCAGGACATCGCCGCCATGGCGATCCGCATCAATGATTTCATGTGCGGCATGTTCGCCGCGGTCGACATCCGCCTGATCGATTTCAAGCTCGAGTTCGGCCGGCTTTATGACGGCGATTTCAGCCGCGTGATCCTGGCTGACGAAATCAGCCCCGATGGCTGCCGGCTGTGGGACATGAAGACCGGCGAAAAGCTCGACAAGGATCGCTTCCGCCGCGATCTGGGCGGGGAAAGCGAAGCCTATCAGGAAGTCGCGCGGCGGCTTGGCCTGCTGCAGAATGACGACAGCGGCCCGGGCGAAGTGTTCGATCTTTCAGTGCACCGCGGCCGGTTGCGGGGCGCCCAGCCCAAACCACCGAAGAAGTAGACTCGGCGGTTCAGCCACTTGCAAGGCTAGGCCGAGCAAGTAAGCAGGAACCATGCGTTTTCCCACTATTATCGCGGCATTGGTCGCATTCGCGCTCCAGCCTGCAGCCGCATTCGCACAACAGACACCTGCGCCCTCATGGGCGTTCGAGCAGAGCGACATCCCGGTCGATCCAGAGTACCATTTCGGGGTGCTGGACAACGGGATGCGCTACATCTTGCGGCAGAATGACACGCCCGAGGGGACGGCGATTATCCGGCTCCACATCGGCTCCGGTTCGCTTGACGAGGCGGAGAGCGAACGCGGGCTGGCGCACTTTATCGAACACATGGCCTTCAATGGTTCAAAGCGGATCCCGGAAGGCGAGATGATCAAGCTGCTCGAGCGCGAAGGGCTGGCTTTCGGCGCAGATACCAATGCCTCGACCGGGCTGGAGCAGACGGTCTATCAGCTTGATCTTCCGCGCAATGACGAGAGTCTGCTGGATACCGCGCTGATGCTGATGCGCGAAACGTCGAGCGAGCTCTTGATTGAGCAGGATGCGGTCGATCGCGAGCGCGGCATTATCCTGGCGGAGCGGCGCGACCGGCGCAATTTTGCCTATAAGCAGCTTGAGGACGAGCTTGAATTCGCGGCCCCGGTCGCACGGTTTGTCAACCGCTTGCCGATCGGCGCAGTCGAAGTGCTGGAGAACGCCAGCGCGGCTGACCTGCGCGCGTTCTATGAACGCACCTATGTGCCGGCCAACACGTCCATGGTGATCGTGGGCGATTTTCCGGTCGCGCTGATCGAAGCGCGTTTACGGTACTGGTTTGATGATTGGGAATCGGCGCCCGGCCCGGTCGAGCCGGAAACCGGCCCGGTCGATATCACCCGAGCTGGCGAAAGCGACATCTATGTCGACCCGGCCTTGCCCGAAAGGATCAGCATTTCGCGCTCTGGCCCCTGGATCGAGCGGCCTGATACGGTTGCCAACCGGCAGCAGGGCCTGCTGCGCACGGTGGGCTATGGCATCATCAATCGGCGGCTGGAAGCGCTGGCGCGCGGCGGGGATGCCCCGTTCCGCAGCGCCGGTATTGCCACAGGCGATCTGTTCGAGGATGCCCGCTCCACCACCCTCACCGTCAATACTGCCGACGGCGAATGGCGCCGCGGCGTAATCGCGGCGGCAATGGAAACGCGCAAGGCACTGGAATTCGGGTTCAGCGAAGCCGAGGTTGCAGAGCAAGTCGCGGGCTTACGCACAGCGATCGAAAACGCGGCAGGCGGCAGCGCCACCCGCACCCATGCCTCACTTGCCGCAGCCGCGCTCGCGCTGATCGATGGCGAACAGATCCCCTCAACCCCGCAAAGCGCGCTTGAACGGTTCGAAAATTTCGCTGACGAGATCACGCCTGAAGCCGCCCTTGCCGCAGTGCGCGAAGACGCGGTCCCGCTCGATAATCCGCTGATCCGTTATCAGGGCCGATCGGCACCTGAAGGCGGCAGCCATGCCCTGCGCGAAGCATGGAACGAAGCGGCGCTGGCGCAGCTAAGCGCGCCCGAATGGCGCGATCAGGCCAAATTCGCCTATCAGGATTTCGGCCAGCCCGGCACGATCGTTTCCGACACAAGCGACGAACGCTTCGGATTCCGCCTGATTCGCTTCGCCAATGGCGTGCGGCTGAACCTCAAGCAAACCGATATCCGCGAAGACCGCATCAGCTATCGCCTCACGCTTGATGGCGGCAGCCTGCTCAATTCGGCAGATGATCCGCTCAAGACTGCCATGATCTCTTCGCTCGCGGCGGGCGGCCTTGGGGCACACAGCCAGGATGAGCTGGTGAGCATCCTTGCCGGGCGCAGCGTGCGTTTTTCGATCGACTCATTGGCCGATGCATTCCGGATGAGCGGCGGAACCACCCCGCGCGATCTCGAATTGCAGCTGCAATTGCTCGCCGCCACCCTCAGCGATCCGGGCTATCGCAGCGAAGGCGAAGAACGCTATCGCCGCGGCATCGCACAATTCTTTGCCAGCCTTGATGCCACGCCGGCGCAGGCGCTGGGCAATCGCATGGGGGCGATCCTGTCTGAAGGTGATCCGCGCTTTTCGTTGCAACCACGCGAAGCCTATGAAAGCCGCACCTTTGCCAGGCTTGCTGCCGATATCGGAGATCGCCTGACCAATGGTGCAATCGAACTGGCGCTGGTTGGGGATTTCGACGAACAGGCCGCGATCGATGCTGTGGCCAGGACTCTTGGTGCGCTGCCCGAACGTGAAGCCGAGTTCGAACCGCGCGAGACAGCCCGCACCAGGCCGTTTACTGCGCAACGCGGCACACACACGATCACGCATAGCGGCGAGCCTGACCAGGCGTTGATAAGTATGGTCTGGCCCACAAACGATGATAGCGACCTTGCCGAAGCGCTGCGGCTGAACCTGCTCGGACGCGTGGTCCAGATTCGCCTGCAGGAACAATTGCGCGAAGAGCTGGGCCAGGCCTATTCGCCGTCTGCCAGCAGCTCGATGTCGCGCGTTTGGCGCGGCTACGGCACTTTCAGTCTCAACGTCGCGATCGACAATGCCCAGCTCGACCCGGCGCGCCAGGCAATCGGCGAAATGCTGGAAGGGCTGCAAGATGGCGAGCTTGACGAAGATATAGTCAACCGAGCGCGCCAGCCGCTGCTCGAAAGCTATGACAATATGCTCAAATCGCTGGGCGGCTGGATGACCTTCGCGGACCGGGCGCAAAGCGAGGCCGACAGGCTCGACCGCTTCTTTGCGGCGCCTGAAATACTGAAAGGCTTTACCGCGCGCGATATGCAGGTGGCAGCGCAGACCTATCTGGTGCCATCCGATGCCGTCGAGTTCCTGGTGGTGCCGCAAACCGATGCGAAGGAAAACGGCGGCAATTAGGCAGCCCCCGCCGTGGGGAAACCCGACGCGCCGATTGCACTTGGCCTCCATCTCGCTATAGGCACCGCCAAAGTGGCCCGGGGTTCACGAATCCGGTGCCGCAGTTAGCCTGCCGAGGAGCAAACCATGAAAGTCCGTGTCCTGGTCCGCCTCAAGCCCGGTGTGCTCGACCCGCAAGGCCGCGCCGTCCATCACGCCCTCGAAGGGCTCGGTTTCGGCGGGGTCAAGGATGTCCGCATCGGCAGGGTGATCGAGATGGATGTGGCCGACGACACCAGCGACGCGGCTCTCGACGATATGTGCCGCAAGCTGCTCGCCAATATGGTGATCGAGGATTACGTCATCGAAAAGCCCGGCCAGGGGGAACCCGCCTGATGGCTTTCCGTGCCGCCGTCATCACTTTTCCCGGTTCGAACTGCGACCGTGACATGGCGGTGGCGATCGAAAAGATTTCCGGCGTCCCCGCGCTGCGCGTGTGGCACGGCGATGCCGAATTGCCCCAGCGGCTCGATTTCATCGCGCTGCCGGGCGGCTTTTCCTATGGCGATTATCTGCGTTCCGGCGCGATGGCCGCGCGCAGCCCGATCATGCGCGCGGTGGTGCAGGCAGCCGAAAGCGGCGTGCCGGTTCTGGGCGTATGCAACGGCTTCCAGGTGCTGACCGAGGCGGGCTTGCTGCCCGGCGCCCTGATGCGCAACGCCGGCCAGAACTTCATCTGCCGCACCGTGCCGTTGACAGTGGAAAACAATCAATCGCTGTTCACCAGTGCCTATGAGGCCGGTGAGGTGATCCGCATCCCGGTGGCGCATCATGACGGCAATTTCTTCGCTGATGAGGCGACGCTTGACCGGATCGAAGGCGAAGGCCGGGTCGCCTTCCGCTATGCCGAACCCTGCAACGGCTCACGCCGCGACATTGCCGGTATCCTCAATGCCTCGGGCAATGTGCTGGGCATGATGCCCCACCCCGAGCGCGCGATCGAAGACGCGCTTGGCGGCCATGATGGATGCCGCCTGTTCGAAAGCGTGGTCGGCAGCCTGGTTGCGGCCTGATCTGACATTGTGAAGCGGCTCAGGCGTGCTTGACACCCGGAGCGCGGAACAGTTGCAGCGCATCATCGGCGGACATTGGCCGCCCATAATAATAGCCCTGAATCTTGTCGCATCCCAGCG
The DNA here is from genome assembly GCF_054957735.1 of Altererythrobacter chaiwopuensis. Classification (NCBI taxonomy): domain Bacteria; kingdom Pseudomonadati; phylum Pseudomonadota; class Alphaproteobacteria; order Sphingomonadales; family Erythrobacteraceae; genus Altererythrobacter; species Altererythrobacter chaiwopuensis. Next base: position 530,011 of record NZ_JBTXJF010000001.1, read on the forward strand.
CCTTGATCAGTTCGGCCTCCTCAATCGTTTCGACGCCCTCTGCGGTGGTCGTCATGTCCAGACTTTGCGCCATCGCCACCACGGCGCGGATGATCGCAAGGCTTTCCGCACTTTGCTGCGCGGCGCCCTTCACAAAGGTCCGGTCCACCTTGATCGTTGAAAAGCGCAATTTGCGCAGGTAACCGAGCGAGGAATAGCCGGTGCCAAAGTCATCCAGCGCCACACTGCACCCCAGCGCCATGACCTGTTCGAGCGCACTACGCGCCACGGTTGCATCGCGCAGGAAGATACTTTCAGTCACTTCGATTTCGAGCCGCTCGGGCCGCAGGCCCGTTTCAGCAAGCGCCAGGACCACATCGTTGGTAAAGTCTGTATCGAGCAATTGCTCGGGCGAGACATTGACGTTTACCTTTACATGCTCAGGCCAGTTGCGCGCTTCGCGGCATGCCTGGCGCAGCACCCATTTGCCAATCGGCAGGATCATGCGGGTGTCTTCCGCCACGGGAATGAACTTGGCCGGGCTGACAAGGCCATGCTCCGGACTGTGCCAGCGCACCAGCGCCTCGAAGCTCACGAGGCTCTCGTCCTTGGCGTCAACCACCGGCTGGTATTGCAGCATCAGTTCGTCACGATCGAGTGCACCGCGCAGCGAAAGCTCCAGCTTGCGCCGTTCTTCCGCCGATGCATGCAGGATAGGTTCAAACTGGCAATGGCGCCCGCCCCCGGCATCCTTGGCGCGGTAAAGCGCCAAATCGGCATTGCGCATCAGTTCTTCCACCGAACGCCCGTCGCGCGGTCCGATTGCCGATCCAACGCTCGCCCCCACAAACAGCGTGTGGTTATCGACCACATAGGGTTCGGAAAGGCTCTCGATCACCATCAGCGCGACCTTATCGATCAAGCGGTGGTCAGTGGCGTCGCGGATCACAACCGCGAATTCGTCGCCACCCAGCCTGCCGCACAATTGATTGTCGCCGATCAGCGCCTTGAGCCGCGCCGATACCTGCGCCAGCAGCCGGTCACCGATCTGGTGGCCAAGCGAATCATTGACCGATTTGAACCGGTCAAGATCGATCATCAGGAATGCACATTGCGTGCGCCAGTGCTCGGCATACTGCATTGCCTCGCCAATCGCCTCGGTAAGCTGCAAGCGATTGGGCAGCGATGTGAGCGTGTCAAAGCGCGCGAGATAGGCGATCTTTTCCGAGGATTCGCGCTGTACGGTAACGTCCGAGCCAACTCCGCGAAAGCCCAGGAACTTGCCGCGCTCATCAAGTATGGGCGTGCCGGAAAGTTCCCAGCAGCGGCGCTGGCCCCTGATCGAGACTTCGACCATGGCATTTGAGAAATTTTCCCGGTTTTGCAGTTTTTCGGCCAGGTCATGCAGGCTTGGGGGCAACTGGCCACCATCCCAGCCCTTGCCGGCGATCATTTCAAGCAGCGGTTTTCCTTCGGCATCGGCAGCCTTGCATGACAGCGCATAGGCAAAGCGCGGAGATACGCTGCGGATTCGCCGGGCCGGATCAATTTCCCACAACCAGTCTGCTTCGTTCTCTTCGAACTCGCGCAGGAGCAAAGAGACAACCGCATCCTTTTCGGCCATGCTGATCTCGGCGATCCTCGCCTTGAGGAACGTCCGCCCGCCGTTCACCGCGCCAATCAACGCAACCAGGATGAAGGCCGCCACAAACAGCGAAAGTTCGACCAGTTCCTGTCGCCACAGGGCCACAAGCGCGCCTGTGCCCAGCGTGGCTGTGAACACCACTATGCCGAGAGGCGCAGCACTGTAGAAGACCACCGCGCTCATAACCAGGAATGCCGCCATCGCCCACAGCGCAAGCCCACCATAGCCGGGCGTAACCGGCGCGAAGGCAACCAATGCAAGCGCCCACAACAATCCCGCCAGCAGCGGTGTTGACGAATGGAGCAGCATATCATCCAACCTGACCTGGCGCCGGTCTGTATCCGCCAGCCTGCGATCGACCTGCGCGCCGCGTGCCTGGACCAGCAGCATGGCCCCAAACCAGGCCCCCAGCCACATCGGGCTGACCGCGTTCCTGAGCAGCCAGACTGCCATTACGGCCAGAACAAAGTTGACGAACATCCGGATCGGGGTGAGCTTGCCCAGCGCGGAGAATTGCATGCCGCGCAGCCGCGACCAATCCTCGCCGTGCGGGTCAGTCAAGCCCAGAACGGCGGCAGTCGTCAGTTGCGGTGACGTGCTGTGAAAGGTCGTATCAAGTTCGCTCACCCACCCGCAATTAACCTTGAAAGGTTATGCGGCAGTAAAGCAGTTCAGAAACTCATGGGTCATTTCACACTGAAATGCTGAATTCCAGCTACAAACTTGCACGGCCCCTATTCCACCGTCACCGATTTGGCCAGGTTGCGCGGTTGATCGACATCGGTGCCTTTGACACAGGCCGTGTGGTAGGCGAGCAATTGTACCGGCACGGCATAGACCAGCGGCGCGATCAGCGGGTGCACTTCAGGCATCTCAATCGTGGCCATGCACCCCTCGCCCGCTTGCTCCAGCCCCTTGGCGTCGGAAATCAGCACGATCTGCCCGCCGCGCGCGCGCACTTCTTCCATGTTGGAAACGGTCTTTTCGAACAGTGGCCCGGACGGCGCGATCACGATTACAGGCACATCTTCGTCGATCAGCGCGATGGGACCGTGCTTCATTTCGCCCGAAGCATAGCCCTCGGCATGTATATAGCTGATTTCCTTGAGTTTTAGTGCGCCTTCCAGCGCCAGAGGATAATCCGGGCCACGGCCCAGATAGAGCACGTCACGCGCCGGGGCGATCAGATGCGCCATCGCCGCGATATCATCATCATGATCGAGCGCAGCGTTAAGCGCGGCCGGTGCTTCGAGCAGGTGTTTGACCACCTCCTGTTCTTCCTCCCTGCTCATCCGGCCCTTCTTGACCGCCATATGCGCAGCCAGCGCGGCGAGCACTGCCAGCTGGCAGGTAAAGGCCTTGGTCGATGCCACGCCGATCTCCGGCCCGGCATGGGTGGGCAGCAGCAGGTCTGCTTCGCGCGCCATGGTGCTGGTGGGGACATTCACCACCACCGCGATCGTCTGCCCGGCCTGGCGGCAATGGCGCAGCGCGGCAAGCGTGTCGGCGGTTTCGCCGCTCTGCGAAATGAACAGCGCCAGCCCGCCTTCTTCCAGCACCGGATCGCGATAGCGAAACTCGCTCGCCACATCGATATCGACCGGCAGACGCGCAAAATGCTCGAACCAGTACTTGGCGACCATGCCAGCGTAATAGGAAGTGCCGCAGGCGACGATGGTCAGCCGCCTGATCGCCGAAAGATCGAAATCGAATTGCGGCAGCGCAACCGTATTGTCGGCCCGGCGTAGATAGGATGACAATGTTTGCGCGACCACGGTTGGCTGTTCGAAGATCTCCTTCTGCATGAAGTGGCGGTAATTGCCCTTCTCAACCGCCGCCGCAGAAGCCCCCGAATGGCGCCTTTCGCGCTCGACGGGATTGTTCTCGACATCGAAGATCTGCGCCCCGTCGCGGCTGATAACCGTCCAGTCGCCCTCTTCGAGATAGGCGATCTGCTGGGTCAGAGGGGCAAGCGCAAGCGCGTCAGAGCCGAGATACATCTCGCCCGAGTTTTCACCCGTGCCATAGCCCACCACCAGCGGTGAGCCGAGCCGCGCGCCGACGAGCAGATCGGGATAGTCGCGGAAGATGATCGCCAGGCCAAACGCGCCGCGCAGTCGCGGCAGCACATCGCGCATCGCCTCTTCAGGCGTATCCCCCGCTTCAATCCGCCGAGAGACCAGATGGGCAACGACTTCGCTGTCGGTCTCGCTCTGGAATTCGCGCCCGTCAGCGCGCAATTCATCGCGCAATTCCTTGAAGTTCTCGATGATGCCGTTGTGGACGATAGCCACATGTTCGGTCGCGTGCGGATGGGCATTGCTGGCGGTGGGGGCACCGTGGGTCGCCCAGCGCGTGTGGGCGATGCCGACATTGCCGGTTGCGGGCTGATCTTCAAGCACGGCAAGAAGGTTGGAGAGCCTGCCTTCCGCGCGGCGGCGGATCAGCGTGCCGTTGTCGATCGTGCACAGCCCCGCGCTGTCATAACCGCGATATTCCATCCGCCTGAGGCCATCGACCAGCCGGTCTGCCACCGTACCCTGTCCAACAATGCCAATGATTCCACACATAGATGCCCCGCTTGACCGGTCAGAAGATGAAACCGGCGCGCTAGCTCGCCCCGGCTGAATGCAAGCTTGCCTCTAGCGCGCCCGGCCGCGCCTTCAAATGCCTTATTGGCCCGGATGCGCGCGAACGCTGTTTCGCCATAGGAATAGCCCGGCCCCGATGATGATCGAAGCTCCGGCAATTGTAAGGAGATCAGGTACATCCCCGAAGAACCACCAGCCCAGCAGCGAGGCGACCAGCAGCTGGACATAGGATGCAGGCGCGATCTGCGCCGCCCCGGCCCGCGATGTGCCGAGATAGACCAGCCAATGCGCGCATGTGGCCGTGAATGCCACAAAGGTGCAGCGCAGCACGATGTTCCAGCTGGGCCAGCCGAACTGCATACCTTCAATACCAAGCCATTGCGTTCCCATGGCAACCGCGATCAGCAGCGGCGCGGCAATGATCGCCATATAGGCCTGCATCGCCAGCGGACTGCCATGCCCTGCCGAGGCGCGGTTGGTGATGATCATCAGTGAAAAGAATACCGCAGCGACAAGCGGCAGTAGCGCGGGCCAGCCGAGCTCCGCCAGGTTGGGCCGCAGGATCAGCACCACCCCCGCCAGCGCAGCAAGCGATGCCAGCCACACCGCCGGGCGCACGCGCTCGCCCAGCAATGGGCCGCTCAGCACAGCTGTGAGCACCGGCGAAAGGAATGTAATTGCCATCGTTTCTGCCAGCGGCATGACGTAAATGGCGGAGAAGAAGGCAAGCGAAGAAATCGCCAGACTGCCGCCGCGCGCCAGTTGGAGCCAGGGATAGCGCGGACGGAAACCCTGCACCCCCTCTTGCCGTAGCAACAAAATCCCAAGCGCAACCGCGCCGATGGTAAAGCGCAATGCTGCAACCGCGGGAACCGGCCAAAGTCCAGCCATGGTCTTGATCACCGCATCACCAACAGAAAGCATGGCAAAGCCGCAGATCGCGAGCAGCAATCCAGTGCGGTTGTTGTTCAATTGGCTGAACTTTCTGCTTGAAGATTGATACGATTGGGCGCTCCGTAGCCGGGCTCTAGCCCATCCATGCGAAGTCGCAACACGGTTTATCAGCAGCAGCCACTGTGGCCTTTGCGCCTTAGGAAAATAATAAGGTTTCCCAATTATTCACCACTTTCCGAGAGGACATCTTCGCTATGCGGCGTTGATGGCACTCGTAAGCGAAGTTAGCCGTTTGGGGACCAGGGAATGAGTGCATTCGGAAAGAAATCCGGACCTGCGGGAATGAAGCCCGGTGCACGCCCTTCCTTTGGCGTGGCACGCCCTATGAAGGGCGGCGACAAGTCTCCCCTGGGCGAAAGCGGCGGCGCGCAGTTTCCCCCGATACCCGGTGCCGGTGGATCAGCCACGCAAGTCCCGGCAGCTGCCCCCTCTGGCAACGCCAGGCCGGCAACCACTGAAGAGGCGATGAGCCGCCTCGACGATCGCGCCAATATGGTCCACGAAGATGTGGGCGTAGGCGGGTTCGAAGCCAGCATCCACAAGATCAAGGAACAGGTGCTGCCGCGCCTGCTCGAACGCGTTGACCCGGAAGCGGCTGCCACGCTTTCGAAGGAAGAGCTGTCGGAAGAATTCCGGCCGATCATCATGGAAGTGCTAGCCGAGCTGAAGGTCACGCTGAACCGCCGCGAACAATTCGCGCTGGAAAAGGTGCTGATCGACGAGCTTCTGGGCTTCGGCCCGCTGGAGGAATTGCTCAACGATCCCGATATCTCGGATATCATGGTCAATGGCCCGCAGCAGACCTATGTTGAAAAGAAGGGCAAATTGCAGCTGGCTCCGATCCAGTTCCGCGACGAATCGCACCTGTTCCAGATCGCTCAGCGCATCGTGAACCAGGTCGGGCGCCGCGTAGACCAGACAACACCGCTTGCCGACGCCCGCCTCAAGGACGGCAGCCGCGTCAACGTAATTGTGCCGCCGCTGTCATTGCGCGGGACGGCGATCTCGATTCGCAAATTCTCGGAAAAGCCCATCACCATCGACATGCTGAAGGAATTCGGCTCGATGAGCGAGAAGATGGCGACCTGCCTGAAAATTGCCGGTGCCTGCCGGATGAACGTGGTGATCTCTGGCGGTACCGGTTCGGGTAAGACGACCATGCTCAACGCCTTGTCGAAGATGATCGATCCGGGCGAGCGTGTGCTGACCATCGAGGACGCGGCCGAACTGCGCTTGCAACAGCCGCACTGGCTACCCCTCGAAACGCGCCCGCCGAACCTTGAAGGCCAGGGCGCAATCACGATTGGCGATCTGGTCAAGAACGCACTGCGTATGCGGCCTGACCGGATCATCCTGGGCGAAATTCGCGGCGCGGAATGTTTCGACCTGCTTGCCGCGATGAACACCGGCCACGACGGTTCGATGTGTACGCTGCACGCCAACAGCCCGCGTGAGTGCCTGGGCCGCATGGAAAACATGATCCTGATGGGTGACATCAAGATCCCGAAGGAAGCCATCAGCCGCCAGATCGCCGAATCGGTCGATCTGATCGTGCAGGTGAAACGCTTGCGCGACGGTTCGCGCCGTACCACCAACATCACCGAAGTCATCGGGATGGAAGGCGATGTGATCGTGACGCAGGAGCTGTTCAAGTTCGAATATCTGGACGAGACCGATGACGGCAAGATCCTGGGCGAATTCCGTTCCAGCGGTCTGCGGCCCTATACGCTTGAAAAGGCGCGCCAGTTCGGCTTTGACCAGGCATATCTCGAGGCGTGTTTATAGTTGCGCTAGTCAGCTACCGAACAGTGCCGCTGGCAGTGAAAGCGCCAGCAGGCCCCCGCCAATAATCGCGCTGGCCATGAAGATCATCGTCCACGGCACCCAACCAACCTGATCGAGCCGGTCGAGCCGCTTGCGCCGAACGCGCATACGCTCCCCCAGCAAGGCAAGCAGCGCAAGCGCGACAAACACTGCTCCGGCCCCGCTTCGCTGGCAAAAGTGAAGAATCCGGCTCCCGGCATCAGGCGCAGATGGGGCAAGTTCCACCATCAGGCAATCCCGCAAGGCTTGCGCATCGGCCAAACCGCCTTACAGGCAGCGGCGTGACCGCCAATGCCCCCGCCCAACGCCCACTGTTCGCGCTGTTGCTGAGGCTGGCGGCAGCGGCCATGCTTTCGCTGATGGTCGCTCTGGTCAAACTGGCCAGCGAAAGCGGGCTGGCCCTGCCCGAGATCCTGTTCTGGCGGCAATTGCCGACAATACCGCTGATATTTCTGATGTTCTGGGCCACCGGCAAACTGGGAAATTTCAAATCAAGGCGCCTGGGCCAGCACGGCCTGCGCGCCACATTGGGCCTTATCGGTATGACGCTGAATTTCGGCGCGGTCACGCTGCTGCCTTTGGCTGAAGCAACCAGCTTCAATTTCACTGCAGCAATCTGGGCGGTGATCCTCTCGGCGCTGATATTGCATGAAAAGGTGGGTATCTGGCGCTGGGGTGCGGTGCTGCTGGGGTTTGCCGGCATAGTGGTGATCGCGCAGCCGGGAGACGGCCACATTCCGATGCTGGGCGCCGGAATTGCGCTTGGCGCTGCTTTCATGATCGCGCTGATATCGATCTATATTCGCGACCTCACCAAAACCGAGGATTCGCTCACCATCGTGTTCTACTTCGCATTCTTTACGGTGCCGGTGCTGGCACTTTCCCTTCCCTTCGTGTGGCAGACCAAGAATGCAGAGCAATGGTTCTACCTTGTCGCACTGGGCATAAGCGGTCTTTTGGGCCAGTATCTGCTCACCAGCGCGCTGCGTTATGGCACCGTCGCCAGTGTGATTGTGATGGATTATTCGGCACTGATCTGGGCTACCCTGCTGGGATGGTCGCTGTTTGACCGGCTTCCCCCTGCAACCACCTGGCTGGGCGCCCCGCTGATCATCGGCGCAGGATTGCTGATCGCCTGGCGTGAACACCAATTGTCGCGCCCGACGCGCAACCTGGCGGCAGGGCCTTAGGAACCACTTGCATTCGCTGCGCGTTTAGACGCTAGTGAGGGTATTAGAACAACGAAAGGAATCTAGCATGATCCGCAAGACAATCATTGCCGTGGCCCTGGCCGCGATGACCCTCAGCGCAGGTGCCTGCAACACTGTGCGCGGCGCTGGTGACGACCTCAACAGCGCAGCCGACGCGGTCGACGAAGAAATGTGATTCAATCCCTTGCAGCACGCAAAAAAGGGGCTCGCCATAAGGGCGGGCCCTTTTTTGTTGCCCGAGCCGCGAATTCGCGCAATTCTGCTCGCTCAACAAGAAGGTTCATCACATGAGAAGCAAGATCACGGCCGCAGTGCTTATGGGCACATTGCTTGTTTCCATCACCGCCTGCAACACTGTGCGCGGTGTTGGCGATGATCTCAAGTCGGTCGCCGATGCGGTCGACGAAGAAACCTAAGTCCGTCGGCAAACCCCTAGTTGCGCCGATAAACCAAGGTAAGATTATTGGCGGGCATTGCGTGCCGCGCCATGCGTTTGAAGCCCTTGCCTTCAGCCAGCCTGTCCATCTGGGCCAGATCGCGGATCCCCCACTGTTCGTTCCTCGCTCGCAGGCTGAGGTCGAAATCGATGTTGGATCGGGCCGGTTCGGTCCCTTCCTCGAAATAGGGCCCGTAGAGGATCAGCGGCGCACCGCGATCGAGCTTGCGCTCGGCCCCGGTAAACAGCCCGACCGTGCTCGACCAAGGGCTGATATGCACCATGTTGACGCAGAGAATCGCATCAGCGCGATCAATCGGCCAACGTGGCGCAGCAGCATCCAACGCTATCGGAGCACGCAGGTTCTCGCCGGAAAAATCGGCCCGCCAGGCCGTGATTGATGCCAGTGCATCCGGATCGGGATCGCTTGGTTGCCAGTCAAGCTGAGGGAACAGCCCTGCAAAATAGAACGCGTGCTCACCTGAGCCACTGGCGATTTCGAGCACCAGGCCGGCAGTCGGCAATTCACCGGCAAGGACAGTGGCCAAGGCTTCACGATTGCGAGCGACTGCAGGTGCGAATTTCTTCATGGGCCGACGACTTCCAGTTGGGCTCAATTGACCTGCCGTTCCTGTCCGTCCCAATAGGGTTTGCGCAGTTCACGCCGCAGGATCTTCCCCGACGGATTGCGCGGCATTGCCGCGATAACATCCACGCTTCTGGGCGCCTTGAACGCGGCAACGCGCTCGCGCGCATAAGCGATGATTTCAGCCTCGTTGATTTCATGGCCCGGTTTGGCGACGACGCAGGCCTTGACCTCTTCCCCCCAGCGCTCGCTTGGCACGCCGATCACCGCAACTTCCGCGATCGCCGGATGGCCAAAAATCGCATTTTCGACCTCGGCTGGATAGACATTCTCACCGCCCGAGATGATCATGTCCTTGATCCGGTCCTGGATATAGATGTAGCCGTCCTCATCCATCACCGCCGCATCGCCCGTGTGCATCCAGCCATCGCGCAGCGCCTCGGCGGTGGCTTCGGGCAATTGCCAATAACCGAGCATGTTCGACGGGGATCTGACCGCAACTTCGCCAATTTCGCCGCGCGGCACTTCGCTTCCTTCGGCATCGACCACCTTGATCTCCACCCCGGGCACGGCCTTGCCCGCTGATCGCATTCGCCGATTGCCTTCAAGCACATGATCCTCCGGCGGCAGGCTCGAGATCGTCCCCGAAGTCTCGGTCATGCCATAGGCCTGTAGGAACCCGGCATTGGGCATCGTGCGCACCGCTTCCTTGAGCAGTTCCAGCGGCATCGGCGCAGCGCCATACATCAGATATTTGAGGTGGCTGAAATCGGTTTCCTTCGCCTGCGGGTGCTGCACCACCATCTGCAGCGCGGCGGGCACGATGAACATCTGCGAAGCGCCCTTTTCGATCGCTTCGAGCACACCAACCGGCGAGAATTCAGCCTGCACGAGCGAGCGGATCCCGCTGGCGATGGCAACATTGACCAGCCCGGTTCCACCGATATGCGCGCAGGGCATGGCAACCAGCATGCAGTCATCCGGCTCATAGAACGACCACGGAAGCCCGGCTTCGATGGCGTGATTGCGCAGGCCCAGCAAATTGCCGCTCGCGAGCAACGCACCCTTGGGATTGCCGGTCGTGCCTGAAGTATAGAGCTGTAGCACGGGATCGCTTGCAGTCGCAGGCGTGTACTCACCTTCGACCTGCTGCGGCAGCAAGGCACGCATCTCGCTTTCGGAAAAGATCGTTGGTGCTGCGGGCAGACCCGGCGCGATCTTGCGCGCTGCATCGGCAAGTTCGTCACCCGTGAAGACCAGTTTCGCACCCGTATCCTGGAGGATAAAGGCAACTTCAGCGGGGGCGAGCCGCCAACCGACCGGCACCATCACCACGCCGCAGCGTCCGGCGGCGAGATAAAGCATGAAATAGAGGTCGGAATTCTTGCCGAGCCACGCCACCCGGTCGCCGGGTTTCAGGCCCTGGCTCCAGTAGAAACCGATGATCAGTCGGGTCAGCCGATCAAGTTCGGCAAAACTGGTAATCCGGCCGTCCTGCTCGAATGCAGGGCCGTCAGGCCGTTCGCCGGCCCAGAAATCCAGGATTTCGTCAAACGTGGTGAAAGTGTGATACCCGTTCATAGTCTCTCCGCCTCATTTGGGCGCCTGCACGCCGCTCATGCCAACAAAAGGCAATGCAGCACCCATGGTTCCCCGTTATCCCGTCTATGACCAGCGGCCGCTTGCACGCGCGCGCGGCTCGCGGACCAGCAGCCAGGCGAACAACCCCAACGGCCCGGCCACAAAAGTGGCCAAGAGGATTGGCGCCTGCACAATTCGCGAGAAGCCCTTGGCATCCGCGTCGCGTGCGATCCACAGTCCCACGAACAGGTCGAAGGCGAGGTAATGGACCCAGCCGAGCGTCAAGCCGCCCTTGGCCGAAAACAGCGCCTGGACACCCTCGATCGAGTTGAAATTGCCGCCCTCCATGCTCCCGCCGGGATCGGCCCACCCCGCCAGAAGCGAGAGCAATATTCCGGCATAGAGCATGCTCAGCAGCGCTACTCCGAGATACAGGATCGCGCTGAGCAGCGCGGGCCAGCGCGGCAGCAGGATCAGGCACGCCCAGGCGATCAGAGCCATCATGTTGGCCGCTCCGAATATCGCGTCCCAGCTCATTCTTCTTCTCCCGTTGCACTGCGCCGCCAATAGGCTGCAAGCACGCTGCCGATCTCCACATGGCAGGGCACACCCCCGCATTCATTGAACGCGGGTTTCGCTTGCGCGATGATCCCGGCACATGGCTTAGCGCGGGTTGTTTCAGGTGGCTAGCCGCCCAGCTTCACCCATTCGCGCGCCGAACGCCGGATCGAGTCATTCTCATGCGTGAAGCGCCCGCCCGCGCGGCGGCCGGCAAAGCCGATCGCGCCCTGCGCCACGGCAATCGCGTCTATCGAGCGAAACTTGCGCCACTTCCCGTTAAGGAAGGGGTCAACGACCGGACTGGCGATGATCCCCAGCCGCTCCCCCAGCCGCCGATCGCCACCGCGCTCACCCTTGAGCAGGCCGGGGCGCAGCAGGTCGAGCCGCTTGAACCCCACTTTGGACAGCTCTGCTTCGACCTCGCCTTTGACCCGCAGGTAGAAGTTCCTGGACAGCGGATCGGCGCCAACCGAGCTGACCGCCACTAGCCGCTCTACGCCTGCGGCCTGCGCCGCGCGGGCAGTATCGAGCACCAATTTCTGGTCCACCGCGCGGAAAGCCTCCTCGCTTTCGCCAGCCTTTTTCCATGTGGTGCCCAAGGCGCAGATCAGTGCAGTCGGGCGCAGTGCCCCGAACACTTCGCCCCAATTGTCCGGCTCGGCCACGAACAGTTCCATCCGCGCGCCCTTGGGCAGCTTCACCTCGCGGCGCGCAACCGCCACCAGCCGCACGTCACTGCGGCCCATGCAGGCCCGGATCACCTGGCTGCCTATCAGCCCGGTTGCGCCCACCAGCGCGATCCGCAATGGCTCAGACATTGGTTAGCCCCCGTGGCCGCTCGCCATAGATTGCCGCGCAGCGCTCGATCGCAAAGCGGTCGCTCATCCCGGCGATGAAATCGGCGATGATCCGCGAACGGCCCGGTTCGCCTGCGGGCAAGCGCTCCCTCCACTCCTGGGGCATCAGCCCGGCATCTTGTGCGTAGGCAGCAAACAGCCGCGCAACCACATCTCGCGCGCGTTCGGCTGCAGAGACCTGTTCGGGGTGGCAATAGAGCCGGTCATACATGAAGCGTTTGAGCCCGCGTTCGTCCTCTGCCATGCCAGGCGAGAAGCCGCCCAATTGCCGCCCCGCACCGCGCACTTCATCGACTGAGCCTGCGTCCTTCACTTGTTCGCGAGTGTGGGTGATTACATCATTGACCATCAGCCCGATCTGGTCGCGCACCAGTTCGCGCAAAAGGCGGTCATGTGGCTCATGCGGGTGGCGCCGCTCAACCTCTCGCCACTGCTGCGCAAGGAAATCGACCTCGAGCAGATCGTCAAGCGTCAGGAAACCGGCACGAAGGCCATCGTCGATGTCGTGATTGTCATAGGCGATATCGTCCGCCACAGCCGCTACCTGCGCTTCCAGCGATGGCCATTGGCCCAGATCGAGCGGGAAAGCTTCGTCAAGCTCGGCAAGCGCCCAATTTGGCGCAATCACCGGCCCGTTGTGCTTGGCCAGCCCTTCGAGCAGGTCCCATGTCAGATTCAATCCTTCATGCCCCGGATATGGGCTCTCCAGCCGCATGATGGTGCGCAGCGACTGCGCGTTGTGGTCAAACCCGCCATGTCGCGCCATCGCCTCTTCCAGCGCCCCCTCTCCCGCATGGCCGAAGGGTGGGTGGCCCAGGTCGTGCGCCAGGCACAGTGCCTCGGTCAGATCCTCGTCAAGTCCCAGAGCACGGGCGATCACCCGGCCGATCTGCGCCACTTCCAGGCTGTGCGTCATCCGGGTGCGGTAGTGGTCGCCTTCGGGCGCGATGAACACCTGCGTTTTCGAGCGCAGGCGGCGAAAACTCATCGAATGAATGATCCGGTCGCGGTCGCGCTGAAACTCGCTGCGCGGGCCGCGCGCACCGGCGCGCTCTTGCGGAAATTCGCGGCCCCGGGTTCGGGCAGGATCTGCGGCGTAAGGAGCGCGGGTCATGAGTGCAGGCCGATTAGGTCACCACCAGCGCGTGGGCAACGGGAACAATCGGGCAACACCGGCCAAACCGGTCCGATACACGTCAGGATGTGGCAGAAGCATCAGCCGGCGGGTGTCAATTGGGTCAATTGCTCAAGCCACAAGCGCAGATCGTCAACGCTTTGTGCAGCGTTTTCCTGTTGCGGAATATGTCCAATGCTCTTGTATGAAATGAAGCTGCTGTTGGGCAGGTGCTCTCCATACCACCTGCCCGCAGCCAGCGGAATCAAGGCATCCTCTTCGCCCCACATCACCAGCGTGGGCACATCGAGCGCCCCGATCTCTTTAGCCGAAAAGGCCTGGCGCGGTGTGGCGAAGCGCTGCATTGTCGCATGAGGATTGCCCGGATAGCGCGCGAGTTCCCAATAGCGGTCAATCTCGGCGTCGGTCGCGATTGCCTGGTTCGACACCGATTGTGCAAGGCTGCGCTCAAAGATCGAACGCGTCATGAAATGTCTCGCCAGGTCACGAATGACCGGGGTCTGTGCAATGCGGAACCCCAGCGGCGGCGGCCCGTCGCGCTCGATGGGGGCGCCGCTGGCATCCACCAGCACCAGGCCGGCAAGACGGTCGGGGTGCTTTATCGCATAGCCCGCAGCAATCCATCCGCCCATCGAATTGCCTGCGACCACGAATTGCTCAAGACCCATGGCATCGGCAACCGCGTCAAGGTCAGCAGTGAAGCGATCGAGCGTATAGGTGCCGTCAGGCGCCGGGCCGGTCAGGCCATGGCCGCGCTGGTCATAGCGGATCACCCGGTATTCGCCGCGCAGAGCCTCCACCCAGGGCTGCCAGGTGTGGAGATCGGCGTTGGAACCATGCAGCAGCACGATCGCGGGCGCACCGGGATTGCCATTTTCCGGCCCCTCGTCGCGCAGATGCACGCTCATCCCGTTAGGCAGTTCGACCATCTGCGATGGCGCGGCCCCGTATTTGGCGCGCATTTCATCGGGATCGGTATCGGGCACGCGGAAAATGAGGAAGGCGATCACCAGGATCGCGGCGATCACGGCCAGGATTTTCGCCAAGCGCTTCATTGTTCCATCTCCGCAATCCATTTGCGCACAATCGCAACACCGTGGGGGTCGACTGTGGACTTGCCCAGTTCAGGCATGGCGACGCCCGGCTCGACCGAGTCCATCCGGTAAAGCAGGATCGATTCATCCGGCCTGCCCGGCACGATCGAGAATTCATGCCCGCCCGCGCCGCGCCCGGCGGCAACCGGGCGCTTGAATATCCCGAAGGAATGCGGATCGTTCTGCTCCCAGCGCAGATCGAGCCCGGAATTTGAGGCAGTCGCCCCCGGTTGGTGGCAATGCGCGCAATTGACATCCAGATAGGCGCGCGCGGCCACTTCTGGGCTCTGTGCGGCGCGCGCTTCCCACAATGGCATGGCGTCGCTTCCGGCTGGAACCGCATCGAGATGCCCGGCGCTGACGAAGCCAGCCAGCCAGTCAGCCGATAAATTGCGCGCCTTGGGACCAATGGGAACCACCTCGCCATTGAGGCCGTGGCATTCCTTGCACTGGTTCTTGTTGGGAATGCGATAGCTGATCTGCTCGCCCGCAGGCGTGGTCACTTCAAGCCGTGCCCCCGCTACCGCCAATGTCGCCTCGGTCTGCGTCTCGTTCCAGCGATAAGGCAGGGCCACCCAGCCATCGGCACGGTGCAACATCACGCGGGTCTCGATCAGGCGGCGCTCGCTCCCTTCACCGAAAGCGAACGTCTTGATCAAGGCGCTGCCGACCGGAAATTGCAGCAGTCCGTCTCCATCTGACAGCGCCTGCTTTCTCGTCGGCACATAGGCGAAGCGCAGCTTTTCCGCCCCATCGGAATAAAGCGGCACGTTGAGCCGATAAGGGACCACCCCCGGCGCCGGGAACTGCGCCGCGCCATCGGCGAAGAAACCGTATTCCGACAGCGTGCGGGGCAATCCGTCCTGCAGGATTGCCGTGTCTGATACTCCGGGCGAGGCCAATTCTGCCTGCGCCATGGCACCGCCCAGCGCCGCTGCGCCCGCCGCCAGTAGTAACAGGCCCCGTTTCACTTCAGCCGCGCTTCCAGTTCTTGCGGCGCGCCAGTGACTTCGGGCAGCGATGATGGATCGCCCACCGGGGCTTCAAGCGGACCTGGCGTCGCTTCGGCCAAGTCGGCACCCTGCCGCGGCAGGTTGAGCGACCAGCCCGCAGTGCCCTCTGCCACGCTCAGCGCGGTGCTGCCAGGCTCGGCCAAACCGTCCCACAGTACCGGCGGCAGCGCTCCGCCAAATGCCGCAAGCAAGGCTTCTGCTCCATCGAGATCGGGCCTTTGGCCACCCTCTTCATAGATATTGTTGCCGATCACCACATTGCGCGGAAATGGGTTGTAGCGCTCGTCGTCGAACGGCAGCGTATAGGCGACGACCATGATCTGCGACGTGTCGTTCTTCTGCAGGACATTCTCATCGACCAGCACGTTCTCGTTGGCCATGACCAGAATGCCTGTGCCGCGCTTCACCCCGCCCACGATGTTGCCGGGAGGGGCAAAATTGTCGACATCGTTTTCCGTCACCAGGTTGCGGCGTACCACCACGTCGCCGCCGCCCATCACCGGCAAGCCGGGCAGGTCAAACACCAGAATGCCGCCGGTGTTGTGAGTGGCGAGGTTTTCCTCGACCACTGCATTGCGGCTGTTCTCGATCTCGATTCCCGCAACATTATACTGCACCAGCGAATGGCGCACGGTGATGTCGCGGCTCTGGCCGACATAGATGCCGGCATCGGATGCGCCCGATACCTGGCTTTCGGCCACCAGAACGCCGGTGCTTTCAACCGGGTAAATGCCATAGGCGCCGTTGGTGCTGAGCGGCCCACCTGTCCAGGTGACGCGGATGCCCTGGTAAACGATATTATCCGCGCCCTTTGACTTGATCCCGTCGCCCTTTGGGTTCTCGACCGCGAAATCGCGCAGGGTGACATTGTCGGACGTGACCAGCAGCCCCTCGCCCGCGTCTTTCTGCGCGGTGAAATCGAGCACTGTGGCGTCAGCCCCCGCACCGCGCAGCGTTACCCCGTCGACATCGAGGCTGAGCCCGTCGGTCAGTTCGAACCGCCCGGCTTCAAGTTCGATCTCGTCACCCGGCGCGGCCAGGATCAACGCTTCCTGCAAGCGTTCCTGCGCGCCTTCGCCGGGGGCAACCGTATGGACTTCTGCCAAAACCGGTGTCGCGCTTGCCAACAGCGCCGCAGCAAATGAAATTCGGATCATCTTAAGCTCTCCCCTGCAACATATAGTGCCGCAAGGGAGGCGAATTGCAAGGGCGCTAATCCAGCGCTTTCACGATTTCCTCGACCATTTTCTTGGCATCGGCCAGCAGCATCATGGTCTGGTCCATGTAGAACACGTCATTGTCCACGCCGGCATAGCCCACCCCGCCCATGCTGCGCTTGATGAAGAAGACCTGCTTGGCCTTGTCGACATCGAACACGGGCATACCGTAGATGGGGCTGCTCTTGTCCGTCTTGGCGGCCGGATTGACCACGTCGTTCGCGCCAATGATGAAGGCCACATCTGCCTGCGCGAATTCGCTGTTGATGTCCTCCAGTTCGAACACCTTGTCGTAAGGCACGCTGGCTTCGGCCAGCAGCACGTTCATGTGCCCTGGCATGC
Organism: Altererythrobacter chaiwopuensis; assembly: GCF_054957735.1. Lineage (NCBI taxonomy): Bacteria > Pseudomonadati > Pseudomonadota > Alphaproteobacteria > Sphingomonadales > Erythrobacteraceae > Altererythrobacter > Altererythrobacter chaiwopuensis. The sequence goes on from NZ_JBTXJF010000001.1 coordinate 547,037, forward strand.
GCCCGGCCACCGGATGGATGGCATATTTTACCTCGACGCCCTTTTCCTCCAGAAGATCGGCCATTTCCCTCAGCGCGTGCTGCGCCTGCGCCACCGCCATGCCATAGCCGGGGATGATGATGACCTTTTCCGCCTGTTCGAGCATGAAGGCCGCGTCCGCCGCGCTGCCCTGCTTGTAGGGGCGCTGTTCACGCGCCTCACCGCTTGCTGCAGCGCCGCTGTCGGTGCCGAATCCGCCCGCGATAACCGAGATAAAACTGCGGTTCATCGCCCGGCACATGATGTAGCTGAGGATCGCGCCCGAGGAGCCTACCAGCGCCCCGGTGATGATCATTGCCGTATTGCCCAGCGTGAAGCCCATCGCCGCCGCCGCCCAGCCGGAATAGGAGTTGAGCATGCTGACAACGACCGGCATGTCTGCCCCGCCGATGGGGATGATCAGCAGGAAGCCGATGGCAAAGGCGAGCACCGTCATTGCCACGATCAGCGGCAACGTTTCGTCCGGCCCAGCCATCGCGAACAGCACGGTCAATATGATGATCGCGGCCAGCGTGCCCAGGTTGATAACATGCCGCATGGGAAGCAGGATCGGCGCACCGCTCATCTTGCCTGCCAGCTTGGCAAAAGCAATTACCGAGCCGGAGAAGGTGATCGCGCCGATGGCGATGCCGAGGCCCATCTCGATCTTGCTGACCGGGGCAATGCCGCCTTGTGGCAGCAGCAGGCCGAAGGCGCCGGGATTGAGATAGGCCGCCCAGCCCACCAAAACAGCGGCGAGGCCGACCAGCGAGTGGAACGCGGCGACCAACTCGGGCATCTGTGTCATCGCGATGCGGCGGGCGATGGTGAATCCCACGATTCCGCCCAGAAAAATGGCAATCCCGATCTCGGCGATATTGGCAATGTCGTGGGTAATCAGCGTGGTTGCCACCGCGATCAGCATGCCTGCCATGCCGAAGCGATTGCCCGTGCGGCTGGTGGCGGGGCTTGAAAGCCCGCGCAAGGCGAGGATGAAGAATACGCCCGCCACGAGATAGGCCACGGCGACCCACGGGTTCACCGGGCCGTGTGCGGCCCCGCTTGCAAGGAAGGAGAACATCACTTCTTCTCCTTCTTCTTGTACATCGCCAGCATTCGCGCCGTCACCGCAAAGCCGCCGAAGATATTGACGCTGGCCATCGCCACAGCGGCAAGCCCCAGCCATTTGGCAACCACGCTGCCTGCTTCAGCGCTGGCGATCAGCGCGCCGACGATGATCACGCTCGAAATCGCATTGGTCACTGCCATCAGCGGCGTATGCAGCGCAGGCGTGACCGACCACACGACGTAATAGCCGACAAAACATGCCAGCACGAAGATCGAAAGGATTGAGATGAAGTCCATTAATTTGCCTCCCCGGCACGGGGAGGGGGACCAGCCGAAGGCTGGTGGAGGGGACTCGCCGCCCGCGCAACAATAGCTTCTGCCGTTGCGTCGGCATCGGTAAGCACCCGCCGTGCGGCGACCCGCAAAACCCTGAACCCGTTTTCCTTGATGAATGCGATCCGCCGTTCGTCGAATTTGGCGCGATCCAATCTATCGTGGATACTGCCATCAACCTCGACGACGAGCCTTTCGGACAGGCAGCAGAAATCAGCAACGTATGGCCCGATCGGATGCTGGCGGCGAAATTTCAGCCCGCCCGGTCGCAGCCGCAGGCGCTCCCACAGCATCCGCTCCGGAACGGACGGGTTCTTTCGCAGTTCCCTGGCACGACCCACTTCGGGACGAGCAACGAACCGCGAATCCCCTCCACCGCGCTTCGCACGGTCCCCCTCCCCGTTCCGGGGAGGCAATTCGCCATCGGCCCTCACCCCTTCAGCCTCTCGCTCACCACTTCGCCGCCCTGAGTCAGCCGAACGGCATTGCCGATTTCCTCATCAAGCACCGGACGGCCCTGGTCCTTGTCCCAAAAGGCGGAGAGGAAATTGTAGTGATTGCGCGCGAACAGCGCGCTGGCATCTGTCGCCAGATGTGCGGGCGTGTTCGAATAGCCCATGATCGTCACGCCATGACGCACCACCAGCTCATCTGGCTTCGAGCCTTCGACATTGCCGCCTTGCGCCACTGCCAGATCGAAGATCACGCTGCCCGGCTTCATCGTCGCGATCTGAGCGTCGGTAATAAGCCGCGGTGCAGCACGCCCCGGAATCAAGGCAGTCGTGATGACGATATCCTGCTTGGCGATATGGCTGGAAACCAGTTCGGCCTGCGCCTTCTGGTATTCTTCGGACATTTCCGTAGCATAGCCGCCCGCGCCCTCGCCTTCGATCCCTGCGACTTCTTCAACGAAGATCGGCTTGGCACCCAATGACTGGATCTGTTCCTTGGTGGCGGAGCGCACGTCAGTGGCGGAAACCTGCGCACCCAGCCGCTTCGCGGTGGCAATCGCCTGAAGGCCGGCCACGCCCACGCCCATCACGAACACGCGCGCAGCCTGCACCGTGCCTGCGGCTGTCATCATCATCGGGAAGGCGCGGCCATAATTGTCCGCCGCCGCAATCACCGCCTTGTAACCGGCGAGGTTGGACTGGCTTGAAAGAACGTCCATGCTCTGCGCGCGGGTGATGCGCGGCATGAATTCCATCGCCAGCGCTTCGAATCCGGCCTTGGCATAGGCTTCGACCCGATCTTTCTGGCCGAAGGGATCGAAAGTCGCCGCCACCCATGCACCGGGCTTTGCGCCAGCCAGCAGGATCGGATCGGGGGCCTGAATGCCCAATATGATGTCCGCGCCCTTGACCGTGTCCGCCACCGAGCCGACACTTGCACCGGCCTCGACATAGGCGGAATCGGCAATCGCGGCGGATTCGCCGGCCCCAGATTCGACTGCCACCTCTGACCCCAGAGCGGCGAATTTCTTCACCGTTTCAGGCGTCAACGCCACGCGCCGCTCGCCTGCGGCGCGTTCCTTGAGAACCGCTATCCGCAACGGATCAATCGGCAATCAGCGTGAGAATAACCAGTGTGATCACCGCGATCACCGGAACGGCCCATTTGAGCAATGTAATGAAGCCGCCATAGGTCTTCTTGGCCGATTTCATGTCATGCGATGCCATTAACGCGTCCCCTGCGTAAAAATTGAGAGTGGCAGATCCTCTATCGCGCAAATCGAGCGATCACAAGGGACCCGAAAAGTACCAGTCACCCTTAATAGGGTCTTTACCCGCCTCGGTTATTGTTCGCTTCTGTTTCACAGCGGGACGGTTTTGACCATGGCAAGCAGCGAGCAGCGCGTGCTGATGCTGATAGATGACGAACCGGCGCAATGCCGGTTGATCAGTGCGCTTGCCGCGCGCGAAGGGTGGCGCACGGTCATCGCTGGCGATCCGGACACCGCGATTGCCATGCTCGGCACGCGCGACGGGATGCAGCTGTCCGCGATCGTCCTTGACCAGTGGGTGCCGGGTGATGACGCCTGCAACCTGATCGAGGAACTGAAGCGCCGCCGCCCTGCGCTGCCGATCCTGATGTTGACTACCAGCGCCTCGCCGCTGCTGGCGGTCGAAGCGATGCGGGCCGGTGCAACGGATTACCTGATCAAGCCGGTCGCGCCCGATCGCTTTCTGGAGGCGCTGCGCGCATCGACCGAAGGCGACAAGTCGCAAGATGAACTGCAGCCCCTGACCGAAAAGATTCCGGCCAAACTCGATTTCGATGCCATGGTCGGAAATGAACCCAGGTTCCGTACCGCGCTGGCACAGGCGGCCAAGGCTGCACGCGGCCATGGCCATGTACTGATCGAAGGCGAAAACGGCACCGGCAAGGATATGCTGCTGCGCGCGATGCATGCGGCAAGCCCGCGGGCAAAAGCTCCGTTGCGGATCATCAATTTGGCCGGCGTGCCCTCCAATTCGATCGAATCGGTGCTGTTGGGGCATGAGCCAGGTGCCTTTGCCGGGGCTTTTGACCGCCAGATCGGTGCCCTGCAGCAATGCGATGGCGGCACCCTGGCGCTCGACGAGGTCGATCGGCTGTCTGAACACCTGCAGGAAAAGCTGCTCGAGATTCTGAAGACCGGGATCGTGCGCCCGCTTGGCGCGAGCCATGGTTTCCGCGTCGATGTGCGCCTGCTGAGCGCGGGGAACTTGCCGCTGGCGAAGCTTGCCGAGGCCGGCAAGTTCAATGCCGCATTGCTCGATCTGCTTTCGCACACGACCATCCAGCTGCCACCCCTGCGCGAACGCGCGGGCGACATTCCCGCGCTGACGCGCCATTTCCTTGCCCGCATCGGCGACCAGCCCGGCCTCAGGCATCTTTCGATCACCGACAGCGCCCTTATGCTGCTCAAGGCCTATGACTGGCCGGGCAATGTCCGCCAGCTCCAGGCTGTGCTGTTCCGCGCTGCGGTGTTCTGCGACGGTGAAGCGCTGACCGCCGATAGCTTTCCGCAGCTGAGCGAACTGCTGGGCGAGCAGCCACAGGACAGCGACAGTTCGATCCATGACGGTGCGGGCGTGCTGCTTTACACCGAAGATGGCAATCTGCGCCCGCTCGAAGAGATCGAAGCCGATGTCATTCGCCTTGCAATCGGGCACTATCGCGGCCGCATGACCGAGGTAGCGCGGCGGCTCGGCATCGGTCGCTCGACACTCTACCGCAAGCTCGCCGATCTGGGCATCGACAACGCCGCCTGACCAAGCCTAGATTTGCTTCCGCACGCCGCTAGAGCGGCCGCGACGGAGGAACAGATGGGCAAGCTCGAAGGCAAGATCTGTGTGATAACCGGCGGTGCGCGCGGGATTGGGCGCGGCATCTGCGAAGCGTTCCAGCGCGAAGGCGCAAAGGTTGTCCTCACCGATATCAATGTCGAGACAGGCAAGGCGGCGGCAGATTCGATCGGTTGCCAATTCGCTGAGCTGGACGTGCGTAGCGAAGCGCATTGGGACCTTTTGGCCAAAGCGCATCCGGCGATCGACGTCATGGTCAACAATGCCGGGGTCACCGGTTTCGAAAGCTCGCCCGGCCCGCACGATCCGGAGAATTGCACTCTGGAAAACTGGCACGCGGTGCATTCGGTCAACACCGATGGCACCTTCCTGGGCTGCCGATATGCGCTGCGGGCAATGAAGACCAAAGGCACGGGTTCGATCATCAACATGTCCTCACGCTCTGGCTTGGTCGGTATCCCCGGCGCTGCCGCCTATGCCGCCAGCAAGGCGGCGATCCGCAACCATTCCAAGTCGGTTGCGCTCTATGCCGCGCAGCACGGCTGGGCGATCCGCTGCAATTCACTTCACCCCGCCGCGATCCTCACCCCGATGTGGGAGCCGATGCTGGGCGACGGACCTGACCGCGAAGAGAAGATGGCGGCGCTGGTGGCCGACACCCCATTGAAGCGCTTCGGCACGATCGAGGAAGTCGCGGCGCTGTGCGTCTTTCTCGCCAGCGACGAAAGCGCCTATATGACCGGCAGCGAGTTGACGCTCGACGGCGGCCTGCTGGCAGGCTCCGCCGCTTCGCCGGGCTAATCCTCCGGCAGTTCGCCGAAATCGGTGAGCGCGGCATCGCGCAGGCCGCGCCACACATTTCGCGCCTGCACGGTTTCCGCGACATCGTGGACGCGCAGAAGCTGCACCCCCGCGTTCATCCCCGCCACCGCAAGCGCGATACTGCCACCCAGTCGCTGGTCCGCCGTCGCCTCATTCGATAGCGCCCCGATCATCCGCTTGCGGCTGGCGCCCAGCAGCAGGGGCTGGCCCAGCGCATGGAACATGGGCAGCGCATTCATCAGCGCCAGATTGTCAGCCAGCGATTTGCCGAAGCCGATGCCCGGATCGAGGATGATCTTCGCGCGCGAGATGCCCGCAGCCACGGCTGCATCGCGCCGCTCCCTCAGCCAGTCGAACACGTCGAAAACAACATTGGCGTAGTCGGCATTGGCGTGCAGATCATCATTCTCGCCCGGCGCGTGCATCAGCACAACGGGGCAGCCGCTGCCCGCCGCCAGCGGCAGGCTGCGCGGATCGTGCCGCAAGGCGGAAACGTCATTGGCGATATGTGCCCCGGCCTCAAGCGCGGCCTCGAGCACGCCCGCGCGGCGGGTGTCTACGCTGATCGCGGCGCCCATCGCGGCACAATAATCGATTGCGGGCAGCACGCGGTCCTTCTCGTCGCCCTCCCATGTGGCGGCTGCGCCTGGCCGGGTGCTTTCGCCGCCGATGTCGATGATCGCGGCGCCCGCCTCCAGCATGGCGCTGGCAAATGCCCGGCCCACTTCCGGCTTGTCGAGGAACTCGCCGCCATCGGAAAAACTGTCAGGCGTGACGTTGAGGATGCCCATCACCTGCGGCTGGTCGAGCCGCACCATGCGCGAACCGCATTCGAGCGGGGGATGTACCAGCGCAAGGTTGCCCCATTGCGCCCGCGCATCCTCGGCCACACTGGCAGGCAGGCGATCGAGCACTTCCGGCATGGTTGCGGGATTGGCGAGCCTCCGCTCCAGCGCCGCGCCGCCGCGGCGCAGGATGACCGCAAATTCGCGGGCATAGACCATGCCCCCGGCAATGCGCACCGCATTGCCTTCGGTCGCCTGCGGGCCGGACGCAAAGGTAATCGGGCGGATATAGATCTTGTCATTCATTGTTCAGCAAACCCACCCCGGAACTGAATAGATGGAACACATGGAACACGGTTATAAAGGATAAAATCCCCTTCGCCGCAGGGTGATAGGCAAAGGCTGAGCGGGGGTGAAGCAAGGGCGGTTCATCCGCTGGGGATTAGCGGCAGGAAGGCGTGTAGGACAGGAGGCGCCAATCGCGAGAGACTGGGCGCTGATCTCGCAATTGTCTCGCAGTGCCAAAGGTTGAGGGTTTTTGAGGCGAAAGTCGGCGCGTGGCCTTCGACAAGCTCAGGCTGAGCGGAGGTGGCACTTGGCGGCGCTGGATTCCGGTTTTCGCGGGACTGCCGAATTTTCGGTTGTCCGCTAACGGCCCACTTGCGGACGTTCGTTGAGCCTGCAAAAATCAGGAATGACAAAGTGGTAGCTTTTCACTTTAGCGATCCTTATCTCCTCCTGTGGTCAAGCAGGAAAAGATCAAGTTGATCACCTTGAGGAGCAGCCGCCCCTGATCGTGGCCGCACAAAGTGCTTCGCTGGAGTTTCCGCTTCATTTTGGAGCGGGTGATGATCCAACGGGATACATGAAGGTTGTCCCCGATAACGGGCGAAATGACACTCGAGAACACCTAATCGATGCGCTGGTGCTTTGTAGCCCTGGCTTGGCTTGGATCGAAAAAACGAGCCACACGATGGCAGTAATGATGCCTTCTGAGGAGAACGCGATCTGGAGAGGAAACAAGGGTTGGCACCCTTCCGACGACGACATCATCGCCTGCATCGAGCAGGGGGCCAAGCAGCCATTCTTCTATCGCAAGGTGCCGAAAGGCACTGAGACATATAGTCAGAATTGATTGTCGCCTTGCCACCCACAACTCGTCATTCCCGCGAACGCGGGAATCCATTTCAATGCAGCGGCTCGAACCCGAAATCCTCGGCTAGATCGCGCCATTTCAGATTGCCCGCGTCGATCAATTCGGTCTTCCACGCGCGGCGCCACTTCTTAATCCGCTTCTCACGCAGGATCGCCTGTTCCATAGTCGAATGCTGTTCAAACCAGACGAGCATGCGCACTCCATATCGGTTCGAGAATCCCTGGAAGGTTCCATCACGATGTTGCGCGATGCGCTGGAGCATGTCCGATGTGACGCCGAGATACAGCGTGCCATTGTAGTCAGAGGCAAGCAAATAAACGGTCGGCTGGAACTCGCGGTGCATCAGTGACTTGCTAGTGGATTCCCGCTTCCGCGGGAATGACGAATATTCGGATGTCCGCGCCCCACCCATTATCTGATGATAGCCGGATTGCCCTCAATCCTCCGTCGCCAGCAGGTAGAGCTGCCGCGCGGCGTCGATCGGCTTCACGTCTCCATCGACCTCATAGTGCCAGAAGGTCCAGCCATTGCAGCTGGGTGCGCCCTGCAAATCCTTGCCCAGCCCGTGGATTGAACCGGTCTGCTTTTCGTAAGCCAGCGAGCCATCGGCCCGCACGGTCGCGATCCATTTGCGCTGCTTGTCAAACACCTGCGTACCCGGCTTGAGATAACCGTTTTCGACCAGCGCGCCAAAGGCCACGCGCGGCGCGCTCTTGGCGCTCTGCATGGTTACGAGCGCGCTTTCATCGAGCGGCAATTCCTTTGCGATGCGTTTGAGTGCGGCGTCGCGGTAAACATTCTCGCGCTCGCAGCCGATCCATTGCCGCCCCAGCCGCTTGGCCACAGCCCCGGTGGTGCCGGTGCCGAAGAAGGGATCGAGCACCACGTCGCCCTTCTCGGTCGTCGCCAGCAGCACGCGATAGAGCAGCGCCTCGGGCTTTTGCGTGGGGTGAACCTTGTGCCCGCCCTCTTTCAGGCGTTCGCCGCCCGAACAGATCGGCAGCAGCCAGTCGCTGCGCATCTGCAATTCGTCGTTGAGCGTCTTCATGGCGCGGTAGTTGAAGTGATATTTCGCCTTCTCGCCCATCGAAGCCCACAGCAGCGTTTCATGCGCATTGGTGAAGCGGGTGCCCTTGAAATTGGGCATGGGGTTGGTCTTGCGCCAGACGATGTCGTTGAGGATCCAGAAGCCAAGATCCTGCAGGATCGCGCCCACGCGGTAGATATTGTGATAGCTGCCGATCACCCACAGCGACCCATCGGGCTTCAGCACCCGCCGCGCCTCGGTCAGCCAGGCACGGGTGAAATCGTCATACACCTTGAAACTGTCAAACTGGTCCCAGTGGTCAGTTACGGCATCGACCGCGCTGCCATCGGGGCGGTTGAGATCGCCGCCAAGCTGGAGGTTGTACGGCGGATCGGCGAACACGCAGTCTACACTGGCGTCAGGCAGGCGGCGCATCGCCTCCACGCAATCGCCGTCCAGGATCTGCCCCAGTGGCAAATCCGGCCTTTCCGCAACAGCAGTTCGCACGCGCGCGGCGCGCGTTTTCGTGGTCTCCACGACCGCCATGTAATCTACCCCTCTGATGACTTATCCACAGGGTGAGTCCTTGCGGACTCGGCGTCAAGCACAAAGCGATAGGCGGTTATGGTTAATACCGCGTTAGCTATGACGGAACAAAAAGAGTCCCGCACAAGATGTTGAGTCTGTGCGGATTCACCGGACTCGATATGATGTGGTGTTGCGCCGCGGACTCAATGCCGGCGGGAAAAGTCAGCTGAAGATGAACACCGTATTGGCGATGAAGGAAATCACCAGCAGCGCGCCCAGCAGCCGCCCGATTTCGCGCGCGCGGGCCACGATCACCAGGAACACCACTGCGGTGAGCGCCAGCAGTACGAGTTCGTAAGCAAGCAGATCGGCGGGAACGGCAAAGGGCGCGATCGCCATGGTCGCCCCGCCAATCAGCAGGATGTTGTAGATGTTCGAGCCCACGACATTGCCGATCGCAAGGCCCGGTTTGCCGCGCACCGCAGCTGCAACCGATGCGGCGAGTTCGGGCAATGAAGTGCCCACCGCAACCACGGTAAGCCCGATCACGGTTTCCGAAACGCCCATCAGCCGGGAAAGATCAATCGCGCCGAACACCAGCGCCTGGCCGCCCGCCACCAGCAAAGCCAGCCCGATCGCGAACAGCAGGATTGCCGCAGGTAGCCGCAGCTGCGGCTCGGGCTCGTCCTCGTCATCACCCACGTTGCTGTGGGGATGGTTGTAGCGCCAGTAGACATAGGCCACGATTGCCGCGAGCAGCGCCGCGCCGATCCATACCGATCCCCATTGCAGCGCGGTGATTCCCCACAGCAGCAGCGATGCCAGCAGCGCCACCACCGCATCGCGCCGCCCGGTGCCGGAAAGCACGATCGGCATCACCATCGCAGTCGCGCCCAGGATCAGCAATGTGTTGGCGATGTTCGAGCCGACAATATTGCCCCAGGCAATCCCCGGCGATCCCGCCAGCGCGGCCTGCACGCTGGCGACCATTTCCGGCATCGACGTTGCCGCGCCTACGATCACCAGCCCGGTGACGAGGTTCGATACGCGGAGATACTGGGCAATGCCCACCGAGCCCCGCACAAGCAGCTCGCCGCCGATGGTGAGCCCCACCAGGCCTGCCAGAACATAGAGAATCGCTTCGATCATGTGGCAGCGCTTAAAGCAATCGTGGTGCTATAACAGCGCCGATTGCGCGACGGGCGCAAAGCTGCGGCGGTGAAGCGGGGTCGGACCATGGCTGCGCAACGCCTCCATGTGCTCGGCGGTTCCATAGCCCTTGTTTTTTTCCCAGCCGTAGTGCGGATGCGCCTGCGCCGCTTCACACATCAACCGGTCGCGCCACTCCTTGGCTACAATCGACGCGGCCGAAATGGCCGGTTCCAGCGCGTCGCCCCCCACGATTGCGCGCGCCTGCGGCCAGCGCCACTCGGCACAGCGCCCAGCCGGGATCATGTTGCCGTCGATCAGGATCGCGTCAGGCTCCCGCCCCAGTCGCCTGACCAGCTCCGCAACTGCGCGGGTCATGGCATGCATGGTGGCAACGAGAATGTTGAGCCGGTCGATCTCTTGCGGCTCGATCACGCCCAGCCCCCAACAGCAGGTGGCGCGGATCTGTTCGTCGAGTACAGCACGCCGCCGGGCCGAAAGCTTCTTGGAATCGTCAATCCTTTGTGGAACATTGACGCCCAGGGCTACTGCTGCGGCCACCACCGGCCCTGCCAGTGGCCCTCGCCCGGCTTCATCCACGCCGATAACCAGCGGCCGGGCACCGATCCGTGTTTCGCGCATTGCAGAAGGCATGTCCATGATCACAAAGTTCCCAACCGCCCTATTCCCTGCCAGCCTGCTGCTCGCAAGTTGCGGCGCCACCGCAAGTGTGGACACCGGCGCAAAAACAGCCGAACCCGAACTCTCGGTCGAGCATGTGGGCACCTATGACGAGCCATGGGCGGCCGCCTTTGCGCCGGGCACCGAAATTCTGTTCGTCACACTGAAGGCCGGCGGTATGCGCGGGCTCGACACGGCGACGGGCCGCGAATTCGCCGTCAGCGGCACGCCCGAGGTCGATTACGGCGGCCAGGGCGGCTTTGGCGATGTGGCCTTCCTGCCAGGCGAAGCGGCAGCCAGCGTTGGCAGCCGCACCATTTACCTTAGCTGGGTCGAGGCCGGAGCTGGCGACACACGCGGCGCGGTGGTGGGGCGCGGCACGCTGGCTTGCGTGGACGGCGGCGACTGCGCCATCGAGGGGCTGGAAGTGATCTGGCGCCAGGCCCCCAAGGTGACCGGGCGCGGGCACTATTCGCACCGCATCCGGTTTTCGCCAGACGGACGATACATGTTCGTTGCCAGCGGCGATCGGCAGAAGATGGAGCCCGCACAGGATACCACGAATACGCTCGGCACAATTGTGCGCCTTAATCTCGACGGCACTCCGGCGGTGGGCAATCCGCTGGCCGATCGGGGCGGCGTGACTGCCGATATCTGGTCATGGGGCCACCGCAACATCCTGGGCATGGACTGGGATGCCGAAGGGCGGCTGTGGGAAGTCGAGCACGGCCCGGCGGGCGGTGACGAGCTCAGCCTGGTCAAGCCCGGCGCCAATTACGGTTGGCCGGCGCGCTCCTATGGCGATCACTACAATGGCGACAATATACCCGATCACACTGCCGACGACGGCTTCGCCAAGCCGGCGATCCACTGGACCCCGGTGATCGCGCCGGGCGACATGATCATCTATCGCGGTAACATGTTCGCCCCCTGGAAGGGCAACGCTCTGATCGCCGGGTTGAGCAGCGAGGCGCTGGTGCGGGTGGAATTCGACGGCGAAACCGCAACCGAAGCGGCCCGCTATCCCATCGGCGGCCGTTTGCGTTCGGTCGATGAAGGGCCAGATGGCGCACTGTGGGTTCTGGAAGACGGGCCGGATGCGCGCCTGCTCAAGCTGACGGCCAAATAGGCTTTGCGTTCGCCATCATAATTTGCATCGACAGGCTCCATCGCGCGGCCTAAGCGCGCCGCGCGATGGCAAGTCTGATCCCTTTGGCCAATGTTGACGCCGACATGATCGAGCAGGTGCTCGACCGTGCCTTTGGTCCTGACCGGCATGCGCGCACCGCATATCGCATCCGTGAAGGCACCCAATGGCTCGAAGCGCTTAGCTTTGCCGCGCTTGATGATGACGAGATGCTGGTCGGCACGATCCAGGCCTGGCCGGTGGCGCTGACTGATCGGGAAGGACGGCCCCACCCAATGTTGATGGTCGGCCCGGTGGCGGTGCTGCCCGAACACCAGGGCGAAGGTTATGGCAAGGCGCTGATGGCTGCGACGCTCGGCTTGCTGGCCCCCGAGGGTAGCCTGCCGCAGGTCCTGATCGGCGATGAACCCTATTATGGCCAGTGGGACTTCTCGGCCCGGTACACCGGCGGATGGCGCTGCCCTGGGCCGTGGGACGCTAGCCGCCTGCTGGCGCGCTGCAGCAATCCTGCGATCCTTCCTCCTGAAGGCATGCTGGGGCCTTGGCTAGCCGCCTAGCTTCTGGCATTCAGCCCGCCAGTTATGCCGTACCAGCCCCCGCCCAATCTTGCCGAACTCTCGCTTGCCGAAGTGGCCGAGCAGGTCGCCCTGCGCAAACTGCCGCCGGTGGAGAGCTGGGATCCGCAGCAGGCCACGCAAAGCCACATGCGGATCGCGGCTGACGGCACATGGTATCATCAGGGTGATCCGATCCGCCGCGAAGCCATGGTGCGCGCCTTTGCCGGGCTACTCATGCGCGACGAAGCGGGGCAGTACTGGCTGGTCACTCCGTTCGAGAAAGCCGCGATCGAGGTCGAGGACGCGCCCTTTATCGCAGTAGACGTGGCGCGGCGCGGCGAAGGGCTCGCCTTCCGGCTCAATACTGACGAACTGGTGATCGCAGGCCCTCAGAACGCATTGGTCGCGCGCGGCAATCCTGAAACCCCGGCACTCTATCTTAAGGTGCGGCGCGGCTGTGAAGCGCGGCTCAACCGCAGCACCTACCAGCAGCTGGCAGAGATCGCGCTCGAGGAAGGCGATGACTGGAGCGTTGCCAGCCTGGGCGCTCGTTTCTCGCTGCTGCCGCAATGAGGTCGGCCTGTCGATGAGCGCCCTGTTCGACCAGCTCTCGCACCTCTATGAACGCGGCCATCGCCGCGAAATCCCCGATCTGCTCAGCGACGAGCGCTTCGCGCTGGCGGGCCGTGCTGCCGATGCGGCAGTGCTGATCGCGGTCACCGACAAGCCTGAACCCGGAGTGATCCTGACCCAGCGCCCACACAATATGCGCGACCATCCGGGACAAGTCGCCTTTCCCGGCGGCAAGATCGATCCGGGCGAGGATGCCGTGGGCGCTGCGCTGCGCGAAGCCGAGGAAGAGCTCGCTATGGACCGCAAGGCCGTGCGCGTAATCGGCACCACCGATCGGTACAAAACTGGCACCGGCTTCGATGTCACGCCGGTATTGGGCGTGGTACCGCCCGATCTTGATCTTGTGCCCAACCCGGCCGAGGTCGAGGCCTGGTTCGAGGCCCCGCTCAAGCTGCTGCTCGAACGCAAGCACTGGACCACGCATGAAGTTTTCTGGCGCGGGCACATGCGGCGTTATCTCGAGCTTGATTACCAGGGGTTTCGTATCTGGGGCGTGACCGCAGCGATCATCGCCAATCTCGCGCGCCGGATTGCGCCGGAGGAATTCGCCGATGTTCGCTGAGCTTGCCGATGCAGCATGGACCCGGCGCGAAAGCCTGACAGGGCTTGTCGCGGCGCTGGGCGCTGACAACATCCGCTGGGTGGGCGGCGCGATTCGCGACAGCCTGCTGGGCGTGGAAGTGAACGATGTTGATTGCGCCACACTGTTGCTGCCAGACGAAGTTGTGCGGCGATGCAAAGAAGCCGGTATCCGCACGGTACCAACGGGGATCGAGCATGGCACCGTCACCGCGATCCTGAAAGGCGGACCGGTAGAGATCACTACGCTGCGCCGCGACGTTTCAACCGATGGCCGCCGGGCGACTATTGCCTTCGCCGAAAGGTGGGAAGAGGATGCCGCACGGCGCGATTTCACCATCAACGCGCTCTATGCCCATCCTGAAACGCTGGAGATTTCGGACTATTTCGGCGGAATGGACGATCTTGCCCGGCGGCGGGTGCGCTTCATCGGCGATGCGCGCGACAGGATCCAGGAAGACCATCTGCGCATCCTGCGCTATTTCCGTTTTCAGGCGCGCTTCGGGGCGGAACTGGATGAATCGGCTGAACAGGCCTGCGCCCAGCTCGCTTCGACGCTAAAGGGCCTCAGCCGCGAAAGGATTGCAGCAGAGCTTACCGCGCTGCTCGCCCTGCCCGATCCACACCCCACGATTGCGCGGATGCGGCAATTGGGCGTGTTGCAGGTGGTTCTGCCGGAAGCATCCCCACAGCATCTCGACATCCTCCAAAAAGTGATCGCGGCCGAGCAGGAACAGGGATTCGCGCCCGATCCACTGCGTCGGATGGCCGCTCTTTTGCCTCCACTCACCGAAATTGCCGAGGCTGTATCGGCGCGTTTGCGGCTGTCGCGCGCGCAGCGCGGGCATCTGGCAGCGGTGGCCGCGCGCAAGGCTTCGGACCTCACTGATCAGCAGGCCCTTGCCTATCGCGAAAGCCCGGCCATTGCGGCCGATCGTGTGCTGTTGCAGGGCGGCGATGCAAGGGGCCTAAGGGATTGGAAAGTCCCGCAATTTCCATTAAAGGGCGGTGAGATTGTGGCCCGCGGGATTGCTGCCGGCCCGCGCGTTGCCGCGATCCTTCGTAAAGTGGAACGATACTGGATCGAGGAAGGCTTTCCCCCGCGCGAAAGAGTGCTGAAATTGCTCGATCAGGAGTTGGGCACAGAACCCGGCCTGCCTTAATCGCAGCTTCAGGCAGGCGCACTTAATGTAGCAAGGCGCGGTTGCACTGGCGCCTTTTATCTGGCTATAGGGCTGACCCATCGCAGCCCCTTGTGTGGTTGCAACCTTGGGAAACCGGCCTTTGCCAGTCTTCCACTATAATTGAACATGGTCGTCGGCGCTGCGCGTGATTCCGGTACGCGGCACTGCAAGAATCGATTTGAACGGAGAGAATTTATGAAATTTGCCAAGCTCGCCATCCTGGCCACCGCCCTCGTGGCGACCCCGATTGCAGCGCACGCACAGGATGTGGGTGCAACCGTCTATGGCAATGACGGGAAGCCCATCGGCACCATCGAAAGCAATGATGGCACCAATGCCGTGCTCGCAGTTGGCGAATTCAAAGCCCCTCTGCCGCTGAGCGTTTTTGGTGAGGGTGAGAACGGCCCAACGCTCAACACCACACACGACGCCGTTTATGAACAACTCAAGGCTGCCGATGCGCAGGCCAAGCTGGCCGCCGCTGAAGCGAAGGCCAAGGCCGAAGCAGAAGCGGCTGCCGCGCTCCAGGCCGCACTGGTTGTGGGCGCCCCCGTTATCACCGTCGATGCGCAATCGCTCGGCATGGTTGACAAGATCGCCGGCGAAAACGTGATCATCAAGGGCGAAGACGAAACGCTCGTTACGCTGCCGGTCAAACTTCTCGCGGCGAACCCAGAAGGTGGACTGTTCGCGCTCGCCAATTATGCGGACATCATGGCTGCACTCGAAGCGGCGGGCGGCTGAAGCCACCACACGCTACCCAATCAAAGGGCCGGCCGGAGGTGATCCTGCCGGCCCTTTTTTGCCCGATCAACCAAAGCGGTTGTCTTTGGGAAAGCCCTGCGGCGGCATGCGCCCGGCGGCCCCGCGCGCCACCTTCCACTGCCAAATCTCGCTTTCGGTGCGGGTGCGGTCACCCTTGCCGCCCATCTGCCAGCTGAGCCCTTCGGCCAGCACAAATGTGGTTGCATCCGATAGCCCGCCGTCGCGATAACGCTGCAGCGTGACGCCTTGCCCGCGCGCGAGCAGCGGCACTTCCTCAAGGTTGAACACCACCAGCTTGCGGTTGTCGCCGACACAGGCAACATGGTCATGCGCATCTTCGATCGTGCGCACGACGTTGAGCCGTGCATCGCCCTTGAGGTTGACGACCTGGCGGCCCTTGCGCGTTTCCGCGAGCAGTTCCGCCTCTTCCGCAACGAAGCCCTTGCCAATGGTTGATGCCAGCAGCAGGCGCCCCTTGGGGCGGTGAACCAGCATGCCTGCGATGCCGGTATCAGCCTCAAGATCGACCATCGACTGCACCGGCTCGCCAAAACCGCGCGCGCCGGGCAGCTTGTCGGCCCCCAGCGTATAGAAGCGGCCGTTCTCCGCCGCAATCAGGATCTTGTCGGTGGTTTGCGCATGGGCGATGAAGGCCAGATCGTCGCCTTCCTTGTACTTGAATTCCTGATCCAGCGGGACATGCCCCTTGGCGGCGCGGATCCAGCCCTTTTGCGACAGGATCACCGTTACCGGTTCCTTTTCGATCATCGCGTCCATGCTGAATTCGACTGCGGGTTCGGCCTCTTCGATCCGCGTGCGGCGCTTGCCCAGCACGGTATCCTCGCCATATTCCTTGCGCAGCGCATTGAGATCACGCTTGAGCCGGGTGCGCTGGCGCGCAGGGCTTTCGAGCAGCTTGTCGAGCTCGTCCTTTTCCGCCAGCAGATCGTCCTTCTCCTGCCGCAGCTGCATTTCCTCGAGCTTGCGCAGGCTCCTGAGGCGCATGTTGAGGATCGCTTCGGCCTGGCGATCGGTGAGGCCGAATTCCTTCATCAGCTCGGCCTTGGGATCATCCTCGTAACGGATGATCTCGATCACCCGGTCAAGGTTGAGGAAAGCGATGATATAGCCTTCGACCAGCTCCAGCCGCCGCGCGATCTGGTCAAGCCGGTGCTGGCTGCGGCGCTGGAGAATGTCGATCTGGCTGCGCACCCAGTGTTCGAGCAATTCCTTCAGCCCCATCACCATCGGCGTGCGGCCCAGGCCCGGTTGAGCATCAAGCACGTTGAGATTGAGCCCAAAGCGTGTCTCGAGGTCGGTCAGCTTGAAGACCGATTCCTTCAGCAGCTCGGGATCGACATTGCGGCTGCGCGGTACCAGCACGATGCGGATCTGCGTGTCGGATTCGTCGCGCACATCCTCAAGGATCGGCAGCTTCTTGTCGGCAATCGCCTGCGCGATCTGCTCGATCAGCTTGCCCTTCGGCACCTGATAGGGGATTTCGGAAATGACCAGCTGCCATTGCCCGCCGCCCAGCCGCTCGATCCCCGCCTCGCGATCTTCCTTCTTGTCCGCCTCCGCCGCGTGGAACACGCCGCGCACACGGAACGATCCGCGCCCGGTTTCATAGGCATCGGCGATCGCCTGCCTGCTGTCGATCACCTGCCCGCCGGTGGCGAAATCCGGCCCATGGAACAGCTCCATCAGCCGCGCATGCTCGACATGCGGATTGTCGATCAGCTCGAGCGTGGCATCGATGATTTCGGCGACATTGTGGCTGGGGATATTGGTCGCCATGCCTACCGCGATCCCGCTGGCACCGTTTGCCAGCAGATTGGGGAACAGGCCGGGGAAAATCTCCGGCTCCTGCTCTTCGCCATTATAGGTCGGGATGAAGTCGACCGTGCCTTCATCAAGGCCTTGCATCAGCAGCAGCGCCGTCCTGGTCAGCCGCGCCTCTGTGTAGCGATAGGCGGCGGCATTATCGCCGTCGATATTGCCGAAATTGCCCTGCCCCTCGACCAGCGGATAACGCAGCGCAAAATCCTGCGCCAGCCGCACCATTGCGTCATAAACGCTGGCATCGCCGTGCGGGTGGTATTTGCCGATCACGTCACCCACCACGCGGGCCGATTTCTTGAAGGCACTGTTGGGATCAAGCTTCAACTGCCGCATCGCCCATAGCAACCGGCGGTGGACCGGTTTCAGCCCATCGCGCAGATCGGGCAGCGAGCGCGCGGTAATGGTGGAAAGCGCATAGACGAGATAGCGCTGCTCCAGCGCAGAATCGAACGGGGCATCGACAATCGCGTCAAACGGATCGGAATCGGGGATTTCGGTAATGTCAGCCATCGCTCACGCGCTTAGCAATGCGCGGGGGCTGAGGG
This sequence comes from Altererythrobacter chaiwopuensis, assembly GCF_054957735.1. Classification (NCBI taxonomy): domain Bacteria; kingdom Pseudomonadati; phylum Pseudomonadota; class Alphaproteobacteria; order Sphingomonadales; family Erythrobacteraceae; genus Altererythrobacter; species Altererythrobacter chaiwopuensis. The sequence continues at coordinate 565,146 of NZ_JBTXJF010000001.1, forward strand.
GAGAGGCGTTTCCACAGGAATGGGCGGAATGTCGGGATCTGGGTGGGGAGTGGACCCACCCGATACTCCCTTCAGGCCTTCTGCGGTATTTAGGCCGGCATATAGTGGTCTTCCCTGATCAAGTCAGAGGCGCGCTCGCCAATCATGATACACGGCGCGTTGATGTTGCCGCTGGGTATTTCCGGCATGATGCTGGCATCGGCGATGCGCAGGTTCCGCACACCCTTCACACGAAGTCGTTCGTCGACCACATCGCCCATCCGGCAAGTGCAGGAAAGGTGATAGATCGTGTTGCCGAAGTATAGCGCGAAGCTTTCAAGCAAGGCATCGCTTGGCTCTTCGCCCGGCACATGGCCATGCTTTCTGGCGATTTCCGGGGGAATCATCCATTCGCCAAGGCCGCCTTCCGGCCAGTTTTTGGCGATCTCAAGCGATTTCCGCATCAGTGCGACCATCACTTTCAGGTCATGCGGATCGGCGAAGTAATTGAAGTCGATCTTCGGCGGCACGGACGGATCGCCCGACTGGAGAATGATTTCCCCTTCACTGTGCGGCACGCAGTTGCTGGGCAGAATGATCACATTCTCTGATTCCGGAGAAAGCACCGCCTCGGGATCTTCGAACATCATCGTGACATCCGCGTTGATCTGGTTGCGATAGAAATCGGCGATGTTCCCGGAAGTCAGAAAGCCGATCTGGCCATCATGGGTGAAATCGTCCCCCAGGCCGGTCGAAAAGAAGCACAACCCGTCATAAGTGCTCGACGCGGCCAGGCTGCTGCCGGTTGCCTTCAATTCCGCAAGCTGCCGTTCAGCCTCGGCCTTCAGTTCCTTCAGGTCGGCGCTGAGTGTGTCGTCTTCCGCCGGATCAGCCGGTAAGGGGCCGCCGGGCCCACGCAGGGCATCGGGTCCGATCGCTACGCCTATTTCGGCAGGAGCAAGCCCGATCCCGGGGGCAGGAAAGAGCATTCCGGCAAGAAAATGATCCTTCAGATGCTTGCCCACGTGCGGTTGATCGAGTCGGCACACGACGCCAGCCTCCTCCAGTTCGCGTCGCGGGCCAATGCCTGACAGCATAAGCAAATGCGGAGACCCTACGGCTCCTGCCGACAGGATCGTTTCCCGGTTCGCGGATATCTGCCTGATCATTCCGTCCGCATCGCGATATTCGACACCGCCTGCGACCAGTTCACCGCCTTCGTCCCTCAGGATAAGGCGGTTTGCCTGCACGTTCGTAATGATTGTCAGGTTCGGGCGGTTCTCTGCAGCGTTTTCAAGATAGGCATGATAGGTGCTTGATCGCTGACCGTTGCGCGTGTTGGTCTGAACGAGCGACGAAACACCTCCTAGCTGGAATCGACCGGTGCCGTTGTAATCGCCTTCAGGCATACCCGTCCTGGTCGCTGCTGTGACGAATTGCCGGGCACAAGGTATCACTGGTGAACGAATACCCACGCCGACCGGGCCAGATTTGCCGCGCCCTTCCGCGTCTATGGCAGCTTCATTTGATGGACGAACTTCCTCCAACCGTTCGAAACAATGCTGGATGTCAGAAAAGCTCCAGCCTGTGGCGCCAAGTTCTGCCCAATGATCGAAATCGCCGGGGTGCCCGCGCACAAAGACCATGTAGTTCATGCCCGAGGACCCGCCGAGCATCTTTCCTCGCGGAACCGGGATCATGTGATCGCGCAAGCCTCTCCCCGCCTTCCCGGACTCTCCCTGAAACATCCAGTCGCATTCCGGATCAAGCTGCAGCGAAGCGCAGGCGGCTGGTATCGCCTCGCGTTCGGGGGGCTTTCCGCCGGCCTCGAGCAAAGCGACCGTGATCTTGGGGTCCTCGCTGAGGCGCGCAGCAAGCGCTGCGCCGGCCGAACCTGCACCGACGATCACGAAATCATAAGCAGCCGTCATCGAACACTCCCCCCGAGCCCATGCGACCTACGACGACAACGATTCCGTCGACTGATGGATTATACATCGGTCGGGGAGTTGGGTCACGCAATTCTGAATGAGATCAATGATCAGGACTAACGCGGCAAAACAGCATGTCCGCAACCGGGTTGTTGGCGGACGCTCTCACATCCGCCGCATGTCATGCGCTTCCGCAGGGACCGATACTGATTGCCCGTCCAATCCCTCGGTCAGCACGATCTGCCCCGAAAAGCCGCCCCTGGTTCGGTTTGCAATTGCGACGAGGGACAGCATGACCGGAACCTCGACCAATACGCCTACAACGGTCGCAAGTGCAGCACCGCTACCCAGTCCAAACAGACCGATGGCCACCGCAACGGCCAGCTCGAAGAAGTTTGATGTGCCGATGAGCGCGCAAGGAGCCGCAACAGCATGGGGCACTTTCCACGCCTTTGCCGCCCCATAGGCAATAAAGAAAATACCGTAGCTTTGGATAACAATCGGAACAGCTATCAGCGCGATGAGCAGGGGCCGCGAAACGATAGTTCCGGCCTGAAATCCGAAAAGCAGCACCACCGTCATCAGCAATCCGATTATGGAAAGCGGCTTCAGCCGGGTAGTGAAGTCAGACACCGCACCCTCGTCACCATTATGGCCTGCGAGCAAGCGATGGCGCACAAAAGCCCCCACAGCCAGCGGCGCTACGACATAGAGACCGACAGAAAGCAGCAATGTCTCCCACGGGACGGAGATGTCAGTGACGCCAAGCAGCAAAGCGACAATCGGCACAAAGGCAACGATCATGATGAGATCGTTGGCTGCCACTTGAACCAGCGTGTAGGCCGGATCGCCCTTGGTCAGTTGTGACCAGACGAACACCATGGCCGTGCAGGGAGCAGCGCCCAGCAGGATCAGCCCTGCGATATATTGCTGCGCATCGGCGGGCGCGATCAGATCGGCAAAAACGACCTCGAAGAACAGCACGCCGAACGCCGCCATGGTGAAGGGCTTGATAAGCCAGTTGACCACCAGCGTGATGATGAGGCCCTTGGGCTTGTCGCCGACCCGGCGCACAGCTCCAAAATCGACCGCGACCATCATCGGGAAGATCATCGCCCAGATCAGCACCGCCACAACGAGATTGACCGAAGCATACTCGATTGCAGCGAGCGATGCGAATATCCCGGGCGCGAGATTACCCAGCGCGATTCCCGCCAGGATCGCTGCACCAACCCAGACGGACAGCCATTTCTCGAACAGGCCCAGCCCCGCCGCGCGGGCGTCGATTTCAGCAGTGGCAGCGGTCACTGCTTGTCCGCCTCTTGACCGACTGATTGGAGCTTTTCGCGCAGCGCGATCTGTTCAAGACTGGCAATCGGGAGGGCCAGCATCAGGTCGATGCGCCGCTTGAGCATCCGGAAAGCGTCGAGAAAGGCCGCTGCCTTCTCGGCATCGCTGCCCTCGACCGCAGCCGGATCGGGAATGCCCCAATGGGCCGATGTCGGGCGACCGGGCCAGACCGGGCACGCTTCAGCCGCCGCGCTGTCGCAAACGGTGAATATCAGGTCGAATTCCGGTCCGTCGGCGAATTCGCTCCAGCTCTTGGAGCGATAGCCTTCTGCCGGATAGCCCAGCGTGTTGAGCGTGTGTATCGCCCATCGATTGACTGTGCCGGTCGGATTGCTCCCGGCACTATAGGCCTTGAAGCGTCCAGCGCCGTCATGGCCCAGAATGGCTTCGCCCAGAATCGAGCGTGCGGAGTTTCCCGTGCACAGGAACAGCACGTTCAGCGGTTGATCCGACACGGGAAGCCTCAGCAGCAGGAAATCTTGGCGGGTGCCAGTTGCGGTGCACAGCATGCACTGTTTGCGGCGCTCGCGGACGCCAACTGGTTCAGATCAGGGCTGCCGCCATAGGTCGTACTTTCGCCCTCGGTCAGGAAGGCTTCCCACACGACACCATCGGGATCGGCGATCCAGCTCTTTTCCGACTGCGCATAGCAGCAGGTCGTTGCGCCTTCCTCCAGCACAGGACTGTCGGCAGCCTTGAGACGGCCATAGACCTCTTCAAGTTCGGCCCTGTCGTCGACCTGCAAACCGACGTGCTCGATTCCTTTCGCCGCATCCTCGCGCATCGAGATCGCGAAGTTGATCCGGGGATCGTCGAGCATCCACTTGGCGTAGTCGCCCTTCACCACAGAAGGCTCGGCCCCGAACAGGCTTGAATAGAAGTCGATCGACTTTTCGATGTCGGTCACGCCGACATGCACATGGAAACGTTTCATCAGGCGCTCTTTCTTGTCTGGGAAGGAAGGCAGGCGGCATCCTCGGAACAAGACACACCGCCGCAGCAGTTTTCAGTGAGGTAGCCCATCAGGCCGTTCATCGCGGCATAGTCTGCCGAATAGATGATCGAGCGGCTCTCGCGCCGCTGCGTAACCAGCCCCGCATTGGAGAGCTGTGCCAAGTGGAAGCTCATAGAGGAAGGCGGAACATCGAGCTTTTCGGCAAGCACGCCAGCGGCAACGCCTTGCTCCCCGGCCTGCACCAGCAGGCGGAAGGCAGCGAGGCGGTGTTCCTGTGCCAGGGCAGACAGGGCGCGAATCACTTGGTCGGCGTGCATCATACAATCCTATTATTCGATAAATATCGAAATATCGAATCAAGAGCGCGGGGTCAAGTGGCTTTTCGTCTGCCTTTCGGATTTCGTGCTCTGTTATTATGCGTCCGCAAATGCAGCGTCAGCTGACGCCCCGGCAATGCTCTCACATCCGCCGCATGTCATGCGCTTCGGATGGGACGGTCACGGATAGCCCATCGAGTTTTTCGGTCAGGTCGATCTGGCACGAAAGGCGGCTGGTGCGGCGCACCCCGGCGGCGAAATCGAGCATGTCTTCCTCTTCCTCGCTCGCTGCGGGCAGACGATCGAACCATTCGGCATCGACGATCACATGGCAGGTGGAACAGGCCATTTGGCCTTCGCAGGTCCCCTCCAGCGGCAGGCCCAGCGCCTGGCCCAGTTCGAGCAGCGACTGGCCCGGCTCGCCTGCGCCCTCGGTGACATTGCCCTGCGTGTCGGAAAAGCGCACCTTGATGCTCACGCCCATTGCTCCTTCGCGGCCTTGTCAAGCGCCATGGCCCCGCGCTCGACCTCTTCCAGCGTAGTATAGCGCCCGAAGCCGAGCCGGATCGAGCTTTTTGCCTCAGCCTCCGAAAGCCCGATCGCCTTCAGCACATGGCTGGGCTTGCCCGATCCGCTGGCGCAGGCCGATCCTGCGCTGAACATCACATCGCGGCAATCGCTCATCAGCCGCGCAACGTCGACGCCATCCTTGCGGACATTGAGATTTCCGTGCCAGCGCGCATTGGCGCTGCCGTTGAGCGTCCATTCGCCCAATATTTCGCGCGCGCGCCGCCACAATGCCTCGACATGCGCCGCGTCCTCTTCCATTCGCTCCGCAGCCAGCTGCGCCGCCGCGCCAAATCCCGCGCACAGCGCCGGGCTGAGCGTGCCCGAGCGGATCCCCTCCTGCAGCCCGCCCGTCACCTGCGGATCGAGCGCGATCCCGTCACGCAGCCACAGTGCGCCGATCCCCTTGGGCCCGTGAATCTTGTGCGCGCTGATCGCGATCATGTCGCAATCGGGCAGCACCTGCTTGCCCGCGCCCTGCACCGCGTCGCACAGCATCAGCGCGCCAGCTGCGCGCGCCCGCTCCAGCCATCCGCGCACCGGCTGGATCGTGCCGATCTCGTTATTGACCGCCATCACCGCGACCAGCCCGGTATCTTCGGGCAGGGCGTCAGCGGGATTGGTGACGCCGTTCGCATCGACCGCAAGCCGGGTGGCATTGCCGATCACTTCGGCTGTTTCATAGACCGCCGCGTGCTCGATCGCCGAAAAGGCGATGCCCGGCTTGCGGATGCCCGCCGAGCCGCGCATGGCGAGGTTGAGCGCCTCGCAGGCATTGCCGGTGAAGATCACCTGCCCGCCCGGCGGCAGCAGGGCCGCCACCCGCTCGCGGGCGAGCTCGACTGCGGCCTTGGCCTGCCGCCCCATCCGGTGCGGCGAGTGCGGATTGCCGAAGCCCATGCCGTCTGCTCCGTCAAGCCAGCGCAGCATGGCATCGCGCGCTTCGGGCGCGAGCGGGGTAGTGGCCTGGTAGTCGAGGTAGATCATGATTTCGCCAGCTCTAGCCACGCCTCGCAGAAGCATTCCACTTCTACGCGCGTGGTGTTCCAACCCAGGCTGACGCGGATCACCCGCGCCGCCAGTTCGTCATCCATGCCCATAGCCTTGAGCACATGGCTTGTTTTCATCGTGCCGCTGGAACAGGCGCTGCCTTGCGACACTGAAATCCCCGCCATGTCAAAGCGCATCACCTGCGCGCTGGCCGACATATTGGGCATGGCGATGGCACGGATATAGGGCGTAGGGTCGGCCAGCCTGTCGGAGAGCCAGGCCCCGCCTGAATTGCGCACCGCACCGGCAAGGCTTTCGAGCGGTTCGAGCACAGCGGGGGCGATATAGGGCTCGCGCGCCGCCTCCAGCGCCGCCGCCATGCCCAGCGCGCCGGGCAGGTTCTCTGTCCCGCGCCTGTACCCACGCTCGTGCCCCCCGGTGGGCCGAAGCATGGCATAGTCCCTCACCAGCAGCGCGCCGATCCCGATCGGCCCGCCGAACTTGTGCGCCGAGATCACCGCCATGTCGCATTCGGGCAGCGCGAATTTGCCCGCGCCCTGTGCGCAGTCCGCCAGCAGCAACCCGCCCGCGCCGCGCACAATACCGGCGATTTGCGCCAGATCCTGCCGGTTGCCGGTTTCCGAGTTGAGCTGTTGCACCGCCACCAGCGGGCGCTCGCGCTGGACCGCTTCGCGCAGGCTCTCAAGGTCGAGCGCGCCGTCGGGGCGCACCGGAAGCCGTTCGCCATCGGGCACCGCCTGCAATACCGCATCGTGCTCCACCGCGCTGACCAGCCGCGCGCCGGCCTGAGCCTGGTGAAGCGCGATTCCCAGCGCCTCGCTCGCGCCGCTGGTGAAGATCAGCTCGCCTTGCCACCCCAGCGCCGACTTGATCCGCGCGCGCGCATCCTCCAGCGCAGCGCGTGCCCTGCGCCCTTCGGCATGCGGGCTCGACGGATTGGCCCAGATGGCACAGCCTTCATCCAGCGCCTCTTTCGCTTCGGGCCGCAGCGGGCTGGTGGCGGCATGGTCGAGATAGATACGCGGCGGAATAGTGCAGCCTCGGCAATGGTTATCGCAATTGCGAATTTTCGAACGATCATTATATAGGCCTGCAAGCGCGGCGCGCCAGTTCCGGCAGCGCCCATCAACAGGTTACGCGATGCCGTCAGTCATTTTTCCCGGCCCCGAGGGCCGCCTCGAAGGTCGTTTCTCTCCGCCCCCGCGCCCGCGCGCGCCCGTGGCGATGATCCTGCATCCCCATCCTGAAGGGGGCGGCACGATGAATGACCGCATCGTGCAGCGCATGTACAGGACCTTTGCCGATCGGGGCTTTGCCACCTTGCGCTTCAATTTTCGCGGCGTTGGCCGCAGCCAGGGCAGCTTCGACAACGGCATTGGCGAGCTGTCCGATGCCGCCTCTGCGCTCGATTGGGTCCAGTCGATCCATCCCGAAGCGCAAACCACATGGGTCGCCGGCTACAGCTTTGGCGCGCTGATCGGCATGCAATTGCTGATGCGCCGCCCCGAGGTACGCGGATTTATTTCGGTCGCCCCGCCCGCCAACATGTATGATTTCAGCTTCCTGGCCCCCTGCCCCGCTTCGGGCATCTTCATCCAGGGCGCGGCAGATACGGTGGTCCAGCCGATCGCCGTGCAGAAGCTGGTCGACAAACTGCGCACGCAGAAGCACATCACCATCCATCACGAGGAAATCCCGCGTGCCAACCATTTCTTCGAAAACGAAATGGAAGATCTGATGGCGTCGGTCGACAATTATCTCGATTTCCGCCTTAATCCCGATTGCCCGATCAAGTGAACTGGGGTCAGGACTCATTAACCGCATGAGCCCCTTCGGCTGGCTGGCAGGCAAGCCGCTCAGGGTAAACTAAGGTGGCTCGTTTGCGGGATGAAATGCAAGGTAGGCGCTGAGAAAGGGAGTGTTTCTCCCTTTGAGGTGGCTGACGCAGCAGTTCGCCCGCAAACGGCCACCCGCAGGGCTTGGCCAGAATTGCCCGGGCCTTTGTCACTCGCTTGATAAATAGTACCACTATTCCTCTTCGCTCGCTCCGTGTCCTGAACAATTCTCATCCAAGCCACGGCCATGTGTTTAATGGGTCCTGACCCTAGCGCGGGGGCCGACATCGCTGGCCCTGCGCACCTCCCGGATATTGCGATAATGCAGTGACTTGCATGGCTGGTTGCCATGTCGAGCCTGCACAAGTGTGAACGCAACAGCTTGCTCTAGATTATGTAATGTTGTAACATGCCTTTCTCGGTGCCGCATTTCGGACCGGACAAAGGCAATAAAGCCCCGGGCGGCCCGACTGGAGAGAGGAGCCGCATATGGCATTCGCAGATCCCATGCCCCTGAAACAGCGCGGTGCCGGCCTGGCAGGCGCGCTGATCATCCCCGGCGCGCTCGGCGCTTTGCTGATCACCGGGTTGGCCGTGAACGAGATCGCCCGGCCCGAGCCTGATGGTCCGCTGATCGGCATTGACATCACCCTGCCGCCTCCGCCGCCGGATCCGGCTGAACAGGCCCCCGCCGCAGCCCGGGCAACATCGCAGGTGGTCACTCCCAGGCCGCCGGTCGATGTATCGATGACGGAGGTCAGGCTCGACAGCACGATCACCCTTCCGCCGCCAGGCGACATGTTATCCCGCTTAGTCCTGCCGCCGGTCGATCTGGAAGCGGGCGGCCTGTCGGCAATGAAGCCCGTGCCCGCTGCGCCGCTGGGTGCGCCCGGCACATGGGTGACAACCGATGATTACCGCACAAGCTGGATCAACCGCGAGCTGACCGGCACCGCGCGGTTTGAACTCAGCATCTCGTCCGGCGGGCGGGTAAGCGCCTGCCGCATCACCAGCTCAAGCGGGCACAGCGTGCTTGATGAGGCAACCTGCAAACTGATTTCCACGCGCGCGCGCTTCACTCCCGCAACCGACGCCGCAGGCAAACCCGTTGCGGGTAGCTACAACAGCTCGATCCGCTGGATCCTGCCCGATTGATCGAACGGCTGGCGGGGCGCAGCGTTACTCGCCCGTTTCGCCAGCCACCCGGCCCAGCGGCGTATCGCCGCTTGCATCGGGCAGCGTCCAGATCAGCACGTTGGCAATGGCGATCACGGCAAGCAGCAGCATCAACAGCGGCTGCTTCTTCGGCACGCCGCGCCGCCAGAGTATGAATGCGCCCACGATCAGCGCGCCCGCCGCCAGCATCACGATCGATAGCACCAAATTCATGTCTTGCCTCCATTTGCGGCGCCGGTCGCCCATTCGGTTGCATCGTCAATGCTCCGCATCACAACCCTGCAATTGACTTGATTTCAGCTGACATTAACACCAGCGGCATGACTCATCACGATTTTTCGCTCACTCGCCGCAACGCGCTCAAGGGCTTTGGCGGCGCTTCACTCATCGCCATGCTTCCCGCCTGCCGGATGGCACCAACGCCCGAACTGGCACCCGATGCCATGCTGGACAAGGTGGCTTACAATCTGCTTGCGCATGAGCCCGAACGCGCCACCGGCCTGGGCGTGGACACAGGTGAACATGCCGCACTGCGCAGCCGGTTGAGCGATGTTTCTCCCGATGGGCTGGCAAATTATGCAGCCGCGCTTGAGGCCGATCTGGCCGCAGTCCGGGACTACCCGCGCGAGGGCATGACGCCCGACCAGCTGACCAGCTTCGAAGTGGTCGAAACCGCTTATGCCAATGCGCTGGCTGGCTTTGCCCAGCCCTATGGCGTCGTGGCAGTGGGAAGCTGGCGCAATGCGCCATATGCGGTGATCCAGAATGTCGGCGCATATCTCGACATGCCGCGCTTCCTCGATTCCACGCAGCCCTTGCGCGAAGCAAGCGATGTTGACGCCTATGTCGGGCGCGTCGAAGCTTTTCCGGCGCAACTCGAAGGCGAGCTGGAACGCATCACCCAGGCACGCGCATTGGGCGTGGTGCCGCCCGATTTCCTGCTCGACAGGGCGATCGCCCAGATGGAGCAGAGCATTGCCAATGCTGCGGAAGGCTATACCGGCCCGCTCAGCCGCGCCGAAGAGCTGGATACTGCCCTTGCGCAGGAAGCGGTCGCAAAGGCGCTGGCCACGGGGATAGTTCCGGCGCTCGAGCGCCAGCTTGAAGAGTTGAAAGCACAGCGGGCCGCGGCGAAGAGCGAGGCTGGCATGTGGGCCCAACCCAGGGGCGATGAATGGTATGCCTGGGCAATCAAGGCCGCGACCACCACCGACCTCTCGCCCGACGAAATCCACCAACAGGGGCTTGACGAGCTGGAAGAGCTGCACGGGCGGATGGACCCGATCCTTAGGGATATCGGTTATGCCACCGGCACTGTGGGTGAACGGATGCAGGCGCTTAGCCAGGACCCGCGTTACAAATTTGCGCCGGGCGATCCGGGCCGCAAGCAGATCATGGATTTCATCCATGAACGAATCGACTGGATCAGGGCGCAAATGCCGCGCGCCTTCAATACGCTGGTCGATCCCAAACTGGAGGTGCGCCGTTTGCCACTGGCCGAGGAACCCGGCGCGCCGGGCGCCTATGGCGGTGCAGGCAGCAAGGACGGCAGCATCCCGGGCCGGATGTGGATCAACCTCCACACTACCGATTTGCACCGCAAATATGACCTGGCCGATCTCACTTTCCACGAAACCATCCCGGGCCATGTATGGGAAGGCGAATTCTCGAACCGCCTGCCCCTCATCCGCTCAATCCTCGCCTTCAGCGCATTCAGCGAAGGCTGGGCGCTTTACGGCGAACAACTGGCAGACGAACTGGGCGCATATGATGATTTCCAGGTCGGACGGCTGGGCTATCTGCAATCGCTGGCGTTTCGCGCATGCCGCCTGGTGGTCGATACGGGGCTGCATCACAAACGCTGGACCCGTGAACAGGGACGCCAGTTCTTCGTCGAGCGCAACGGTTCGAAACCCGATGAAGTGGCCAGCGAAGTCGATCGCTATTGCAGTTGGCCGGGCCAGGCTTGCGGTTACAAGATCGGCCACACCGAAATCGTCCGCCAACGCGCGATTGCCCAACGCGAATTGGGCGATGCCTACGATCTCAAGGCTTTCAACGACGCGGTGATCCTGGGCGGCAATTCACCGCTCAGCGTGATGGCGAAGAATGTCGAGCGTTATATCGCGGGGACAAAGGGCCAAGCTTAGCGGCCCTGGCCAAGAAAGACTGTCAGCGATTGCAGGGCTAGCCAAGCAAAGCAAGATACGTATAGTATCGCAAGTAATACCATTACTTGGTTAGAATAACGGGGGCGCAAATTATGCTGACCAGGCTCGCTTGGATTGCAGTGCTGTTCACAACATTTGTTTGGGCAGCGCCCTCACGGGCGGACTGGCATATGGCATCCAGCGACCATTTCGTCGTGTACGCAGATGATAGTGAGAAGGACATCAGGCGCTTTGCCGAGATGCTGGAAAGCTATCATGAAGCAATCGCATATGTAATTCAAAGAAAGGCTGAAAAACCAAGTCCTTCGAACAGGGTAACGATCTTTGCAGTCGGCAGTATCCGCGATCTGAAAGCGCTGGCAGGCGGCAATAACAAGTTCATCGCAGGCTTTTATGTGCCGCGTGCGGGAGGTTCGCGCGCATTCATTCCCGATATCCGGATGAAAGGCGGCGAACTCGATTTTTCCGCGACGGTCCTCCTCCACGAGTACGCGCATCACTATCTGATTTCGACATCGAGATTCGCAATGCCGCGGTGGTTGAGCGAAGGCGCAGCAGAGTTCTTCGCTTCGGCACAATTCATGAAGGATGGAACGGTCTCGATCGGTCGACCTGCCGTGCATCGCGCGGGCGAACTGGCATTTTCCGACAAGGTCACGATCGAGGAATTGCTCGACCAGGGGCTCTATGAGAAGCGAAAATCAAAAAGGCACGATTCCTTTTACGGCCGCAGTTGGACGCTCTATCATTATTTGGTCTTCTCCGAAGAGAGGAAGGGTCAGCTTTCCGACTATTGGTTCAAGGTCGCGCAGGGCATACCTTCGCTTGAAGCAGCCCGGCAGGCGTTTGGCGACCTCGCGATTCTGGACAAGGAGATCAACCGCTATCTCAAGTCGCGAAGCATGTACTCTTACCGCGTCGGTCCAGACCTGATCAGTCCCAGTCCGGTAACGGTGAGCACGCTGTCAGCGGGTGAAGCTGCTATCATGCCCATCGTAATCCAGTCGCAGCGCGGGGTAACGCGTGAAGAGGCTGAGGCGCTGGTGGTCGAGGCCCGCGATATTGCTGACCAATACCCGCAGAATGCAGCCGTCCTTGCTGCCTTGGCCGAAGCCGAACATGACGCTGGCAATTATCCTGCGGCGATCGCCGCAGCTGATCGCGCACTGGCGATCGATCCGGCAAGCAAGAATGCCTATATCCAGAAGGGTTATGCGCTTTTCAAGCTTGCTGGCGATGCAGAGGACAGGAATGATGCCGTCCTTGATGCTGTAGCGCCTTTCACCCAACTCAATCGCCTCGAACCCGATCATCCTCTGCCATTGTGGTATTACTACCGCAGCTTTGTTGATCGGGGCGTCGAGCCTCCCGAAATCGCCCGCCATGCCCTTGAGCGCGCGGCGCAGATCGCTCCGTTCGACCAGGGCTTATGGATGAGTGTGGGCTACATGCAGGCTTCGGAAGGCAAGATCGCCAATGCGGTCAATAGCCTGTCATCGGTTGCAAACAATCCACATGGTGGCGGCATCGCCCGTCAGGCGCAAGCTTATATCGCAGCGCTGGAAAATGCGCCGGAAGGGCAGCCGTTCAGACTTGAAGAGGTTGTTGTGCCTGCCGCTCCCGAGTGTGACGAAGAATGTCAGGCGTTATAAAGGGTTGATCTGACGCAGCGGCGGCCGCTGTGGGCCGCGCGGTCAATGCTTGCGGAACAGACCCTTGGCCATTCCGGCAATATCGCCCAGCGGATTGCCGTCACCGTCACGATCAAGCATGTCAAGAAGCCCCTTGGACTGCGGGTGCTCCTTTAGCAGGTTGCTGAATTCCATCAGCGATCCCTCACCGCCGATGTGCTCGACAATCTGCGAAAGCACACTGGTGTCTAGCCCGGTCCGGGCTGAAGCCAGTTCCACCGTATCGCCCTGCATCTGGTGCGAATGGCCCAGCGCGGCGATTGCCTTTTCAGCCATGGCCGGTTCGATCCCCACTGCATGGGCAAGATTGCGCACATCGTCGGGCGCACCGGCAATGTTCTTCAGGATTCCGTCAAACAGGCTCATTGCGCTGGCTCCTTGCTGAAAGAAATGAGTCATAGTGGCAACTCGTGACACAAATAAGGCCCCGCTCCCAATCGGAAACGGGGCCCTCCTCTCCAAACCCTGGCAGTAATCAGGCGGCGACCGCCACTCGTGGTGCCGCGTCTCGCACGCCCTGATCGACGTGATCTGCAAATTGCGCGAAATTATCGTTGAACAGGCGCACCAGCTTCTCCGCGGTGGCATCGAATTCTGCCTTGTCCGCCCAGGTCGTGCGCGGATCGAGGATCCGGCTGTCGACACCATCCACGCTGACCGGGACTTCGAAGCCGAAGTTGGGGTCCACCCGGAATTCCGCATCGTTCAGGCTGCCATCAAGCGCAGCATTGAGCAGCGCGCGAGTGGCCTTGATCGGCATGCGGCTGCCCGCACCATATTTGCCGCCGGTCCAGCCGGTGTTGACCAGCCAGCATTGCACGCTGCCCCGGCCGATCCGCTCCTTGAGCAGATTGCCGTAGACGCTGGGATGGCGCGGCATGAAGGGCGCGCCGAAGCAGGTGCTGAAGGTCGCCTCAGGCTCGGTCACGCCAATCTCGGTACCGGCCACCTTGGCGGTATAGCCGGAAAGGAAGTAATACATCGCCTGATCGGGCGTGAGCCGCGCGATCGGGGGCAGCACGCCAAAGGCATCGGCAGTAAGCATGATGACATTGGCCGGCACCGGGCCGAGGTTTTCTTCCGACGCATTGGGGATGAAGTCGATCGGATAGGCACCGCGGCTGTTTTCAGCGAGCGAGGCGTCATCGAAATCGAGCTCGCGCGTGTCCGGGTCCATCACCACATTTTCCAGCACAGTACCGAAGCGGCGCGTGGTGGCATAAATTTCGGGCTCGGCCTCTTCCGACAGGCGGATCATCTTGGCGTAACAGCCGCCTTCGAAATTGAACACAGCCGTGTCAGACCAGCCATGCTCGTCATCGCCGATCAACGTGCGGCTGGCGTCGGCGGAAAGCGTGGTCTTGCCCGTGCCTGACAGGCCGAAGAATACCGCCGTCTTGCCATCAGGCCCGACATTGGCCGAACAATGCATCGGCATCACGCCTTTGGCCGGCAGGAGGTAGTTGAGAATGCCGAACACGCTTTTCTTCATCTCGCCCGCATAGGCGGTGCCGCCAATCAGGATCAGCTTTTCGCTGAGGTTGACCGCGATCACCGTCTCGCTGCGGCAGCCATGCCGCGCGGGATCGGCGCGGAAGCTGGGCAGATCGATGATCGTGTACTCGGGCACGAAATCGCGCAGCTCGTCAGCCGTGGGGCGGACCAGCAGCGTGCGAATGAAAAGATTGTGCCAGGCCAGTTCGTTGATCACGCGCACATTGACCCGGTGCTCCGCCTGCGAGCCGCCGAACAGGTCAGCGACAAAGAGCTGCGACTTGTCCTTCAGCGCCGCAAGAAAATCTGCTTTCAGCGCAGCGAAATGGTCAGGCGTCATCTCAACGTTGACCTTACCCCACCACACCGTGTTTTCGGTTTCGGCATCGCGCACGATGAACTTGTCTTTCGCGCTGCGGCCAGTGTGCGCGCCGGTCTTGACCACCAGCGCGCCATGGCGCGACAATTCGCCCTCGCGATTGGCAATGGCATGTTCGACAAGTTGCGCAGGACCCAGGTTTGAATGGATTTCGGCGACAGTCTCGATGCCCTGGCTGGACAAGGGAACGGCAAGCGGATTGGACACGCAATTCTCCTGAATTTCTTGGCGAGCGACTGGGGCCAGGCCCCATGCACCCGCCGAACGCATAGTCTATGCGAGAGCACATACTGCGTATGAGAGCACATAATGCATACGAATGCACGGATTCGCCCCCGCCCCTTAGTTTACGGCACCCAGCCCGTCAAACGCACAAAATGCAGCTGGGCTTGTGATGGTGCACAGCAGCGGCGACTCGTTGTTTCGCGGCCCACAAAGCGCTAATCGGTCAGGCACCATGTCATTCAAGGAACCCGCGATGATCGAACCGGCAAACGAGCCGACGGTAAAACACGGCGAAACCGTGATCGCGCTGGTCGACGATGACCGCAACATTCTTACCACAGTATCAATCGCGCTGCAGGCCGAGGGCTTCGTGACCCGGGTATATTCGGATGGCGAAACGGCCTTGAAGGCGCTGATCGAAAATCCCCCGGACCTCGCGGTGTTCGACATCAAGATGCCCAGGATGGACGGGTTCGAATTGCTGCGCCGGGTCCGCGCGCATAGCGCGCTGCCGGTGATTTTCCTGACCAGCAAGGATGACGAGACCGACGAGGAAGTCGGGCTGGAATTGGGCGCGGATGACTACATCGCCAAACCCTTCAGCCTGCGCTTGCTGATGGCCCGGATCCGCGCAATCCTGCGCCGTTTCGACACACCGGGTGCGAACAGCGCGGAACTGGGAGAGACGCGCGAACCGGCGAGCCATTCGGTCACAAGAGGCCGCCTGTTCATGGACCCGGCGCGCCATCAGGTGACCTGGGGCGGCGAGCCGGTATCACTGACGGTAACCGAGTTCCTGATCCTTGAGGCGCTGGCGCTGCGCCCCGGCGTAATCAAGAGCCGTAACCAGTTGATGGATGCGGCCTATCCCGATGACGTGTTCGTTGATGATCGCACGGTCGACAGCCACATCAAGCGAATGCGGCGCAAGTTCCGCCAGGTTGATCCAGAGTTCGGGGCAATCGATACTCTGTACGGCGCCGGATACTGCTTCACCGATGACTGAAAACGGCGAATCTTCGCGGGTCATCCAGCAGGTCGACCGGCTCGGCTGGAGCGGGCGAATCTCGCTCACTTCGCGTATCCTGGTGGTCAATATCTTGCCGCTGGCCATGCTCGGCGGCGGAATTTTCTACCTCGATTCCTATCGCACGCAGCTGCTCAATGAGCGTTACAAGCTGGCGCGAATCGAGGCGCAGATCACCGCCGAGGCGCTAGCGGGTGCCTCGCGCACGCGGCAGGAAGCGCTGTTGGTGCAGATCGGCAAGGAACAGCGCATGCGGCTGCGCATGTTCGACGCCGAAGGCCGCCTGTGGGCTGACAGTTTTGCGCTAGCCGAACCCTCGTTTTCGCTCGATGTGCCTGGTGACGAACGCTTTGCAGAGGATTTTGCCCGCGCGCTTGACCGCGCCGTCGACAACATCGTTGGTGCCGATCCGATCCCGGACTATTTCGAACCGGAAGATGCCTCCGCAGATGCCTGGCCCGAGTTACGGCGCGCGCGGGAACAACGTCTTTCGCAGATCCAGTTGCGCGATGCCCCCGATGGCTCTCCGGTAATCAACGCTGCAGCCCCTGTCGGCCTGAATGGTGCGACCCTGCTGACCACACGCAACGCGATCGATATCACCATGGCAGTGCGCGAAGCGCGCACCACCCTGGGCATCGCGGTGCTGCTGGCGCTGGCCGCTTCGATCCTGCTTTCGCTGTTCCTGGCCCGCACCATCATTGCGCCGCTCAGGCTGCTGTCCAACGCCGCGATCAAGGTGCGTCAGGGGCGTGACCGCGATGTCGAGGTGCCGCGCCTGCCCGAACGGCGCGACGAAATCGGCCTGCTGGCCCGCGCCGTATCGGACATGACCGGCGCACTGCGGCAAAGGATCGATGCGGTCGAAAGCTTCGCCGCCGATGTCGCCCACGAAATCAAGAACCCGCTCGCATCGCTACGCAGTGCGATCGAATCGCTGCCACGCGTCGAGGATCCGGATTTACGCCGCAAGCTAACAGAGATCGCAACCCATGACGTGCGGCGGATTGACCGCCTGGTGACCGAGATTTCGGATGCCAGCAGGATCGATGCTGAAATGTCCCGCGCAACGCTGGAACGGATCGATTTGGACGCACTGGTAACGGCCATCATTGGATCGCGCGAGGACCGCGCGGAAAATGCCGATCGCCCCATCACGATTATCACCAGCAGCGACCAGGCAATCGTGTCAGGCGTGCCGCCGCGGCTTGAACGCGTGATCGAAAACCTGCTCGACAATGCGGTATCCTTTTCGCCGCCTGACGCGCCCATCGAGGTGACTTTAGGCCGCGCAGGCAAGCGGGTGATCCTGACCGTCTGCGATAGCGGGCCGGGAATCGCCGAAGATTCGCGCGAGAAAGTATTCGAACGGTTTCATTCGGTCCGCCCCGAAGCCGAGGATTTCGGCAATCACTCAGGGCTTGGCCTTGCGATCGCTCGCGCGATTGCCGAAGCGCATGATGGAACCTTGACTGCTCATCCGCGTCCCGATGGCAAGAGCGGCGCCTGTCTGCGCCTTGAACTGCCCGCCGCCGCATGAGCACAAGCGGGCAAATCGTCCAGGCCAGCGCGGTTGCCATCGATGGCCGCGCGCTGCTGATCGAGGGGCCGCCCGGCAGCGGCAAATCAAGCCTGGCGCTGGCATTGATCGATCGCGGCGCGGGGCTCATCGGTGATGACGGTGTGCGGCTGGAAAGAAGCGGTGGGGAGATCATCGCCGCACCGCCGCCCAACATTGCCGGAAAGCTGGAAATTCGCGGGGTGGGGATCGCCGAACTGCCTGCAACCAGCGCCCCGCTCGCGCTGATCCTGTCGCTTGAACCGAACGCGCCGCGCTATCCCCAGCCGCTCGAACACCGCAAAATTCTGGGCTGCGAAATCCCGGTGCTTCCGTTTCGCTTCGATACCCCGCTCATTGCCTTGCGGGCGGAGTGGGCGGTGCGGCTGCACGGGCTTTCGCCGGTTGAGGAATAAGCACATGCGCAGGCTTGCTTGCCCTTCCAATCCGCGGCCGGGCGCGCGACAATGGCAAACATGACCGAGCCCGCCATCCACCACGATTCTTCCGCTGCGCAAGACCCGCCATGCCAGCACATCCTGCTGGTCACGGGTATGCTTGGCGCAGGCAAATCCACCGCGCTGCAAGTGCTCGAAGACCTGGGCTGGGAGATCGTCGACAACCTCCCAGTGGGCCTGCTCGAACGTATGGTGGCCAATCCGGGCACATCCGCCGGACGGTTGGCGATCGGTTTTGATTCGCGCACGCGGGGCTTTGAACCGCAGAACATCATCGCGCTGGTCGGCCGCCTTGCCCGCCGACCTGATATCGCGCTGACAACCATGTTTATCGATTGTTCGACCGAAGAGCTTGAGCGCCGTTATAACGAGACCCGCCGCCGCCATCCGATGGCGCAGGGACGCCCGCTTTCCGAAGGGATCCGGGCTGAACGCGAACTGCTCGCACCGCTACGCCATTGGGCGGAGATCGTGATCGACACCAGCGCTTTCGGGGTCAACCACCTGCAACAGCACATCCGCGAACTGTTCGCTGAGGAACCCGGCGCACCGATGACCGTCACCGTCTCCAGCTTCGGGTTCGCGCGCGGAACCCCGCCGCTGGCCGATCTGGTTTTCGACATGCGCTTTCTCGACAATCCGCATTGGGTTGCGGAACTGCGCGAACTGACCGGGCTCGACCCCGAGGTGGCCGAGCATGTTCGCGCCGACCCGGGTTTTGGCGAGAGTTTCGAGCGTATCCTTGACCTGCTGGGCACGCTGCTGCCGCGTTACCAGGCGCAGGGTAAAGGCTATGTCCACATTGCCTTCGGCTGCACCGGCGGCAAGCATCGTTCGGTATTTACTGCCGAAGAAATCGCGCGAGGCTTGCGCGACGCAGGATTTTCGCCCACTGTCCGCCACCGCAATTTGGCATCGCGCGCGTCCGACGAGATCGAGGGGAAAAAGCGGTGACAAGCCTGGATGGATCAACGCGGCCACGGGCCGCAGGAATGAACGGATCTGGCACTCTCTCATGATTGGATTGATCCTGGTCACGCATGGCCAATTGGCTGAGCATTTCGTCGACGCGATGGAGCATGTAGTCGGCCCGCAACAGTCGATCGCGACGGTCTGTATCGGCCCCAGCGACGATATGGAATTGCGGCGCAAGGACATCGCCAACGCGATCACCCGGGTGGATGAAGGACAGGGTGTGATTGTGCTGACCGACCTGTTCGGCGGAACGCCGTCAAATCTCGCCATTTCGCTGCTCGAGCGCGGCCGGGTGGAAGTGATCGCCGGAATCAACCTGCCGATGCTGATCCGGCTGGCCGGTGCACGCAAATCGATGAATGTGGTGGATGCGGTTGCGGCAGCCAAGAAGGCCGGGCGCAATTACATCACCGTCGCCAGCGAGTTCCTGAGCGAAGATACTGCCGCAGCGGAGGCCAGGGCGTGAATGAAGTCCGGCGGGCGATTACCATCGTCAACCAGCGCGGATTGCATGCACGGGCGAGCGCCAAATTCGTCGGCGCGGTTGCCGCTCTGCCAAACGGCACAAAGGTGCGTGTGGCCAAAGACGGCCATGAAGCCGAAGGCGGATCGATCCTGGGCCTCATGATGCTGGGGGCGGCCAAGGGTGACGAGGTGGAACTGATCGTGACAGGCGAAAATGCCGAGGCAATTTTTGCTGACCTGTGCGCGATGATCGAAGACGGATTCGGCGAAGAGTGAACCCGCCGTCCGACCGCCGCCAGATCACCGGCTTTTCCAACCCCACGGTGAAATACCTTCGCAGCCTGCGCGACAAGAAGCACCGCAAGGCTGCGGGCAAATTCCTTGCCGAGGGATTGCGCCTGCTGACCGATGCGCGCGAATGCGGCCACGTGCCCGAAATTCTGGTGATGGCATCAGGGCGCGATCATCATCCACTGCTGGACGCACTTGAACGCGACGTTACGGCGGCGGGCGGCGAGGTGATCGAGACCACACCCGATATTCTCGGCAAGATCACCGGCAAGGCTAATCCGCAGGCGGTGGCGGGCGTGTTCGCCGAATTCGATACCTCGCTGGCGAGCCTTGACCGGAGCGCCGCACCGATCTGGCTGGTGGCGCAGGCGCTGCGTGACCCAGGCAATCTGGGCACCATGCTGCGCACCGGAGACGCGGTGGGCGCAGGCGGGTTGATTCTGATCGACGATTGCGCCGATCCCTTCAGCGTCGAGGCGGTGCGCGCGAGCATGGGGGCGGTGTTTACGCAAAGGATCGCCCGTGCAGCCTGGCCGGAGTTTATCGGCTGGCTACGCACTGGGAACGGTCAGTTGGTGGCGGCTTCGCTACGCGATGCGGTGCCCTATCGCGGCGCGCCATATCAGGCGCCGTGTTTCATCCTGGTCGGCAACGAATCGCAGGGATTGCCGGAGGATTACGAAGCGGCCTGCGACCTGCGGGTGACCATGCCGATGCGCGGGCGCGCGGACAGCCTCAACGCTGCCATGGCGGGCGCGGTGCTGGCCTATGAGGTGCTGGCAAGCCTTGAAGGGTGAGTTTCAGCCCACCACTCCCACTGCCAACGCCGAGCCTATCGGCAACATCAGCACGGCCACGCCGTAGCGCACGGTACCGATCGTGATCTTCTCCAGATGCCGCGTCGCCACATAGGCCCCGACAAAGGCAGCCAATGTGCCTGTCAGCACCAGCACAGCCTCTCTTCCCGCGGGGTCCAGCCCCGCTGCAGTGAACGAGGCAGCATAGGTTGTGAGGCGCGACAGATCGACGAGGATAGCGATCATCGTGCCGGTGGCAATGAACCGCTCGGCAGACAGCCCAGACCGCAGCAGGAATATCGACCTGAACGCGCCCTGCTGCCCGGTCAGGCCGCCGAAGAAGCCCGTCACCAGCCCTCCAACCGGCATCAGCCGGGGCGGTGCCTTGAGTTCCTGAAACCATCGCTGGAGCTCAAGCGCGGCGAACAGGATCATAAGCAAGCCGATCGTCAGACCGGCCCCGGTCGGGCCAAAGCTGCGGCCCCATGCGGACCATGCAAACAGGCGCGGCGTGTCCCCCAGCAGCGCGAGCAGCCAAGCACCGGCGATAGCCGCCGGAATGGCTGGCAGTCCGAACTTCAGCACCGTCGCCCTATCGGCACGCTGCCACAACAGCGCCCCCTTGAAGACATTGTTGAGCAGGTGGACCACGCCAGTGGCCGCAACCGCCACCGGAACGGGAAAGAACAGCGCGAAGACCGGCAGCAGTATCGTGCCGAGCCCGAACCCCGAATAGAGCGTTAGCGCCGAGGCAAGCGCCGCCACAATGGCGATCAAGGCTATGTCCATGCGCAGATGTATGGCTGGCCCTCGCGGTCATCGCAATCGGGCAGATGGGTCAGCAGCCTCAATTTCCGTGCTAATCCGCCGCGTCCTTGCTGCCATCACTCAGCAAATCGCCCGAGGTGTAGCGCGGCGTTCCCTCGACCAGCGGGACGTCCTCGATCTCGCGCGAGATTTCGAGGCCCTTTTCGGCCATGCGGCGGCCCGATGTCAGCACGTTGCGCTCAAAACTGCCAACGAACTTGTTGTAATTCGTCACTGCGGTTTCCAGCCCGCCGCCAACGCGCTTCATATGCTCGGCCGCGACGCGAAGCCGCTCGTACAGTTCAGCCCCCATCTTGCCGATTTCCTTGGCTTCGGCGGCCATCTGGTCCTGCCGCCACACCTGCGCAACGGTGCGCGCAATCGCAACCAGATTGGTCGGCGTTGCCAGCAGCACCTTGTTCTTGAAAGCAAAATCCCACAGCTCGGGATCATGTTCGAGCGCAGCGGCGACGAAATGCTCACCCGGCACGAACATCACCACATAATCGGGCGCATCGTCGAACTGGCTCTGGTAACTTTTCGAACCCAGCGTCTGCACATGGCCGCGCATGGATTTGGCGTGCATATCCATGTGCCGCGCGCGCTCGTCATCATTGTCAGCCTCGAACGCCGCCTGATAGGCATTGAGCGATACCTTGGCGTCGATCACCAGCTGCTTCTGGCCTGGCACATTGACGATTGCATCAGGGCGCAGCCGCCCGCCATCGGTTTCGACCGATTGCTCGAGAATGAAATCGGTGTGCTGCGAAAGCCCGCATTGCTCGAGCACGTTCTGCAGCGCCCGCTCACCCCAGCGCCCGCGCGCCTTGGGGGCATTGGTGAGCGAATTGCCCAGCCGCTGCGCCTCGCGCCGCACCTGTTCCTGCCCCTCGCGCATCGACTGGATCAGCCCGGTGAGTTGGCCGAAAGCATCGACGCGCCGCTTTTCCAGCGTTTCGACCTGCTCTTCGTATTTCCTGAGCCGTTCGCCCACCGGATTGAGCAGTGCCTTGATCTTCTGCTCGCCCGCCTCTTCGGATTGCTTGAAGCGTTCCTCGGCGCGCTTGAGGAATTCGTCCTGGCTGCGGGAGAGCACCTCACCGCCGACCGCCTTGAATTGCGCAAGCATTTCCTCGCGCGCCTCACGCATCTGCGCCATCTGCTTGTCGAAATTGGCGGCATTGGCTTCGAGCGTGGCAATTCTGATCTGCGCCTCGCCCAACTCTGTTACGGCGCGCTTGAATTCGCTCTCGCGTTCTTCGGCGCGGGCCCTCAACTCCGCCGCCGGGCGCGAGCCGATGAACCACCCCGCCCCCGCACCGATAGCGAGGCCGAGAATGAGTGCGATGATTACCAGAAGTGTCGGATCCATCGCGTCATATTAGGCAGAACGGAGCGAGAACGGAAGAGGTTGTTTGTGGACTATCCCCTGCACCGTCATTCCGGCGAAGGCCGGAATCCAGGATGATCGCACATGATCGGCTGGACCCCGGCCTGCGTCGGGGTGACGAACTTCACGCAGCGCGCAGTTTCTGCAGCTTCTTCAGTGCCATCTGGCGCTTCAATCGCGACAAATGATCGATGAACAGAATGCCCTCCAGATGGTCCATCTCGTGCTGGATGCAGGTGGCCATCAGCCCCTCCATCGCCTCTTCTTGATGGTTGCCGTCGAGGTCCTGATACTTGACCCGGCAAGTCGCCGGGCGATCGACATCAGCATAGATCTCGGGCACCGACAGGCAGCCTTCCTGATAGGTCGCGAGTTCCTCCGCCGGATCGATGATCACCGGGTTCACGAATACGCGCGGCTCTTTCTTCGTCGCCGGATGGGTGTGCTTGTGCCCGTTGTGATCGCACTCGATCGGCGGTGCATCGGGATCGTCTGGCTGCAGATCGATCACCAGCACGCGCTTGGGCACGCCCACCTGGATCGCGGCCAGGCCGATGCCAGGCGCGTCATACATTGTCTCGAACATGTCCTCGACCAGCGTACGCAGTTCGTCATCGAACACAGTCACGGGTTCGGACACGGTTTTCAGCCGGGGGTCCGGCACTTCAAGGATTTCGCGGATAGCCATGGATGCGCAATCTAGGTGTTCAATGCCATTCCTTCAAGCATTCGTCATTGCGAGCCGAAGGCGAAGCAATCCATGGCCAGCCGCCCCGATTAGCCGCAATGGCAGTCGGTGGATTGCCGCGTCGCCGCTGGCGCGGCTCCTCGCAATGACGATCACCCCACCGGCCGCCTTGCACGCAAGGCCTGCGCCAGTGTGCCTTCATCAAGATAGTCGAGCTCGCCGCCTACCGGCAGGCCGTGCGCAAGCTGGGTTATACGCAGGGGAAAGCCCTCAAGCCGCTCGGCAAGGTAATGCGCGGTGGTCTGCCCCTCCAGCGTGGCGTTCATCGCCAGTACCACCTCGTCGATCCCGCCCTGCTCCACTCGTTCCAGCAGGCTGGCGATGTTGAGGTCTTCCGGTCGCACGCCGTCGAGCGCCGAGAGCCGCCCGCCCAGCACGTGATAACGCCCGGTGAACAGCCGCGCGCGGTCAAGCGCCCACAGGTCAGCAACATCCTCCACGATGCAGAGAGACTTCGCGTCGCGCCGATGATCGGCGCAAATGCCGCAAGGGTTCTTCGTATCGACATTGCCGCAAGTGTCGCATTCGACGAGGCCTTCGCGCACCGCATCGAGCGCACTGAGCAGGGTAGGCAGCGCCTGCTCGCGGTTCTTCACCAGCCACAGCACTGCGCGCCGTGCGCTGCGCGGACCCAGCCCGGGAAGCCGCGCCAATGCGTTTGCCAGTGCTTCGATCTCTTGCGATGCCATGGCGCGACAGATAGGGGCATCATCGTGTTCGAGAAAGGCCCACACCCCAAGTCATGCGCATAATCTTCATGGGAACGCCCGAATTTGCCGTGCCGGCATTGGAAGCGCTGCACCATGCAGCGCATGAGCTGGTCTGCGTCTATACCCAGCCGCCGCGCCCGGCGGGCCGGGGCAAGAAATTGCAGCCCTCGCCGGTGCAGAAGGTGGCTGAACGTTTGGGGATCGAGGTGCGCTGTCCAGCCTCGCTGAGGAGCCCCGAGACGCAAGCAGAATTCGCCGCGCTCGATGCAGATGTGGCGGTGGTTGCGGCCTATGGGCTGATCCTGCCGCAGCCGGTGCTGGATGCGCCCAGGCATGGCTGCCTCAACATCCACGCCTCGATCCTGCCGCGCTGGCGCGGCGCGGCGCCGATCCACCGCGCGGTGATGGCGGGTGATCCCGTAACCGGCGTCACCATCATGCAGATGGAGGCCGGGCTGGACACCGGGCCGATGCTGGCCGCCGCGCGCACGCCGATCGATGCCAAAACCACCGGCGAGCTGACCGGGGAACTGGCCGAGCTCGGCGCGCAATTGATGGTTGGCACCTTGCGCGACCTAGCGATCCACAAGCCGGTGGCGCAGGACGAGGCCGAGGCGACCTATGCGCCCAAGATCGACAAGGCGGAAAGCCGGATCGACTGGGGAAAGAGCGCCGAGGAAACCGAACGGCTCGCGCGCGGGCTAGCGCCCTTCCCCGGCGCGTGGTTCGATCTGGAAGGCGAGCGGGTAAAGCTGCTGCGCGCCGAGATCACCGAAGGCTCGGGCAGGCCTGGCGAAGTTCTGGACAACGATCTTGCTATCGCCTGCGGTGCCAATGATTCGCGCGGCGCCATACGCCCGTTGCGGCTCCAGCGCGCGGGCAAGCCGGCGATGGATCGGGCGGACTTTCTGCGCGGGCGGGCGGTGGCCAAGGGCACGATCCTGCCGTGACTCTATCCTCATCCCGTCATCCCAGCGAAAGCTGGGATCTGGTTCGGCCATGCGCCCGATCGATGGAGATTCCAGCTTCCGCTGGAATGACGCAGTAGAATGACCCGTTTCGCGCTCACGCTCGAGTTCGACGGCACGCCCTTCATGGGGCTGCAACGCCAAAGCCACGGGCCGAGCGTGCAGCAGGCGGTGGAAGAGGCCGCATTTGCAGTGACCGGCGAGCAGGTGCGGCTGCACAGCGCGGGGCGCACCGACACCGGCGTTCATGCGCTGGCGATGCGCAGCCATCTGGACATCGAAAAGCCGATCGAGCCGTTCCGCCTTATGGAGGCGCTCAATGCGCATCTTCGGCCTGATCCGATCGCCGTGACGCATTGCGAGGTGGTGCCGGACGATTGGCACGCGCGCTTTTCCTGTATCGGGCGGCGTTACGTCTATCGTATCGTCAACCGCCGCGCACCGCTGACAATAGAACTCAATCGCGCCTGGCAAGTCCCGCAGGAACTTGACGAGAAGGCGATGCACCGCGCGGCACAAGCGCTGGTGGGGCAGCACGATTTCACTACCTTTCGATCGGTCCACTGCCAGGCCGAAAGCCCGATCAAGACGCTTGACCGGCTCGATGTCGAGCGCGTCAGAACAGTTTGGGGCGAAGAAATTCGCATCCACGCCGCCGCGCGCAGTTTCCTGCATCACCAGGTGCGCAGCATGGTCGGCTGTCTCGCCATGGTGGGCATGGGCCGGTGGCGAGAGGAACAGGTCGCCGCAGCGCTGGCCGCGCGCGACCGGCAGCAACTGGGCCTCAACGCCCCGCCGCAAGGGCTCTATTTCGTTGAGGCGGTTTATCATGGTTGACCTTTGACCTCGTCATTGCGAGGAGCCTCGGCAGAGGCGACGCGGCAATCCATCTTCCGACGCCTGATCCGGACTCCATGCCGGTTGATGGATCGCTTCGCTGCCGCTCGCGATGACGAAGGGAACAATGACATGACAACCGGCAAACAGCTTTTCACCACGCTCGAAGCTGACGGCACGCTTACCGTCGCGATCGAGGAGGTCAGTTTTCCAGATCCCACTGGAAATCAGGTGCTGGTGAAGATGGAAGCGGCACCGATCAATCCTTCCGATCTTGCGATCCTGACTGGAGCGGCCGATCTCGAGAACGCAGAATATTCGCCCGGCAAGTATGTCGCCACCATGCCCGAACCTTTCAACACCGGTTCCAAGGCGCGCCACGGGCAGAAGCTGCCCGCAGGCAATGAGGGTGCCGGCACGGTGGTTGCCGCGGGTGACAGCGATATGGCCAAGGCGCTGATGGGCCAGCGCGTCGCCTGCGTGCCGGGCAATGCCTATAGCCAGTATTGCATTGCCGATGCCGCGATGTGTCTGCCGCTGGGCGATCATTCTTGCGAGGACGGGGCCAGTGCCTTCGTCAACCCGATGACGGCGCTGGGCTTTGCCGAAAATGCCAAGATGGATGGCCAGCAGGCGATCGTGCACACTGCCGCCGCCTCCAACCTTGGCCAGATGCTGATCAAGATCTGCCAGGAAGACGGGATCGAGCTGGTCAACATCGTGCGCAAGGCGGAGCATGTCGACATGCTCAAGGGACTTGGCGCGAAGCATGTCGTGAATTCATCTGACGATGATTTCATGGCGCAGCTGCGCAATGCGATCGATGCGACCAATGCCTTCTACGGTTTCGATCCGATCGGCGGCGGGCAAGCAGTCGACAATGTGTTCAAGGCGATGGAGCAGGTCGCGGTCGGCAAGATGACCGAATACAGCCGCTATGGTTCGAACCAGCCCAAGCGGATGTTCATCTATGGCAGGCTCGATATGGGGCCGACGATCCTGACGCCCAGCTATGGCTTTGGCTGGACGCTGTCGGGCTGGCTGCTCACGCCCTTCCTCGCCAATGCGGGCATGGAAACCGTGCTGCGGATGCGCCAGCGGGTGCTCGAAAATCTCACCACCACCTTTGCCAGCAGCTACAAGCGCAAGGTCAATCTGGAACAGATGCTGACAAAGGATGCAGTGATCGATTATCGCGCGATGAAGACGGGCGAAAAATACCTCGTCACGCCCTGGAGTTGATTGTCACCGGTTGTCAAACGCTGCCTGGATCGCGCCGGGATCGGTGATCCCGTTCGCGATCAGCAATTGCAGCAGTATCCGCGCCTTTTGCGGGTTGAGCGCCCGCGCAGCCACAAAGCCATTGGCGTCATCTTCCGGCTCGCGATCGACCAGCCCCTCATCGGCGCGGCTTGCCCGCACCACGGCCAGGCCGTTCTGACGCAAGCGGACAAGCGCTTGTCGAACGATGTCGGGCATGTTCCCTTCGCCCAGGCCGGCAATCACGATCCCGCGCGTTTCCGGGCCGGTGATGCAAGCCAGCGCGCCCGGCTCCATCCCGGCATAGGCATAGAGGATCGGAACCTGCGGCAGCGCGTCCTCCCAGCCCAATTGCGCACCCGCGTCGCTGCGCCACGGCGCACCGAACCAGTCGAGCGTGGCAGGGGTGACGAGCGCAACCGATTCGCGCGGAAAGCCGCGAAAGGCATCGGTGCCGCGCGTGCGCACCTTGCGCACGTCGCGTGCGCCAAACACGCGGTCGCCCATGACCACCAGAACGCCGCGCCCGGCGGCCTCCGTGTCGCTCGCCACGCGTACCGCGTTGGCGAAGTTCCTCAGTCCGTCATAGCCTACCGCATCGGCAGGCCGCATCGCGCCCACCACAACCACCGGCTTGCTTGCGGGCAGCGTCAGGTCGAGCAGGAAGGCGGTTTCTTCCAGCGTATCGGTGCCGTGGGTCACGATCACCCCGTCGCAGGAATCGTCCGTGAGCGCGCCCATGATCGCGGGATGAAGTTCGTTCCACACCGCCGGGCCGATATTTGCCGAATCGACATTTGCGATCTGGCGGCCTGACAATTCGGCTTCCAGGCCCAGCCCGCCGACGCGGTCGAGATAGTCATCGATCCCGATCTGGCCCGCTCGGTAATCACTGGCAATGGCCGAGCCGGCAATGCCCGCAATCGTGCCGCCGGTGGCGAATACTTTGACGTGTTTGTTCATATCGACGCTCGCCTAGCGCCGCGCGAGACCAATCGGCAATTGATTTTAGGAAATTCGGCGCTAGATAGCGCCATTCCGCACATCGGAGCGGGCGATTAGCTCAGTTGGTAGAGCATCTCGTTTACACCGAGAGGGTCGGCAGTTCGAGCCTGTCATCGCCCACCACGCAAACCCGCGAAAGACCGCGGTTTTCCGCCACAAGACGTCATATCAGCGCATGCTGCCAGGATGCGCCGCGGAGGCTGTGCATACACCGTATATACAGCGCCCTTTAGCGAATCGTGGCCGGAAACAGGGTCAGAGGCAAATTTCGTGTGCCGATTTCCGCTTTGCGCCCCAATTCCAGACGCTAGGGACACTTCTGAGAACGCCTGAGGGCAGACTGGCAGCTATGCAACGTTAGTGCAGCGATTCCATGTCCAGGCATGGCTCAACCGCCACCCCAGGTTTCGCGCTGAGTGAAGGACAGCTCTCGATCAACGCATTTGACGCTGGGCATGACCGCTTTGTCAGCGTTGATCGACGTCAATGCGGCAGTCTGGTAAGTTTGCCAATGCGATAACGTCTCAAGTACCGGTAGGATATTAATCATGAACCGCAGGACGATGTTGGCAGGTGCCGGCGCGACCGTGGCTGTTGGCACGGGTCTTTATCTGGCTGGACTTGGGCCCGATTATGCCAAGGTGGTGGCCCCGATCCGTGCCGAAATGGCGGCGCGGAACAATGCCGACATGCATTATCTGGTGCATCATGCAGTGCTCGCAGCCAACAGCCACAACACCCAGCCTTGGCGGTTTCTGACGGGTGAGCGGTATATCGAGATAATTCCAGACAAGACGCGGGCAACACCGGTAGTCGATCCCGACGACCATCATCTTTTCGCAAGCCTTGGCTGCGCGCTTGAAAATCTGTCGCTCGCCGCAGCCGCAGCAGGCGCGCAGGCCGAAGCCAGCTTCGTCAGCGAATCCGCCGGACTGCGGATTGATCTTGAATCGAGGGAGGCACTCGTCGATCCACGCTACGCCGCGATCCGCCGCCGCCAATGCACGCGCGCCAATTTCGATGGTCGCCGGGTCGATCCAGCCACATTGGCGCAGCTGGAAAAGGCCGCCGCTGTCCCCGGCTGCAGTGTACAGCTGGTGACCGACAAGGCAGCGATGGACAAGATCCTTGACCTCATTGTCGCCGCCAATACCGCCCAAATCGAGGATCCAGCGTTCGTCACCGAACTGAAATCATGGATCCGCTTCAACGCGGCAAGCGCGGCGGCGACCGGCGACGGCCTGTATGCGGCCTGTTCGGGCAACCCGACATTGCCAGGCTGGCTCGGCAACATGCTGCTACCCTATGTACTGACTGCGGAGAGCGAGAATGCGAAATGCATCAGCCAGGTACGCTCTTCGGCCGGCCTGGCAATCTTTGTCTCCGACAGCGACGACCCGGAACACTGGGTACAGGCCGGGCGCAGCTACCAGCGTTTCGCCCTAGAGGCGACATTGTTGGGACTGAAGCACGCCTTCCTCAACCAACCGGTCGAGGTTGTGCGTTTTCGCCCGCAACTGGCTGCATTGCTTGGCATCAGCGGACAACGACCCGATTTGATTGTGCGGTTCGGCTACGGCCCTGATATGCCCTTTTCGATGCGGCGACCCGTTGCGGCGGTGATGACGCAGGCAAGCGAATGATATGCTTTGGTTGATCCAGCTTGTATTGCCGCTGGCACTGTTGTTGCTGTTGGCCTTGCGCCCAGCGCGACACTCGGTGACACAAACGTTCCAGATTGCAGGGACCGCCGCGATCCTGTTGGCACTGCACCTCGCCGGTCTCTGGATCATTTCCCCATGGTGGACGCCCTGGGTCTATTGGGCCCTATTCGCTCTGGCGCTTTGGCGCGGTTGGGGGATTACAAATCGCACCGGTTTTAACGCCGCAGATGCCGCCATTGCGCTGTTCTGGGCGATGGTGCTTGGTGCAGGCGGATGGCTCGCGCTTGACGCCTATAGGGGTCGAACTCCGCCTACAGGCGATATGGTCGAGCTCGCCTTGCCGTTGCCTCGAGGCCACTATCTGGTCGCAAGCGGCGGTTCGCGCCAGATGGTGAACGCACATATACGCACCTTGCCGCGCAGCACCGCGGGGCAGCGAAATTATTGGGGGCAAAGTTATGGCATCGATATCATTGCCATCGATCGCTGGGGTTTCCCGGCGAACGGCGACACGACGATCCTGAGCCCATGTAACGGGCGTGTGGTACGTGCTGAAAAGGGGTTCGCTGATGGCCGCCCCGTGCATCTGGATAGTCCCACCGCCCGCGCGGGCAACCATGCGCTGATCCGCTGCGGAGGCTTTGACATCTTGCTCGCACATTTCCGGCGAGGCAGCCTGAAGTTCAAGGCGGGCGACGAAGTACGGACCGGGCAGCCGCTGGCTCTCCTCGGCAATAGCGGCGCGTCGGATATGCCGCACCTTCACATTCACGCCCAGCGCCCCGGGACCGACGCAGCGCCCTTTTCGGGGCAGCCTGTGCCCATCAGGATTGATGGGCGCTATCTGGTACGGGGTGACAGGCCGTGAAGCGGGCGCTTGCAGCGGGCGCTCTCTATGCGGTTGCGCTTTTCGCGCTCGGCTTTTTACTCGGCACATTGCGGGTCATGCTGGTGGTACCGATGCTCGGTGAGTTCGCAGCAACACTGATAGAGCTGCCGTTGATGCTGACTGCCGCTTATCTAATGTGCCGCTGGATTGTGCGGCGTTGGCGGGTGGCAGAGCGCGCAAGCACTCGTGCGGCAATGTCGCTCAGCTTTCTGCTCCTAATGCTGTTGTTCGAAGCGGTGTTGGGGCTGACCCTAATGGGCCGGACTGCGACCGAACAAGCTGCTGCTTTTGCCACTCCGTCCGGGCTTGCAGGGCTGGCAGCACAGACTATTTCGGCGCTCTTTGTTTTCCTCGTCGACCGGTCCGGCCGGCGATGATTAATCTGGCCCGACGACAATGGCTATTGGGAGCCGGAGCGGTGGCCTTGTTGGGCGGCGGCTATGTCTGGACACAATACCGGCAAGCCCTGTCCGCAGCCGAACGGCGGATCGCGGGAAAGAGTATGGTCGTCTCCGCACCATCCGGCCCGATCGAATATGCCGTCGCGGGTGACGGTCCGCCATTGCTTATGATTCACGGCACTGGCGGCGGGTTCGATCAGGGGCTGCTGTTTGCTGGCGCGTTGATGCGGCGTGGATACCGGATCGCTGCGCCCTCACGCTTCGGCTATCTGCGAAGCGGCTTTCCCGCCGACACATCGTTTACCAACCAGGCCGATAGCTTTGCCCATCTTCTCGATCATCTCGGTATCGAACGATTGCCAGTGATCGGCGGATCGGCGGGGGCTTTGTCCGCAAGCGCTTTTGCGCTGCGCCATCCGGCGCGCTGTTCGGCGCTCGTACTGCTGGTGCCAGCCTGCAATGTCGACGGGCGCGATCCGGTGACGATGGGCGCGGCGCAGGAAAAGGCAGTGCGCGCGCTTCTCACTTCCGACTTTCTCTATTGGTCCTTGCTGCATACTGCGCCCGAAACACTGATTGGCAATTTGCTGGCGACCGATCCTGCTTTGCTGCACAGAGTCGATGCCAGCGAACGCGCCCGCGCCTTTGCGATCCTGTCGACCATGATGCCGATAGCTGCACGGGCGAAGGGTATGCTCAACGATGCGTATCAGGCGGGGCATCCGGCGGAGCTGGATTTTGCCAAGATCGAACCGCCGGTCCTTTTGATCTCAGCCGAGGACGACCGTTTTGGCACAGCCGCCACTGCGCGCAGGATCGCAACGATTGTCCCGAAGGCTGAAATCACCATCCTGCCCGATGGCGGGCATATCTGGCTGGGCCATGACGTGGCGGTAGCTGAACGGATCGACCGATTCCTCGTCGCTAAGCGTACCTGAACCCGGCCGTCTCGCGAACAGCGTGAGAATCTTTTCGGCTGGTACATCGAGGCCCACCATGCGCAGCTGGGAACCTCAGAACAGGCGGGCAGCAAGCGGCCCAATGGCTGTGGAGGGAAATTTCTATACCATGTTACGCGGCGTTAGGAGGCGATCAAGGGTATCGGCATCAACCAATTCAAGTTCGAGCGCGGCTTCTCTCAGTGTCTGCCCGTTCTTCAGCGCATGCTTCGCGATTGTCGCGGCGTTGTCGTAGCCGATTTCGGGCACCAGAGCGGTGACTAGCATTAGGGAGCGCTCGACCAGTTCGGCGATCCGCTCCTCGTTTGCCTCAAGTCCCTCAATGCAACGGTGCGCGAAGCTATCCATCCCGACAGCAAGCAGCTCGATAGAGTTCAGTACGTTCGAACCGATCAGAGGCATGAAGGTGTTCAATTCGAATTGTCCCTGCATTCCGCCTACCGTGGTTGCCTGATGGTTCCCGATTACCTGCGCGGCGACCATCGTCAGCATCTCCACCTGCGTCGGATTGACCTTGCCCGGCATGATCGAACTGCCTGGTTCGTTTGCAGGTAGCGATAATTCACCCAGCCCCGCGCGCGGGCCAGAGGCGAGCAAACGTATGTCATTGGCAATCTTGTTCAACGCGACGGCGAGGGTGTTTAGCGCGCCCGAGAAGGAGACCAGCCCGTCCTTGGCGGCGAGTTGCTCGAAAGCATTGCCGGCCGGCCGGAATTGCTCGCCGGTGATCTTGGACAGCTCCGCTACCATATCGTCTCGCCAGTCCTTGGGCGCGTTCAGCCCGGTGCCAACCGCCGTGCCGCCAATTGCAAGGACCATTAGGTCACGCTCTAACGAATCCTCGAGCCGCTGCTTGCAGCTTGCGATCTGCGCCGCGTAGCCGGAAAATTCCTGTCCTAGCGTTAGCGGCGTCGCATCCTGCGTATGAGTCCGTCCGATCTTGACGATGTCAGCGAAAGCGTGCGCCTTACTGACGAGTGCCGAATTTAGCTTATCGATCGCGGGCAGCAGCAGCTGGCGCGTTCTCAGCACCGCCGCGATGTGAAGTGCCGTTGGAAAACTGTCATTCGAGCTTTGCGACTTGTTCACGTGGTCGTTGGGATGGACCGGGTTCTTGCCCCCGCGGGTGCCGGCCAGATTCTCGTTGGCGATACCTGCGATCACCTCGTTTACGTTCATGTTGGTCTGCGTGCCGCTGCCAGTCTGGAAGATGGTGAGCGGGAACTGGTCGTCATAATGGCCAGCACGAACCGCCTTCGCCGCGCTCTCGATCGCATCAGCCAGCTTCGCATCAAGGCCGTGCTTTCGATTAATCCGTGCCGCAGCCTGTTTAACCGCCGCTTGGGCGTAAACGATAGAGATCGGCATGCGCTGATGTGAGGGAAAGGGAAAATTTTGAATGCTGCGCTGGGTCTGAGCGCCCCAATAGGCGGCAACCGGAACTTCTATTGTTCCGATGGAATCGATCTCGGTGCGCGTGTCGCTCATGGGCCTAACTAGAAATGCTCTCAGAGTCTGATGGGATACAGGTCGCCCAAGAGTTTTGAAAGAAGCTTACCGCTTATGCAAGCGCGGGCCGCGCCTCAGCGGCTGCTTCACTTGGCTCGCCATCGAAAGGCGGACAGTCCGCAAATGGGTGGAAAGCGGACCCTTTGAATGCCTCCGTTGGCTATCGAGAGGCGGCAGGGGGCGTAACCCAGCCACCTGGTCTTGCAGTCCTGTCTAAAGCAGCTTGCCGTTCCGGATTTCCAATGAGTTCGCTGAGCCGGGGAGGCGCCCCCCTATTCCGCACTCCTTCCCGCGGGGCGGTCATGCTGAACTCAATCACTGTCCCTGCGTCTCCCACATATGTTCGAGCTGGATAACGAGTATCGCCCGGCTCGGCATGTTGAGGACCAATCTTGATACGGGCCGCGTCTCCGTTGGACAGCGTAATCGTTGGGCGATCGGGATTAGCTTCTTGCGCCGCTAGTCCGCTGGGAAGACCCATGCAGATGCAGAGACCCAGTAGTTTACAACGCTGCGCTATCAAGATGACATTCTCTTTTGAGGTTCATCAACACAACCATTCCGGGTCTCGCAAGTCTTCGCTGGACCAGATTTGCGCCGAAGTGCCATCGCGAGAGCCAAGGTAAACATCAACATTCTTCCAATTCACTGAGAATCGATAGAGGATCAGTGAATTATCACAGCTGTAGGCCAGGTTGGCATCACGGGCCGAGATTGGTGCCTCTGACGGGTTTCCTTGTGCGTCGTATTGTTGGAGTAATTCGCTATTGTTGTCGCGCACGGCAATTCTGACAAATCCCGATGGATCAGGGTTTGATACAGCCATAGAGGAATCAAGATTGCCGGAACTTGGCACAACTGTCCGGGTCGCCCCCGTATCAAGGTTGTAGGCACCTACCACTCGAATACCGACCGAATTGTCTCCAGTGAAAAAAATTTCTCGCGAGTCTGCAAAATCGGGACTGAAGCTGGGATCGAATACGTTGAAGCCAGTCTCAATACGCTCTGGTGGAGTTCCGGCATCTATATCAAGCACAACGATGTCACGCGTTCCGTCATCAGTCTGGGAGTTTAAAGCCCAAACCAGTTTTGATCCGTCAGGAGAAAAATCGACATTGCTGATATCAGCCCGTGTGCCGTAGGTCGGTAAACCCGGGACTAAGGGCGAGTAGCCTATCTGAATATTGCAAGGATCGTCGCTCCAGGTTGCAAGATAGAGATCGTTGTTAAGGCCATAGGCAAGTCGCTTCCTCGATGCCGAGTAGGTAAAGCCGCGCAGCCGCCCTGCAGCATTGCTTTTCTGTACCCTCATCACGAGGCAGGACTGGTCGCCCTCCACATTTGATAGGCGAATATCCTCGTATTTGGCGGTTTCGACCTTGTAGGCAATGGCTGGCACAAACGTCTCTGCTGGCGGATCTTCGCCGCCGCCACCTCCGCCGCCTTTGCCACCGCCCTTGCCCTCTGGTGGTGCAGCGAATGCGATCGAACCAATCATGATTGAAGACATCGCAATCGAAATTTTCCGCGTGGTTCGCATATCAACAATGCTCCCGAAAAAGAGATAGTTGCGACCCGACGATTTAATTGAGCATGCGCTATAACAAAAAAGGCTGAAAAACGCGAATCCGCCCATATTAATGCGGCTAACGGGCTGAAAATTCATCGCGGAGTTCAAAGACAGCGAATGTCCGCAATGTTGTCGTTAGTTGACCAGCCGCTTTAGTTTGCCTCCGCTTACAAGCTGCCTGTCCGCTTCTGGCCTTAGGGCTGAGCCCGAAATTAGTCCGCAAATGGGAGGAAAACAGTCGTGAAGATCGTAGGACCGAAGCTCGGCCGACTTGCCTTGCCCTGAGTATCAAGAGAGAGGTGCCGGAAAGCAGCCATGGCGATC
The DNA here is from genome assembly GCF_054957735.1 of Altererythrobacter chaiwopuensis. Classification (NCBI taxonomy): domain Bacteria; kingdom Pseudomonadati; phylum Pseudomonadota; class Alphaproteobacteria; order Sphingomonadales; family Erythrobacteraceae; genus Altererythrobacter; species Altererythrobacter chaiwopuensis. The sequence continues at coordinate 600,839 of NZ_JBTXJF010000001.1, forward strand.
CAGCACCTCGTCCTATCACTGCGTTGCAGTTCAGTAGGCGGTTCTTCTGTCCTTATTCAGTCATGGCTGTCGCCATACCTTGTGCAGCGACCAGAGCATTCCCACTGGCAGAAAGATCGCCGGCCGGGATGAATTGCTGCGTGTCGCCATCTGAGACCAGCACCCGCCCGACTTCACCGCGATTGTTCGCAACGATCTGTTTGACCTGACCCATCGGCACGCCTTCAGGTGAAACAACCGCCATGCCCGGAGAGATCGCGGTCATGCCCTGTGCAGCGCCAGCAGCAGAGCCGGCAACGGCAAGCGGGGTGGACATGAAGCTGGCGGCAGTCTCGCCGTCACCCGAGCCTTCGCCTGTAACCGAAGCGGTAGGCAGTGCAGGAGCTGTAGGCAGGCGTCCTGGAACTGAAGAAGCAAGCTGGGCTGCGCCAGCCGCCTGTCCTTCCGCGGTTGTTACGAGCGAGCTCACCGTGTCGGCTCCGATCAACTGTGCCGAAGCAGTGCCGTTGCCCGAAGCATTGCCATTACCTGTAGTGCTCGCCGCAAACGGAGCAATTGGAGCGTTCGGGATAGGGTTGGTGACCAGGCTCGCCGATCCCTGCCCTTCACCCGAACCTTCGCCATTGGCCGAAGCGCCCAACATGGGCACGCTGCCCGGCTGCGCGGGAACCGCATTGCGCGCCTGGTCGACCATTGGCGAGACCAGGGTGCGTGCGTTTCCGGCGGTGTCGCGGGCGCGGCCCACAGCATTACCAGCGGCCGAGCCGAGCGCATCGGTGCCAATCAACTGTGCTTGCGCTTCGCCATTGCCAGCGGCGTTGCCAGTGCCGCCGTCCGAACCGGCGATCGCGCCGATCGGGGTTTCGGCAAGTTGTGCTACGCTGGCGGCTCCATTAACGTTGGCGCTGCGCCGCGCTTCGACCCGGCCAGAGCGGCGATCAACCGACTGGCTGCCTTCGGTGGCAGCATCACCGCTCGCCGCACCGCGAGTGGTGCTTCGCAACGTGTCGGTGGTGCGCGAGATTGTGCTGTTCAGATCAAGCGCCGAGCCAAGCCCACCGGTGAGACTACCACTACCAAGCAGCTGTGCATGCGCCGGTGTGGTAAAAAGGGTAAGTGCCGTGGCGGCAATCAGAAGCTTTTTCATGACTGAGTATCCTTTCCTTTTCAGCGAGCAGAGTTGCTGCCCGCTCAGCAAAGAAACGGATCGTCGCGGAGGTTTAATTCATCGATCGGCGAAAAAATTCAGCGGGGGCGGCAGGAATCGCAAACGAGCCCTCGGCCGTAGCTCGCGTCCGGCCCTGGTTTGCCGAGATCCTTCGCCTCGCGATCGAGTTGCCTGCGCCAGTTGTTGCCCCCGTCGAGCGCGGCGGCCAGCCGGGCGGCAACGAGGGGGCTGGCGAAGGAAGTGCCGCGCAGCGAAACCTTCTTGCCGGTCGCATTGGGCCCGCGAAGGTCTGCGCCGGGTGCGGCATAATCAAGATGCAGCGCGCGACCGGCCTCGATCAACGGGCGATTGCGCCCGTCAACCGCGGTCACGGCAACAACGTCTTCATAAGAAGCGGGATAGGCAGGCGGCGCTGCCGGCCCGTCATTGCCGACTGCCGCCACCACCACTACGCCTTTGGCTTGTGCGCTGGCGACGGCGCGCTCCACCACAGCGTTGGGCGGGCCCACCAGGCTGACATTGACCACTTTGCTTCCCTGCATAACCAGCCAGCCAAACGCTCGCGCGATTGCCAGCGCATTGCCGCCAGCGGGATCAGCACCATATACATCGGCCACCCTGATGTTCCTTGCGCCCACGTGGTCGAGCAGTGATACCACCGCACTGCCATGATTGCTGGGCATCGGGGCCCCCTCGGCAAAGCCGCGCGTCGCGAGCACTTTATGGGCTGGGCCCACCCCACCATCGATCACGCCAACTTGCGTTGCAATCGGGCCTGCAGCCGCTTGCACCATCGCCGACAGCGGCGCGGCGCCTGCGCCGCTCGCGAAGTAAAGATTGTCCGCGCTGATCGTCACACCGGGCATAAGTGTAACCAATTCGGCCTCGGCATCGGCCAGCTTGCGCCCATCAGGCAGCACCAATCGTATCACCGCCAGATCGAGCCCTTCGATCTGCTCCGATTCCAGCACGCGATAGCCGGCACGTGTGGCGGCCTCAATCGCCGCTTGGTTGGCATCCAACACCAGGATCTCGCCGCGCCGCGCAGGCTCGCCCTGCGCGTCGAGCTCGATCTTATCGCGATTGCGGCGCACCAAACGGTCGATACGTGCGTTGCGCAGATCGAGAAGACGCTGCGCTTCGCGAGCAATACCTCGTCCTACTTCCTGAACCGGATCGAGCACTTGACCAGTCACCGGATCGAGCACAGTCCCGGCCTGTGGTATCCGCACCTGTGGCAATCCCAGCTGCGCGGCTACCGGCGCCGCCAACAGGCCCAGGCCAATCGAAATCAGGAAAATCCGCAAGCGCATGTGGCACCTCTTCATCAATTTGTATTAAGCATGGATGAAACGGGCATGGCCATCCGTTTAATCCATGGAAGGCAAAGGCACTGAGCACCTCGTTCGAGCAAAACGTGTTGGCACTCCTGCCCCGATTGCGACGCTTCGCGATCGGGCTGGCGGGTCATCCTGCCGATGGTGACGACCTTTGCCAGATGACAATCGAGCGCGCGCTCGCCCGCCGCGACCAGTGGCAGGAGGGAACGCGCCTCGACAGCTGGATGTATCGGATCATGCGCAATATCTGGATCGATGAAAACAGGGCCCGCAAACGACGATCCGAGACATTTTTCCAAGAAGAAGCGGGGCTGGCTGTTGGCGGTGACGGTGGACAGGAAGCAATGGTGGCTCTGGGCGATGTTGATCGCGCCATGGCGCAATTGCCCCATGAACAGCGCGAGGCAGTGCTGCTGGTGATGGTTGAAGGCTATTCTTACAAGGAAGCCGCCGAAGTGGTCGGCTGCCCGGTCGGGACGCTCAATTCGCGGCTGGTGCGCGGGCGCGACGCGCTGATGAAACTGCTGGGAGACGAGGCATGAGTGTGACGCCGGAAGAACTCGCGGCCTTTGCCGATGGCGAGCTGTCGGGCGCGGACGAAGCCCGCGTTGCCGCCGCGGTCGCTGCCGATCCTGCGCTGGCGCGGCAGGCGGTGGCGCACCGCGCACTCAAGGCGAGGCTGGCAGGCCATTTTGCCCCGATCCTCGATCAGCCGGTGCCCGACCGCCTGAAGAAATTGCTGGCCGGCGAGAGCGACGACGGCGGAAAGGGACAAGTGATCGAGTTCGCTAAGGCGCGTGACCGGCGCGAGGCGCCCAGCCGTCTGCCTGGCTGGGCCTGGGCCGGCGGTGCGTTGGCAGCCTCACTGGTTGCCGCACTGGTCTTCACCGTCGCCGGTCCGAACCACCCCAACTATGCCGAACCGCAACTCGCCGGCATGCTCGACACCCAGCTGGCCTCCACGCAGCCAGCCGGTGCCGAAACCCGGATCCTGCTGAGCTTCCGCAACCAGGATGGCGAATACTGCCGTGCCTATTCGGCCGATGGCGGTGGCGGGATCGCCTGCCGCGACCAGCAGGGCTGGCGCGTCGAAACTCGCGGCGCTGCCTCGGGCGGGCAGCAGAACGATTACCGCATGGCTGGGAGCGAAGCCGAACTGCTCGCCGCCGCGCAGGACATGGCGCGCGGACCGGCGCTTTCGGCGGACGAGGAACAGGCTGCCAGTGCCGCTGGCTGGCGCGACTGAGCTCACGTCAGACGCTAGCGATCAGGCAACCACATCAAATACCGATCGCCCAAAGAGAAGGGCCGGCGCATGGCCGGCCCTTCGGAACGAACGGGCGTGGCGAGGCGAGGGTCAAGGGGTCATGCCCGCTCGCCCCAAGGTCAGTTGGCTACCGTGACGATGCCCTGGCGATAGCCCTTCTTCGCCATAATTTCGATGTAATCGAAGCGTTCCTTGCGCAGTTCGACGCCGTATTCTTCCCAAGCTTCGCGCTGGTCCTCGATGTCAGATGCCTTTCGAAGATCGCGTGAAAGTTCTTTCTGCGCTTCAATCACGTCGATCCGGTAATCGAACCAGTGACGGTTCTGGATACCGGCGATCGGGCTTGTAATGATCAGCTTTTCCTCCTCGCGGGCGAACGCCTCTTCATGGAGTATTGGCAGCGCCGCCTGTGCTGCAGCCCCGATGGTCAGGGCAACAAAGGTGGTGAGCTTCGCGACAGTCTTCATCATCGTTCTCCTGTTTGTCCCGGCGTGATCGTGCCGGTCACAGGAGAAACGAAGCGGCCTCGCGGTTTAATCCGTCGCAAGCAATTATTTGAATTTCTGCTGATGGTCGAAAGCAAGCTCACGCATTGCCCGGCCCGGGTGAGGAAGCAACAAGGTGCAGACTCCAAATCTGGTTGCACTGGTTTAACATTCGGCGGCTCCTCGCGCCCATTGGCAACGTCGCGCCTGCCGAAGCCCAAGAGCGCTATTACGCCATGCTAGACGAAACCCCCATAGCTGCGTAACTTAATCCAAATGGCCTCCAGCAATCCCGGGATGGTTCAGTTGATGGCTATACCATGCTCCTCCCAGGTATATTCGACAATAGGAGCAGCAGGAGACCGATGATGGCCGAAGCAACTTTGGGAACCTGCCGGGTTTCATTGCAGGCGCCATCGGGAGCTTCCTTTACGGCTGGTATGCGGCGGTTCTGCTGGTGCCGCTGCACCGCTTCTTCAGCTCCAGATGAGTGAATAGCGCGCAATCGACTCAACACTGATCCGCTGGGGATTGGGAATGGAGGGACACTATGAGTATGTCAGAGAGGCCTTCACTCAGATTTCTTGGCGCGACGGGAACCGTAACGGGTTCACGTTACCTGATCGAGGCCGACGGGCGGCGCATTCTGGTCGATTGCGGACTCTTCCAGGGGTACAAGCAGCTTCGTGAGCGGAACTGGAAGCCGTTTCCGGTCCCGCCAAAGTCGATCGACAGCGTGCTGCTCACGCATGCTCACCTCGATCATTCCGGCTATTTGCCGGCGCTGGTCAGGAACGGCTTTCGCGGCAAGATTTACTGTACTCCGGCGACATTCGAACTGTGCGGTTTGCTGCTGCCCGACAGCGGACACCTGCAGGAAGAGGAAGCGCGCTATGCCCAGCGCAAGGGTTATTCACGCCACGCCATCCCCAAGCCGCTCTACACGAAGGAGGATGCCGTGGCCGCGCTCGGACATTTCCAGCAGGTCGCATTCGATAGCAACCTCGACCTTGGCGGCGGCATTTCGGCACGCTTCATTCCTGCAGGGCACCTGCTGGGAGCGGCGCAGATTCGTCTGTCCGTGAAAGGGCGAACGGTGCATTTCAGCGGCGATGTCGGCCGCGATTCCGATCCATTGATGCGCGGGCCACAGCCATTCACTGGCGCCGACATTCTCGTGTGCGAATCCACTTACGGAAACCGGGTTCATCCGCGCGGCGATGCCGAAGCCGAGCTGGCGGAGGTCATCAATCGAGTGGCACGCCGCGGCGGCGTGATCGTGATCCCCGCTTTCGCGGTAGGCCGAATCCAGGGCCTGATGCTGCAAATCGCCCGGCTGCGCGAGCGAGGCAAAATTCCCTACATCCCTGTCTATCTCAACTCTCCGATGGGCACGGACGCCACTCAAACCTACCACGACCATCACGACGAGCACCATGTCAGCCGCGAAGACTGCATGGCGATGTTCAATCTGGCGGAACGGGTGCGAACGGTCGAGGAATCGAAGGAACTCAATCGCCGCCATGGCCCGATGATCATCGTTTCAGCAAGCGGCATGCTTGCCGGCGGCCGCGTGATGCATCACGTTGCCAGCTTCGGGCCGGATCCGAAAAACGCCATCGTGCTCAGCGGCTTTCAGGCGGGCGGTACACGCGGCGCGCTGCTGGCGAGGGGTGAGCGGCACTTGCGGCTGTTTGGCCGCGACGTCGAAATCCTGGCCGAGGTGGTTCAGCTCGAGGGCATGTCGGGCCATGCCGATGCCAATGAACTGATCGCCTGGATGGGTGAGGCAAAGCCTCCCGAAATGACATATATCACTCACGGCGAGCCCGACAGCGCCGACGCGTTGCGGTTCCGCATCGACCATGAACTCGGTTGGCGTGTCCGTGTGCCCGAACATCTCGAACGGATCAGCCTGGAGCGGCCGATTTGACCGGCAATTTTCATACACTTCCCGTCGTGCGTGCCGGTATCGACACCTACCGGCAACCGGTTGTTTACATGCGCGAAGATTGTCACCTGTGCCGGGCGGAGGGCTTTTCCGTACTCACGCAAGTCGCAATCTCCATCGGGAACCGCTCGATCATTGCGGCTCTTAACGTGGTAACCGGGGCGGACTGGTTGCCGCCCGAAACCGCCGCGCTCAGCGATGCCGCGTGGAATCTGCTGGGCGCCAGCGCTGGCGAAATCGCAATGTTCGCGCACCCTGAGCCACCGGCGTCCGCCTCGGCCATCCGGACCAAGGTCTATGGCGGGCGGATCGATGACGAGGCGTGCCGCACGATCGTTGGCGATATCGTCGCTCGCCGCCTGTCCGACCTCGACCTGGCCGCCTTCATTACCGCATGCGCCGGGGACCGCCTCGACCTTGCCGAAACGATTGCATTGACCCGGGCCATGCAAGGGGCAGGCAAGACGATCGACTGGGGCCAGGGTCTGGTGCTCGACAAGCACTGCGTCGGCGGGCTGCCGGGCAACCGCACCACGCCGATTGTCGTGGCGATTGTTGCCGCCGCCGGATACCGGATACCGAAGACATCGAGCCGCGCAATCACCTCGCCTGCCGGCACCGCCGATACGATGGAGGTGCTGGCGCCGGTCGCGCTCGACATCGCGGCCATGCGCCGCGTCGTCGAAAGCGAAGGCGGCTGCATCGTTTGGGGTGGCGGCCTCGATCTGAGCCCCGCCGACGATCTCCTGATCCGGGTCGAGCGGCCGCTCGATTTCGACAGCGACGGGCAACTTGTCGCGAGCATTCTTTCGAAGAAGGCTGCCGCCGGATCGACCCATGTGCTGATCGACATGCCGGTCGGTCCGACCGCTAAGGTGCGAAACAAGGAAGCCGCGAAGGCGCTATCCGATCGGCTGCTGGCGGTTAGCGAGGCCGTGGGTATTGGCCTGCGCGTTGCTGTCAGCGACGGATCGGCCCCGGTGGGGCGCGGCATCGGCCCCGCGCTCGAGGCGCAGGACGTGCTCGCCGTGCTGCGGCGCGATTTCGATGCGCCAGTCGACCTGCGCGAACGGGCGCTCGATCTCGCTGGCGCGGTGCTCAACCTTGCGCAGGCCAACCACGGCCATGGCCGCGACATAGCGCGTGAAATCCTTGAGAGCGGCGCGGCGGAGGCAAAGTTTCTGGCGATCTGCGAGGCTCAAGGCGGTTTTCGGGAGCCGAAGATTGCGCCGCATCATGCGTTCGAGGTCGCTGCGGTGGGTGGAAGGATCACAGCGATCGATAACCGGCGCATTGCGAAAATCGCAAAGCTGGCCGGTGCGCCCGGACGCAAAGGTGCCGGCGTGCTCCTGTTTGCAAAACCTGGCGACAGAATCGAAACCGGCCAGCCGCTGTATGAGATCTATGCGGAAACCCGGGGCGAACTTTCCTGGGCGCAGGATTATGCCCGGTCCGGCGCTTCACCGTTCCAAATCGGCGACACCCCATGATCCGAATTCTGGCATTTCCCGAGTTACTCCCCTTGGCCGAGCGCATTGCAGCGCCGTCAGGTGGGCGAGCTCAGCCAATCGATATTCATCGCTTTCCCGATGGCGAAAGTCTGGTCACGCTGCCCGACGGCATGGCCGGGCAGGATGTCGCCATACTCGCCACGCTGAACAATCCCGATCCACTGGCGCTGCCGCTGCGATTTGCTGCGGAGACTGCAAAGGAACTGGGCGCGCGCAGCGTCGGGCTGATCGCGCCCTACCTCGCCTATATGCGGCAGGACCGGCGCTTTTCACCGGGGCAGGCGGTCAGCGCGCCGCTGTTCGCCCGTTTCCTTGAGGAAAGCTTCGACTGGCTGGTGACGGCGGACCCGCACCTGCACCGGATCCATTCCCTGAGCGATCTGTTCCGGATTCCGGCGCATCGGATTGAAACTGCACCTCTGCTGGCCGAATGGATCGCCGCCAATGTGCCAGATGGCGTGCTGCTCGGCCCGGACAGCGAGAGCCGGCAGTGGGTGGCGCAAGTCGCCCGCCTGGCGGATCGGCCCTTCGAGGTCCTGGAGAAGCGCCGCAGCGGCGACCGCAACGTAGAAGTCAGCGTTCCGCATAGCGAAGCGCTCCTCACCGGAACGCCGGTGATCCTAGACGATATTGCATCGTCGGGGCGGACATTGATCCAGGCAATCGAGCGGCTGCGGACAGCTGGGGCCAGCCCGCCGGTCTGCCTCGTGATCCACGCGGTGTTTGCCGGTAATGCCTGTGCCGATATCCTTGCAGCGGGCGCTGCGCGAGTCGTCACAACCGACTCGATACCGCATTTCACCAATGCGATTTCGCTTGCGGGAGTACTTTCAACGGCCAGCCGCGAAATGCTGGATTCAGAGGTGAAGCCATGACCGATCACGCCCAATGTCACCATGTCCATGACGGCCACTCCGGCCATGATGTGAAAGTCAGCGTAGGCGACAGGGTCGACCTTGGTTCCTTCCAAAGGTGGTGATCTCCATGAAATCCCCACCCGGTCGTATTTGCATTTCCTGATTTAGCTGATGAATCAAAAACCGAGTTCACTCGCAAGGCCGCCGCGGAAAAATCTCTCCTACGCGGTTTTTATCGCACCGCCGGCAGAGCTGAGATCGTAGCAGCTAGCACTGAGTGTGTGGGCCGCTAGCTTGGCTCGCGTCAAACATCGCAAATCTTAAAAAGCGCTCCCGTCAGACTCTCGTCAAACCGAAAAATTGCCACATGAGACGCGTTCGCTCAGAACTGCGTCCACCACCCCTTTCCATAGCCATTCCCAGGCTGGCGCGCGCGCAGCCGCTCGGCCAGCCTTCGAAGCGAGGCAGCAGTGCGTCAGTCACGCAGCTCGTAAGGAACAACGCCGCGGCGGAACAGGTTGACTTCGATGTGCTGGTCGCTCGGCGGATAGGCTCGCTGGTCGCAATTGGTTCTCGGGCAAATCCTGCACGACACACCGATAAGCGTGGCAGCACCGGGAGCATCGACATCGATCGTATCGGCGTAGATGAACTCGCTGGCATGTTGCACTTCGCAGCCGAGCGCCACGGCATAGCGCCGCGGGTTACGGTCAAATCGGCCCGATGTTTTGACCAGCCCCTTGGCGATCGAGACATACCGCACGCCATCGGGGGTCTCGGCCAACTGGACCAGCACCCGGTCAGGTATGGCGGCCGCTTCATGCGCGATCCACAATGGGCACGCACCGCCAAAGCGGGCGAACTGGAAGCGCGTGGCGCTGTGCCGCTTGGTAATGTTGCCCGCCATGTCGACCCGGCAGAAGAATATCGGCAGCCCGCGGGCGCCATCGCGCTGCAGGGTCGAAAGCCTGTGGCAGGTCTGCTCGAAGCTGGTCCGGTAGAGCAACGATAGCCGATCAATGTCATGTCGGAACTCGCGCGCAGAGCGGCGGAAGTGCTCGTAGGGCATCAGCACCGCGCCCGCCGCGTAATTCGCCAGACCGATCGTCAGCAATTCGCGCGCCGCCTCGGTCCTGAGCCGGGCGGAATTGGCGATCTCGCGGATCGTCCCGCCCAGTGACATCGCGGCCACGTGATAGGCGATCTGGAACCGAATTCCCGAAGCCGGCTGGCCCGAATCGACATGCAGTTTCTTGCCGCTAACATCGAAATTGCGGAGCGTTTCCCCACGTTCAACCAGCACCTCGACCCCGTGCCGCTCCGTCAGGTGCCGACGCATCGATTCGCTGGTCAGCAGGCCCTCTTCCCCGCCAATCGAACGGGCCAGCAGCTCTGCGGAACGATCCAGCTGATCAACATAGTTATTCGACAGGTGGAACCAGTCCCGCACCTCTTCCCACGGCAACCGCGAGCCTGACGGCGTATCGACCGAGATCGCCTCATCCACCATCTCGAGTCGCTGGCTGGCTCTGCGGAATGCCTCATGCAGCTCGACAAAGCGGCGCGCGAATGCCGGTTGCTGTTCGGCCAGCTTGGCAATGGCGTCGGGCGAAAATGGCTCGCTGAAGACCGGATCACCCACCGCCTCGCGCAGCGAGACGGCCAGCTGTTCGGTATCGTCGCTTGAGAAATCCTGCCACTCGACCGGGAACAAGCGCGCCAGCCGCTCGACCAGTTTCGGTGTGAGTGGCCGGTCATCGTGCTCAAGTTGGCTGAGATATGATGGACTTATCGAAAGCTGCTGCGCCAGCTCTGCCTGCATGAGACCACGATCCTCGCGGATCTTATGCAATTGCGTGCCGGCAAAGAGTCTGCGCCTGTGGACCATCAGGCATGGATACTTTGCAAAGTCTGACTTTGCAAATTTGCAAATTAACATTGGACGGTGAATTTCCTTTTCGGCATCCAACCGATTGCCAGAGGTGGCTTGCCGGATACGGCGGGCCCCCTCGGCCTTGCAGGACTGAAACGCGGCCACACCACCGCCCGATCCGGCAGCGCCTGCATCTGACTTGCAAAGAAAGGGATTCTGTCATGGCCAGCAACGTACTGAAACTGCGCAGACCGGATCAACTCGCCGAACCGGCAGAGATGCTCGAATCGGTATCCATGCGCGGCAAGCCCGATGTTCTTGATGCCGCGATTGCGTTTGATTGCATTGCGAGGAATCGGGGCATGCGGATCACGATGTGGCACGATATTTCGTCGCAAGAACCAATGGTCGATGCCGATGGTCAGGCGCTCAATTCCCGCGTGTTCGGATGCGATGCGCAGGATGGCGCATTGTGGGAAGACTATGACAAGGCGCTGCGGTCACAATTAATTCGCGCCTGCCGGGTGGAAAGCGAACCGTTCTGGGTCAACCGCGATGGATTCCGCACCCGCTGGCAAAATGAATTTCTCGCCGAGATCGATCTCGAAGATTTTGAGGCGCGTTCGCTGGTCAAGGCTGCGATCGTGGTGCCGCTGCATTTGCCGTTCGGCCAGATCGCCGCTGTCGTTTTCACCAGCCTCGACCAATCGCGAGAGGATCTTTCCGGCGAATTTGCCCAGTATGGGCAAATGCTCTCGGACCTCGCCCGCAGGTTCGTGGCCGGTTATGTCAACGCAATGCGCGACAACCCTTATTTGCCAACCGAGAATGTGCTCACCAATCGCGAAATCCAGTGCCTGCGCTGGGCGGCTTTCGGCAAGACGGATTTCGAGATCAGCATGATCCTCGAATGCAGCCATGCAACCGTGCGCTACCACATAAAGCGGACCTGCGATAAGCTTGGCGCGGTCAATCGCGCGCAGTCGATCTTCCGCGCCTGCCAGCTGGGCTATATTGGCGCGGTGAACTGAAGTCAGCGCGCGGCCAGCGCCTCGTCAATCGCGGCGAGCGCTTCCTCGCTGTCCCAGTGGTAGCCGCCAGTTACGCGGAGCACCTCCTTGCCCTCAGCGTCAAACAGAACGGTGGTGGGCAGCGTACCGCCATAGGCAAAGCCCAGTTCATTCGCGGGATCGAGCCATGGTTCGAGATGGGTGAACTTGCGCGCCGCGAAGAAAGGCACCACCGCATCTGCGCCGCGCATATCCTGGCTCACCGTGATCACGCGCAGCTGCCCTTCTTTCATCGCCGCCAGCTCATCGAGCATGGGCATTTCCACCACGCAGGGCGCGCACCATGTCGCCCACAGGTTCAGCAGGACGGGCTGGCCCTGTAGCGCGCCCAGGTTGAGCTGATTGCCATCGGGATCGCTGACATTCACCGCCGGCATCAACTCGCCAGCAAAGCTGCGATCAATCTCGCCGGTCAACTCCTGCTTGGCCGCGCCCAATTGCTCCTGCTGTTGCGCGCCGCCCTCAGCGCCACTATCGCAAGCGGCCAGAAACAGCGCCGAGGCACAAATGAGCGGCAAGCACCAAGATACCGGGCGGAATGACAGCAATGCAGGCTCCAATCAGATGTGGGGCGGAAGGTTTGCACAGGGGCCTAGCGCGATCATGCGTGAAATCAATGCCTCGATTCCCTTCGACAAGGCGCTGTGGCGGCAGGATATCGCGGCGTCGAAGGCGCATGTCGCCATGCTGGGCGCTCAGGGCATCGTGTCGGCGAGTGATGCGGCAACGATCAGCGAGGGGCTGGACCAGGTCGCCGAGGAATACGCCCGCGACGGCGTGCCCGAGGATTGGGACCTTGAAGACATCCACATGACCACCGAGGCGCGGTTGGCGGAGCTGATCGGGCCGGTGGCGGGCCGGCTGCACACTGCACGCAGCCGCAATGACCAGGTGGCCACCGATTTCCGCCTGTGGGTGAGGGATGCGATCGACCAGGCCGATGCCGGGCTCAAGGCTCTGCAACTGGCACTGGTGGCGCGCGCAGAGGAACATGCCGCCAGCATCATGCCCGGCTTCACCCATTTGCAGACTGCGCAGCCAGTGACGCTGGGCCACCATTTGATGGCCTATTACGAGATGATCGCGCGCGACCGCTCGCGCCTTGCCGATGCCCGCGTGCGGATGAACCAATGCCCCTTGGGCAGCGCGGCGCTGGCCGGCACAGGCTTCCCGATAGACCGCAATGCGACCGCGCAGGCATTGGGCTTTGACGGGCCGACCGCCAACAGCCTTGATGCTGTTTCCGACCGCGATTTCGCACTCGATTACCTGATGGCGGCAAGCCAGTGTTCGCTCCACCTTTCGCGGCTGGCCGAGGAATTCATCATCTGGGCGAGCCAGCCCTTCAGCTTCGTCCGCCTGCCTGACAGCCTTTCGACCGGCAGCTCGATCATGCCGCAGAAGAAAAACCCCGATGCCGCCGAGCTGGTGCGCGGCCATGCCGGGCGCGTGATCGGCTGCGCGACTTCGCTGATGGTAACGATGAAGGGCCTGCCGCTCGCCTATTCGAAGGATATGCAGGATGACAAGCCGCCAGTATTCGAGGCCGCCGGCCTGCTTGCGCTCAGCATTGCGGCTATGACCGGAATGGTCGCCGAGAGCGAGTTCCGCACCGAGCGGATGCGCCAGGCTGCCGAGCTCGGCTATGCCACCGCGACCGACCTTGCTGACTGGCTGGTGCGCGAGGCCGACATTCCCTTCCGCGAGGCGCACCACATAACCGGTGCGGCGGTGAAGCGTGCCGAGGCAGATGGCGTAGCGCTCGATCAATTGCCGCTCGAAGTGCTGCAGGCGATTGATAGCCGGATCGACGAACGCGTTTATCAGGCACTTTCGGTCGATGCCTCGGTTGCCTCGCGCGCCTCCTATGGCGGGACCGCGCCCGATCAGGTAAAGGCGCAAGTGGCGCGTGCAAAGTCGCGCCTGGACAAGGAATGACAATGCGCGCCCGCTTTCCCATCGCCGTCTTGATGTGCTGCCTGGCGCTTGCCGCCTGCGGGAAACGCACCAATCTCGAGCCGGCGGCAGGCCAGACCCTGCCGCCCGCGCCCTATGGCAGCGAAACCGCACCTGAGGCAGAGGAATTGCTCGAAATGGAAACGCTCGCTGCGCCAAAGCGGAGCGTCGAGCTGAGGCGGCGCTCTGAAGAACGCCAGGACGATCCTTTCGATCTTCCGCCCGAGTGAGCCAGACCGGAACGAAGATGGACCATTTCGAACTGAAGAATGGCGTGCTTCACGCCGAGGACATGCCGCTGCCACGCATCGCCGATGATGTCGGCACGCCGGTCTATGTCTATTCGCGCGCCACGCTGGAACGCCATGCGCAGGTGTTCCGCGAAGGTCTGGATAGTGTGCCCGACAAGCTGATCGCCTTCGCGGTCAAGTCAAACCCCAATCTTGCCGTGCTCAAGGTGCTGCAACGCGAAGGCTTTGGCGCCGATGTTGTCTCGGGCGGCGAGCTGATGCGCGCGCTGGCAGCGGGCATGGCGCCCGAAATGATCGTGTTTTCGGGCGTGGGCAAGACCCGCGCGGAGCTTGAACTTGGCCTCGACAAGCATATCGGCCAGTTCAACATCGAATCGCGCGAGGAAGGCCGCGAGCTGGCCGTTCTGGCGGCGGCCCGCGGCGAGCGGGCACCCGTCTGCCTGCGCATCAATCCCGATGTCGACGCGAAGACTCACGAAAAGATCTCCACCGGCAAGGCCGAGAACAAGTTCGGCATTCCGCTGGTCCACGCGCGCGAGGCATTTGCCGAACTGGCCGCCCTTGACGGGCTGAACCTGCGCGGAGTGGCGGTACATATCGGCAGCCAGCTACTCGACCTCGAGCCGCTCGAAACTGCCTTCGCCAAGGTTGGCCAGTTGGTGGAAGACCTGCGCGCAGCCGGGCACACCATCACCCATGTCGATCTGGGCGGTGGGCTGGGCGTACCCTACAAGGCGGGCGAACATCCGCCCTCCCCGGCCGAATATGGCGCGATGGTGGCGCGAGTGACGAAAGACTGGGGTGTACACCTGACCTTCGAGCCGGGTCGTGTCATCGCGGGCAATGCCGGGGTGCTGCTGACCCGTGTGGTGCGGGTGAAGCGCGGCGGCAATGGCCCGCCCTTCGTGATCGTGGATGCGGCGATGAACGATCTCGCGCGCCCCGCGCTGTACGGCGCATGGCACGATTTCGACGCGGTCCAGCCTTCGGGCGAGCGCATGACCGCAAACATCGTCGGGCCGATCTGCGAGACGGGTGACACCTTCGCAAGCGATCGCGATTGCGATGCGCTGGTCGCGGGCGATCTTGCCGTGTTCCGGACCGCGGGCGCCTATGGCGCGACCATGGCAAGCAGCTACAATTCGCGCGGCTTCGTGCCCGAAGTGCTGGTTGACGGCGATCGCTACGCCGTGGTGGCTGACCGGATCGCGGCCGCGGCAATCATGGATGCCGAGCGCGTCCCCGACTGGCTCTGAGCGGCAATGATAAACTCGCTGCCCCTATTCCACCGCATCCAGGGCCAGAAAGTGCTGGTGCTGGGCGATGGAGAAGCGGCAGAACCGAAGAAGCGGCTGGTCGAGCGCGCGGGGGGCATCGTCGAGCATGACATGCAGCGCGCCATCGACGAGGGTGTGCGGCTGGCCTTCATCGCCTATGACGATCCGCGCGCCTGCGAGAATGCAGCGATCAACCTGCGCTGCGCGGGCATGCTGGTGAATGTGGTCGACATGCCCGAGCTGTGCGACTTTACCACGCCCAGCATTCTCGACCGCGATCCAGTGCTGCTGGCCATCGGAACGGGCGGCGCTTCGGCGGGCCTGGCAAAGCATCTGCGCTTGCGGCTCGAGCGCATCCTTCCCCAGAGGCTGGGCGAACTTGCCAGCGCTCTCAGTGCATCGCGGGTGAAGCTGCGCAAGATATTCCCGGATGGCGCCGACCGGCGGCGCGCGCTTGACGATGCGCTGCGCGAAGGGGGCATGCTCGATCCCCTGCGTGAAGATGCAGCCGCAAGGGTCGATCAATGGCTGGGCGAAACCCGCCCAGATGTTTGCGGGCGGCGCGAGATCGTGCAGCTTTCAAGCACCGACCCTGACGAGCTTACGCTGCGCCAGGCACGCCTTCTGGGCGAGGCTGACACACTGCTGATCGATGGCGATGTGCCCGAAGCGGTGCTGGCCCGCGCCCGCGCCGATGCGGCGCGATACAGGCTCGATCAGGCGCCCGCTGCACAGTTGCGCGGCCTGACCGTGGTGATCATTGCACCCGGTCAGATCGCTCCAGGCCCGACTTCGGCAAAATAGCGCGCCATCGCATCGCGGGCCTTATCCGTCAGCGAAATGAAGGCGCGGCGCCTGTCGCCCAAATCCTCGACGCGCTCGAACAGTCCCGCTTCGGTCATCTGCCGCACCCACCGCAGCGCGGTAGTGGGCGGCACGCCCGAAGCAATGCAGAGGGAGGTAACGGAAACCTTGCGCCGCTCGGCATAGGCAGCGGTGAGATCCAGCAGCATGTCCCACGCCGGATCGCCAAACAGTGAGGGGTCGAAAAATTTTGTACGCGCCTGGCGGTGGCGGATAATCTGGCGGACCAGCTGCGGATCGGGCAATCGGGGCTTGGCCGACGGATCCCGCAGCGAATTGTCATCGAACCCGCGAAACGCGCTCCTCGCATCGCTTACTTTGCCCGGATCATCGGCGATTGGCTGCGAGCTCCGCGAAAACCCTTCCAGCTGCCGCGCAATCGCTTCGACCTGCTGGGTCAGGCTGAGCAGCGCCGCGCGGTCATCCTGCGACAATTCGCGCACCCGCCCGCCCGAAACATTCGCCATCACGCGGCCCATCGCCACCACGCAGTCCGCGCGCGTGGGATCGACCAGCAACTGCGGTGCCGACTGGTCGAAACAGGCGAACACATCGTCCAGCGCCTCAAGCGATGTAGAAACGATCAATTGCGCGCCGGATCGCGCTATCCGCATATCGAGCCGGGCCAGCGCGGCCATGGTGGCTGCGTCCACAACCGGGCAATCGAGCATCACCACATCGCCCAGCAGGGCGATTTCGCCATCAAGAAGCTCCGGCAACCTGCCCTGGTGCACCACGCGCAGCCCGGCCCCTGTCAGGTCCCCTGCCAATTGCTGGCGCAAACCATCTCGATCGGAAAAGACCGCTGCCGAGGCAGCAAGCCCGGCCGCATCGCTGGCTGGAACATACGCAAAATCGGCTGGCGTGTGCATGCGGCCTGGCCCTCAACCTGTTGAATTGACTGAAACAGGATAAGAACAAATACGGATCAGGTCAAGAATTTAACTCTCTGCCTGCTTATTGCATCAATCCATGAAGGGATCGCGCACCAGGATCGTGTCATCGCGTTCGGGGCTGGTCGAAACCAGCGCCACCGGAGTTTCGATCAATTCCTGCACACGCTGGATATATTTGATCGCATTCGCGGGAAGGTCGGCCCAGCTGCGCGCACCAGCGGTCGATTCCTGCCATCCATCCAGCTCTTCGTAGATCGGCTCGACCGCGGCCTGATCCGCCGCATGCGAGGGGAAATAGTCCATGATCTTGCCGCGCAGCCGGTAGCCGGTACAGATCTTGACCGTTTCCAGCCCGTCGAGCACGTCAACCTTGGTCAGCGCGATGCCGGTTACTCCGCTGATGGCGCAGCTCTGGCGTACCAGCACCGCATCGAACCAGCCGCAGCGCCGCTGGCGCCCGGTGACGGTGCCGAATTCATGGCCGCGCTCGCCCAGCCGCTGGCCCACCTCGTCATTCAGCTCGGTCGGGAACGGCCCGCTGCCGACGCGGGTGGTATAGGCCTTGACGATGCCGAGCACGAAGCCGGTCGCATTGGGGCCAAGCCCGCTGCCCGATGCGGCGGTGCCGCTGACGGTGTTGGAGCTGGTGACGAAAGGATAGGTGCCGTGATCGATATCGAGCAGCACGCCCTGCGCGCCTTCGAACAGGATGCGCGCGCCGGCCTTGCGCACTTTCTTCAATCGCTTCCACACCGGCTGGGCAAACTGCAGCACGAAGGGCGCAATCTCGCGCAAGTCTGCCAGCAGGCGTTCGCGGTCAACCGGCGGCTGATCGAAACCGGCACGCAGCGCATCGTGATGCGCGCACAGCCGGTCAAGCTGCGGCTCTAGGTGATCGAGATGCGCCAGGTCGCACACCCGGATCGCGCGGCGACCGACCTTGTCCTCATAGGCCGGGCCAATCCCGCGGCCAGTGGTGCCGATCTTGCCGCTACCCGCCGCCGCCTCTCGCAGCCCGTCGAGGTCGCGGTGGATCGGCAGAATCAGCGGGCAATTGTCAGCGATGGCGAAATTGTCGTCATTGATGGTGACGCCCTGGCCTTCGAGTTTCTCGATCTCCGACTTGAGGTGCCACGGGTCAAGCACCACGCCGTTGCCAATTATCGACAGCGTGCCGGTGACAATGCCGGATGGAAGCAGGCTGAGCTTGTAGGTCGTGCCATCGACCACCAGCGTGTGGCCGGCATTGTGGCCACCCTGAAAGCGGACCACGGCATCGGCGCGGCTGGCGAGCCAGTCAACGATCTTGCCCTTGCCTTCATCGCCCCATTGGGCACCGATCACGGTTACGTTGGCCATGCTTGTGCTTCCTCACCTGCCAAGGTGATCCTCGCAGTCCTTCGACAGGACTCGACTACGGGATGGAAATAGAGAGGCAACGGTGCCTCGAATGCGCCGCGCGGGTTAGAGCGGCGGCGGCATCCAGTCAAGCAGGTCGAGGCCGCCTCCCAAATCCTGCAGGATGGAACACATGGAACACTGTCCATGAACCGAAAAGTCTTTGCACGCGATGCCGTATAATTTAGCGTTAATTCATGGGGTTGCAGGGCTTTTTCAGGCATTCAACCGGCTTGGCATGAAAAGCCCGATGTAGGAAAGCGTCAGACAAATTGTTGAGCTGCCGGAGTCGCCCGAAAAGCGCAGCTATTGGAAAGCCCGCTTGCGACCCCGAAGCGGACATCCACACTCACGGTCCTGCAGGCTGACAACCACCCCCGCCTTTAGGTCTTACTGCAGGTCTGCTCCGCTCATCTGGGCAGCGCGCCGCAGCAGGACCTGAGTCTCGATCTCGCCCACGAGAGCATAGGCGAGCGGACCTTCCTCCCAATAGGCAATCGAAGTCCCCTTGCGCCGCTCGACGAGAGGCAGGCCCTCTGCCGGAGTTTCGGCGCGGGCCGCGAACAGCGAAAGTCGCTCGTCCTGGTCGGTGGTGAGCGTCACCGTCAGTGAATTGCCGAGGTCGGAGGGGTAAAGTTGCACGTCGCTAACCCGCCAGCCTTTAGGCAGTTCGGGCAAGCTGAGACCCGTGGCCTGCGCAATCTCCCGGGGGTCAAGCCGCTCGGCTTCGGGCAGCGAGATCATCGCCTGGCGCGCCCGGCTGACCGTGTATGAGGCATGCGCTTCGTCCACGATCGAGGCGGCCTGTGCGGGCGAAGATAGATCGCCCGTCAAATCATTCGCCGTCCATCCAGCGGCAAACAATCCGAGGACCGCTGCCGCCCGCCGCCAACGCGCCATGCGCTGATTGTCGTTCGCTGAAGTAACGCGCGGATGTGAGGTTTGCGAAGCGCCCAGCTTGCGGCCAACAAGTGTACCCTTGGTGCTGCCGTTTGCGCGCTCGAAGCTCATGCCTGGCCAATTCCTGCGCCAGCGCCGGGCAACGACCCGCTCTCCGGGACGTGCGGCATCATCGAGCAACACCCTTCCATTGGGCGACAGGCGATCGAACAGGCACTCCGCCGCGCCTCTCACGAAGGGATGCACCGCCCACGGGGGGCCGTCGATGATGATGAGGTCGATCTGATCGGGAACGCCGTGAAGGCAATACCACCGTCCCGGCCAATCGCTCGCATCCTCCGCCAGCGGTGCCCAGCGCAGGTCCGCCGCAGCCCCCTCTTCCCTGATCCAGCGCGCCGTCGCCTCGACGAAGTCTCTGTGCTGGTCGAAACTGATCAGGCGTCCGCCACCGTTGCGGGCCAACGCCTTGGCACATACGAGCGTCGAGGCACCGGCGCCCAGTTCGACCACCACTTCCGGGCGCAGCTCTTCAATCGTATCGACGATCCGGTGCAGGAAGCCGGTGTCAGCCTTCCAGCTGCCAAGATTGGGAAGCGAGTTTTCGCCAAGTCCGACGCGCGCCAGCAGCCGCCGCTTGGACGCCTTCGTTCCGCCCCACAGGCTGAAAAGCAGCCAGGGCCAGCCGATCGCCCCGAACGCGAGGCGATGCGCGATGTCAGAGAAACTTGCGCTGGAAGTGTCCGAGACATCATCGGGCAAGGCCAGCAGGCGGGTGGTGTCTCGTGAGGTCATGAATGCTGGTCCGAAACGGGAGAGGATGGCTGGGTGGGGGCCCGCCCGGTGCAGTGCCGCACGGACGCTTACAGCAAGTTGAACACCTTGGCGACTCGCTAGTCCTCCAGCCACCGGCGGACGGTGAACCAGCCTAGCACCACCAACGCGATGACGAGGCAGAAGCCAACCACGCCCCAGAACGCCCAGTCCTCCTGGGCGAAGGGGATGCCCGCTACGTTCATCCCCAGAAGGCCGGTGAGGAAGGTCAGGGGCAGGAAGATGAAGGCGATCACCGCGATCACGAGGCTGCGGCGATCGATGATCTCGGCCCTGAGGTCGGTGAGTTGCTCGTGCAGCAGCGCGGCGCGTTCGCGCACCGCTTCGAGCTCTTCGGCCATCCGGGCGAAGCGATCCGCCGCCTCGCGCAAGTGCATCCGGTCTTCCTTGCTGATCCAGGCGAATGGCAATTGCGCCATGGAGGCGAGTGCGTCGCGTTCGGGCACGACGAAGCGGCGGAGTGCGATCGCCTGCGAGCGCAACCCGGCGATCAGGCGACGCAGCGCATAGATGTCAGAGGCCTCGAGCTTGGCCTCGCAATCGTCGAGCCGGTCGCCGAGCTCAGCCACTTCGGGATCGAGTTTGGTGCTGATCGCCTGCGCCAGCGCCGCCACGAAATCCCCGCCGTCCGACAGCTTGCCCCCGCGCATCGCCTCCTCGACCTTGCCGAGCGCGGCGAGCGGACTGCGTGTGACCGAGGTCACGCGCTTGCCTTCCACCCAGACCCTGATCGAAACCAGCCTATCGCTGTCCAGCGTCGGCTCCAGCGCATTACCGCGCAGGTTGATCAGCACGGCATCGTCAATCTCGTCGCAGCGCGGGCGGGTCTCGCCCGCAAACAGGGCATGGGCAGCGAGGGGAGGCACGTAGTCCGGTAACTCCGGGCGGCCGTTGCGCCCGGCAACCTCGATATGCAGCCAGATAAAGCCATTGCCACGATAAGCAGCGACTTCGGCCGGCGCGATTTCCATGACCCCATTTTCATCGTGAAGGAGCGCACTTGAACGAGTGGCGAGATCAGAGTTGTTCATCCCCCGACACCTAGACACTAACCATGCCGGGGCAAACCTTATCTATCCGCCGTTCGGCTCCCCACCCAATCCTAGACATTGGGCAAGCGCCTCTACCTCGTCCTTGGGATTTTACACGCGGAGGCATGGCCCAGTCCGCGCTTGATCGCGGGGAATACCCGCGACGAGGCCGCCGCCAGCGATAGCTCGGTGCGCACAGAGCGGCCGGGTTGAGCCGAGCAGGCGAATGGATCGGCCCGCGGGTGCGATCGCGCGGCTAGAGAGCTACCGCCTCGTTCCCAGCGAGCCGGTGCGTGCAGCCAAGCGCGCGCGGGTCTTCATTGTCGCTAATCTGGGCTATCGTGCGCCAGCCTTCAGCGCGCAGCCGCGCTGCGGCCTGCGCATCATGCCCCAGCGGCAGATAAATCGCATCCCGCTGCGCCGGGGCGGGCACCGCGCCAACCAGCTGGTCAAGATAGAGCGAAAATCCGGTTGCTGCCTCGTCGCTGCCCTTGATCAGATAGGTACCGCCGCGGCCCAGCGCCCCCCGCACCCCCTCTGCATAAAGCGTGAAGCCGAACCAGCTCTGGTATTCGAAGCCATGGCGCTCGGTGGGGTCGAGCGTGACCCGCGCCGAATTGCCGATGCGCGCAGCGATCTGCTTCAGCCCCGCGATCCGGCTCGCCAATGCCCCGCCCGCATCTATCTCGCGCAGCTTCGCAACCGCTTCGTCAAACGGCCCGGTGGCATAGAGCAGCGGCAGATAAGCTTCGCCCCCTGCCGCAACCAGCCCGCCGGCATCCTTCGTATCGAGCTCGCGACGCACCGCATCGCGCGCGCCTTCGGCCAGCGGCATGGCTTTTTCGGCCAGCGTGTCGACCAGATCCGGCAGAGTGAAATCGACCGAAATGCCGCTGAGCCCCGCAGCAGCAAGCGCCTCTACCGCCAAGCCCACCACTTCGCTCGCTGCGGCGACTGTATCTGAACCGATCAGTTCGGCACCAAGCTGCAGGCGCTCTCGCGCCGGCTCGAGCTGGTCCGCCTTGATCACCGTGGTTTCGCCGCAATAGGCCAGGCGCAGCGGACGCGGCGCCCCAGCCAGGCTGGTGGCGGCTATACGGCCGATCTGCGGAGTAATGTCGCTACGCAGCGCCAGCGTGCGCAGGCTCGACGGATCGACGAAGCGGAACATGCGGCGCGGCTGCACACCGTCCATTCTGCCCGCCAGCGATTTCTCGAATTCGACCAGCGGCGGCCGGACCCGGTCATAGCCGTGGCTCGCCAGCACATCCAGGCAAGCCCGCATGGCGCGGGTGATCGCCTCCGCTTCCGGCGGCAGGCGATCTTCAAGCCCTTCGGGCAGCAGGTCGTCAGCATGAGTCATCTGGTTATCTCACTACCCAATTCGTCATCCCCGCGAAAGCGGGGATCCATAGCGGGCCACACGGTCGCAGGCTGGATTCCCGCTTTCGCGGGAATGACGAAGGGAAAAAATCAGAATTCCAGCGCCTTGACCATTTTTACGCCATCGACAGCGCAGGCCTGCTTGACGATGCCGTCACTGATCGGCTGGTCAACACTCAGCAGCAGCACAGCCTCGCCGCCCGCTTCGCGGCGGCCAAGGTGGAAGGTGCCGATGTTGATGCCGGCCTGGCCCAGCAGCGTACCGATGCGGCCGATAAAGCCCGGCGCATCTTCGTTGACGATGTAAAGCATGTGACCGGCCAGATCGGCTTCGATCCCGATGCCGAATATCTCGACCAGGCGCGGCGCCGTATTGCCGAACAGCGTGCCCGCGACCGAACGCGGCCCCTGGCTGGTTTCGACCGTTACCCGGATAAGCGTGTGATAAACGCCTTCACGGTCGTGGCGCACTTCGCGCACGTCGAGCCCGCGTTCCTTGGCCAGATAGGGCGCGTTGACCATGTTCACCGTGTCCGAATAGCACCGCATCAGGCCAGCCAGCACCGCGCCGGTGATGGGCTTGCCGTTAAGTTGTGCGGCAGCGCCTTCGCGCTCGATACTGATCTTTTCAAGATTGCCATGCGCCAGCTGCCCCACCAGGCTGCCGAGCTTTTCCGCCAGCGCCATATAGGGCTTGAGCTTGGGCGCCTCTTCCGCGCTGAGTGATGGCATGTTGAGCGCGTTGGTAACGCCGCCATTGACGAGATAATCGGACAGCTGCTCGGCCACCTGCAACGCCACATTAACCTGCGCTTCGTTGGTCGATGCGCCCAGATGCGGCGTGCAGATGAAATTCTTCGCGCCAAACAGCGGATGATCCTTGGCCGGGGGCTCAATTTCGAACACATCCAGTGCTGCACCGGCAACATGCCCGCTGTCGAGCAGGTCCTTGAGCGCCACTTCATCGATCAGCCCGCCGCGCGCACAATTGACGATGCGTATGCCCGGCTTGGCATTCTCCAGCCGTTCACGGCTCAGGATATTGCGCGTCTGATCGGTCAGCGGCGTGTGCAGGCTGACGAAATCCGCCCGGCTCAGCAGCGTATCGAGATCAACCTTTTCCACACCCAGATCAATCGCGCGCTCTTCGGTCAGGAACGGATCATAGGCAACCACCTTCATCTTCAGCCCCAACGCCCGGCTGGCCACGATCGAGCCAATATTGCCTGCCCCGATCAGGCCCAGAGTCTTGCCCGTCACTTCAATGCCCATGAAATCATTCTTGGGCCATTCCCCCGCCTGAGTGCGGCGATCGGCAGCAGGAATCTGGCGAGCGAGCGCCATAACCATCGCGATGGCATGTTCGGCAGTGGTGATCGAATTGCCGAACGGGGTGTTCATCACCACTACGCCCCGCGCGCTGGCATATGGAATATCGACATTGTCGACCCCGATTCCGGCGCGCCCGATCACCTTCAGATTGGTCGCCGCGTCAAGGATTTCCCTGGTCACCTTGGTCGCCGAACGGATCGCCAGGCCATCATACTGGCCGATGATAGCCTTCAGCTCTTCAGGTGACTGGCCGGTGATGACATCGACATCGCAGCCGCGCTCTTCGAAAATGCGCGCGGCATTGGGATCCATCTTGTCGGAAATGAGGACTTTGGGTTTGGTCATGGTTGCGGTCCTTGGGTGAGCTCCTGCGAAAGCGGGAGCCTAGGAAATTTCTGGAAATGGGTTCCTGCTTCCGCAGGAACGCACAAGGGATCAGGCCTCCAGGCTTGCCCAGGCCCAGTCGAGCCACGGGCCAAGCGCTTCGATATCGGCGGTGTCGACGGTCGCGCCGCACCAGATGCGCAGGCCGGGCGGTGCATCGCGGTAGCCCGCAATGTCATAGGCCGCGTCTTGCGCTTCGAGCAGGCCGGCAAACTTCTTGATGAAATCTGCATCCGCACCTTCGACCGTCAGGCACACGCTGGTGTTCGAACGGATCGCCGGATCGGCAGCCAGGTGGCCAAGCCAGTTGCGCTCGCGCACGATCGCGTCGATCGCGGCGGCATTGGCATTGGCGCGCGCCTTCATACCCTCAAGGCCCCCGACCGATTTCGCCCATTCAAGCGCGAAAATCGCGTCTTCCACTGCCAGCATGCTGGGGGTGTTGATCGTCTCGCCCTTGAACACGCCTTCAGCCAGCGCGCCCTTGCTCATAAGGCGGAATACCTTGGGCAGTGGCCAGGCCGGAGTATAGCTTTCGAGCCGCTCGACTGCGCGCGGGCCAAGGATCAGCACGCCATGCGCACCCTCGCCGCCCAGCACTTTCTGCCAGCTGAAGGTCAGCACATCGACCTTGTCCCAGGGGATGTCCTGCGCAAACACCGCGCTGGTCGCATCCGCAATGCACAGGCCTTCGCGGTCAGCCGCGATCCAGTCACCATTGGGTACGCGCACGCCCGAGGTGGTGCCGTTCCAGGTGAAGATGACATCGCTGCCCCAGTCAACCTGGCCAAGATCAGGCAGCTGGCCGTAATCGGCGCGGATCACAGTCGGGTCGAGCTTGAGCTGCTTTGCCGCATCGGTCACCCAGCCTTCGCCAAAGCTTTCCCACGCCAGCGTGGTAACCGGGCGAGCGCCCAGCATGGTCCACATCGCCATTTCCACAGCGCCGGTGTCAGATCCGGGCACGATGCCGATGCGGTGCGTATCGGGCACCTGCAGAATTTCGCGCATCAGATCGATGCAATAGGCCAGGCGCGCCTTGCCGAGCTTCGAACGATGCGAGCGGCCGAGCGATTCGGTGGCGAGTTTGTCAGGGGACCAGCCCGGCGGCTTGGCGCAGGGACCGGAAGAGAATTGCGGACGCACGGGTTTGCGTGCGGGTACTCGGCATTCAGTCATTTAAGACTCTCCTTGCAGAGAGCTCGCGCGGCGTTGGGACCGCGTGGCCCGCTGGCCCCATTAGTGCTGCGGCGCAGCAAGTCAAGCCGTGCATTTATCTGCGGAGAGGGCCAATCCGCAACGATTCGTCGCAGCCCAAAGTCGGTCCATCCCGGGCTACCTGCAGCATAAGCGCCGAAAGAAAGCAGTGGAAATCACTATTACGTGTGTAAATACAATTATTTACCGCGCAGCATGAAATTTTGTACACGGCGCATTCTCGGCTAGTCTCGCAGGCCTCTATGGGAAACGGAGAGGAGTGACTAATGGAGAAAATTGGGGGACTGGTATCTGCCCTTGGCATCATACTGGCAATCGTTGCGGGAGTGGTCAACATTCCTGGCCTGGACGTCGCACTTGTAATCCTTTTGCTGGGTATCGTGGCAGGAATAACCGCATCGCAAGACAGTGCGGTGAGGATGTTCCTGGCCGTGCTGGTATTCCCTGCAATCGGCGCAGTGCTTTCAGGTGTGCCGGTAGTTGGTGGATATCTTGCGGCAATCTTCGGCAATCTTGCCATTCTTGCAGCGGGCGCTTCGGCTTCGCTGGTCGCGCGCCGCCTTTACGAGATGGTGTTGGGCGGTGTGAAAGGGATGTCAGGAAGCTGAATTTGGGCCCAAACTCCCGGCATGCCGGGAGCGCAGGGCAAAACTCAGGCCTGAGGTAAGGTGGCGCGCGGCATGTCCGCGCGCCATTCCTGTTTTGCGGCAAGGCGCGCTGGCTGGCAGGAGAAAGGGGCGAAACAACATGCCCCCTCGCCAAGCGGGCGCAGTCTCATTATGTCACACGCGAATATGCAAACAAGCGATCTACGCATTGCCCTGTTCAGCGGCAATTACAACTATACGCGCGACGGCGCCAACCAGGCGCTGAACCGGCTGGTTGAGTATCTGCTGCGCCAGGGCGCCGCAGTGCGCGTCTATGGGCCCAAGGTTGCCAATCCCGATTTCGAGCCGACCGGCGATTTGGTGGGTGTACCCAATGTCCGCATGCCGGTGAAGGGCCGCGGCGAATACCGTTTGCCCCTGGGGCTGGGGCGGCGCGTAAAGCATGATCTGCTGCGGTTCGAGCCCAATATAGTGCATCTTTCTTCTCCCGATCCATCGGGCCATGCTGGACTGCGATGGGCGCAGGATTACGATATTCCCGTGCTCGCCTCGGTTCACACCCGCTTCGAAACCTATCCGCGTTATTACGGGCTCGGCTTCCTGGAACGGCCGATCGAATGGATTTTACGGCGGTTCTACAACCGCTGCGATGCACTGGTCGCACCATCGCAGAGCATGGTCGAAATCCTGATCGCACAGGACATGCATGACGATATCACGATCTGGTCACGCGGTGTCGACCGGACGATATTCGATCCCTCAAAGCGCGACATGGAGTGGCGCCGCGCGCACGGACTTGAAGATGACGACGTGGCGGTTGTGTTCCTGGGTCGGCTAGTGATGGAAAAGGGGCTGGATGTCTTTGCCGACACCATCATCCAGCTGCGGAAACGCCAGGTCCCGCACAAGGTTCTCGTAATCGGCGACGGGCCGGCGCGGGGGTGGTTCGAGCAGGCGCTGCCCGGCGGCATTTTTGCCGGGTTCAAGACCGGGGCTGGCCTTGGGCAGGCTCTCGCCAGCGGGGACATCTTCCTCAACCCCTCGATCACCGAAACCTTCGGCAATGTGACGCTGGAGGCGATGGCGAGCGGATTGCCGGTGGTCGCCGCAGGAGCAACCGGCGCGTCTTCGCTGGTCGACCCGGATGAGACCGGGCAACTCGTCCCGCCCGGCGATACAGCCGCCTTTGCCGAGGCGATCGCCCCCTATTGTACCGATCATGCGCTGCGCCGCGCGCACGGCAAAGCAGGCGAACGCAAGGCCCGCGAATACAGCTGGGACGCGATCAACCAGGTAGTTGCCGAAACCTATATCCGGCTGGTCGAACGGCGCGAGGAAGAACGTGCCGCCGACGCAGCCAGGATCAAGGCCGCGATCGAATTAGCGTAGGACGCCTTTAACCGTCATACTGCGGGAGTAGTAGATCAACGCAACGATGATGGCGAAAATCACCGCAGTGAAGATCATCGGCGTCGCCGTGTCAGTGAAACCCGGCATCGGGTTGGCGAACTGATAGAACATTCCGCCTACCAGGCCCACCAGCGACAGTGCAAACGCATGAAATGCAAACCGGCTGCGCAGCAGCAGAAGCAGCGATCCGGCCACTGATCCCCACACGCCAAATGCCCATAGAACATCTGCCCAGAGCGGAAAGGCGTTGTAATATGCCACGGCGTCGTCAACCGAAATGCCCATAGGCTCAGTCATCGAAGCGATGTATTCGCGATTTCGCAGCTGGGTTTGCGTATAGTCCCAGCCACCAATTCCGTTCCACAGCAGGCTGACTACGCCCACCACCCAAAGATGCCACGGCGCCTTGGTTGCTTCGTTCATTCTCCGTCTCCCCTCCCAGTCTGGCACAAGGCCAGCTCAATGGAGGGAAACTATAATGTGATCCTGCGCCGTGCAAATGCGTTAAGGGTTCACATGCGTTCGATGCGCTTGGCAACCTCGTCGATAATATCGACGATCTCGTCCATCGCGGCCTTGTCCAGCTTGCCAGCCTTGGCGCGGTTCTTGAGCACGCTGGCGAGATTGCCCATGGCGCGGAACAGGTCGGGCGAGCGAACGCGCGAACGCCGCTCCCCCATGCCGGAAAGGCGCCGCATCAATTCATCGACTTCATCCGCGCGGCCATCAAGTTCGGCAATCCCGTCAACCGTGGCTTCATAGGGCTTCTTCGAGCCCTCGGCTTCGGCCTCGGCGATCATGCCCTCATCTTCGAGCATTTGCAGGGTGGGATAGACCGCGCCCGGGCTTGGCGCGTATTCGCCGCCGGTCAGTTCTTCGATCGCCTTGATCAGTTCATAGCCGTGGCGCGGCTCGTCTCGCACCAGCGCCAGCAGCGCCAAACGCAACTCGCCCTGCGCGAACATGCGGCGCCTGCGCCGACGGTGTCCGCCGTTAAAGTCTTCGTCTTCGTCATCCCAGCCGCCGCGCTGTGAGGCGCCCCAATTGCCGCTGTTCGCGGCCATCATGGCCAGCCACGGCATGGCATACGAACCGCTAAAGCGGCGATGCTTGCTCCAGGTCATCTTGTATCTCCTGCTATGTCTAGATAGCTCTATGATATATCTTAGACGTATCTTTGCAAGAGCGTGATGGATTTGAGCGACGAACGTCCTATGAAACTCGACCAATGGCCGATCTGTTCGCTGACGACCCTGCCCCAACCTCTTCCGTGCCGGCTGAACCGCGCGCGGATGCGCCACTGGCTGACCGCCTGCGCCCGCGCGCATTGAGCGAGGTGATCGGGCAGGAGCACCTGACCGGCCCCGAAGGTGCGATCGGGCGGATGGTCGCCGCGGGCAAGCTTTCCTCAATGATATTGTGGGGGCCGCCCGGCACCGGCAAGACCAGCATAGCGCGCCTGCTGGCCGATGCGGTGGGCATGCGCTTCGTTGCGGTCAGCGCGGTGTTTTCCGGCGTCGCCGATCTCAAAAAGGCTTTCGCCGAAGCTGACCGGCTGGCGGGTGCAGGCCAGAAGACGCTGCTGTTCGTGGACGAGATTCACCGCTTCAACCGCGCTCAGCAGGATGGCT
The DNA here is from genome assembly GCF_054957735.1 of Altererythrobacter chaiwopuensis. Lineage (NCBI taxonomy): Bacteria > Pseudomonadati > Pseudomonadota > Alphaproteobacteria > Sphingomonadales > Erythrobacteraceae > Altererythrobacter > Altererythrobacter chaiwopuensis. The sequence goes on from NZ_JBTXJF010000001.1 coordinate 629,731, forward strand.
TCCTGCCCTTTGTCGAGCGCGGCACGGTAACGCTGGTGGGCGCGACCACCGAAAACCCCAGCTTCGAACTCAACGCCGCACTGCTCAGCCGCGCGCAAGTGCTGATCCTGGAACGGCTCGATCACGAGGCACTGAGCAAATTGCTCGACCGGGCCGAGGAACTGGAAGGCCCCCTGCCCCTGACGCCCGAAGCGCGGCAGGCGCTGATCGCCAGCGCCGATGGCGACGGGCGATTCCTGCTCAACCAGGCCGAAACGCTTTATAACGCGAAGATTGGCGCGGATGGGTCCGGGCCGCTTGACCCGGCGGCTCTGGGCAAATTCCTCCAACGCCGCGTTGCAGTCTATGACAAGGACCGCGAGGGGCATTACAACCTCATCAGCGCGCTGCACAAAAGCCTGCGCGGGTCTGACCCGCAAGCCGCGCTCTATTACATGGCGCGGATGCTCACCGCAGGCGAGGAACCGCTCTATGTGCTGCGCCGTCTGGTACGCTTCGCCAGCGAGGATATCGGCCTGGCTGATCCGCAGGCGCTGGTGCAATGCCTTGCAGCGAAAGAAGCCTATGAGTTTCTGGGCAGCCCCGAAGGCGAGTTGGCGATCGTGCAGGCCTGCCTCTACCTCGCCACCGCGCCCAAATCGAAGGCGGCCTATGCCGCGCAGAAAGCTGCATGGCGCAGCGCGAGGGAGACCGGCAGTCTGATGCCGCCGCAAAGCATCCTCAACGCGCCGACCAAGCTGATGAGGGATATCGGCTATGGCGCGGGCTATGCCTATGATCACGATGCGGACGAAGGCTTTTCCGGCGCGAATTACTGGCCCGAAGGGATGCAGCCGCAGAGCTATTACGAGCCGGTCGAGCGCGGCTTCGAACGAAAGGTGCGCGAACGGATTGCCTATTGGGAACGATTGCGGACGGAGCGCAAAGATGACTTGTGAGTTCCTGCGAAAGCAGGAACCCAGATGGGCTGCGCTCGAGTTGCCCTGGACTCCTGCTTGCGCAGGAGATCACAAAGAGTGAGCCCCCAACGCTTCACCCACTTCCTCGCCATCGACTGGTCGGGCGCGAAGGGTGAACGGCACAGGGGTATTGCACTTTCGCTGGCCGATGCAGGTGGCGGGCCGCCGGTCCTGGTTGAGCCGCCGCCGCGCGGCTGGGCCCGCGAGGATGTGCTGGTGCTGCTGCGCGACGGCATCCCGCAAGATACGCTAGTGGGCATGGATCTGGGCATTTCATTGCCGCATGCCGATGCGGGCGACTTCTTTCCCGGTTGGGAAGGGAGCCCACAACACGCAAAGGCTCTGTGGGCGCTGATTGACGACATCTGCGCCCATGATCCCAATCTCGAATGCGGCAGCTTCGTCAGCCACCCGCAGGCCGCGCGCTATTTCCGCCATTCCAGTGACCATGTGGGCGACCGGTTCCACCTGCCCGATGCGCCAACCCGCGAAGGGCGCTTCCGCATAGCGGAGTCCGCCCAGCGCCAGCAGGGTGTGCGCCCGGTCAGCAATTTCAACCTCGTTGGTGCGGCACAGGTCGGCAAGAGCTCGCTCACCGGAATGCGCATGCTGCACCGTTTGCGCGGGCACGTGTCTGTGTGGCCGGTTGACCCGCTGCCCGATAGCGGCCCGGTGGTGGTCGAAATGTACACCTCGATTGCCGCGCGTGCCTGCGGTGTTGGCGGCGGAAGTGTTGGCGGGGGCAAGACCAAGCTCAGGAGCTATGCCGAACTCAACGCCGCGCTGGGCCAACTCGATTCGCCGCCTGTGCCCGGGCATGGCCCGATTGACGATCATTCCTCCGATGCGCTGGTTACCGCCGCCTGGCTGCGGCGCGTTGCACACAAGCCGGCCTACTGGCAGCCGCGGGGCCTGACGCCTGACATCGCGCGCACTGAAGGCTGGACATTTGGTGCGCTTTAAGGCTAGCGGGCGCTCGCCCTCAAGCAGCGCAGCGATAGGGCGAAAAGAAACGTGCCGGCTTAGCTCAGTTGGTAGAGCAGTTGATTTGTAATCATCAGGCCGGGGGTTCGAATCCTCCAGCCGGCACCATTTGCTTTACGGGGCCAGGAGTTCAGGACTCAACCCCTCCCGCGATAACTCGCAACGCCTTGATCGGGCACCCACAGCCCTTGGGGAGCAGGCCCGCTTTGCCAGAACACATCGATCGGAATGCCGCCGCGCGGATACCAGTATCCGCCGATGCGCAGCCATATCGGTTTCATTTCCGCCGTCAGCCGCTGGCCGATCCCCACAGTCACATCCTCGTGAAAACCAGCGTGGTTGCGAAAACTGCCCAGAAACAGCTTGAGGCTTTTCGATTCGACGATCGTCTTGCCTGGGGCATAGTCGATCACCAGATGCGCGAAGTCGGGCTGGCCTGTCACCGGACACAGCGAGGTAAACTCCGGCGCGGCAAACCGCACCAGATACAGTGCGCCCTCGCGCGGGTTGGGCACGTAATCGAGTTGCGCCTGTTCGGGCGAAGCGGGCAGTTCGCTTTGCTTGCCCAGGAACTGAGGGGATGGTGTGTCGCTCATGCAGCGCTGTTGCCGCGAAGTTACGCCCAGCGCAAGCTATTGGCTGGAATGCCGCAGGTTAAGTGCCTATTCAGCGCCGCTCCCGCTTTGCCCACCATGTGCCGATAATGACCCGCCCCAACCTGCCCCTTGCCGCGATTGTGTTTGCCCTTGCCGCCACGCCGCTGGCAGCGCAGCAGAACCCGCAGGATTTTACCCTGCCGCCCAATCCCACCCCTACACCAACGCCCAATGTGGAAGGGCCGGTGGATGACAGCGGTCTGGTGCCGATCGGACCTCGCGTGATTCCCACTGCGACGCCGACACCCCTGCCAACCCCGGCACCAATGCAAACGGTCCGACCCGCGCAGACACCTGCGGCGGCGCCAACCCAGCGCATTACGCCGACGGCGCAGCCGAGCCCCCGCCAGACCGCTACTCCCACGCCTGCACCAGGCCCGGCGCAAACCAATTCTGAAGCCATCCCGGAATCGGGCCCTTCTCCGCTCGACAACTTGCCGGTATTCACACCCGAGCAGGCGGCGACTGGAGAGGCCGCAGCAGCAGCCGAAGGCGAAGCTGCATCCAGCCCGCAGCCAGCCTTGCCTGAATGGTGGCCCTGGGTGGCTGGCATAATGGCGGCACTTGGCTTGGGCGCGCTGGGAGGTTGGTGGATCGCGCGGCGGCGGTCTGCGCGGTTCGCGCCCAGAATCGAACCGCCTGTGGTTCGATCGGGCATAAATGCCCAATCTGAGATTGAAGTTGCCGATGCCCCGGTGCGCATCAGCACAACATTCGAGGTCGAGCGGTTGACGCGCAGCATGATGGTGCTGACGCTGAAATACCGGCTGACCATCGCCAATCGCTCCGACAGGGCGCTGCGCAACCTGTCCATCTGCGCCGACCTGGTAAGCGCGCGCCGCCATTTGCCGGTGGAGCAGCAACTGGCCGCTGGCTTGATCGAACTGCCTGCCAATTCCAGCATCGAACGGGTCGGGCCGCACCAGAGCACCACCGTCAGCGGTGAGCTTCGGTTGCCGCTCAACGAAATCGAGATATTTCAGCAAGGTCAGGTGCCGCTGTGTGTCCCTCTGGCGCGCTTGCGGATCGAATGCGCGGGCAGCGAACCGCATTTGCGCAGTTTCCTGGTCGGGCTTGAATCCGGCGCGATTGGCGGCAAGCTCCACCCGCTGCCCCTGAATGGGCCGCCGGGCGGCTATGAAGGCGCACAGGCCCGCCCGCTCGATTGAAGCAGTCAAGCCATCCCCCTCGACGCGGCACGAATGCAGCGCTAATCCATTGGCCATGGACAGTCTCGTTTCCACCCAATGGCTTGCAGAGCGGCTTGGCAAAGCCGATCTCATCGTGCTCGACGCTTCGCGTCACCTTCCTGCGGCAGAACGCGATGCGAAGGCGGAATTCACCAGTGCGCATATCCCCGGCGCGCGCTTTTTCGATCTCACCGCGATGGTAGATGACACGTCGGAAGTGCCGCAGGCGCTACCCCGCCCCGAACAGCTGGCGATGGAACTGGCGCGCTGCGGCGCCGGCCCGCAAAGCCGGATTGTCTTCTATGACGATTCGGCAGTTAAAACCGCCGCGCGCGCCTGGTTCCTGTGCCGCGCGCATGGCCTTGCCAATGTCGCGATCCTTGATGGTGGCCTCGGAAAATGGAAGGCAGACGGGCTCCCGCTCGAAAGCGGCGTTGCCGCCCCCTTGCGCGCGCAGAGCTTTTCCCTGCCAGCGCCCAGCCGCGTCCGTTTCAAGGCAGATATGCTCGCCAACCTCGACAGTTGCAGCGAACAGGTGCTCGACGCGCGCGACAAGGGCCGGTTTTCAGGCACGACGATTGACGAGGTTCATGGCCAACCGACCGGGCATATTCCCGGCTCGTGCAACCTGCCGTTCGGCCAGCTCTTCCGCGAGGATGGCACCTTTAAACCGGCTGACGAACTGCGCTCTGCCTTCATCGACGCTGGAATCGATCCCAGCCAGCCTGTGGTGACCACCTGTGGCAGCGGCGTTACGGCCTGCGTACTGCTGTTCGCGCTGCACCTGGCTGGATATGATGACACTGCGCTTTACGATGGAAGCTGGCTCGACTGGGGCAGCGATCCGCGCACGCCCAAGGCCACAGTATCGCTGTGAGCGGCAAGCCCCCGCCCCGCAAACCCGCCACCAGGCTTGTAGAAGCCGGGCGCCGCAAGGAATGGACCGGCGCGGTGGTGAACCCGCCGGTATGGCGTGCAAGCACGCATCTTTTTGCCAGCGAGGCCGATCGTCAGGCGGCGCTGGGCAAAAATACCGATGGCACATTTTACTATGGGCGGCGCGGTGCACCGACACAGTGGGCGCTGGCGGAGGCGTTGACCGAGCTTGAGCCGGGAGCGCATGGCACTGTGCTCTATCCCAGCGGAGTTGCTGCGATCGCCAGTGCGCTGATGGCGGTGCTGCGGCCCGGCGATGTATTGCTGGTGAGCGACAATTCCTACGAACCCAGCCGCAATTTCGCCCGCGGCCTGCTCAAGCGCTGGGGCGTCGAGCACCGTTTTTTCGATCCGCTCAACCTCGAAGCCTACCAACACGCCTTCTGCGAAAAGACCCGCGCCGTGTGGCTTGAAAGCCCGGGCAGCCTGACCATGGAAGTGTGCGATGTACCCGCAATGGCAGCGATCGCGCGCGAACGGGGCGCCGTCAGCCTGATCGACAATACCTGGGCCACGGCGCTGGGCTTTCCCGCACTTCAGCATGGGTGTGACATCAGCGTGATGAGCCTGACCAAGCATGTAGGCGGGCATTCCGATCTGATGATGGGCTCTGCCAGCGCGGGCGAACGGTGGTATCACGCGCTGCGCCGGACCAGCCAGCAATTGGGCCAGGTGGCTTCGCCCGACGATGCGGCGCTGGCGCTGCGCGGTCTCAGGACCATGGGCGTGCGGCTGAAACAATCGACTGCCAGTGCGATCGAAGTGGCGGAGTGGCTCCAGGCCCGGCCCGAAGTCGCGCATGTGTTGTGCCCGATGCTTCCAGGCGACAGGAGCCATGAGTTGTGGCTCCGCGACTTTACCGGCGGCTGCGGCTTGTTCAGTTTTGTGCTCAAGGGGACTGACGAGTCTGCGCGCGCCCGGCTGGTCGACACGCTGGATCTGTTCGGGATCGGCTATAGCTGGGGCGGCTTTGAAAGCCTTGCACTGCCGTTCGACCCGGACACGATCCGCGCCTTGTTGCCTTGGCCCTTGACGGGTTGGGACCCGGATGACCGGCTGGGCGTTAGGCTATCGATAGGACTGGAAGACCCGCAGGATCTGATCACCGATCTTGAACGGGGCTTTGCTGCAATGAAAGCATCATGACGACACCTACCTCACCCTCCCCCTCACCCTTGGCCACTGACACACCGCCGCCCCCCGGCCAGGCCTGGAGCCTTGCCGAACAGGCACCTCCGACCGCGCAAGATGCCATTGCAACCGGCGGAATCAAGGAATCGGTATCGTCCAAGAGCGAGACGGCCGGGGCAATCCTGGAAAAGCTCGATTCGTGGAGCATAACCTTAGGCAATACAGAGTTTTCGGTGCTCAACGGATTGCTGATCATCGGTGTGATCCTGCTGGTAATCGTCGGCGCCTGGATGCTCACCCGGATCAGCGGGCGATTGGTGCGCCGCGCGACACGGCTCGACGATACGCAGCGGCTTTTGACGCAGAAGATTACGAGCATCTTCATATGGGCGATCGCCTTCTTCATCGGGATCGGCATGTTGGGGATCGATCTCACCGCCTTTGCCGTGTTCTCCGGCGCCTTCGGCCTCGCCATCGGTTTCGGCTTGCAGAAAACCTTTGGCAACCTGATCGCGGGGATCATCCTGCTGATGGACAAGTCGATCAAGCCGGGGGACGTCATTTCCGTGACGGACCAGGCCGGGCAGGAAAGCTTTGGCCAGATCCGCAAGATCGGCATTCGCGCAATCTCTGTTATCACCCGCGATCGCACCGAATATCTGATCCCAAACGAAAACCTGATGATCAACCAGGTGGTCAACTGGTCCTACAGTTCGCGCGACGTGCGGGTGAAAGTGCCCGTCGGCGTTTCCTATGGCATGGACATGGACCTGGTGGAGAAACTGCTGCTTCAGGCAGCCAAGGATACACCGCGTGTTCTCACCAATCCCGAACCGCGCGCGTTCATGGTCGGCTTTGGCGACAGCTCGTTGAACTTCGAGATTCGGATGTGGATCGACGATCCCGAAGAGGGGTTGGGCAACGTTCGATCCGACGTGCTCAAGCGGGTCTGGGCGCTGTTCCACGAGAATGAAATCGAGATCCCGTTCCCCCAGCGCGACATCAACTTGCGCACCAACAAGCAGTTCGACCGGCTGATCGAAGCGCTTTCCCGGCGAGAGGATTCCCGTTCGGAATCATAGCGGTGTAACACTGGCCCGGCTGTGACCATTGCTTTGCCCCAAGCTTAGCTACGCCGCCCGAAAACCATTCTCGCTGGCGACATGGCCGTCAATCTTCCATTTCGCAGAAATGGCAAACCCAGGAACTATCTATCTTGTCGGCGCGGGCCCCGGTGATCCGGAGCTGTTGACGCTGCGCGCTGCGCGGCTGATCGCGCGCGCCGAGATCATCGTCCATGACGGTCTGGTCGATCCCGCCATACTGGCGTTGGCACAAGAAGGGGCCGAGTTGATCTCGGTCGCCAAGCAGCGCAGCAAGCACACCCTGCCGCAAGAGCAGATCAATGCGCTGCTGGTGCGCGAAGCATTGAACGGCCGCGACGTGGTGCGCCTCAAGGGAGGCGATCCACTTATTTTCGGGCGCGGGGGTGAAGAGGCAGAGGCTGCCCATGCAGCCGGCGTTCCGGTGGAAATCGTCCCGGGCATCAGCGCTGCCAATGGCGCCGCCGCCGCAGCACAGATCGCGCTGACGCATCGCGAGGCTTCAAGCATTGTCAGCTTCGTGGCCGGTCAATGCAAAGGGCTGAGCGAACAGGACTGGACCGGGCTCGCCGGCAAGGGCCGCACGCTGGTGATCTATATGGGCGTCAAAACTGCGCCGCAGATCGCCGAGAAGTTGATGGAAGACGGGCTTGCGCCCGGCATGCCGGTGGCGGTGATCGAGAATGCCGCACGGCCCGAAATGCGCGTGCTGCGCGGAATGCTTGCGGGGCTGCCCGATCTGGTTGCCAGGTATCGGGTAAAGAGCCCCGCGCTGATCGTGATCGGCGAAGTGACCGCGCGCGATGACATTTCGCTGGTGCAGATTGCACAGGAGGCCGCGCAATGAATATCCTAACCGGAAATGATCTGAAAAGCGGCGCAGTTGTGTGGTGGGACGGCACCGGATGGTCGCTCTACGTCGATGACGCTGTCGATGTGGGTGACCGCGCCGAGGAAATCCTCGCCCGCGAACAGTCCGCACGGCGGGTCAACGCAGCCTATGCCGTCAGCGCAAACCGTGACGATAAAGGGGTCCGTCCCGCGCATATCAAGGAGCGCGTCCGGGCGCTGGGTCCTACCGTGCGCCCGGACCTGACATTGAAGCCCAAAGACCCCGCAGCGATGGACTGGGTAATCTGATGTACCAGTATGATTCATACGACCAGGCTATGGTCGATACGCGCGTTGAGGAATTCCGCGACCAGACCCGCCGCCGGCTTGAAGGAAAGCTGAGCGAGGATCAGTTCAAGCCGCTGCGGCTAATGAACGGCCTCTACCTGCAGCTCCATGCCTATATGCTGCGGGTGGCGATCCCCTATGGCACGCTGGATTCGCGCCAGATGCACGCGCTGGCGGATATCGCCGACAAATATGACCGCGGTTATGGCCATTTCACCACGCGGCAGAATATCCAGTACAACTGGATCAGGCTGGAGGATGCACCCGATATCCTGGCCGATCTCGCCAGGGTTGAGATGCACGCGATCCAGACCAGCGGCAATTGCATCCGCAATATCAGCTCCGATCATTTTGCGGGCGCTGCAGCGGATGAGCTGGTCGATCCCAGGCCCTATGCCGAACTGCTGCGCCAGTGGTCGAGCTTCCACCCCGAATTCAGCTATCTGCCGCGCAAGTTCAAGATCGCGGTTATTGCGAGCGATAGCGACCGCGCGGCGATGAAGCTGCACGATATCGGAATCCAGATCGTCAGGAACGATGCGGGCGAATTGGGCGCGGCATTCTATGTTGGCGGAGGGATGGGCCGCACGCCCATGATCGCGCCCTGCATCCGCGACTTCGTGCCGTTGGATCAGCTGGTGACCTATGCCGAAGCCTGCCTGCGCGTCTACAACCGCCATGGCCGCCGCGACAACAAGTACAAGGCACGGATCAAGATCCTGGTGCACGAGATGGGCGCAGAGGAATATGCCCGCCAGGTAGAGGAGGAATTCGCCCACCTGCTTGAGCAGGGCGTTGAACCGCCGCTGGCAGAGCTGGAGCGGATCAGACCCTATTTTGCCGATCCGGCGCTCGAAACCGGGCTGCCGAGCGAGCTTGATCGTTCGGACCCGGAATTCGCGCTGTGGGCTGACAGCAACACGCATCCGCACAAGACGCCGGGCTATGTCTCTGCCATCATCAGCCTCAAGCCGGTTGGCGGCATTCCCGGTGACGCCAGCGCCAAGCAGATGCACCTGATGGCCGAGCTGGCGAAGCAGTATTCGTTCGACGAGCTGCGGGTGATGCACACGCAGAATATCGTTCTGCCGCATGTAAGGATCGCCGATCTCCACGCACTGTGGAGCCAGCTCGAAGCGGCAGGCCTCGGCGCACCCAATCTCGACACGATCGAGGATATCATTGCCTGCCCCGGCCTCGATTATTGCAGCCTAGCCAATGCGCGATCGATCCCGGTTGCGCAGAGAATTTCCGAGCGCTTCGCGGCCAAGGGCCGGACCAGAGAACTGGGCGAACTCAAGCTCAAGATTTCCGGCTGCATCAACGCCTGCGGGCACCATCACGCGGGCCACATCGGCATCCTTGGCGTCGACAAGAAGGGCGTCGAAAACTACCAGCTGCTGCTTGGCGGCAGCGAGGCGCAGGACACTTCGCTGGCGAAGATCACCGGCCCCGGCTTCGACGAAGCGGGGATCGTCGATGCAGTCGAGACCGCCACCGAAGTCTATCTCTCCAACCGCACTGAAGGTGAGCGTTTCCTCGACACCTATCGCCGCATCGGAATGGAACCGTTCAAGGAGGCGCTTTATGGCTGACACACCAGGAACGGTACTGGGCACCAGCCCGGACGAGGTGCAGTTCCGCTTCCGCGACGACGACGTGGTGGATCACGGCACAGTCACGGTCGACAGCTTCGTCGATCAGTCCAACGCCACTGCAGTGCGGATCGAGCCGGGCGACGATGCCCGCGAATTGCTGCCGCACCTTGATCGCATCGCTCTGGTCGAAGTGAATTTCCCGGTGTTCGGAGACGGGCGCGGCTATTCCGCTGCGCGCATCCTGCGCGAGGCAGGCTATGTGGGTGAACTGCGCGCCGTAGGCGAGGTTCTGATCGACCAGCTCGCCTATATGCGCCGCTGCGGCTTCGATGCCTTTGCGCCCGACACGCCGCTCGATATGGCTGATGCCGAAGCTGCCTTCGCGCGTTGGGACAATGTCTATCAACACGCGGCAGACGGCGCAGAACCGATCTGGAAACTGCGCCATGGCTGAAGCCGATCTGCCCATAGTAACGCGGAACGTCGACCGGATAAGCACCGCGCCGCGTTTCGACGGGGCAGATGTCATCCGGCTCAACCGGATGTTTCGCGGGTCTTCGACCGAGGAAATGCTCGAGGCGGTGATCAAGGACGGTCTTGTGGGCAATCTGGCGGCGGTATCGAGTTTCGGTGCCGAGAGCGCGGTATTGCTGCACCTCATCGCCAGCATCGACCCCGATGTGCCGGTGCTGTTCCTCGAAACGGGCAAGCATTTTCCCGAAACGCTCGCCTATCGCGATGATCTGGTCGACCGGCTCGGCCTGACCAACCTCGTCAATCTCTATCCCGACCTCGAAGAACTCAAGGCCAGGGATGAAAGCGGGCTGCGCTGGTCGTATGACCCCGATGGCTGCTGCGAGATCCGCAAGGTCAAACCGCTTGCCAGCGCGCTTGAGCAGTTCGATGCCAGCTTCACCGGGCGCAAGGCGTTCCAGTCATCGACCCGCGCCAATCTGCCGCGCTTCGAGATCGACAATTCCGACGCGCAAGGGCGGCTCAAGATCAACCCGCTGATAGATTGGGACGCAAGCCAGATTGCCGCCTATTTCGTGATGCACGATCTGCCTCAGCATCCGCTGGTGGCGCAGGGCTTCCCTTCAATCGGGTGCAGCCCCTGCACGCACAAGGTTATGCCGGGAGAAGACCTGCGCTCGGGCCGCTGGAAGGGCTGGGACAAGACCGAGTGCGGCATCCATACCCCGCTGACCGAGGATGGCGAATTGCCGCCGGGCTACGAACCCTTCCTTTAGAAATGCGAAAGCCCCGAAGCGCAGCATGCACTTCGGGGCATTCGTCATTTGGCTTGGCAAACTGGCGTCAGGATTCGACGCGCTCCACCTTCGAAGTCTCTCCGGTTTCCGGATCCTTAGAGATGTACACCCCGTTTTCATCGATGTACTCTTCGTAGCACTTCTGCACAGCGCCTTCTTCATCAGGCGTTGAACAATAGCGATCGGGCGACGGTTGCTCCCATCTCCCCGAAGTCTGCGTACCGTCGGCTGCAGTGTCCACCCAAGTCCCATCGGCTCGAACGTCAGATGTGAAAGTGGTGCCATCGGCATTGGTTATCTTATACGTCCCGACGGTCGGCAGACCGTCAGCGGCAATATTTGCAGGCGCGGCCTCAGCCGCTTCCTCGGTCGTTTCAGCCTCGGGCGCCTCCTCAGCCTGGGAACAGGCAGCGAGTGCCGCGACAGCAGCTATAGCTATGATCTTTTTCATGATTTCCCCTTTTCGTGACCCGCAAACCGACTCATGCCGTGTTTGCGACTCGCGACCGCAGAGGGGAATCTAGGACGAAACCGGCCAAAGCTGAAATTGTAATCTCAAAGCCAGCCTTCGCGGCGATACCAGTCTGCCGTCGATTTCAGGCCTTCCGGGCCGCCGATCTGCGGCAGCCAGACGCTTTCAGGCACCTTGCGATCGGAGCGGACAACCCAATTGGGGTGGCACATATAGCCAACGCGGTCATGCGTCAGCCTGGCCCCGTGGCCGCGAAATAGCCGATCGACCCCTGCTGCGCCCTGCAACACTGCGCGCGGCAGATGCGGCGCGAACACGCGCTTGCCAACCGCCTGCCCGATCGCGGCCGCCAGTTCCTTATGGCTCCACCCACCTTCGCGCGCATCGTCTGGCTCGAACACACGCTTGCGCACCAGGGCGGGCTGCGCATCGATCAGGTCGACCAGCAGCCTGGCAAGATCGGCGACATGGATGATCGAAGTCGCCCCGCCCGGCGGCAGGGGGACAAAGCCGAAGCGCGCACTGCGAAACAGTTCGAACATGTCAGCATCGCGCGGGCCATAGACCGCCGGGGGGCGCACGATGGTCCAGTCAAGCCCGCTTTGCTCGACCAGCTTTTCCGCCTCAGCCTTGGACGCACCATAGGCTGACAATGCAGGTTCGCGCGCCGCAAGCGACGAAACGAACACGAATCGTTTCACGCCAGCCTGTTTGCTCGCCGCAATCAGATTTGCCGTTCCTTCCACATTGGCCGCGGCAAATCGGGCCGGGTCGGGCGTGTTGGTGAGCCCGGCAATATGGATCACACCGCGCGTGCCAGCCACAAGATGGTCGAGCGCAGGCTTGTCAGCCAGCTCGCCCATCACCCATTCGACGCGGCTGTGTTCGTGCTCGGTTACGCGCCGTACCAGCGCTTCGGCAGGCAGATTGCGCTCTCCCAGCACGTCAAGCACCGCCTGCCCCACGAAACCGGACCCGCCGGTGAGGGCAAGCGGCACTTCGCCGCTCACATCAGCACCAGATGATCACGGTGAATCACAGAGGATCGCGGCGAATGGCCCAGGATCGCTTCCAGTTCGGCGCTCTGCCGACCCATGACCGCCTCCACATCGTCGGCGTCATATTCCACCAGCCCCTTGGCGATCACCCGTCCGGTCACATCCTTGACTTCGATAATGTCGCCGCGCGAAAAATCGCCTTCAACGCCGGTGATGCCTGCAGCCAGCACGCTCTTGTTGCCATCGCGCAGCGCGGCAACGCAGCCATCGTCCACCGTAATCGCGCCGTTGAAGCGCATGCGACCGCCGATCCATGCCCGCCGCCCGCTTTCCTCGCGCTGCGGCAGGAACAGCGTGCCCGCCTGCGACGCTATCGCATGGGCGATCGGCATTTCCGGGCGCCCATCGATGATGGCGAGCGCGATACCGGCCCTTTCTGCGATCTCTGCGGCCAACAGCTTGGCAGTCATCCCGCCCGACCCCAGGCCCGAACCCGAGCCCGAATCCGCCATCGCGTGGATTTCCTCCGTCACCCCGTCAACCTGGTCCAGCCGCTCGGCCTCCGGGTGCTCGGGATGCCGGTCATACAGCCCGTCGACATCGGTCAGCAACAACACGCCGTCAGCCGCGCAGGCCTGCGCCACACGCGCGGCCAGCCGATCATTGTCGCCGAAACGGATTTCGCCCGTGGCGATGGTGTCATTTTCGTTCACCACCGGCACCACGCCGCTTTTAAGCAGGCGGCGTAGGGTGGCGGAAATGTTGAGATAGCGCCGTCGGCTCTCGAAATCATCCAGCGTCAGCAGCATCTGCGCGGCTACCAGCCCGCGTTCAGCGAGCAGCGCGGACCACGCCGCCGCCAGATCGATCTGTCCGACCGATGCCGATGCCTGCGCTTCAGACAGCGTGCGCCGTCCGCCGTGGCTAAGTTTCAGCTTCTTGGCGCCGATGGCGATCGACCCCGAACTGACCACCACTACTTCCATGCCCAATTCGCGCGCGGTCCAGATATCATCGACCACCGTGCGCAGCCATTCGGCATTCACCCGCCCGCTGGCATCCACCAGCAGCGCGCTGCCGATCTTGATGACCAGGCGTTTGCAAATGGCGGGATCGCGGAAATCGGGCAGGGTCTGGATGGGCATGATGCCTGCTTCGTTAAAGGATCGCGGCGCTGCCGGCCAGTGCGGCTTCGCGCAAAATCACAGCGGCGACCACGGCTTTTCCTCTTCCAGCGCGGGTGCGCCTTCTTCAGGCAATTCGCCCGGCTGCTCGGTCATCGTGTGCTCGGGCAGATAACCCAGCACTGCGTCAAGCAAGGCATCGATCCCCTGGCCGGTCGCACCGGACACGGCGAACACGTCATCCGCGCCGGCTGCCTTCAGTTCGCTGGCGAACCCCTCTGCCAGTTCGGCATCGGCCTGGTCGATCTTGTTCAGCGCGACAAGCCGCGGCTTGTCCTCCAGCCCGGCACCATAGGCGGCAAGTTCCTCTTCGATCACGCGCATGGCCTCTACCGGATCGGCATCTCCGGTGCCGGTAATGTCGATCAGGTGGATCAGCACGCGGCATCGCTCGATATGGCCCAGGAACCGGTCGCCGATCCCCGCCCCGTCTGCGGCTCCTTCGATCAGGCCGGGAATGTCGGCCAGCACGAATTCGCGCCCCTTGTGCCGCACCACGCCCAGCTTGGGGATCAGCGTGGTGAAGGCATAATCGCCCACCTTCGCCTTGGCATTGGACACCGCGTTGATGAAGGTGGACTTTCCGGCATTGGGCAGACCCACGAGCCCGACATCGGCAAGCAGTTTGAGTCGCAGCCACACCCACATTTCTTCGCCTGGCATTCCCGGCTGATGCTGGCGCGGCGCGCGGTTGGTTGCGGTCTTGTAGCTGGCGTTGCCGCGCCCGCCCATCCCGCCATGCAGGAACACTTCGCGCTGGCCGACTTCGGTAAAGTCCGCCAGCACCTCTTCCTTGTCTTCGGAAAGCACTTGCGTGCCCACCGGAACCTTGATCACCAGATCGCTCGCGGAAGCGCCGGTGCGATCCTTGCCCATGCCATGCGCGCCGCGGCTGGCCTTGAAATGCTGGCTGTAACGGAAATCGATCAGCGTATTGAGGCCGGCCACGGCTTCGAACACGATATCGCCGCCCTTGCCGCCATTGCCGCCGTCAGGCCCGCCATATTCGATATATTTCTCGCGCCGGAAACTGACGGCACCGGGGCCGCCGGCGCCGGATTTGAGGTAGATCTTGGCTTGGTCGAGGAAATGCATGGGCTCCCCCTATGCATTTCCCGGCCAGATTGCGAGCGATTTGGCGAGCGCCCCTGGTGAAGTTCAGAGCGCGATGCGTAAACCGCCGATTACCGAACGGCCCGGCGAGATGAAGCTGAACACCTGTTCGTAAGTCTCATCGAGGAGATTTTCGATCCGCGCAAACAACTTGATGGAATCGGACACGCGCGTCTCCGCCGCCAGATTGACCAGCGTAAAACTGTCCAGCCGGACCGTAACCGGAATGAAGCTGGGATCGGTGAAGGCCAGATCATCGCTTGCGCCATTGTGCCGCACGATCAGCGTGGCTGAAGCTGTATCACCTGGCGCAGTCCACGTCAGCACGGCCGAGGCGATATTGGCGGGGCGGCGCACTTCCTTGACCCCGTTCTCCGCGGCATCAAGCCAGCTGTAGGCCGCATCGAGCGTGACTTGCGGGCTAAGCTGCGCGCGTGCGCTCAGTTCAATGCCTTGTTGCTTTGACAGCGTATCTCGATTGGCCGGCATCGCGATAAAATCCGGCGGCGGGAAATCGGTAAAGATCTCATCCTTCAGCTCGCTGTCGAACCAGGTCGCGGAAAACCGGATTGCGCCACCTGCAAGCGACTGATCGAACCCCACTTCCCAACCGGTCGACTTCTCCGGCCGAAGCCCCGCATTGCCGATGAAGCGCCCGTCCACGAAGCCGTAAAGTTCGAAAAAGCCGGGATTCTTGATCCCGCTGCCATAGGCCGCGCGGATACGGGTGCCCGGTGCGGCATCCACAGCGCCTGCGACGCGGAAGGTCCCTGGGTCGGCAAAGCGATTATTGATGTCCTTACGAAGCGCCGCCGAAAGATCGAAGCGTTCTCCTGCCGCGCGATATTCGCCCACCAACCCGATGTTGCGCGTGCTGCGGCGCCCGGTGAAGGCAAAGCCGAACGGATCGGTATTGCGGAATGTTTCGCGTTCGATATCGGCAGCGAAGGTCAGGCCATGCGCGAATACCGGGCCGCCCAGCGACAGAGTGGAGACATAGGAACCCTTGAGCCGCTGCCCCTTGTGCCCGAATGTGCGTCCGATGGGGCCGAAACTGTCGCGGCTGATATCCGCCATCTGCCCGGAAAGATCGTGCACCCAGCGCCCGCCCAGCGTCTCTGCCCGCGCTCCGACCAGAGCATAGAGCGCATTCTGTTCGAAGCGGGCCTGAGGCGAATCGACGACCATGCCGAATGTCGGGCTGGCCGGGTCGAAATCCTGATCGTTGAACTGCCCTTCGCTCAATGTATAGCGCGCCGCCGCTCGCAGCGCGATGCCGGGTGCCGCTTCGACCGAGCCCTTGGCCGCAAGCGTATAGCCATCGCGCCCGATCTTGCGGCTGCCGCCCCGCGCATTGGGCGTGCCATTGGTGGAAACCAGCGTCGCGCTCAGGGCAAGATCATGCCCCTCGCCTGCCAATCCAGCCAGTGCAGCGGCGTTGACGGTGCCAAAGCTGCCCGCTTCGATCCTTGCGGAAAGCCCCGGAGCCTCGCGCCCAGACGCGCTGCGATAGGCAATGACGCCTCCGATCGCATCCGACCCGTATAGCGCGGATTGCGGACCGCGCAGCACCTCTACGCTGGAGCCCAGATCGGCTTGCAATGTCCCGACATCGAACTCGCCAGCGAAGGGATCGGACACTTCGATCCCGTCAACCAGCACCAGCACATGGTTGGCTTCGCTGCCGCGCAGGCGCAGCTGGGTTTGCCCGGCCACACCGCTCACCGCCACGCCGGGCACATCGCGCAGCACATCGGCCACGTCGCGCACCTGGCGCCGCTCGAGATCGTCGGCGGTCAGGATCGTGGCAGAGCCGGGGTAATCACCGGCAAGCTGAGGATCGCCCGAACGGCTGGAACTGACCAGGATTTCGTCTTCGGAGTGTGGTGCCGTCTGGCCCTGTGCGGACGACGGGAGCGCAAGCGCGATCACGCCCGCCGCAATGACATTATGTCGCATGTAGAATCACTACCTTCTCGCGCCTGAGCGATGTCAGGGCCGGGATCTCCTCCCGTTGCGGGAAGCGGCGCCGTGCGCAGGGCCAGCGCCTGCCCCGCCCACGGCATCGTAGCGGCCCCGGCCGCGCTTCGTCGCTCAGACGAAAAGGTTTCGCGCCGGGCCAATCCCTGGACCAGGCAAGAGCGACTGCGCATCCGGTCGGTCTCCTGGCTTGCGGGTCACCGCGCCTCACTCCCCTTCCCAGGCCCGTCGAGGCCCAGTGAGTGCACCATGATCCATGGCGCGTGAATGAAACGCTCGCCGCTTACAGTTGCAGGGACAGCCGCGGAATTGGACGTTTCCCGCCCGCACCGCGTTCCCGTTACCGGCACGCAAGTCGTGAAGGAGCCGCCTTGCAGCCGCCCGTTCACGTGCATGGCTTTAGGTAAGCCAATAGGCCGGATCAAGAGTCAGAAATGGGGAAATATCCACCTGGTGGAGCCGAGCGGGATCGAACCGCTGACCTCGTCATTGCGAACGACGCGCTCTCCCAACTGAGCTACGGCCCCGTTCAGGTGTTCCAGGCGAGGGCATACCTTCGCATCGGGAGGCGGCAAATAGCGAATGGCTGCGCGCCCTGCAAAGAAAAATTGCTTTCCTGCGCCCGATACAGGTCAGGCAACACCCCTGTGGAGGGGACATCGCCTGATTCTGCGTTTGAACTTATCCGAGCCTAGTTTGAACCTGCCGCTACACTGGTAGCCTGGCGATAGGTCGCTTCAAGCGTGCGCGAACCGCCACTGCCATAACGAGCATCCCAGGCAGCCAGATCGACCCGGTATTTCTCGTAAGCACTGAAGAAATTCTCGAACACCTGCTCCATGCGCGGCAGCGCGTTCTGGGCGAATTCGCGCAGCTGGCCACCGGGAACCTGATTGACCTCGCCGCTCAGCTGCAATGCCACATTGCAAAAATCGGGCAGCACGGGTGGCAGCGCGAAGTAGTTGTAAACGCGCGTCATATAGGCGTCTTGATACTCGCGGAATGAACGCCCGTGCTTGTTGCGATATTCGGCCGCCAGGGCATTGTTGGCCGCAGCCAGTTCGCGCGAGTGACGCTTGAGAAAGGTGCGATAGTTATCGACCAGCCCGGTATGCTCGGGGCGTGTGCAATTCAGGGCCGCGACATTAAGGCCTGAGCGCAAATTCCACAGTGTCTGTTGCTCGCTGATACCCACATTCACGGTCTCGCGAATGCCAGCTGTGGACAGTTGCGGGATCGCCATGGTGGCAAATGCACCGGCCGGCGGCGTGGGCCGCGGCGGGATCACCACCATCGGTGGCGGGGGTGGCGCGACCGCCACCGGCGCCGGAGGCGGCGGCGGCGCTGCGCACGCTGCCAGAGCTGCGACAGTGGCGGCTACAACCGCCATTCTGGTTTTTGAAATCATTCCTCGACCCATGGTTTGCCTTGCCCATCTGTTGTGATCCTGGGGAAAGCTAGTCAGAGTGTCCCTAACACCGGCTGAACCCCGAGGGTTAATGCAGCAGGAGTATACCGTCTTGCAGGCAAAGAAAATGCCCGAGGCGCGTGTAGCGCCCCGGGCACGATGAAATGACTCATGCTTGCGACCATCTGCGCTGGATCATTCGCGCGACCCCATGAAGCGCAGCAGGAACAGGAACATGTTGATGAAATCGAGGTACAGGCTGAGCGCGCCAAGGATAATCGCCTTGCCAGCCCATTCGGTGCCCCGATAATAGCTGTACTCTTTCTTCAGCCGCTGCGTGTCATAGGCGGTGAGGCCGGCAAAGATCAGCACACCGATCGCACCAACCGCATAGTTGAGAGCCGGCGACTGAAGCCACCAGTTGAGCAGGGTGGCCACGAGCAGGCCGATCACACCCATGATCAGGAAGCTGCCCCAACCAGAGATGTCTTTCTTGGTGGTGTAACCCCACAGGCTAAGCCCCGCGAAAGCTGCCGAAGTGGCAAAGAATGTCGCCGCGATCGAACCGCCGGTATAGACTAGGAAGATAGTCGAGAGCGACAGGCCCATCAGCGTGGCAAAGCCCCAGAACATCATCTGCAGCGTGCCCTTGCTGAACCGGTTTGCGCCGAAGCTCATCGCAAAGACGATCGCCAGTGGTGAAAGTGCCACCAGCCACATCATCGGGCCTTGCGCGAACTGCAGCGCCAGCCCTGACCGTGCGGTGAGCAGCGCCACGATGCCGGTTAGAAGCACGCCTGATGTCATGTAGTTGTAAATCGAGAGCATGTGCTTGCGCAGCCCGGCATCGAACACCGTGGCGGTGCGCGGCACTGAAGCGCCGGCGAAGCCCTGCTCCTGCTGTTGCATGCGCTGGGTTTCGTTCCAATCAGCCATTGTAATACCTACTCCGATAATAACGGGCGCGGATTTAGCGCCATCTCCGCGAATATCGGGATTTTGTGAGCGATTTTCAAGCAAAACCGGCTTGCAAAGCGTGCAACTATTTAACCTTGCTCCCGGCCCCGCCCAGCCAGCTCGCTTCCCTTGGCGGCAGTCGCCCGCAATGTCTCGATCAGAAGTGATTTCAATGCGTTATCGGCATCGAGCACATTCAAGCCCTCGCGCGTCATGCCGCCGGGGCTGGCCACGCGATCGGCCAGCTCCCCGGATGGCACACCTGCCGATGCGGCAAGGCTGGACGCTCCTTCGACGGTTGCCAACGCCAGACTATCGGCCATTTCCTCGTCAATGCCCAGCTCCTGCGCGGCAGCGGAAAGGGCGTCGATGAAGCGATAGACGAAGCCCGGCCCGGATCCCACCAATGCCGTCACCAGATCGAAACGAGCCTCGTCATCAAGCCACATTGCCGTGCCAAGCTTGCCGAAAAGTGCCTGTGCCGCATCGCGCTGTGCGCTGCCCAGGCCAGTTTCCGCCAGGATCACAGGCGACTTGCCGATCCGCGCGGCGAGGTTGGGCATCACCCGCACATGCGCAGCGGCAGAGGGGAATGACTGGCGCAGCATGGCAAGGTCGATCCCCGCCAGCAGCGAGAAAACGGTCACTCCTTCGCTGGCCAGCGCTTGCAGGCCCGGGCCGAAAGCGCCCAGTTGCTGCGGCTTGAAGCCCAGCAAAACCGCGTCATGATCCGGCTGCGAAGGCGGCTCACGATACAGGTTCACGCCCGGCGGCACATCGGGTATCGCAGGGTCGAGCACTTCGAAACGCGCCGGATCCTCGCCGGAAGCCAGCCATCCGGCCAGCATGGCGCCGCCCATGTTGCCACAACCGATAATCAGCAATTTATTGAATTCAGCCATTCAAACTCCCCTTGGGCCGGGGATCCACAGCCACGGGCTTAATGAGTCCTGACCCTAAGCCTCGCCTGCGGCATCGACAAGCGCCGCTTCGAGCGCGCTGCGCGGGCTCTTGTCACCCCATAGTACAAACTGGAAAGCTGGATAGAATCGATCGCACTCGTCAATCGCGATCTCCACCAGCGCCTGAGCCTGATCAATGCTGAGCAAGCCATCATCGCCCATCAATGCCCCGTGCCGATAAAGCAGCACATTCCCCTTCGACCAGATATCGAAATGCCCCAACCACATCTGCTCGTTGACAAGTGCCAGCAATTCATAGGCCTGCTTTTGCTTGTCATCCGACACGCGAATGTCGGGCAGGCAAAGCAATTGCAGCACATTATCCTCACCGCGCCAGATCGCCTTGAGCTGGTACTTGGCCCAACTGCCCTGCACCTCGCCAGCCAGCTCGTCATCGCTGGTTACTTCAAAGGCCCAGCCACGCGCCTCGAACAGCGCAGCCAGCATTTCCACCGGTGCGGCATCGTCTGATCCGACGTATTCGATTTCGCGCGGTCTCATGCCGGGGCGCTCTCAAAGTGGGTCTTGCTTTGCATCGCCATGCTGATTGCCTCGGACGCAGGGGGTAAGGCAATGGCCATGCAACACCGGGCTGGGGAGAACCCAACTGGCTTGTTCAAAGCCTGTGCAAAGAAACCTGTGAGTTTGATTTTAATTATTTTAATTCAATGACTTCTTCACCATCCGGGCTGGTATAGGCGAAGCTGTCAAACCCCTGCGCACGCAGTGACTGCACCATTTCGCGCGCATCGTCACGGCTTTCGAAGGGGCCGGTCAGCAAGCGGTTGGCCTGGCCCCAGCGAGTGACATAGGCGCCGCTGTCATCCAGCAGATCGGGCGCCTTGCGCACCATCCTGCGCCAATCAAACTTGAGCGCATCACGGTCCCGCCCGGTAGCCATCTGGACCCAATGTCGGCTGGGATTTGCAGGTGGCGCGGGTTCCGCCTGCACGCGCGATTCGCGCGGAATTTCGATTGCGGTAACATCGACCGCCCCATCACGCGCCTGAGCGGGCGCAGCCGATGGACCGGCAAGTCCGTTAAATGCCTCCGCAACACTGGCCTGCGGTTCAACGACCTGGGCGCGGCTAACCTGCGCCAGCCGGCTCTCATTGCGCGGCGGAGAAGAAGCCGGGGCGGCGCGGGTGCTAGGCTGGCCGAGCGGCGTACCGCGCGGTGCAAGTCTATTGTCGGCCTTGGCGGCGGCAGCACCGGCACCCGAACCCGCCTTGCGTGCGATCCGCTGATCGTCCCGCCCGATTTCCGCGGCTCGCGGAAAAATTCCCAGATTGGCAGCTGCAGCCTGCTGCGATGGCGTGAGACGAGGCATAAAGGCAAGATAGGGCGCCATCCGGCTGGCAAGATCGGTCGGCATCAGCTGACCGGCGAGTGCCGCCGCATCATCGCTATCTCCCAATATCGCCAGCCCAAAGGCGCGAGCGCGAAACGCCGCCAGATCGCGCCGATCGAGCAGCGGCCGCAAGGCGGCCTCAAACCCGGCACGCTCACCCGTAATGGCAAGGCTGATCGCCAGCCGCCGCCGGGTCTCGTCATCGGGCTCCGTCGCCAGCACGGTGCGATAGCTCTGCTGCGCCAGGGCACTGTTTCCAACCAGGTCCTGAGCCAGGCCCCAGTCGCTCAGGATTGCGTCGGTGTTGGCTCCGGCCTGCTCGGCTTCGGCGAACATCTGCAGTGCTTCCACCGGCCGCTGCGAACGGAGGTAGACTGATGCCATGCCCAGCTTGGCTTGGGCATGCTCGGGCGAGAGCGACAAGGCACGGCCAAAAAAGCCCAGCGCAGCGTCGAGATCTCCCACTCCAAGCGATGCGCCACCTGCCTCAACCAGCGCCCCAAGGTCTTGCGGGTTGCTGGCCAGGCGTTGCAGTGCATCACGCAGCCTCTCGACTTCTGGCGTCGGCAGCGACTGCACCACTTCGCGCGATGTCGACAGGCTGTTTGGCTGCTGCGCGCTCAACGTAGCTGGCAAAGCAAGCGCAAAGCACACAGCAGTTACCGCGATTCGGAAGCTGACCTTCATGCCGCCTTCAAGACAGCAAGCCGCTATCTACCGCTAGTGCAGCTGAGCCGAACTGCAGGTAAACGCGCGACGAACTGCGCTGAGCGCGCGTGTTATTGATTGTTCTGCCTGCCAAGGAAGCGCGGGATGCTGAGAGAGGAACCGCCATCGTCTTCCTCGTCTTCCTCGTCATCTTCCTCTTCAGAGCGCCCCGCACCGCGTGACAGATTGGCCATGCGTTCGAACAACGTGCTACCGGTTGCTGCGGCACCGCCGGCTGCTCCACCGGCCCCCGCACCGCGTCCTGCGGCAGATTTGCCTGCATCGCTGCCCGCTGCACTATCGCCGTCACCGCCGCTGGAAACGGAGTCATCGCCAGAACTGGAGTCACTCGCACTGCGACCTCCCAGTATCGAAGCGCGGCGGCCGCCTTGATGGCCTGCTTCGTTCGCATCGGCGGGATCGACTGATGCGGCCGGAGCTTCGGCTGTCAGATCGAACGGCTCCTGATCGAATTGGGGTGCAGCATCACCGTGGTTGGCCGCTTCACTGCCATCACCGGCGATATCGCCATAGGGATCGTTTTCCTCGTTGCGCAATCCGGCGAGCGGATCGACGATCCCATCCACGTCATCATCCTCGTCATCGCCCATGTCATCGCCAAATTGCATGCCGGTGAGATCGAATGGCTCAGCCGCCGATTCCTCGTAGTCCTCCTCCAGATCATATTCCGGCTGGTCCGCGCGCTCAGGCGCGGTCTCGCCTTCTGCTTCCATGGCCAGCTCAAGCGGCTCCTCATCCATCGGCTCCGCAAACGGCGCAGGCGACGCATTGTTATCGCCGATTTCAAGTACCGGCCGTTTGGGCGGGCGAGCGCCACCGAGCGAAATCGGCGTCGCATCGGGCGCGCGCTGGACGGCGTGCTGGTCAATGCCCGTGGCTACCACCGAAACGCGAATCTTTCCTTCCAGATCGGGATTGAAGGCCGAACCCCAGATGATATTTGCGTCTTCATCCACCAGTTCGCGGATGTGGTTGGCTGCCTCGTCGACTTCGAGCAGCTTCATGTCCTCGCCGCCAATGATCGAGATAATCACCCCCTTGGCCCCGGCCATGCTGACCCCGTCAAGCAGCGGATTGGCGATGGCGCGTTCGGCGGCTTCAAGCGCGCGGTTCTCACCCTCGCCCTCGCCGGTGCCCATCATCGCCTTGCCCATTTCGCTCATGACAGAGCGAACATCGGCAAAATCGAGATTGATCAGCCCAGGCATTACCATCAGATCGGTGATCGAACGAACGCCTTGCTGCAACACCTCGTCGGCCAGCATAAATGCTTCCTTGAAGGTGGTTTCCGCCTTGGCGATCAGGAACAGGTTCTGGTTCGGGATCACGATCAGCGTATCGACATGCTTCTGCAGCTCGTCGATGCCCGCTTCTGCCGCACGCATGCGGCGGGTGCCCTCGAACAGGAACGGCTTGGTCACTACGCCCACGGTGAGCACACCCTTGCGGCGGGCCGCCTCGGCGATCACCGGCGCAGCGCCGGTGCCCGTGCCGCCGCCCATGCCTGCGGCGATAAACACCATGTTGACCCCGTCGAGTGCATCCTCGATCTCGGCCACGGTTTCTTCCGCTGCTGCCTTGCCCACTTCAGGCCGCGCGCCCGCGCCCAGGCCGCCGGTGATTTCGGGACCTAGCTGGATCTTGGTGTTCGCCCGCGACATGCTGAGCGCCTGTGCGTCGGTATTGGCACAGATGAAGTCCACACCTTCGATCTCGGCCTCAATCATATTGGCAATCGCATTGCCGCCGGCCCCGCCGATTCCCACCACGGTAATCCGGGGGCGCAGGTCCTCGCTTGAAGCCGGTCCGATATTGATACTCATCTCTTCGCCCTCCGAGCGCAAAGCGCGCCCATTAACCATTACCCTGTATTTGGCACAAAGCCGCTACACCTTTGATAGCGTAATAACCCTTATCCACAGTGGTTAAAGCGGCCATCGTGCGTCCTTGTTCCATCAAAAGTTCTCTCTAAGCGCCCGCCACAGCCGTTGAATCCCGAAAGCGCCGCCCAAACGGGTGATCGGCGCACTCGCCGCGCCCACCGAACGTATGTCGATCGGATCGTCTGCCGCATAGAGGCACAGCCCCGCCAGTGTAGCAAACCCCGGCGTCGCATGCGCCTCTGGCAGTCCGGTAAGTGCTGGCGGGCGACCGATCCGCACCGGCATGCCCAGCGCGCCTTGGGCAAACTCTGCCAGCCCGGCCAGTTCGGCCCCTCCGCCCGTCATCACCACCTGCCCGCCGCGCACCCCGGTAAAGCCCATTGCCTTGAGTGCGCGCCCGATCTCATCGGTCAGCCCGGAAAGATGCTGGGTAACGATCGATACCAGTTCAGCACGCGCGATGCGGTTCTTGTCATCCGCCCCGCGCGCAACAGGGCCCGCCTGATCATCGCCCGGCCCGTTGACGGGGATCATTTCGCGGTGGTCGGTCGGGCTGGCAATGGCAGAACCCGAAACGCATTTGAGCCGTTCCGCCTGAAAGCGGCGGATGCCGAAAGCAGAAGCGACGGCATCGGTAATGTCGCCCGATCCGAATGGCAGCGCCTTGAGCCCCAGCAGCATACCCGCCGCATAAACCGCGACATTGGTTACTTCACCGCCGATCTCGATCAGCGCCACGCCAAGTTCGCGCTCTTCCTCGCTAAGGCAGGCATAACCTGCCGCCAGCGGCGCCGCGACAATCGCCTCGACATCCAGATGCGCGTTCTGCACTGCCTCAGTGAGGTTTCTCACCGGGGCGCCATCAGCCAAAATCACGTGCACATCGACCCCAAGCCGCTCGGCATGCAAGCCCTTGGGATTGGCCACGCCATGCGCCCCGTCGAGTGTGTAATGCGCCGGCTGAGCATGCAGCACCATGCGGCCATCGGGCTGGACAGTCTCGCGCGCCGATATCAGCAAGTGCTCGATATCTTCTTCCTCGATGCGCCGTCCGCCAATGTCGATCTCGACCCTGGCGACCTTGCTCGCTAGGCCCGCCCCGGCGCAACCCACCCACACGCTTTGCACGCTGGTGCCGGCGTTCTTTTCCGCCCGCTCCACCGCATCGCGGATGGCATAGGTTGCCGCCGCCATATCGGTGACATAACCGCGCTTGATCCCGTTCGAAGCGCGATGGCCCGATCCGAGCACTTGCAGCTCGCCATTCTCGGTCTGCCCCATAATCATCGCGGAGATGCGGAACGAACCGGTGTTGACGGCACCGAAATAGCGGGTGAAGCGGGTCGCGGCCATCAGGGTGTCTCTGTCTCTTCTGCCTGTTTGGGCGCGTTCAACAGCGCGTCCGCGCGGCCCGGAATGCGCATGTAGATGCGCGGCGGCGCACGCATGTCAAAAGTCGTCACTTCCCCGCCCAGCAGGCGATTCTGCCCGTCGAGCCGCGCAAAGGATACCAGCGCGGCAGCAGCGCCGTCCTCGCCCTGCGGCAGCGCCAGCACCTGCTTGGTCTGAAAGGTCAGGTTCCAGCGGCGATTGCCGACCCACTCCGCCCCTCGAACCTGCGGACGCAGCGCCGGCGCAGCCTCAAGCAGCCGTTCGAGCGCTGCCACCTGGCGCGCAGCACCCGGCCCGGAAATCAACAGCCTGTCACCAATCGCGGCGCGGCTGATCGGTTCAAGTTCGGTTCCTTCAACATCGACCAGCATGAAACGATCCGGCTTTTGCAGCACTGCATGCGGCACGCGCTCGACAATATCGATTGCCAGCGTGCCCGGCAGCTGGCGCGAGACGCGCGCATCCTTGACCCAGGCAAGCTGGAGCAGATCCTCGCGGATTGCCTGGAGATCAACCTGCGGCATGGGCCGGTCCCGCTCGCCCAGCACGCGCTCATAGACGCGATCATCGTTCATCCGTTCGATCCCGCTCACGCGGACATGGCGCACTTCGAAGCCCGCCTTGGACGCCATTTGCGAGATCTGCGCCTGCACCAGCGCGGGAACGCCCGCGATACTCGCGACCAGCCAGGCCAGCGCCAGGGCAGCCGCGATGATGAGGTAGAGGAAAATGCGCTGTAGCTGGTCTTCGGTGAAGGGGAGCAGCCCCATCAGCCAATCGACTATGCGGCCGGTGATGCTGCGCGCCTTGCGCGCCTTGCTTGCCCGGTCGTTCGCCCTGGCGACCCGGCGCACCCCTCTGGCAGAGCGCTTAATCGTCGCCATCGCCGCCTCCGGCCAGCTTTTCGGGCGCATGCTTGCGCAAGGCCGCGGCAATGATCGCTTCGACCAGATCGGCATAGTCCATGCCGGCATGGCGCGCCTGTTCGGGCACCAGGCTGAGCGGGGTCATACCGGGCTGGGTATTGGTCTCGAGCACGAACAACCCCTGTTCACCCTGCTCGTCATCCCAGCGGAAATCGGTGCGGCTGGTGCCCGCACAGCCCAGCACGCGGTGCGCGCGCAGCGCATAGTCTTCGCACAGCGCCGCGATTTCGGGCGGAATCTGCGCCGGGCAGACGTGCTGGGTGCGGCCTTCGGTATATTTGTGCTCGTAATCGTAGAAGCCGCTGTCGATCACCAGTTCGGTCACGCCCAGCGCGCGCGGGCCATCGGGCGTATCGATCACAGCGGATGTGAGCTCGCGCCCGCGGATGAAGGGTTCTGCCAGCAGTTCGGCAAAATCCTGCCACGGGCCAGGCGTGTCGCGCCCGATCGGATTGCCGTAATTGCCCTCAGCGGTAACGATCGCGACACCAACCGACGATCCTTCGTTGACCGGCTTGAGCACGTAGGGCCGCGGCAACGGGTCTTTTTCGAACAGCTCCTTGCTCTTGACGATCCGCCCGCCCGGCATGGGGATGCCGTGCGGCACTAGCGCCTGCTTGGTCAGCTGCTTGTCGATTGCGATCACCGATGTCGCGAGGCCCGAATGGGTATAGGGAATGCCCATCAGATCGAGCATGCCCTGCACGCTGCCATCTTCGCCCGGCACGCCGTGGAGCGCGTTGAACACCACATCGGGCGCAGCTTCGGCGATGCGCGCGGCAACTTGTCGGTCCATGTCGATGCGGGTGACGCGGTGGCCACGACTTTCGAGCGCCTCAGCCACGCCCTTGCCGCTCATCAGCGAAACTTCGCGTTCATTGGCCCAGCCGCCCATCAGAACCGCGATGTGTAGCTTCGGGAGTTTGGGAAGACGGGTCATGGCCGCCCCACCCGCTGGATTTCCCATTCCAGCTCAATCCCGCAATTCTCTCGCACGCGGCGGCGCACTTCCTCGCCCAGCGCCTCGATATCGCTGCTGGTCGCGTCGCCCGTATTGATGAGGAAATTGGTGTGCTTTTCCGATACCTGCGCGCCGCCCAGCCTGAGCCTGCGGCAACCCGCTGCGTCAACCAGTTGCCAGGCCTTGTGCCCTGCGGGGTTCTTGAAGGTCGAGCCGCCCGTCTTGGTCCGCAGCGGCTGCGATTCCTCGCGTGCGGCGGCGATGCGGTCCATCTCCGCTCCGATGACTGCCGGATCGCCCGGCAATCCCTGAAAGCGCGCCGAAACCACCACCGCCCCATCGGGCAGGCTGGAATGGCGATAGGTATAGGTCAGATCAGACGCCGAGAGCGTGGCCAGCCTGCCATCAGGCATCACCACCTCGCAATCGATCAATATGTCGGCCACTTCGCGGCCATAGGCGCCGCCATTCATCTTGACGAAGCCGCCTACGGTGCCCGGTATCCCGCGCAGAAATTCGAGGCCCGCAATCCCCGCATCGCGTGCGGTCGAGCTGACCAGTATACCGCTCGCCCCGCCGCCGCATTCGAGCCGGTGGCCGCCTAGCACCTTTACGCCGGCAAACGCCTTGCCCAGCCGCACCACCACACCGGGCACCCCGCCGTCGCGCACGATCATGTTCGAGCCCAGGCCCAGGGCCATCACCGGCATGCTGCCGTCCAGCCCCGCCAGGAACTGCCGCAGATCGTCAAGATCGGCAGGTTCGAACAGCCAGTCGGCATTGCCTCCTGTCTTGAACCAGACCAGCCTGGCAAGCGGCGCCTGCGGCGTCAGCCTGCCGCGAACGCCTGGCAAGGTGGCAGTAGTCATGCGGATTTCCCCGCCGCTGCATCGATCGCCGGCGCCAGCCCCGCTGCCCATCTGGTG
The DNA here is from genome assembly GCF_054957735.1 of Altererythrobacter chaiwopuensis. NCBI lineage: Bacteria > Pseudomonadati > Pseudomonadota > Alphaproteobacteria > Sphingomonadales > Erythrobacteraceae > Altererythrobacter > Altererythrobacter chaiwopuensis. The sequence continues at coordinate 657,980 of NZ_JBTXJF010000001.1, forward strand.
ATGTCGCCTGCCCCCAGGCACACTACAATATCGCCCGCCTCAAGCTCTTGCCCGAGCACTCGCGCCAACTCGCTCTGGTCGGCGACCGTGGAGGCGGCGCGGTGCCCGCGTGACTTCAGCCCCGCCACCAGCGCTTCCGCATCAATGCCCTCGATCGGTTCCTCGCCCGCCGTATAGACGGGGGTCACGAACACCTGATCGGCATCGTTGAAGCAGCTCTGAAACTCGTCCATCAGGTCACGCAGCCGCGTAAAGCGATGCGGCTGGGCCACCGCGATTACCCGCCCGCCATTGATACCGCCCACGGCTTCACGCGCCGCAGCCAGCACCGCCTGGATTTCGACCGGGTGGTGCGCGTAATCGTCAATGATCGACACCGTGCCGCCCTTGCGCGCAAATTCGCCCACGCGAGTAAAGCGCCGCCGTACCCCGCTGAATGCTTCAAAGCCTTCACGGATCACACTTTCATCGCAGCCCATCTCGATCGCCACGGCAATCGCGGCGAGCGCGTTCTGCACGTTGTGCCTCCCCGGCATCGGCAGGCGCACGCCTTCGATCCGGCGGTCTTCCTCACCGCGCTGGCGCACGATTACGTCAAACAGGTTCCCGCCCGCATCCGGCCGGATGTTCACGCCGCAAATATCGGCCTGGAGCGAGAAGCCATAGGTCACAACCTTGCGGTCGCGCACCTGGCCGATCACTGCCTGCACCTCGGGATGATCGATGCACAGCACCGCCGCGCCATAGAAGGGCACATTGTGAATGAATTCGACGAAGGCGCGCTTGACGCCCTCGAAGTCGCCGTAGTGATCGAGATGTTCGGGATCGATATTGGTGACCACTGCGATCGTCCCGTCGAGCCGCAGGAAGCTGCCATCGCTCTCGTCCGCTTCAACCACCATCCAGTCTGACGCGCCCAGCCGGGCGTTCGAGCCATATTGCTCGATGATCCCGCCATTGATGACGGTGGGATCGATGCCTCCACGATCAAGCAGTGCGGCGATCATGCTGGTGGTGGTGGTCTTGCCATGCGTGCCTGCCACTGCGACGGTGGACTTGAGCCGCATCAGCTCGGCCAGCATCTCCGCGCGGCGCACCACGGGAATGCGCGCTTCAAGCGCGGCGGCGACTTCGGGATTGCTGCGCTTGACCGCAGTCGAAGTGACGACCACCGCCACCCCGTCCACATTCTCGCGCGCATGGCCTATGCTGATCGCGATCCCGCGGGCGCGGAGCCGCTCGACACTGGGGCTGTCCGACAAGTCCGATCCCTGCACCTGATAGCCGAGATTGTGCATCACTTCAGCGATGCCCGACATCCCGATCCCGCCGATGCCGACAAAGTGGATCACCCCGATATCGGTGCCGACACCCTTCATTCTGCGCGGTCCCGGTTGGCCGTACCCGCCGTGCGCGCACCTTCGCCCGCCCGACTGTGCCCACTGGAACCAACGCGGATCACATCCATCAGATCGATCCGTCCGAAACTCTCGACCAGATCTGCAAGGTCGCGCGCGGCGTGCGGTCGCCCGCAATTCCAGGCCGCATGGGCGGCATTGGAGAGCGTTTGCGGCGCCATCGCCATCGCCTGGATCTGTAGCGAGATATCCTTCGAAAGCTTCTGCAAGGCGTCGGATTGCGCCACACGCTCACGGTTGTCCTTGTGATCCCAGCCGGTGACTTCCTTAACCGTTACGGCTGGCTGGCGGATCATACGCGCCCCGCCCGCCTTCACCATTTCGCGGGTATTGGCGGCCTGGTGATCGTCAGTCGCGATCGGTAGCGGGATCAGGATCGCCGGGCGTCCCACCGCGGTCAGCTCGGCAATGGTCGATGCGCCCGCGCGCCCGATGAACAGGTGGCATTCGGCAAGGCGCACCTCCATATCCTCGAAATAGGTGCCCAGCTCTGCCGGAATATCATGCGTGCGATAGCGCTCGCGCACCCGCTCCAGATCTTCCGCCCGGCATTGCTGCGTCACCTGCAAACGCTGACGCAAGGCGGGCGGCAGCATTGCCAGGCCATCGGGCACCACTTCGGACAGCACCCGCGCACCCTGGCTTCCGCCTGTAACCAGCACCTTGAGCAGCCCGTCTTCGGTGAAAGGCGGATAGTCCTCGTCACGCAGTGCCAGCACTTCGGGTCGCACCGGATTGCCTACGACATGCACCTTGTCCGTGTGCTTGTGCTTGAGCCGCTCGACCTCGAGATAGGCGGTGGCGATCGCATCGACCCGCCCGGCGAGCAGGCGGTTGACGCGGCCCAGCACCGCGTTCTGTTCATGGATCACCGTCGGAATACCCGATCCCCCAGCGGCCAGCATGGCGGGCAAAGCAGGATAGCCGCCAAAGCCCACCACCGCGCTGGGTGCAAAACTGTCAAACAGGCGGTGCGCCATGGCGCGGCCTTCAAGCACTGCCTTGATCCCGCCAAGCCAGCGCAGCGGGTTCTTGCCGAAACGCCCGGCGGGGATAACATGCGCGGTGAGGAAATCGGGTTTGCCAGGGATTGCCGCCCCGCGCTCGTCGGTGATCAGCGCGACATGGTGCCCGCGCCGATCAAGCTCCTGCGCCAGTGCAAAGGCAGGAATCAGATGGCCGCCGGTGCCGCCTGCGGCGAGCACATAATGGCGGCTGGCGCCGGTTCGGATGTCGCCGCTCATGTCGGCTCCTCCTTGCGTTCGAACAATGCCTTCAGGCCCGGTGATTGCCGCCTCAGGAAGGGGTTGCGGCGGGTGATCGCCAGCAGCAGGCCGATGGTCAGGCACATTGCGATAGTCGACGAACCGCCATAGCTTACCAGCGGCAAGGTCATGCCCTTGGAAGGGAACATCTGCAGATTGACCAGTATATTGATGAACGCCTGGCCGCCGATCGCCGCGACCAGTCCCGCACCGCCGAGCACGGTGAAAAGATTGTCATCATCCACCAGCCGTATCAACACGCGCCACAGCAGCGCTATGTAAAGCACCACCACAAAGGCGCAGATGAGCAGGCCGAATTCCTCGCCGATGACGGAGAAGATATAGTCGGTATGTGCTTCAGGCAGGTTCATCTTGCGTACCCCCAACCATAGCCCCGTCCCGGTCCAGCCGCCAGCCAGAAGCGTGCGTTGCGCCAGGTCGACCTGATCGAAGGCAGTGCCGCCGCCGATGAAGGAATCGATCCGATGGCGCGCATTGTCGTACAGGAAATAGGCTGCGGTGACGCCCACGATACCTGCCCCTACCAGCACGCTCAGCCGCTGCACGCTGACGCCTGAAAGCAATACCAGCACGAACCATATACCGGCGAACAGCATGGTGTCGCCCAGATTGGGCTGAAGCATCAGCAAAATGGCTATCAGCGCCATGATCGCTGAGGCAAAGGCAAGCACCGGCAGGCCTGGATCGCGCAATCTGAGGCTGAGTATCCACGCCAGCAGAACGGCAAATCCGGGCTTGAGAAACTCTGAGGGCTGCAGTGAAAAGCCGAAATTGATCCAGCGCCGCGCGCCATTGACTTCGAAACCGATCATCGGGACCAGTGCCAGCAACACCAGCATCGCGGATGCCAGAAGGATGCCGGCCTGCCGCGCGCGCTCACGCGACAACAGCGAAGTGCCCAGCATCACGCTCAGCCCCAACGCCTGCCACACCAGGTGCTGCTTGAAGAAATAGAACTCGCTCAGCTGCACATCGACTGTCGAAAGCCGATCTGAGCTGGCGGGCGAGGCGGCCGCGACTGCACCAGTGCCAATCAGCATCAGCAGCAGCACAAGGCCAAGCACGACCTTGTCGATCTCGCGCCACCAGATGCGCAGTTCGGCACGCCAGTCAATCCGCAGGTTCGCCGCGCCAGACGCGCCTTTGCCGCGATGGTGCGGGATATAGGGTTTGGCGCTGCTCATGCCGATTCCCCTGATTCAAGCGCAGACTGGATCTCGTCGCTCGCGCCGGTCAGGGCAGCCACCACCTGGCGAAAATGCGCCCCGCGCGCTTCATAATCGCGGAACTGGTCGAAACTGGCACAGGCCGGGGACAGCAGGATCACTTCGCCTGACCGTGCGCGCGCCATCGCCCGCCCGACAGCATCATTGAGCATTTCGGCCCGCTCGACGTGGATATGCGGCTCGAGCAGCTCGGCAAAGCGCGGGCCTGCCTCGCCAATGGTATAGGCCGCCGCGATGTTGCCTAGATGATCGGCGCATGGCCCCAGCCCGTCTTCCTTGGGCAGCCCGCCGACGATCCAGTGGATGCGCGGCGCGCCGCCGTTGATCTTGGGGTCAGGCGGCCAGGCGGCCAGCGCGGGGGCTGCACTGTCTGGATTGGTTGCCTTGCTATCATTGATGAACAGCACGCCTTCGTGCTTGGTCACAAGCTCCATGCGGTGCGGCAGACCGTGAAAGCTCGCCATTCCGCGCTGCCACTGCTCGCGCTTCAGGCCCAGTTCCTCGACCAGCGCCACCGCAACCGCTGCGTTTTCGAGATTGTGAGGCCCGGCAAGCGCCGGCCAGCCGATCTGCTCAGCGGCCAAGGCCTTTAGATCGGCACATACTGCCCGCGCCTGGCCTCGCCGCGCGGCCTCGCGTTCACGGATCGCACAGGTCGGCGCGTCACCGCAGCCGAACACCGCGAACTGCTGCGATTGCTGCATTTCAAACAGGCGCGCTTTCGCCGCGGCATAGGCGGAGAATCCGTCGTAACGGTCAAGATGATCGGGTGTGATATTGCTGAGCGATGCTGCATCGCACTCGAGCGAGAAGGTCAGGTCGATCTGGTAACTGGACAACTCCAGCACATACACGCCGCCTTCCGGCAGCGGATCCTGCGCCAGGATCGGTAGGCCGATATTGCCGCCCATCGCGGCCGGTACGCCAGCGGCCTTCAGGATATGGTGCACCAGCGCGGTGGTGGTCGATTTACCATTGGTGCCGGTAATCCCCACAACCTTGTGCGGCGGCAGCTCGGCGCGGGCCTGAGCGAACAGTTCTATATCGCCGATCACCGGCACGGCGAACCTTGCCGCATGCGGCACAATCGGATGGGTGTTGAGCGGCACGCCGGGCGAAACGACTACACCATCGAACCCGGTCAGATCCTTTTCCAGCGGATCGGCCAGCTCGCAGCGCCCCTCAAACGGCGTGCGCGCATTGTCCTGCCGGTCCCACGCCAGCACCCGTGCTCCGCTGGCCAGCAAGGCCTCGACGGTCGCCGCGCCGGAGCGCGCGAGGCCGAGCACCGCGTAACTTTTTCCGGAAAAGGCCTGCGCTGTTATCACCGCCCGGTCACCTCACCTTCAGTGTGGCAAGGCCCGCCATCGCCAGCACGATTGCAATGATCCAGAAACGGATCACCACCTTGCTTTCGCTCCAGCCCAACTGTTCGAAATGGTGGTGTATCGGCGCCATGCGGAACACCCGCTTGCCCGTGCGCTTGAACCAGAACACCTGGATGATCACGCTGGCGGTTTCAGCCACGAACAATCCACCCACGATCAGCAGCACGATCTCGTGGTGGCTCGCCACCGCGATCGTACCCAGCGCGCCCCCCAGTGCCAGCGATCCCGTGTCGCCCATGAACACTGCGGCCGGCGGCGCGTTGAACCACAGAAAAGCGAGACCCGCCCCCATGATGGCGGCGCAGAAGATCGCCAGTTCGCCTGCGCCCTCGACATAGGGGATACCGAGATAGGCGGAATAGTCGACGCGCCCGACCAGATAGGCGATCAGCGCGAAGGTGCCCGCCGCAATTATCACAGGCATAATCGCCAGACCGTCAAGCCCGTCGGTCAGATTTACCGCATTGCCGAAGCCCACGATCAGAGTGGCGGCGAAGAGGAAATAGAATGGCCCGAGCGGGATCGAAACGCCGCTGAGAAAGGGGACATAGAGATTGGTGCTGACCTGGCTGACGATGATGTAGGAGGCGACGCCCGCCACGATGAATTCCAGCAACAGCCGCACGCGGCCCGACACACCCCGATGGCTGGCCTTGGAAACCTTGTCATAATCGTCGAGGAAACCGATCAGGCCGAAACCGATCGTCACAGCGAAACAGGCCCAAACCAGCGGATTGCTCAGGTCCATCCAAAGCAGCAGCGCAAAAGTGAGCGAAACCATGATCATCAGGCCGCCCATGGTGGGCGTACCGCGCTTGGCAAGGTGCGATTGCGGGCCGTCCTCACGGATCGGCTGCCCCTTGCCCTGCCGCACGCGCAGCAGGTTGATGAAACGCGGGCCGATCAGCAGGCCAAAGAACAGCGCGGTAATCAGCGTCGCACCGGCACGAAAGGTCTGGTAGCGTACGAGGTTGAGAACGCCTTCGAAACCCAGCCATTCGGCGATCAGGTATAGCATGCGATTATCCTAGGTTCCGCCCGGGCCCTTCGACCCGGATAGACCTGTAAAATGTGACACCAGCGCACCGAGGCCGACCGAATTGGAACCTTTGACAAGGATCGCGTCACCATGGGTGAGCCCGAACTCCTTGAGCGCCGCAATCGCCTCGGCTGGTGTATCGCAATGCGCGAAGCCACCGGGAATGCCAAGCGATTGCACGCCCGCTTTCCCCAATTCACGCGCCAACACGCGCATCTCCTCACCCACCAGCACCGCATAGTCGATCTTTGCCTCGGTCAGCGGCTCGATCAGCTGGGCGTGGAACTTCGGTCCGAAATCCCCCAGCTCCTTCATGCTGCCCAGCACTGCAATGCGGCGGGTGGCAGGCGTTTGGCCCAATTGCCGCAGCGTTGCCCGCATCGAAGCAGGATTGGCATTGTAGCTTTCATCGATCAGCAGCGCCTTGCCGCCCGGCACGGCCAGCTGGTGGCGCGCGCCGCGCCCTTTCAGCCCGCCCATTTCCGCCAGCGCCAGCCCCGCTGCACCCAGATCGCCCCCTGCGGCCTTGACCGCAGCCATCACGCCCAATGAGTTGGCGATCCAGTGCTCGCCCGGCTCCGCCACCGAATAGCACAGCCGCGTATCGCCCAGGTCCGCCGTCACCAGCGAGCCGCCATTGGCGCTGGGGATCGCATCAAGCAGCCGCACGTCTGCATCTGCCGCGGCACCGAAAGTCACCACTTTCGCGCCATATTGCCGCGCGATAGCGACCATTTGCGCGCAGTGTGGGCTGTCCGCCGGGATCACTGCCGTACCACCGGGCACAAGCCCTGAGAAAATCGAGGCTTTCTCGTCGGCGATCGCCTCCATGCTGCCGAGATTTTCAATATGCGCAGGGGCAATTGTGGTGATCAGCGCGACATGTGGGCGCACATGAGCGGCAAGCGGGGCAATCTCGCCCGCATGGTTCATCCCCATTTCGAACACACCAAAGCGGCTGCGCGCGGACATGCGCGCCAGGCTCAAGGGCACGCCGACGTGGTTGTTGTAGCTGCGCACACTGCGATGCGCCGCCCCGCGGCTGGCGCGGTCGAGCGCGAGGAAGATGCTTTCCTTGACCCCGGTCTTGCCCACCGAACCCGTTACCGCGATCCGCACCGCCCCGGCGCGTTCGCGTGCGGCATGGGCCAGCGCATGCAGCGCCGCCGTGGTATCTTCGACCAGCACATGCGGAAATTCCACCGGGTGATCGACGATCGCCGCCACCGCGCCATTGGCAAAGGCTTGCGGCAGGAAATTGTGCCCGTCCATCGCCTCACCCTTGAGCGCAATGAACAGATCGCCGCGGCGCACATCGCGCGAATCCATCTCGACGCCGGAAACCTGGAAATCATGGCTTGCAGCGCCGCCGGTTGCCGCCGCGATCTCGGCTGAATTCCACAGCGCAAGTGGCAATGCGTCGCGCCGGTCCACAGGCCATCTGCGCAGGGCCCCCAGTGCATTCATTGCGACACCTCGCGCGCTACCTGCACGTCATCGAACGGCAATACCCACATATTCTCTCCCGACCCGATTATTTGTCCCTGTTCGTGCCCCTTGCCTGCAACAAGCACGATATCCTTTGCGCCGGCCCTGCGAATGGCCTCGGCGATGGCTTCGCGCCGGTCGCCGATCTCGATTGCATCCGGCGCGCCCGCCAGCACCGCAGCGCGGATGGCTGCGGGGTCTTCACCGCGCGGATTGTCATCGGTCACGATCACCACTTCGCTGCCCTTGCTCGCCGCCTCGCCCATTTCCACACGCTTGCCCTGATCCCGGTCGCCGCCTGCGCCGAACACAGTGATCAGCCTGCCCTCGACATGCGGGCGCAAGGCATCGATCGCCGCGACCAGCGCATCCGGCGTGTGCGCATAGTCGACATAGACCGGCGCTCCTTGCGCAGAGATGGCTGCGCGCTCCAACCGCCCGCGCACGGGCTGGAGGCGATTTGCCGCGTCAAGTACCTGGCCTGGCGCGCTGCCAGTCGCAATCGCCAGCCCGCAGGCGGTCAGCGCATTGGCAGCCTGATATGCCCCGATCAGCGGCAGATTGATCGAGCGCGGCTGGCCATCGTGTTCAATCTCCAGCGTCTGTCCCAACTGGGTTGGCTTGCGGGCAAGCAGGCGGATGAATTCGCCCCGCTCGCCCACCGTCAGCACGCGCAGCTTATGCGATTTCGCGTGCCCAATGGCCTGGCGGGTCCACTCGCTATCGTCCTCGCCATGCCAGATCACCGCCGCTGCGCCGGGCTGCATCACGTCGTCAAACAGCCGCATCTTGGCGGCAAAATAGGCTTCCATCGAGCCGTGATAATCCAGATGATCGCGGCTGAAATTGGTGAAAGCACCAGCGACAACCGGCACGCCTTCGTTGCGATACTGGTCGAGCCCGTGGCTTGACGCTTCATAGGCGACATGCGTCACGCCTTCGCGTGCGAGGCCGCTCATATTGCTCAGGAAGGTAACTATATCGGGCGTTGTCAGGCCGGTTGAAACGCTACCGTCCGGGGTCGTCACGCCCAATGTGCCAATGCTTGCTGCCCGCTCGCCGCCCATCAGCCACAGCTGGCGGGCCATCTCTACTGTCGAGGTTTTGCCATTGGTGCCGGTGACCGCGACGATGGTATGCGGAACCGGGGTGAAGAAAGCCGCCGCCAACCGGGCAAAGGCGCGGCGCGGCTCGGCGTCTGCAAGATGCACCGCGCCTTCCACTTTTGCTTCGGCGCGCGCGACCACCGCAATTGCGCCAGCCTTTATCGCCGCCGGGATGAAATCCTCACCGTTGAAGCGCGCACCCTTGAAGGCGCCAAACACCGTGCCCGGCGCAACCTTGCGGTGGTCGATCGCAAAGCCCGTCACCTCGGCGTCACCCGCGCCTGCGATTGCAATCCCCGCCTTTTCTGCCAGCGCCCCCAGCCGCATCACTCTTTCTCCGGTACGAGCGATTGAAGATCGGTCAGGTCGACGTCACGGGTATTGTCAGGCCGCACGCCCAGCAGCGGGCCGATCCGCGGCACCAGCCTTCCCACGATCGGGGCTGCATTCCACGCGGCGGTGCGCTGATAGGAGCTGGCAACAGTGCCGTGCGGCTCATCAAGCATCGCAATCACCACATAGCGCGGATGATCCATCGGAAAGACTGCGGCAAAGGTCGAAACAAGCGAGGAGCGCCTGTATCCGCCAGCGCCAGGCTTTTCGGCCGAACCGGTCTTGCCACCAACGCGAAACCCTGGCGCATCGGCATTCCTGCCAGTCCCATAGAGCGAGATCATGCGCAGCAGCTGGCGCATGCGCGAGGAGGTGGAAGCCTTGAACACCCGCCGGCCGCGCGGAATCTCATGCGCTTCAAGCTTGTGCAGGGTCGCTGGACGCCAGATCCCGCCATTGACCATTGCTGCATATGCGCTGGCCAGATGCAGCGGGGTCACCGCGATGCCATGGCCGTAACTTACCGTCATATTGGTAAGCCGCGCCCAATCCTTGCCCGGCCACAGCGGGAAACCGCGCGCCGGCAGCTCGATATAGGGCCGCTCGTTCATACCCAGGTCGATCATGGTGCGGCGCAGGCGTTCGGGGCCAAGTTCATCGGCCACCCGTGCAGTAACGGTATTGGAGGAATGGATCAGCGCTTGGGGCACGTTCAGCGTCGCGCCCTTGGGCTTGAGATCCTTGATGGTAAATCGCCCGACCTTGAACGGCTCAGCGTTCCACGGCTTGGCGAGGTCGCGCACCACCCCGGCATCGATCGCAGCTGCGATAGTCAATGGTTTGAAAGTGGAGCCGAGTTCATAGACCTGATTGGTCACCCGATTGAAAGCGCGCGGGGTTTCGCCGCGTTCCGTGGCTTCCTTGGGCAGCACCAGGTCATTGCTCTGGACAGCATTGGGATCGAATTCGGGCAGCGATGCCAGCGCCAGCACCTCTCCGCTATCGACATCAAGCACGATTCCGGCAGCCCCCATCGCGTTGACCGCCAGCATCCCGCGCCGCAGTTCATCCTCAAGCGCGCCCTGCACGCGAATATCGATCGAAAGCGGCGCTGAATTGCCGCGCAACGCCGGATCGCGCAATTGCTGATCGAGCACCTGCTCCATGCCGATCTTGCCCTGGCCATCCGAATTCACATAACCCAGCACATGCGCCGCCAACATGCCTTGCGGATAGTGCCGGTCATTTTCGCGCGGCATTTCCAGCGCCAGTTCGCCGATCGCCTGCACGCGATTGGCATCTTCGGGCAGCACGCGGCGGCGCAAATAGCCTGCCTTGCCCGAAGCCAGCCGCTCGGCAATGTCGATTTCATCAATCTCGGGGAAGATCGCATTCAGCTGCCGGGCTACTTCCTGCGGCGACTTGACCAGCGGCGATCCGCCCTCACCCATGGCGCTTGGATTATACCACAGCGCATAAGCGGGGAACGCACGCGCCAAGGGCACCCCATTGCGATCGGTGATTTCACCGCGCGGCGGCAGCAGCGCTTCTTCCAGCGAGGTGCGCACCGGGCCGTGATCGGCCAGGCCCAGGTAAGCGATGCGGACCAGCGCTGCAAACGCTACCAGCGCAAAAACCAGTGCGATCCACAGCACGCGCCAGTGCGCCTGCGCCAGTGATTGGCGCCGGAACGTAACGAGCTGGACCCTGCCGCTGGATATGGCCGCGCTGGCCGAAAGTGTGTTCATTCAATAGCCTCGGCGCTCAGCAAGGTGCGCGCATTGGCGCTGCGCACCGGTGAGGCATCGGCCAGCAATTCGCCCACCGCTTCCGCAAGGCTGTCTGTGGCATCGGGCATGTCTGCGGCTGCCAAGGTTACCGGGCGCCCTGAAACCGGGGACACCATCGGGCGCGGTTCGCGTGCTGTTGCGCCATCGGCCGCGGCTTCGGCACTCGCAAAGCGGATCGGGCTCGGAGCATCTGGCCCACGCGCAGCGCCAAGCGATGCAAGTTGCAGTTCGCCTTCAAGGAATTGATCGGCGCGCGGGGCGAGATAGCCGAAATCGACCGCGTTCCATTCGGCCAGCTGCCGCTGGTTGGCGCGGGCTTCGAACTCAGTTTCGAGCATCATGGTTTCCCGCTCAAGCGCGATCAGTTCGCGCTCGGCGAGCGAGACTTCACTTTTGACCGCGTGGACCTGAAAACTGAGCGCGAGGAACGCGCCACAACACGCGGCGAGCACGATAAGCCAGCCAATCTGGCGCAAGCGGGATCCGGTCATGTTCATGCGGCTTCCTTTCGCGCTGGAATCGCGCTGCGAACGGCGTGGCGCAGCGTGGAGGAGCGGGCGCGCGGATTGCGCGCGATCTCGGCGTCCGAGGGACGGATCGCCTTGGAGATATGGGTAAAGATTGCGGGTTCCGCATTCGCTTCGGGCAGGTAGCGTGATCCGCCCCTGCCGCCGGCGGCATCGCGCAGGAAGTGCTTGACGATGCGATCTTCCAGGCTGTGAAAGCTTACTACCGCCAGCCTGCCGCCTGCGCGCAGTATGCATTCTGCAGCGTGGAGCCCTTCGCGCAATTCGTCCAGCTCGCCGTTCACATGGATGCGGACCGCCTGGAAACTGCGGGTGGCAGGATCCTTCTTGTCGCTTGGCTTGTAACCCAGCGCCTTGCGCACCACGCGGGCAAGATCGCCGGTCGTTTCAAGCGGGCGCGCCGCCACAATTGCACGGGCGACCCGGCGTGACTGGCGCTCTTCACCATATTCATAAAGCACGTTGGCGATGGTTTCGGCTTCAGCGGTGTTGAGGAAATCGGCCGCGCTTTCGCCTTCCTGGCTCATCCGCATGTCGAGCGGGCCATCAGACGAAAAGGCAAAGCCGCGCTCTGCCTGGTCGAGCTGCATCGAGGAGACGCCGATATCCATCGCCACCCCGTCAACTTGCGCGATTCCGGCCTCCGCCAGCGCGACTGCCATTTCGGAAAAGCGCCGCGGATGGAGCACGAGACGCGGAGGGGTAATTCGCGCCTCGGCCCATCCGCGGCCCTGCGCGATCGCATCCGGATCGCGGTCAAAGGCATGGACGGTTGCGCCGCGATCAAGCAGCGCGCGGGTGTAGCCACCCGCACCGAAAGTAGCATCGACGATCACATCGCCGGGCTGCGGATCGAGCGCGGCGATGACTTCATCAAGGAGAACGGGGATATGCGGGGCGTCGTTTTCTGGGGCGGCGGATCTCATTTCCGCGCCCCCTTGCCCTTGGCCTCAGCCTCGGCAACTAGATTGGCGCAGGCGGCTTGCGCAGCTTCCCATTGCCCGTCCATCTGCGCAAGTTCGGCAGGGTTCCAGATGGTGAAGAAGCGGCCAGCACCCTGGAAATAAAGCCCGTCATCGACCCGGCCGAGATTGCGCAAGTGCTCGGGCATGATGAAGCGGCCACTGTCATCGAAGGGAACCTGGGCGAAGCCGAACAGCTGGTTGGCGCGCAGATCGCGGTCAAAATCCCGGCCGAGGCGCAGCGCGCGTTCTTCCTCGCGGTCAAGCTGGGTTTCCAGTTCGTCATTGCGCGAAAGGCCGAAGCCGACGAGGCAGTTCCAGCGGTCATGCTTGTCAAGGCAGAGCACGCGCCCGCCCGAGCTTTCCTTTACCGCCTTGCGGAAGGATGGAGGAAGGACAAAGCGGCCCTTGTCGCCAGCGGGCGAATAGGCCTGTCCACTATAACCTCCGAAAGACACTGTTCCTCTCCGCCCTGTTCCCCAAGCCCCTTCGCCCCGACAGACACAGCTTCCCCGCCGCCGCCAGCGCGTAACCGTGGGCGGCACGCTCACCTGAGGGGGAGCGCACAACGAAACATCATGTCTGATGGTCCTTGGACATATCGCGGGTGATGCGGGGATGGAAGGGATTTTTACGGGATTTCACGGGAAAAGATGGTAAAGAATTGATTTACAATACAAAGATTCTTCATCGTCTTACCAGGGTATTTCGCCATTTGCCCCAGGTCCGGCACGCAATTCCCTGTTTTCCAGCCAGATTCGGTCGCTTCGAGTCGTTTGCAGCCATGCTTTCCCGCAATTTCCCCATCGGGACAGAACAGTTACCTAAAGCGACAGAGGAACGCACAGCCCCTCTGTCTGCCGACAGCAAGCCTACTCCAGCCCGAAAGCGACCAGATCGTTCATTTGCTGCTCCGCATCGCCGATTGGCCTGGCCAATTCAAACAGCGCGGCGTCGGCCACGATCGTTACCCGGCCCGCACCCAACCGGCACTGGGCGGCAATGCCATTGCCCAGAACGCGGCAGTCACCGCGCGCTGCCAGATCATCTGGTGTTGCACCGTACGGCGGGTCCCGCGCAATCAGTTCTCCCGCCAGCGCTACCGGCAGGGCGCCCGAACCATAGTCCACCATCTGCACCGTCAGCGGCTGCAATTCGCGATATTGCATCGCCAGCCCCCAGCGAGCGATCACGGGCGGGATCAGCCCCACTGTCACCGGATGGCGCGGATCACCCAGCGGCACCGCATATTGGCCGGTCAGCATCGGATCGAGCGCGAACAGCAAATGCCCGCCGCCGCGCACCCATGCATCAAGCGCGGCATTGTCTTGCGGGCTGAGCCCGCGTGGCTGGACGATCAGCAGCCGCCGAAGCCCCGCCAGTGGCGGCTCCCCGCCATGTCCACCATCAGCTGCCAGCGCATCGAGCGGCATAATCTTGTAGTTCTGCTCGAGCGTGCGCCGCACCCACGGCAATTCGCCGCTGCCATCGATCATGGTGACCATGTCCGCGCCTTCGGGCCAATAAATCGGCAGACTGGTCATCAGCCCCACGGTCGGCCTGTCGGTGGGCCGCGTCGATTGCTGCCACGCCCACATCGCACCAGCCGCTGCCAGCACTAGCAGAAGACCTGCCAGTGCGAAGCTAAGACGATGTGCCGGCCGGGCCATTGCCTTGCTCGGGCACGATTGCGGGCTTCTGGGTAGGGGTTGGTTCCGCCGGAAGATCAGGCACCACCCCCGCATCGGCAAGCGGATCGCTGAGCGGCGTCGGCCCGGACGGCTGCACCGTGGGCGCCGCTTCGGGTACGGAGCGCTCTTCAGTCACGCGCGCACGATCCTGGATGATATTGGCCAGCCCCACCAACAGGACCATGGCGGCCAAGCCCGACAGCCCAACCTGCAGGCGCTGGACCGTCTGTTTCCGGTTCGCCGCCGTCAAGGCGTCAGCCGCATCACCATCGCTCGCGTCCGTTTCCGGTTCGTCGCCGCGCAGTTTGGGCAATTTGATAAGGTCACGCGTAGCCATGAATATCACGCTAGGGGAATGCGGCGCCCAGTCAATCGCCGGTTCAATCGCCGCATGGCCGGGACCGCCCGATTACAGCCATTCGAACACCGGCAGATTCTTCGAGCGCAGCCATTCAGCATTGTAGAGCGTGGAAAGATAGCGGAAGCCCGTGTCGCACAGGATGGTGGCGACCCGCGCATCCTTGCGCCCCTCTGCCACCAGCTTCCTGCCCAGCTCGACCGCGCCCGCGACATTGATGCCCGAGGAGAGGCCGAGACACAGCCCTTCCTCGCGCAGCAACCTGCCAACCCAGTGCAACCCCTCCTCGTCAGAGATGCGGTACTGGTCATCGATCGGCGCGCCTTCAAGATTGGCGGTGATCCGGCCCTGCCCGATCCCTTCGGCAACCGAAGAACCTTCCGCCTTGAGCTCGCCAGTGGCGTAGTAATTGTAGAGCGCGGCGCCATGTGGATCGGTCAGCGCGATACGGACATTTTCGTCGAACGCCTTCAGCCCCATGCCGACGCCCGCGATCGTGCCGCCTGTGCCAGCCGCGCAGGTGAAGCCATCAATCCGGCCTTCGAGCTGCTCCCAGAGCTCGGGCGCGGTGCCTTCGATATGCGCCTTGCGGTTGGCGATATTGTCAAACTGGTTGGCCCACACCGCGCCGGGCGTTTCCTCGGCCAAGCGGCGCGAAGTGTGCACGAAATGGCTGGGATCGGCGAACTTGGTCGGCGGCACCAGCACAAGCTCCGCGCCAAGCGCACGCAGCGTGTCCATCTTTTCCTTCGACTGGTTGTCCGGCATCACGATCACGGTCTTGTAACCGCGCGCATTGGCGACCAGCGCAATGCCGATGCCGGTATTGCCCGCCGTGCCTTCAACCACCGTGCCGCCCGGCTCGATCTCGCCGCGCGCCTCGGCGTCGCGGATGATATAGAGCGCCGCACGGTCTTTGACCGAAGAGCCCGGATTGGCGAATTCGCACTTGCCCCAGATTTCGCAGCCGGCCACCTGGCTTGGCCCCTTGAGCAGCACGAGCGGGGTGTGCCCGATCAGGTCGAGCGTCGAAGCATAAGGCTTGGTAATGTTCATGAAATGCGATCTAGGGCGTCCCACCCCTTCCCGCAATCAAGATCAATCTTCAGGCGCGATAGTAACCTTCAGCCCGTCAAGCGCATCGGTGAATGCGATCTGGCACGACAGGCGCGAATTTTCGGCGCGATGATCCGAGCTTTCGAGCAGGTCATCTTCATCCTCGCTCATCTCTGGCAGCTTGGCTACGAAAGCAGGATCGACCAGCACATGGCAGGTCGCACAGGAACAGCACCCGCCGCACAGTGCCAGCAGTTCGTCAAAGCCATTGTCGCGGATCGCCTCCATCACGGTCAGGCCATCTTCAACATCGATGGTTGATTCTTCACCTTCACGGTTGACGACTGTGAGCTTGGGCATGTTCAACTTTCTCTCTAGCCAGTTTGGCGCCGCAGCGCCCTATCAGTCTTTCGGGCGGGCTGCTAAGCGGTGGCGCACCAATTTGCAAGCAGGAGAAAAGGTAGTGGGACTGGGCGCCAGCGCCATCCGGAACGGACTCGACGAACTGGCCGGGCGCGACGCACGCATCGCGCGCGCGCTTGAGCGGGTCGGCTATCCCGAGCCGCGCATCCGCGAAACCGGCTACAAGACCCTGCTGCGCACCATCGTGGGCCAGCAGGTCTCGGTCGCTGCGGCAAGCAGTATGTGGAACAAGCTGGAAGCCGAGCTGGGCCCGGATTTTACCGCGGCCTGCCTGCTGAGCCGCGATTTCGACAGCTTGCGCGCCTGCGGCCTCTCGCGCCAGAAACAGGGTTATGCCCGGTCCTTGTGCGAGCTGGTGGCGGCTGGCGAGCTGGATTTCGATGCCTTGCCCGCTGACGATGAAGCGGCGATCGCCGAACTCACGCGGATCAAGGGCATCGGGCGCTGGTCAGCCGAGATTTACCTGTTGTTCGCAGAAGGCCGCACCGACATCTGGCCCGCTGGCGATCTGGCGGTGCAGGAAGGGGTCAGGCGGCTGCTCGATCTGCCCGAGCGCCCGGCCGAAAAGCCGACCCGCGAGCTGGCCGAAGCGTGGCGCCCGCATCGCGGCGCGATGGCGATATTCACCTGGCACTTTTACGCCAATCCGGCGTTGTAGAGGACTATTGCCAAGTGAAATCCAGTGTGTATTGTTCGCGCAATACACTCTTTGAGCCGGAGATGTTTTCCCATGACTAAGCGAAACCTGACACGCTGCCTTGTGACCACCGCTTTGGCAGGGGCAGCTTTTGCCATGCCCACCGCGGCCAGCGCAGATCATCACGCAACCAACGGAGCCACGATGCACCACCACCACGAAGCCGCCCCATTGATCCCGCGCGATGCCCTGTTCGGCAACCCCACCCGCGCTTCGGGCCAGATCAGCCCCGACGGCAAGTGGCTGAGCTGGCTGGCCCCCAAGGACGGCGTGCTCAACGTGTGGATGGCCCCGGTCGGCAATCCCGATGATGCCAAGGTCATGACCGATGCCAAGGATCGCCCGATCCGGCAGTATTTCTGGTCACCCGATTCGCAAAGCCTGCTCTATATCCAGGACAAGGGCGGCGATGAGAATTTCCTGCTCTACGGCGTCAATATTGCCAGCGGCACGGAAACCACCCTCACCCCGTTCGAGAACACCCGTGTGCAGGTGATTGGTGGTTCGGAGAGTATCCGCGACAAGATCCTGGTCGGGCTGAATAATCGCAACCCGCAATTCCATGACGTGCATTTGCTTGATCTCAACACCGGCACGCTCACCATGGTGCTGCAGAATGAAAGCTATGCCGGTTTCATGGCCGATGACACGCTGACCGTGCGCATGGCCATGCGCCAGAACGCCGAAGGCGGGACCGATTATTTCCGCGTGGTCGACAATGCCGTGGCAGCAGAGCCCTTTTCCTCCACCGGGATGGAAGACTCGCTCACCACCAACCCGGCCGGCTATACCAATGACGGATCGATCCTTTACTGGCTCGACAGCCGCGGTCGCAACACGGCGGCGCTCTATGCCGAGGATGTCGCCAGCGGCGAACGCACGCTGGTCGCCCAGAATGACAAGGCCGATATCGGCGGCACCATGCGCGATCCCAAGACCGGCGTGATCGAGGCCTATTCGGCCGAATATCTCACCACCGAATGGACCGCGATCGCCCCCGACATCGCTGCCGCGCTCGAATTCCTGGACAGCAAGCTCGAGGGCGAATTCGGAGTCCAGTCGCGCACCGACGATGACAGCACATGGATCGTGTGGAACGATCCGCTGACCGCTCCCAGCGCGACCTATATCTATGACCGCACCAAGGGCACGCTCGAGCATTTCTATACCACCAGGCCCGAGCTTGAAGGCGCGCCATTGCAGCCGATGCAGCCGGTCGAGATTGCCAGCCGCGACGGGCTGACCCTGCCTTCCTATCTCACCCTGCCGCCGGGCAGCGATGCCGATGGCAATGGCAGGCCCGAAAAAGCGGTGCCGATGGTGCTGTTCGTCCATGGCGGCCCCTGGGCGCGCGATTCCTACGGCTTCAACACGGTTCACCAGTTGCTGGCCAATCGCGGCTATGCCGTGCTCTCGGTCAACTATCGCGGATCGACCGGGTTCGGGAAGGACTTCCTCAACGCCGCCAATCTGCAATGGGGCCTGAAGATGCATGACGATCTGATCGACGCCACCAACTGGGCGATCGACCAGGGCATCACCGGCAAGGACCAGGTCGCGATCATGGGCGGTTCCTATGGCGGCTATGCCACGCTGGCGGGGCTTGCCTTCACGCCCGAGACATTCGCCTGCGGGGTCGACATCGTCGGCCCGTCCAACCTCGAGACCCTGCTTTCCACCATCCCGCCCTATTGGGCGCCGCTGGTGAAGGTGTTCCACACCCGCATGGGTGACCCCAATACCGAAGAGGGGCTGGCACTGCTCAAGGCGGCAAGCCCGCTCTACAAGGCTGACCAGATCACCAAGCCGCTGCTGATCGCGCAGGGCGCCAATGACCCGCGCGTGAAGCAGGCCGAAAGCGACCAGATCGTGGGCGCGATGAAGGCGGCCGGGATCCCGGTCACTTATGTGCTCTATCCCGATGAAGGCCACGGCTTTGCCAAGCCGACCAACAACATCGCCTTTTTCGGTATCGCCGAGAACTTCCTGAGCGAATGCCTGGGCGGGCGGGCAGAGCCGCTGGGCGATGTGCTGAAGCCTTCGACCACTCAAATTCTCGAAGGCGCCGAGCATGTGAAGGGGCTGGAAGCTGCAATCGGCAGCTGACATCAATGTAAATAGCTGACAAACACGCCGCGTGAGGTTACCTCCTCACGCGGTTTGTTTTTGGGAGAGCGCAACGTGAGCGAACGCAGGTCAATCTTCATCACCGGCGGTGGATCGGGCATCGGGCGGGCGGTAGCGGTCTATTTCGCCGAGCGCGGCTGGTTCGTCGGCGTGGCCGACATCAACGAGCAGGGGATGCAGGATACACTTGGCCTGATCGAAGGCGGCTTCAAATATGCCCACAAGCTCGACGTGCGTGACCGCGCGGCATGGGACGCGGCGCTCGCGGCCTTCTCAACCGCAGCAGGCGGGCGGATCGATGTGGTGTTCAACAATGCAGGCGTGGGACACGGCGGGCCGCTCGCGCAGCAACCGGACGAGGAGATCGAGCGGGTGCTCGATATCAATGTGAAGGGCGTGCTCTATGGCGCGCAGGCAGCCTATCCGCATCTGAAGAAAACCGCGCCGGGATCGGCGCTGATCAACACTGCCAGCCTGGCGGGCATCATCGGCGCGCCCAACATGTCGGTCTATTGCGCCAGCAAATGGGCGGTGCGCGGCCTGACGCGCAGCCTCGATGCGGAATGGGCAGGTGACGGGATCAAGGTCGCGGCGCTGTGCCCCGGCTTTATCGACACACCGATCATCGAGCAGACCGCGAAGGAATCGAACCGCACCGTGAAGGAAGGCCTGATCGAGGCCGGGGTGGAAGTTTCGCCCGTATCCGCCGTGCCCAAAGTGGTGTGGGACGCAGTGCATGGCGACAAGCTTGATTATACCGTGGGCAAGATGGCCAGCCGTTTGCAGTTCCTCTCACGCTTCCTGCCCGGCAAGGTGCGCAAGGAAATGCGCAATCAGGGCGTGGGCGCGGAACTCTAAAGCCCCAAAGTCAGATCAGCGCGTCGATCGCCGCAGCCATCACTGCATCGCGTTCCGACAAGCCATCCGCGTCATGCGTGGTGAGCGTGATTTCGACGCGATTGTAGACGTTGAACCATTCGGGGTGGTGGTCATGCGCCTCGGCCAGCAGCGCCACCCGGTTCATGAAGCCCCAGGCCTCGCTGAAATTCGCGAACTTGAAGCTCCGCTCGATCGCCTTGCCGCCGCGCGCGATCGACCAGTGGGGATGCGCGGCGAGCAGCGTATCGCATTCGGCATCGGTGAGTTGGGGAACTGACATGCGGTTTCTCCTCTTGGCGCATCTGCTTGTTCGTGCACATCCTTTCGCCTAACGCTGCAAGTGATGCAAGCACACCTCGCCGCAACTGACCTTGCCTGCATGAGAGGCGAGCGCCTGCTGTTCCGCGGGCTTTCGCTGTCGCTGGGGTCGGGGGAAGTGCTGCATGTCACAGGCGAAAACGGCACCGGCAAGACCAGCCTGCTGCGTATTCTGGCGGGATTGCTTTCGCCATATGCAGGCGATGTATCGCATGAAGGCGGCATCGGCATGCTGGATGAGCGGCCCGCGCTCGATCCAGACCAGCCGCTGGGTAAGGCGCTGCGCTTCTGGCAGATGGTCGATGGCTGCGATGATGCGTCAGCAGCGATTTCGGCGATGGAGCTTGATGCGCTGCTCGAAGTGCCGGTGCGCTATCTCTCAACCGGGCAGCGCAAGCGCGCGGCGATGGCGCGGCTGATGGGCCAGAATGCGCCGATCTGGCTGCTCGACGAGCCGCTGAGCGGGCTTGATGTTTCCTCGCAGGCGCGCATTGCCGAAACCGTCAGCGCGCATGCCGCAGCGGGCGGGATCGTGGTGCTCGCTTCGCACCAGCCGCTAATGGTCGAGCGACTGACCATGTTTGCGCTGGCGGAGTTCATCCCGTGATCTGGCCGCTGCTCAAGCGCGATCTGGCGCGGTTGATGCCCTTTGCGGGCGGCGGCGGCGCTGCATTGCCACTGCTGTTCTTCCTCGCCATCGCCATGCTCTATCCCTTCGCGGTGGGGCCAGACGCGCCGCTGCTGGCGCGCACCGGCGGCGGCGTGCTGTGGATCGCGGCGCTGCTCGCGGCGATCCTGCCGCTCGACCGGCTGGTGCTGCCCGATATCGAGCTGGGCCTGTTCGATCAGCTGAAACTGCGCGGCGTGACCGAAGAGTTGGTGATGGCGGTGCGCCTGCTCGCGCATTGGCTCAGCTTCGGGCCGCTGCTGATGCTGGCATGCTTTCCGGCTGCGGCGCTGCTCAAGCTGGAGGGCGAGACGCTGCGCCTGCTGCTTCTGGGCCTGCTCGCGGGCACGCCGGGGCTGGCGGCGGTCGGCCTCATGATCGCCGCGCTGACGGCGGGGCTGCGCGCGGGCGCGGCGCTGTCAGGCTTGCTGCTGATCCCGCTCGCGCTGCCGATCCTGATCTTCGGCGCGGGCGCACTCGAACGCGGCGATCCGGCAACGCTGGGCTTTTCCGCCGCAATCAGCCTGCTGCTGACGGCGATCACGCCCTTCGCTGCGGGCGCTGCTATCAGAGCTGGGAGAGAGGGTTAATTACCTTCGTCATTGCGAGGAGCCCCGAACTCGCTTCGGGACGACGCGGCAATCCATCGACCAGCCGTTTCATGCACCTGCTAGGTCAGAAGCTGGATTGCTTCGCCTTCGGCTCGCAATGACGAGGAAAAGCTGGATCCCGAATCAAGTCCGGGATGACGAACCGGATTGGTGGCGATCACGCCCTTCGCTGCGGGCGCTGCGATCAGGGCCGGGAGGGAGGGTTAGAGTTCGAAGTTAATCGAAGTCATCAACTACAACAGGCAAATTCTTCGTCAAAATCCATGCGAAGAACGCTGCGATGATAAATGTCATCAGCGCGCCAAGAATAACTCCGAAGACTAGGCTCAGGGCAAACGCGCTCGCTTCAATCGGTGTTCCTCCGTCGGACATTGCCGCATTCAGTCCTTCAAGTGAGAACGGCTGACCTGCTTCAAGAATCATGAGGAAAAAAATTCCAACACTGATTGCAATCTCACCAATGGTCACGCCCCCAGCAAAGCTAAAAATTTCGCCTTTGAGCATCGGGCGCTTGACCGTTCTAGCAAACCAGAAAACTGCTGCGGCCACCGCTGCGATTGCAGCGGGTGTACTCAAGTCAGGCACCTTATCAGGGTCGATGTCAGGAAAAACGTAGACTGAACCCATGAGTGTCAAGACTGTTGCAGCTTTGACCGCGACTGCGACAGCTATGAAGCGAAACATATTCGACCCCCAATTGAACCAATTGATTATCAGGGGATTACCCTCAGTAAGGCGGCTTATCCAGCCCCTTCGGGCTCTTGGTGAATATCTCCACCCCGCTCTCGGTAATGCCGATCGAGTGTTCGAACTGCGCGCTCAATGATTTGTCGCGGGTCACTGCGGTCCAACCGTCGCTCAGCACCTTGGCCCAGGGCTTGCCCGCGTTGATCATCGGCTCGATGGTGAAGAACATGCCCGGCCTCAGCTCCGGCCCGGTGCCTGCCCGCCCCGCATGCACAACCTCGGGCGCATCATGGAACAGCCGCCCCAGCCCGTGCCCGCAGAATTCGCGCACCACGCCGTAGCGATACTGATGCGCATGCGCCTCGATCGCGGCGCCAATATCGCCCAGCCGCGCGCCGGGCTTCGATGCCGCCTCGATCCCCAGCATCAGGCATTCATAGGTGACGTCAACGAGCCGCATCGCCTTCAGCGGCGGATCGCCCGCATAGTACATGCGGCTGGTGTCGCCATGCCAGCCGTCGAGCAGCGGCGTGACATCGATATTGACGATGTCGCCATCCTTCAGCGCCTTCTCGCCCGGAATGCCGTGGCAGATCACGTGGTTGATCGAGGTGCAGCAGCTGTGCGCATAGCCGCGATAACCCAGCGTTGCGGGCACCGCGCCCGCATCCAGCATCATGCCGCGGGCAAAATCGTCAATCTGTGCCGTGGTCACGCCCGGTTTCACGAAAGTCGTCAGCTCGTCGAGGATTTCGGCGGCGAGGCGCCCGGCCTTGCGCATCCCCTCAAACCCTTCCGGCCCGTGCAGCTTGATCGTTCCGTCGCGATAGACGGTCTCGTTACCTTCGATGGTTTGGTACTGGTGCATGAATGTCCATTTAGCGATCCGCGCACAAAATTGCGAGTGACAACAAGCGCAGCGTCACTAAGTAACCCCCATGAGCAAGAAAGACGCGCTGATCCAGCCTGATCGCGGGCAAACTGCAACTACGATCCACCTTGTCACCAAGGACGGCTTCGAAGCCTGGCTGAAGCCGCTTTCGGCGGGCCAGCGAGCCGCGCTGAAGGCGCAGAAGTTCGAAGGCAAGCCCGCGCAGGTCGCCATCGTGCCCGATGGTGATGGCTGGTTTGCGGCGGGCGGGGTGGCCGATCCGGAAAAGCTCACCAGCTGGTGCCTTGCCAAGCTGGCTGAGGACTTGCCCGGCGGCACCTATCGCCTTGCCGCTGGCGATCCGGGTGCGGCGCTCCATGGCTGGCAGACCGCGCAATACAGATTCGCGCGCTATCTCAAACCGGAAGAATCGCCCACCGGGCCGCGCGTGCTGCTGAGTAACCAGGCCAGGCATCTCGACGCTGCCATTGCCGAGGCGGAGGCGGAAAACCTCGTGCGCGATCTCGTCAACACTCCGGCCGAGGACATGGGGCCTGCCGCGCTCGAAGCCGAGTTCGAAAAACTTGCCAAGGCTTTCGATGCCAGGCTGAAAGTGACCAAGGGCGATACGCTGGAAAGCGAATACCCGATGGTCCATGCGGTTGGCCGGGCGGCGGCGCGGCACCACGCCCCGCGCATGCTGCATTTGAGCTGGGGCAAGGAAAAGCACCCGGTGCTGGCGATCGTCGGCAAGGGCGTGTGCTTCGATTCGGGCGGGCTCGATATCAAGCCGGCGAGCGGCATGAAGCTGATGAAGAAGGATATGGGCGGCGCCGCGCATGCCATCGCTCTGGCGCGGCTGGTGATGAACGCGCATCTGCCCGTGCGGCTGCACCTGCTGGTGCCGGCAGTCGAGAATGCCATTGCAGGCAATGCCTTCCGCCCCGGCGATATTCTGGGCTCGCGCAAGGGGTTGACGGTGGAGATCGGCAATACCGATGCCGAAGGGCGATTGATCCTGGGCGATGCGCTGACCCGCGCGAGCGAGGAAAAGCCCGACCTGATCGTGGATTTCGCTACGCTCACCGGCGCTGCCCGCGTGGCGCTCGGCCCCGATTTCCCGGCGTTGATGACGCGCACGGACGAAACCGCGCAGGCGCTGATCGATGCGGGCAAGGCCTGCGATGACGAGCCCTGGCGCCTGCCCCTGCCCGCTGCCTATGCCGAATGGCTCAAGTCCGACATTGCCGATACCAACAACACCCATTTCAACGGCTTTGCCGGGGCGAGCGTGGCGGGCCTGTTCCTCGACAAGTTCGTGGGAGAAGGGATCGACTGGGCGCATTTTGACACCTTCGCCTGGCGCCCCTCGGCCAAGCCGGGCCGCCCCGCGGGCGGCGCTGCCTATGGCCTGCGCGCCACTTTCCACATGTTGCGCGCGCGCTACGCTGGCAAATAACCGGGCGGCGGCTAACTTGCCCGAAAGGCGCGCAATGTATAAGCGCCCGCGCAGCCCGCATCCGGCGGGTGCGATCAAACGGGGATTCGGTGCGGAATGAGTGGCGCCCAGCCATATGTGGTTCCTGAAGGCTCGCTGCGGCTGGCAGGCCCTGTTGCGCGTCCGGCGCCGGGCACGCTGCCGCTGCGGGGTGACCTGGCGCATATCGCCCTGGCGGGGCGCTATCTTGCCGCGCATTACGTGATCCCCCAACTGCGCGCAGTCGGCGCTTCCGGGGCACAGATGTTCCTGGCCGCGCGGGCGGACAGTGCTGTGGTGAGCGAACTGGCTGGCGGTTCGACGATCGAAGTGCTCGATGTTGCAGGGGCATGGGCCTGGGCCTCATTGGGGCCAGACGGGCCGAGCGGATATGTGCCGCTTCCCGCGCTCGCCGCCGCAGCGGGCTAGGCGGCCCAGCGATGGCCACCCGTATCTTCATCGATGGTGCCGCCGGGACGACGGGGCTTGAAATCCGCGAGCGGCTGGAAGGTCGCAGCGAATTCGAGCTGCTGGTGTTGGACGATGCCGAGCGCAAGAGCGAAGCCGCGCGCAAGGACGCGCTCCACGCTGCCGATATCGCAATCCTGTGCCTGCCCGATGACGCGGCGAAGGACGCGGTGAAATTGGCCGAAGGGTCTGACACGCGGATCATCGATGCCTCCTCCGCGCACCGTGTTGCTGATGGCTGGACCTACGGCTTTCCCGAGCTCGTCGGACGCGACAAAATCGCGAACGCGCAATTTGTCTCCAACCCCGGATGCTACCCCACCGGCTTTCTGGCGCTGGTCGCGCCGCTGGTGCGCGCCGGGCTGCTGCCCGCAGACTGGCCCTACACGGTCAATGCCGTCAGCGGATATTCGGGCGGCGGCAAGGCGCTGATCGAACGGTTCGAGGCCGAAGGCGCCCCGGCATTCCGCGCCTATGGCCTGGACCTGGCGCACAAGCACCGGCCCGAGATGAAGCTGCACGCCGGGCTGGCCCACGGGGTGATTTTCGCCCCTGCAGTCGTGCCGGCCTATCGCGGCATGATTGTTGAAGTGCCGCTCCATCTGGGCGCTATGCCGGGCGAGCTAACTGCCGATGGTCTTCGCGCCGCTTTGCGCGAATTCTACGCCAGCTCGGCTGTAATATCGGTTGTCGACAAGAGCGATGTCAGCGAACTTCTGCTCGAAAAGCACGCACCGCCAACCGATACAATGGAACTGTTTGCGTTCGGCAATGAAGGTGGCTGGCACGCCCGCCTTGTCGCCCGGCTCGACAACCTTGGAAAGGGCGCGTCCGGCGCCGCCATCCAGAACCTCAACATCATGTGCGGTTTGCCGGAAACGACCGGTCTTGCGCTCTGAAGCTCCTTTACTGCCTAAATTTTAGGCAGTGATGGTCTGGCTTTTGGGCATTGTGCAGCGACAGCGCAACGGCGGCGCGGCGGCATAGCCCGGCAATCCTGCCGCAAAAGCCGGATCATGCCCCGAATCCCCTGAAATAAGGCCTCCTGCCCCGCGTTTGGGCGTTTGGCACGATTCTTGGATGTGCTATTGTGAGAAATTGAACCGTCGGCCAGCGAGCGCAACCCGTTGCGATCCGCCCGGCTCACAGGGGGAGCGTAGCAACGTGAAGAAGATCGAAGCGATTATCAAACCCTTCAAGCTCGACGAGGTGAAGGAATCGCTACACGAAATCGGGGTTTCGGGCATCACCGTCACCGAAGCCAAGGGCTTTGGCCGCCAGAAAGGCCACACCGAGCTTTATCGCGGCGCCGAATATGTGGTCGATTTTCTGCCCAAGGTTAAACTTGAAGTCGTGGTGAGCGACGCGATGGCCGAAGCCGTGGTCGAAGCGATCGCCGCGGCGGCGCAAACCGGCCGCATCGGCGACGGCAAGATTTTCGTCTCGACGATCGATAGCGCGCTGCGCATCCGCACTGGCGAGAAGGACGATGACGCGATCTGATCGGGTCGCGCGGACAATAGACAAACTGGATATTTCCCACCAACCCGCCCGCAAGATACCGGGTAGAAACGTACAGACTAGCTGGAGGCAAGACTACCAATGAGCAAGGTGAAAGACGTCCTCAAACAGATCAAGGACAATGAGATCGAGTGGGTCGACCTCCGCTTTACCGACCCCAAGGGCAAGTGGCAGCACCTCACCATGTGTGCCGGTGTGATGGGGGAGGACGAATTCGAAGACGGGCTGATGTTCGACGGTTCTTCGATCGCCGGCTGGAAGGTCATCAACGAATCCGACATGATCCTGAAGCCCGATCTGGATGCGACCTGGATCGATCCGTTCAGCGCCACCCCGATGCTGATCGTCAATTGCGACATCGTCGAGCCTTCGACTGGCGACTGGTATTCGCGCGACCCGCGCACCACCGCCAAGCGCGCCGAAGCCTATCTCAAGTCAACCGGCATCGGTGACACAATCTATGTCGGCCCTGAAGCCGAATTCTTCATGTTTGACGATGTCCGCTTCGAAGACGGTTATGCCGGCTCGGGCTTCGCCATCGACGACATCGAACTGCCGACCAATACCGGCAAGGAATATGAGAGCGGCAACCTTGCCCATCGCCCGCGCGCCAAGGGCGGCTATTTCCCCGTCGCCCCGGTTGACAGCGCCGTGGACATCCGCGGCGAGATGGTTTCGACCATGCTGGAAATGGGCCTGCCGTGTGACAAGCACCACCACGAAGTGGCCGCCGCCCAGCACGAGCTGGGCCTGACCTTCGGCACGCTGGTTGAAACCGCTGACCGGATGCAGGTGTACAAGTATGTCGTGCACCAGGTCGCCCATGCCTATGGCAAGACCGCGACCTTCATGCCCAAGCCGATCAAGGCCGACAATGGTTCAGGCATGCACACCCACATGTCGATCTGGACCGACGGCAAGCCGACTTTCGCGGGCAATGAATACGCCGGCCTGTCGGAAACCTGCCTTTACTACATCGGCGGCGTGATCAAGCACGCCAAGGCGCTGAATGCCTTCACCAACCCGACCACCAACAGCTACAAGCGCCTGGTGCCTGGCTTCGAAGCTCCCGTGCTGCTTGCCTATTCGGCGCGCAACCGCTCGGCTTCGTGCCGCATCCCCTATGGCGCGGGCGACAAGGCGAAGCGCGTCGAGTTCCGCTTCCCCGATGCGATGGCCAACCCCTATCTCGCCTATTCGGCGCTGCTGATGGCGGGTCTCGACGGGATCACCAACAAGATCCACCCGGGCGAAGCGATGGACAAGAACCTCTATGACCTGCCGCCGGCAGAGCTGGCCGAGGTTCCGACCGTGTGCGGCTCGCTTCGCGAAGCACTGGAAGCGCTCGAGGCCGATCACGAGTTCCTGCTGAAAGGCGACGTGTTCACCAAGGACCAGATCGAAGCCTATGCCGAGCTCAAGTGGGAGGAGGTCATCCGCACGGAAACGACCCCCTGCCCGGTCGAATTCGACATGTATTACAGCATGTAATCGATCTTTGGATCAAAGTTCAATGGAAGGGCGTCCGGAGCGATCCGGGCGCCCTTTTTTAACGAATGTCGGCTTATCAGCAGCTGGCAAGGCATTCGAACACGCACGGAGTATGCCTTGATCCTGGCCCCGAATCGGAGTCTACCCTCGTCTCGCGACATGCCCAGCCTGCTCTTGGAACACAATCAAGCCGAACGGACCAAATCTTGCTGCTTTCGAGTCTCCTGCGAATAACGCCGATCAAGCTTCTTGCCGCGCTCATGCTGGCCGGCTGCACCTATGAGCCGCCGGTTTATAAGGGGGAGCTGAAGTCTGCAGCACTGCTCGGCGATGGGCGGGTGGCGATCAGCTATTCGCAAAGCGTCACGCGCCGTCCTACTGGCCTTGCCGAATGGCCGGATGGCGGAATCAGTCTGGTTCAGCACGATCAGGTTCTGGTGGCATTGGTCGATCCGAATGGCCGCACACGCGAAATCGCGCGCTATGATAACAAGGAGCTTCCCGGACAGGGCTCCATTCAAGTGCGCTGGTTCAAAGCCGACCCTGGCCATCTTTATGTCGAGCGAAGCGGACAGTTGACCACTAGCTGGCCGACAGTCTGGCTTAGCGATACTTATCGTATTGACCTGAACGGACGTGAGATTGCCCGCTTCGATCTGCGCCGCGAACTCAGCGACAACGGACGCGAATTCGGGGCAAAGGGGTTCGGTACTCATGTAGTCGACGCTAACGGGACGATGCTGGTCGGTGCCACCCGGGGCGACATTCGCGAGATTTGGCGGAGAGATCCGGGCGGGAACTGGACCCTGCTCGACCGGTTCGACGAGTATGCCTGGATCATCGGCAGCGATCTGGCATACCAGAAGGGCGATGACGGGCTGGCCCGCAATTGGCGAACCGGAGATGTGCGCACGGTATGGCGCTTCAACAGGTCGACAGGGCGATCAGAGGTTCTATTGCCGGACGATCCGACAACGCCACGCAATTCGCCTTATCAACCGACGATAAGGGCAGCGGCCAGCGGCGCCGCCAAAACCATCGGGATCTATCGCGACAACACCCGGATTGCCGTAATCGAACCTGATTTCGAGGTGCTCGATCGCCGATAAGCCCTGTGAATGGCGCCGCTTCCATCGCGAACCCCGGTCAGCGTCCGCAAGGTGGCTGCTCTGGGGTGAGGACCCTGGGGCTTTGCACTGCCGCAAGCGCTTCCGCGCAGCACATGTGTTTGGGCGGACCCGTGAAAAACCATTTTCCTACTCGCCCGCTTCCTGCCTAATTCTCGCGCCTCCAAATCAACGTCAGAGGCATCTACGGCATGGCACGCAAGGCAATCTTCGACACTTTTCGCGGCATTCTGGGGCGCGGCTTTCGCCAGTCCGAAGTTGACGCTCTCGATAATGCGCTCGACGGAGCGGAGAATCTTTCCCCAGACAGCGTTGCAAGCGGTGTGCGCCTTCGCGTTTCTTCGACCGGGATCGAGCTGATCAAGCGCTTCGAAGGCTGCGCCTCGCTGCGGGGTGACGGACTTTACGAAGCCTATCCCGATCCCGCCACCGGCGGCGCGCCGTGGACCATCGGCTGGGGCGCGACCGGCCCCGACATCGGCCCCGGCACGGTATGGACGCAGGAACAATGCGATGCGCGGCTGGAACAGGATCTGGCACGCCACGCAGCCGAGGTTGCCAGCGCGCTGGGCAATGCGCCCACCACGCAGGCGCAGTTCGATGCGCTGGTGAGTTTCCATTACAACACGGGCGCGATTTCACGCGCGACGCTGACCTCGAAACATCGCACCGGCGATACCGCTGGTGCTGCGGCTCAGTTCGCACGCTGGAACCGCGCCGGAGGCCGGGTGCTCAAGGGGTTGGTGCGGCGGCGGCAGGCCGAAGCACATGTCTATGCCAATGGCTGAAACTGCCGGTCAATAATCACGGCTGATTTCCAGCACCACGCTTTCACGGCCCAAGGTTGAAACAGAGGCCAGCAATGACAGCCATGAAGTAATGCGGAACTCAACCTCGGTCGCACTATAAGCCTGCCCGTCGGTGATCAGCTCGATATAGAAACGCCGCCCGATATTCTTGCCCAGCGCCACGCCGGTTTCACGCCCCAGCGCGGGATCGGCCCCTACGATACGCAACCGATCAAGCCCGATTGCGCTGCGCAGCTGGTTGATCGGATCCATCCCGCCGCCGCCGCGCAGGCTGGCCAGCGCCGCGCCCAATTGCAGTGCGTCGGTTGGCGAAAGCTCAGTAACCGGCCCGCCGAACAGCAGCCGGGCAAGGATTTCCTCTTCGGGCAGTGGCGGCTCCGACGTGAAGGATATCTCGGGCGTCAACGCATTGCCCCGAACGCTCACCGTCACTTCCAGCCCGTCGCGCCGGGTTTCGGCCTCGATGTCGAGCCGCGGATCGATTGGCACGTTCTCGTCGAAGGTGATGCGGCCGCGGGTAAGCTCGAAGCGCGTGCCGGCAAAGCTGTAGCTGCCCCGGATCACCTGTGCCGCGCCGCCGATGCGCGGGTCGGCGGTGGTACCGCGCAGGATGATGTTTCCGCGCCATTCGCTGTCGAGCCCCATACCGTCGACATTAATCCGGTTGCGCGCGCGCGCGTCAATCAGATAGCGCCAGGGCGCGCCGGGGCGCGCGGCGGGTGCCCGGTCAGCCGGCAGATTGACCTCGCGGGTGGAAATTTCAGGCAGAGAAACTTCCTCTCCTGCAGTGCCGAGCCGCCAGCTCGCGCTGTCAACTTCGAGCCGCCCGGCGATCGTTCCGCCAACCCCGGACGAAATGATCCGCAGCGGCCCCGTTACTGTCGCGCTTAACCCCCGCGCATCAACCAGCCGCGCCTTCGTGGCTGCCACGCGCAGGTCCATGCGCGGGCCGCGCCCCGGCCCCATCTCCGCCAGGTCGATCGTACCGCTGCCCGTGATCGAGCCGCCGCCCGCCACGCTGCCGGAGAAGCGGCGCAGGTTGAGCCGCGAGCCAACGAAATCGCCCGTCACGCTGGCCCCGCTGATATCGGTGCCCGAAATCACACTGCGCAGGCGCAGATCGCTACCCGACAGGTTTCCGCGCACCACGGGATCGGCCAGCGTGCCGCTGGCCTTCGCGCTGATCGCGACCGGGCCAGCGATGTCGAATTCATCGATCACGGCCAGCCGCCACAATGCCTCCGCGCTCCCATCATAGCGCAGATCGGCTTGCAGCCTGCCGCTCTGAAGCCGCTCATAGATCGCCCCCCGCGCTGGCAGGCCGGTGATGCGTGCATCCATCCAGCCGAGCCGTTCCCCGCCTGCCTCGATCAATGCACGCGCGCCGAAATCATCCTGCCCCAGCGATGCCACCAGTGCCAGGTCGATCGGGCGCGAGGCCAGTAACAGGCCCGAACGGGTCAGCCCTTCAACCTTGATCCTGGCTTCGCCGGTGGGCGCAGCACCGCGTGTACCGCGATAGGTCACTATCCCCGACGCGGTTCCGCCCAGGCCAAGATCGCGCATGGTCAGGTCAGCCAGGCTCAGCGGCGCCTGCACCAGCTTGAGATCGAACAAGGTGCGCCCACCGCCAAACTCGCCGGAGATGGCGGCGCTCCCCTTGCCCAGATTGATGCGGGTCGGGGCGAGCCGCCAACCTGCCTCGCCGCTGCGGGTCAGCACCGCGCGCTGGGGCATGGTAATTGGCGTACCGGCGTAATTGCCGCGCACGATCGCCGCAATCCGGCCTGGCGCGAAATTGCTGTCAAGCTGAAGGTTGAAGCGCCCGCCCTGGCGCCCGACCACCGAAGCGGTGAGCTTGCCCGCTCCGTTCTCGATATTGGCCCGCGCGGCCACGCGGCCCAGGAACAGGGTGCCATAGCGGATCCCGCGACCGCTCAGATCACCCTGGATCCGGCTCGCACCTTCACCAAAAGTGCCCGTGGCCGAGATACGGGCCTGCCCCAGCTCGATCATAGTCGCGCCGCCGAACACGGCATCTTTGGCTTCGAGCGATGCGGTAAAGCCTTGCCCGCCTTGCGCCGGTGCAAGATCGACCGAACCGTTCAGCCCCCCGCCGGCCAGCGTGAGCCGCCCTCTCGCGCCGCCTTCTTCAAATGCCAACCGCCCTTCGATCGCAGTCTGCCAGATACGCAGGCGTTCCACCTCCAGCGTGGCAGGCGCGTTTTCTGGCAATTCCAAGCCCAACACGCCCACGAAATCACCCAGCAGCGAAGTTCCGGTGGTTTCGATACGGAAGCCCATATCGACTGGAGCAATCGCCAGCCGTACATCTTCGAGGCCTGCGGCGGGAAGCGGCGAGGCGAGCACCAGCGTGGCCCTGGGCGAGCCG
Source organism: Altererythrobacter chaiwopuensis (assembly GCF_054957735.1). Classification (NCBI taxonomy): domain Bacteria; kingdom Pseudomonadati; phylum Pseudomonadota; class Alphaproteobacteria; order Sphingomonadales; family Erythrobacteraceae; genus Altererythrobacter; species Altererythrobacter chaiwopuensis. The sequence continues at coordinate 690,213 of NZ_JBTXJF010000001.1, forward strand.
TCCTCGATCGCCGCGTCGACGGTGAACGGGCCGTAGGTGACGTGGCTGCCTGCTCCCTCAAAGGCGAAGCGCCCATCGTTCCAGCTGCCGCCTCCCGTGAACTTGAGCTGCGGAGAATTCACCTCCAGCGCGCTGAACGTGACCGGTCCGCCCGCTGCTGTGGTCAGGCTGCTGCGGATCGCCAGCTCATTTCCTGCCACGCGGCGCACGGTGGGATTGGCAAGATCGCCCAGGGTTCCCTTGATATCCATGCGCAGTGTCCATGGGCGGCCAGCGTTGAGCCCGAAATCTATCCGCGCATCGGCTGAAGCGGTGCCAATGCCTTCGATCGGTGCGGAGCGCAGGCTGGCCGGCCCCGTCAGGCGCAGACTGCCCGCTGCCAGATTCGCATCGAATGCGAGGCGGCCCGAAAGGCGCGGGAAGGCCACTTGCAGCGGAGCGGCGCGGATTACCCCCTGGCGATAAGTCAACTCGCCGCCAATACGGCCCGACACCAGCTCGGCATCGGCAATCTCGCTGCCGCTTTCGATCTGCCCGATCCTGAGCGCGAGTGGAACGATGAGCGCACCCTCCTCGATCCGGCCTGTGCCTTCCTGCCGCAAGCCCAGCGCCGTGATCTCGCCTAGAGCGAATTCGGACGCGGTGATGTCATGCGCGATGGTGGCGCTGCGGAACGGCCCCTCCAGAGTGGCGCGCAGGCTGGCGCTGCGCAGCGCGATGCCCTCGCCGAAAACACCGGCATCATGCAGCACTGCCTCAAGCGCAACACCGTCAAAGCGATTGTCCGCCAGGTCCACCGCGCCTTCGCCGCGCAAGGTCAGCGCATCGCTGCGCAGTACTGTGCGCCCGTCGAATGTGCTTTCCTTTAAAGTCCCGTCGATCATCACGCCGGTGCGCGCGCCGACCAGTCGGCGGACGAGGCCGTCGCTCGCCGACGCAGCATAGACCTCACCCACCATGCCGTATCGGCCCGCGCGATTGGTCAGCCGGAAGGCGGCGAAACGCTCGTCGCCGCGCTTGACCAGCGCGTGCCCCAGCCAGGTACGCCAGGTCCCGTCACCCAGCACGCGCGCACTATAACCGGTCTTGGCCCCGGTCAGCCCGGCAACCACCCCGCCTGCGGGTGCGCTATAGTCGAGATCGAGATCGAAGCGGTCTCCGTCAGGTTCGGCATGCAGCGACAGGGCGATCCGGTCCGCCTTGCCCAGGTTGCCCTCAAGCTCAAGCGCGACCAGTCCATCGCGTATATCAGCGCTGGCCTGCAAATCGACCCGCTCGGCCTGATCCGTCGCCACGCCCGGGGCGATGGTCAGATTGTCGATCTCGAACCGGTCGATGCGGATATCGAAATCGGGCAGGATGGGCGCGTCGGGATCGCCCGGCAGCAGTTCAGGCAGGCGTTCCAGCCGCCCGCGCCGCGCAACAAGATGGCGGACGTCGAGCCCACTCGTAATCCAGCTGAGCGGCCGCCAATCAAGTTCGACCACCGGAATGACCAGGAAGCGCCCCTTGGGATCGGACAAGATCACATCGTGCAGCACCGCCTCACGGTAAATATCGCCCTGGATCCGCCCCACTTCGACGCGCAGGCCGGAAGCTGGCGCATAGGAGGCAATCTGGTCTGCAATGAAGCGCTTGCCGAAGGGGGAATTGAGCACCATGAACGCCAGCACCAGCGGCGCAAGGATCGCCGCAAGGGCCCAACCTATGCGTTTGGCCCAGCGCCGCCGCCGCGACACCTCAGGCGCATCGGCTTCCGCCGATTCCTCGATTTCGCCCTCCGCCATCAGAAGGCCTGCCCAAGCGAGACATAGACCGCCACCGGGCTATCGAACATCGGATCGCGGTTGAGCGGCACGCCCACGTCGACACGGATCGGCCCGAAGCCGGTTTTGTAGCGGATCCCCACACCGGCACCGTATTTGACAAAGCGGAAATCCGGCACAGTATCGATCGAGACCGTACCCATGTCGAAGAAGGGCACAATTTGCACCGCGCCATCGAACAGGCCGGTATCGATCCGCGCCTCGGCACTGAATTCGACCAGCGAACGCCCGCCGGTCGGCTCGCCAAAATCGTTGCGTGGGCCAACCGCCTGATAGCCAAAGCCGCGCACCGAAGAACCGCCGCCGGCATAGATCCGGCGCGACGGTGCGACTTCGAATAATTGCGCGCCCTGGATCGTGGCAAAGCGGCCGCGCGCGGCCAATGTCACGCCATCGCTGGCGGGCAGGTAATAGCTCGCATCGAGCTGGGCCCGGCCATAGATGGTGTCGTCGCCCAATGTGCGCGAGATTTCCGGTGCCACTTGCAGGCTGACGCGGTAACCGCGTGTGGGATCGAGCAAGGAGTCGCTCTCGTCAATCGTGCCGCGCCCGAACAGCGAGCCGACAAGATACTCCTCACGCGGCCGGGGAACCCCGTCAATCACACGGTTGCGCTCGTCAGTTAGCAACACCTCCGCGCCCATCTGCCAACTGAACGATTTCTGGAACAACAGGTTCGAATGCCGCCCGAACGCGGCGCGCAGCCCAACCGTCCTGGCTTCGACCGCTTGGGTCCGGATATCGCTGGCATAGGCATCGAGCGTCAGTATCTGATCCCGGCCTAGGAAATTGTTGCGTTTGAAGCCGATCCCCGCCAGCTTTTCGCGCGTGCCCAGGATACCGCGTATCTTGAGAGCGCCTTCAGGCGGGAAAAAGTTGCGATGTTCCCAGCTGGCTTCGATCTTCGCCCCATCTTCCGAACCATATCCGATCGCCCCTGCGATCGTGCGCAGCCGCCCCTTGGTGAGCGCGACATCCATCGCCAGCTCGCCTGGTTCACCGGCCTGCGGTTCTGCCTCTACGCGCGGAGTGATGTTGACTGAAGATACCAGGCCAGTGGCAAGGATGGCGCGGCGCAGATCCTGCTCAAGGCTGCGTTGATAGATCTCGCCCGGCTTGAAACGGGCGATCCGGGCAAGATGTTTGGCGGGCAGAAATTCCGGCAGATTGCTGGTCACATCGCCGAACACATATTTTCCGTCCGGCGTGACCTCCAGCGTGAGATCGCCTTCGCTGCGCGCGTGATCGATCAGCAATTCAGGCGGTGCAATTTCGGCAAAGGGATAACCGGTTTCGCCAAGCGCCACGGCGAGCGCATCGCGCCGTTCGACGATCCGGTCCGCCAACAGCGGATCGCCGCTCGCAATCGCGAAGGTTTCGCGCAAGGCAGGGTAATCTGGCGCAAGATCGAGCCGGCCAAGTTCGATCGCGCCAAAGCGATAGCGTTCGCCCGGGAAAATGGCGAAACGCACCGCCCGCACGTTAGCGGCATCATTCTCCGCCACATCCGCTTCATCCAGGCTGCGCGACACACGCGCATCGTAATATCCGTAAACCCTTAGTTGCTGTTCCAGCAATTCGCGATCGGCCCTGATCCGCGATGCGCGCAGGGCAACATTGTCTTGCCCATTTCCGATCCCTTCGGCTTCACGCAATTGCCTGAACCGATCAACAAAGGCGTCGCGATCAGGAAACAACTCGCGATCCGCCGGGAAAGCCAGCTCCAGCCCGCGATCGATCCTGACCGTCTCAAGCGCCGGCACCGGTGGTAAATCCAGTTCGGCCACACTGGCAAAGGGTTCGTCATCTGCCGCTTCGGGCTCGCCATTATTCGCTGGCGCGGGCGCAAGATCGAGCTCGTCCGATCCCGGATCGGGGATGTCGAGAGTTTCGAACGGGGCTTCGCTCTGTTCGACTGGTGGCTGACCGGCGGTTGCCTGATCGGTCCCTTCGCTAGCCCAATCCCCCGGCTGTTCGATCGCGCGATCAGGGATCAGCTCTTCCAGCCTGGTTGGCGCAGCCGTATCCTGTGCTGCAAGCGGCGATGCAATTAGAAGCGCACCAAGGATCAAGGCTGCGGGGCGAGGTGCTATAAAGTCAGCCCGTGGAAATACGTGGTTGCCGGCCATCCTTCCCACTCGAAACCGGAACCGGATTGCGGCGCTTGGTGGCATCTGCGATCAACATTTCCTGTTCCTCGCGGCTGAAACGCACCCAGCCATCACGGGTCAGCTTCTCAAGCGGGCGATAGCGCACCTTATATTGCATACGGGGCGAACCTTCCACCCAATAACCAAGGTAGACATAGGGCAGCCCTTCGGCTGCTGCGCGTCGGATATGATCGAGGATGATGTAATTGCCCAGCCCGGTGCGCATCGGGTGCTGCGCATCATAGAAGCTGTAGATCATCGATAGCCCGTCGTTCTGGCGATCCGTCAGGCATGCGCCGATCAACCGGCCAGGCTGGCCATTGGGTAGTGGTTCTCGATATTCGATCATGGTGCTGGAGACTGGCGTGTGCTCGACCATATCGGCAAAATCCATCTCGTCCATCGACGTCATGCCGCCATCGGGGTGGCGATCACCGAGATAATGCCGCAACAGCTCAAACTGCTCTTCTGTGGCCCAGGGGCGGCACTCGGTCGCGATCAGATCACCATTGCGGCGCAGCGCCCGGCGTTGCGATGCGGATTCGTCGAAATCGAGCGCGGACACGCGCACGGACACACAAGCCTGGCAATCGAGGCAGCTGGGACGATAGGCCACCGTCTGGCTGCGGCGGAAGCCGATCCGCCCTAGCGCTTCGTTGAGCTGTTCTGCGTGCGGACCCTTGAGCTCGGTGAATACCTTGCGCTCGCTGCGCCCCGGCAAATAGGGGCACGGTGCCGGGCTCGTCACAAAAAAGCGGGGAAAGCGTATGGGCGCCGTCACGGGTCTACTCGGGTCCTCGTCCAACCAACGGAATCGCATCTGGTGCGCGTTAAGGCCCTGTTATGCCTGTTCAGGCGCCCCGGTAAAAGGGCTTTAACCATGAGGTATGGTTAATATCGGCAATCCGATGGTTGAACCCGCGATGAAACGGTCTTTTCGCGGGTCAGTTGAGCTCGACCGGGCTCACCGTATAGCCCTTGTCGCGCAATGACTTAACCAAGGCATCCAGCTGTTCGCGGTCGCGCGCCTCGCATTCGATATCGGTGATCAACCCCTTCGCCGGCAAAGAGGTGAAAATGCGTTGGTGGTAGATTTCGATGATATTGACGTTGTGTTCGTTGAATTCGCGCATCACTTTGAACAGCGCGCCCGGACGGTCCTGCAAGGTGATGCGTAACCGCGCCAGCCGCCCTTGACGGGCAAGATCGCGCAGCAGCACATTGGCAAGCAGGCGGGGATCGATATTGCCGCCGCACAGCACCAGGCCCACCTTCTTGCCGGCAAATCGTTCGCGATTGGCCAGCACCGCCGCCAGGCCGGCCGCACCAGCCCCTTCAACCACAGTCTTTTCGATCTGCAGCAATAGCGAAACCGCTTCCTCCAGCGCGCGCTCGTCAACCAGCACGATGTCGTCAACCAGGCTGGCGATAATCCGCGAAGTAAATTCGCCCGGCGCCTTGACCGCAATGCCCTCCGCCAGCGTGTCGCCGCCGCAATCCATCACCTCGCCCTTGATCCGGGCATACATCGAGGGAAACAGTTCAGCCTGGACCCCGATCAGCTCGATCGCGGGATTGATCGCATCGGCAACGGTTGCAATTCCCGACATCAGCCCGCCACCGCCGATCGGCACCACCATGCAATCCAGATCGGGCACTTCCTCAAGCATTTCGAGCCCGACCGTGCCCTGCCCTGCCGCTACCAGCGGATCGTCGAAGGGATGGATGAAGGTCAGCCCAAGCTGCTTTTCCATGCTGCGGGCCTGGGCATAGGCATCGTCAAAAGTCTCACCCTCCAGCACCACCCGGCCGCCCACGCTTTCGGTCTGCATCACCTTAACGGTGGGTGTGGTGCGCGGCATCACGATGGTGACGGGAACACCCAGCCGCGTGCCATGATAGCTCAGCCCCTGGCTGTGATTGCCCGCCGAGGCGGCGATCACGCCGCGCTGGCGCTGCTCCTCGCTCAGGTGCAGCAGCGCGTTGAGCGCGCCGCGCTCCTTATAGGCGGCGGTGAACTGGAGGTTTTCGAATTTGAGCCAGATTTCGCAACCTGCGATCTTCGACAGCGTGATCGAATGCATCATCGGCGTGCGCACAACGGCGCCTTCGATCCGCGCGGCAGCGGCGCGGACATCTTCGATCGTCAGCGCGGCGCGCGCTGCATCTACACTGGCAAAGGCCGGTTGGCTGGTCATGGCGCGGCGGCTTAAGGGCTATAACGGCTGGCCGCAACGCTATTTGGGCTTTTGCGAGCGATAAAAGCGGTTGCAGTCACACAATTTGGCATTACCCCGCCTCCCTTATGAGCCAGAAACAGAAAGTCGCTTTCATCGGGCTGGGCGTGATGGGCGGGCCAATGGCGCGCCATCTTGCCGCCGCCGGATATGATGTCACCGGATACAATCGCACCCCCACGCGGGCAGAAGCGTGGCGGCTAGCGTGCGCCGACCATGGCCTTGAGGTATTGACTGCCCCCACCCCGGCCGAAGCCGCCGCCGGAGCAGACATGGTATTCACCTGTGTCGGCAATGACGAAGACCTGACAGAAGTCGTGCTCGGCGCGGACGGCGTGCTTGGCGCGATGCAGCAAGGAGCACTGCTGGTCGATCACACCACCGTATCGGCCGATATGGCGCGGCGGATTGACGTGACAACGCGCGAGCTGGGGCTTGAAGCAGTGGATGCGCCCGTTTCCGGCGGGCAGGCGGGCGCCGAAAACGGCAAGCTCGCAATCATGTGCGGCGGCAGCGCGGGGGCCGTGGCGCGCGCCACGCCGGTAATGGACAGCTATGCTGCCCGCATCGTCCATGTCGGCACGGCTGGCGCCGGACAAACGGCCAAAATGGCCAACCAGATGTGCATTGCCGGCGTGCTTGGCGGACTATCCGAAGCGATCAGGCTGGCCAGCGCGGCCGGGCTCGACATGGACAGGACCTTTGAAGCGATCTCGGGCGGGGCGGCGCAAAGCTGGCAGATGGAAAACCGCTGGCACACCATGGTGAAGGACGAATTCGACTTCGGCTTCGCGATTGACTGGATGCGCAAGGACATGGGCTATGCGCTTGATGAGGCGCGCCGGCTGGGCCTGTCCTCGCCGATCTCCGCGCTGGTCGACCAGTTCTATGCCGAAGTACAGGCCGCAGGAGGCGGCAGGCGCGACACCAGCGCGCTGATCACGCGGCTACCCAAGGGAAATTGACATGAAGACACTTTTCGTCAGCCTGGCCGCAATCCTCCTAGCGGTCCCGGCAGCGCCTGCGCTGGCCGATACGCTGGTCGACAATGTCCAGGGCATCACCATCGGAACCGATGGCAAGCTGGACCGGTTCGAAGCACTGGTAATTGCCGATGACGGCCGCATCAGCGCAGTGCTCAGGCAAGGCGATCCGCGCCCCAAGCGGATCGATTACCGCGTCGATGGCGAAGGCCGCGTCATGCTCCCCGGCATGATCGACGCGCATCTCCACGTCATGGGGGTCGGCTTTGGGGAATTGACACTCGACCTGTCGCAGACCGCTTCGCTTGAGGAAGCGCTGCAGGAGATCGCTGAATTTGCGCGCGCCAATCCCAGCCGCCCATGGATCCTTGGGCGTGGCTGGAACCAGGAGAAATGGGGCCTCGGCAGGTTCCCGACCGCTGCTGATCTGGACGCCGTGGTGCCTGACCGGCCGGTGTGGCTAAGCCGGGTTGACGGCCATGCCAGCTGGGCCAACAGCATTGCGATGGAAAAGGCGGGGGTCACTGCGGCCTCGCAGGACCCCAGCGGCGGCCGGATCATCCGCAAGCCCGGCTCGCGCGAACCGGCGGGCGTGTTTGTCGATGCCGCTGAAGCTCTCGTCAATGCGGTGGTGCCCGCTCCGCGCCCGAGCGATCGCGACATCGCACTGCGCAAGGCGCAGGATTTGCTGATTGCCAGCGGGATAACTGCGGTTGCCGACATGGGCACCACACTCGAGGATTGGCAGACTTACCGCCGGGCCGGCGACAACGGCGCCCTCAAGCTACGGATCATGGCCTATGCTGGCAGCGTCCAGGCGATGGAACTAATCGGCGGCCCCGGCCCCACACCCTGGCTTTATCAGGACCGGCTGCGCATGGGCGGGCTCAAGCTCTACCTCGATGGCGCGCTCGGTTCGCGGGGCGCGGCACTCAAACAGCCCTACCATGACGAGCCGAATCATCGCGGGCTACCGCGGCTTACGTCTGCGCAATTGCGCAATTTGATGAGCCGCGCCGCCATGGATGGCTTCCAGCTTGCCGTCCACGCAATTGGCGATGCCGCCAATTCCGATGTCTTGAGCGCGATCGAAGAACTGAGCTCATCCTATTCCGGCGACAGGCGTTGGCGCATCGAACACGCGCAGATTGTCGATCCAGCGGAGATCGCACTGTTCGGCAAGCACAGTATCATCGCTTCGATGCAGCCGCTCCACCAGACCAGCGACCGCTTGATGGCGGAAGCGCGGCTGGGGCCTGACCGGCTGGGTGGGGCTTATGCCTGGCGCAGCATCGCCGCAGCGGGCACGCCGCTAGCCTTTGGCTCGGATGCGCCGGTCGAACCGGCAGACAGCTTTGCCGGCATGGCGGCCGCGATCAGCCGCACCGATGCGAAGGGCGAACCGTTTGGTGGCTGGCTGCCGCAGGAAAGCGTTACGCGCGAGGCCGCGCTGGCTGCGTTTACTTCCGGCGCGGCCTATGCCGGATTCGCTGACGGGCGGTTTGGGCGGTTGGTGCCGGGTGAACGGGCCGATTTCATCCTGGTCGATCGCGATCCGTTCGTGTCGTCCCCGCAGGACATTCGCGACACACGTGTATTAGAGACCTGGATCAACGGGGAAAGGCTGTTCGTCGCCAAATGATCAGGCCGGTGTTTGGCACGTGTCATGCCGGAGACTCGCGTTTACCCGGTGTTAAGCCTTGATCCGCCATCATACGTATTCACGGGCGCGGCATAGGCCGCAGAGTCTTTTTATTGGCGGCAAGAATGCAACAGTCTGCACTGAAACATTCAATTCGGCGATGAATTCAAACAGTTTGACGAACAAATATTTAGAATTGGGGCTTGTGCCCAGGCGCAAGGTTCCGTAATATAAAAAACAATCAAGACAAGCCGATAGGAGATCCTTGATGAAATTGCGTACTCTCGCAGCAGCCGCTGCAGTTCTCTCTCTGGCAACCGCTCCGGCAATCGCCGAAGTTTCGCTTGCTCGCGCCCCTGCTCCGGCTGAAGGCGAAAGCGAACTGGGTGGTGGCTCGGGCCTGCTGATCGCCATTATTGCAGCTGCTGCAGTGATTGGCGGCATTATCATCGCTGCTGATGGCAGTGACGAGCCGGTCAGCCCGTAATCGGCGACCCAAAACGAATAGAAAGCGGGGTCCTTCGGGGCCCCGTTTTTTTTGGCCCAATGATTTGGCCCGATCAGTTCGCCATTCCGGTGCCTCATGCATCCTGGCTATAAGTTTACAGCGTAGCTCAATCTGAACTTGGTTCAGTCTTAACCTCAGCGGCAATGTCGCCCACTTCCTCGCTGTCGCTGTCAGAGCCTTCGGGCTTCTTTTTCTCCTGCAAGCGCATCACAAGTAGCGAGCCTTCGAACAGCAACAGCAGCGGGATCGCCAGAATGACCTGCGAGCCGGGATCAGGCGGCGTCACAACTGCGGCCAATGCCACTATCCCCACGATGACATAACGCCGCGCCCCGGCGAGTTGCGCGCGCGAGACAATCCCCGCACGATTGAGCAACAACAGCAAAACGGGCAGCAGGAAGCTTATCCCGAAGGCCAGGATGAACTGCATCACCAGACCAAGATAATCGCCTGCCGAAGGCAAGGCCTCTATCTTGAGCCCGCCGGCCTCCCCTCCGAAGCCGAGAAACCACTCGAAGGCGGTAGGCATTACGACGAAATAGGCGAGCGCGGCGCCAGCGGTAAACAGGATCGGTGTCGCGATCAGAAACGGCAGGAAAGCTTTCTTCTCGCGCGCATAGAGCCCCGGCGCGACGAAGGCCCACAGCTGGTTGGCGATGATCGGGAAGCTGACAAAGAATCCCGCGAACAGTGCCACCTTCAACTCGACGAAAAAAACTTCGTAGAGCTTGGTGAAGATCAGCTGCCCCTCCCCGTCAGGAAAGGCGTTCTTGAGCGGCTGTATCAGGAACCCCAGAATCGGATCGGCGAAATAGAGGCAAATCGCGAAACCGGCGCCCAAAGCCAGCACGCTGCGGACCAGGCGCGTGCGCAGTTCGATCAAATGATCGAGTAACGGCGCTTCGGTCTCATCGATATCGCGGATCTTGATTGCCATGCTGCCGCCTTCAATCCCGCTGGTCTGGCTTGCCCAGCGGCAATTGCGGTTCACCAACTGGAGAACCGGGCGCAGGATCGTCCCCGGTCGGGAAATCAGGCTCTGCCGCTTCAGCCGAAGCTGCCGAGGGACCGGTTATCGTACCGTCCGCATAGGACTCGGCATCACCCGTGCGGGCAATGATCGCTTCGTTTTGCGCCTTCCACTTCTTTTCCAGCTCTTCCAGCTCGGCTTCGCGGATCATGGTGTCGATCCCGCTGCGAAAGTGGGAAGACACGCGGCGCACCTTGCCTATCCAGCGGCCTGCGGTGCGCAAGGCAAGCGGCATGTCCTTGGGGCCGATGACAAGCACCGCCACAATCACGATCACCAGCAGTTCGCTGGCGCCGATATCGAACATGCCGTGGGCCTCCTAGCCCTTGAGATCGGGCGTGTCAGAACGCGGCGCAGGCTGAGGGTCTGCTTTCTGCTGCGCGTCGCTGTGTGGCTTCTGCGCTTGCCCTTCGATTTGTGCAGTGGGTTTTGTTGAGGGGCTATCCTCTTCGCTCATACCCTTTTTGAAACTGCTGATTCCCTTGCCGAAATCCCCCATCATCTCGGAAATGCGCCCGCGCCCGAACAGGACGAGCACGACCAGCGCGATGATTAGGAGCTGCCAAATACTAAGACCCATGGGAATTCTCTCTGAATGCGTTGCAGGGCCAATATAGGGTACCGGAGCCGCAGGCGCCAGTAACGTTTGGTCAGCCCCGCGATTCACCTGCTTCGCTGGATTCGCCGATTTCATCGGCTGGCTCACCGCCATCTGCCTCGGCAGCGTCAGCCTCTTCGTGCAAGGCTTCGAAAGCATCGTCGACCGGATCGAGCAAGCCCGCCGCGCGCAATTCGTCAATTCCCGGCAAGTCGCGGCGACTGGAAAGGCCGAAGTGGTCGAGGAATTCCTGCGTTGTCGCGTAGATCACCGGGCGTCCGGGCACTTCGCGCCGCCCCGCCAGTTTGATCCAGCCCGCTTCCATCAACACGTCAAGCGTGCCCTTGGCGGTCTGCACGCCGCGGATCGATTCAATTTCGGCACGGCTGACGGGCTCATGATAGGCGACAATCGCCAGCACTTCGGTAGCCGCCCGGCTCAGGCGCCGAACCTGCTCGCGTTCACGCCGCAGCAGATGCGCAAGATCGGGCGCGGTTTCGAAATGCCAGCGCTTGCCCCGTTCGACCAGGTGTACGCCGCGATCCGAATAATGGTTCTGCAACTCAACCACTGCCTCGCGCACGATCGCATTCTCGAGACCGCCGAGATGCCCGGCCAGCGCTTCAATGCTCATCGGCTCCTCGCTTGCAAAAAGTGTCGCCTCGAGCGCACGCAAAACTTCACCCGGGGTTTCGCTGCTCACTTGACGATCCTTCTGAGCCGCATGGCACCGAAAATCTCCTCTTGCGCGATTTCCGCCCTGCCCAGCCGCGCCAGTTCGAGCGCGGCAACAAAGCTGGATGCAAGCGCGGACTTGCGCAGCCGCGGCTCCGCATGTGGCGGCAGGAAGTCGCGCAGGTCCATCCAGTCAAGTGTCACGCCCAGCATGGCGGAAACCCGGTCTAGCGCGCTTTCAAGCGTCATCACCGGCCGGTCGAAAACGTGATAGATCCGCGGCGCGGTACGCGCCTTGACCTGGCCATAGGCCTGGATCAGGGCATAATTGTCGCACTTCCACTGCGTCTTGCGATCGATCCTGAGGCCTTCCGGGGAGCCGCGCAGGAAGATATCGCGTCCGATCCGGTCACGCCCCATCAGCCGGGCCGCCGCCTCGCGCATCGCGCCCAGCCGCTGGAGCCGCAATTGCAGCCGCAGCGCCAGATCTTCAGGGCTTGGATCTTCCTGCTCTTCCCTCGGCAGCAGCAGCGCCGATTTGAGATAGGCCAGCCAGGCTGCCATCACCAGATAGTCAGCGGCCAGCTCAAGCCGCAATGCCCCCGCCCGATCGATAAAGGTCAGATATTGGTCAACCAGCGCGAGGATCGAAATCTGCCGCAGGTCAACCTTCTGCCGCCGTGCCAGGTCCAAAAGCAGGTCAAGCGGCCCCTCCCAGCCTTCCAGCTCGAGATAGAGCGCGCTGTCATCGTCTGGCTTGGCCGGTGCGGCAACGCCTTCCCAGTCATCGCCTTCTTCGGCTTGCGGGGCTGCGAACAACAGGCCGTCCTCGCTCATGCGGCTTCCCCCACAGCACCCAACAGCGCATCGCGCTGAGCCAGCAATTCGGCGGCCTCGCCGCGATCCTCACGCAGCCGGGTTCCAGCAAGCGCGCGGGCAAGCCGCGTCCCGGTCACTTCACCCATCGGGGGAAGAATTTCCGCTATCGCCGCCATGTCGGGCATCCTGGCCCAGCAATTGAGCACCAGGTCGCAACCTGCGGCATGGGCGCGCGCGGCGCGTTCTGGCACGCTGCCTTCAAGCGCTTCCATGTCGATGTCATCGCTCAGCAAAAGCCCGTCGAAACCGATCCGCCCCCGGATGATCTCTGCGATCACGACTGGCGAGAGCGTGGCGGGCTGTTCCGCATCCCAGGCGGTGAAGCGGATATGCGCGGTCATCCCGATATGCGCACGGTCGCTCAACGCGGCGAAAGGCGCAATATCGGCTTCAAGCTCGTCAGCGCTGGCATCCACCACCGGCAGCTGATGGTGGCTGTCGCAGGTCGCGCGGCCATGGCCCGGCATATGCTTGAGGCAGCCCGCAACTCCGCCAAGCGCCAGCCCGTCAAGCACCGCCCGCCCCAGGGCCGCCACCTGCATGGGCTCGCTTCCCAGCGCGCGATCACCGATGACATTATCGGTTTCGGGCCGGCGCAGGTCGAGCGGAGCCTGGAAATCGACCGTGATCCCCATCGCCGCCAGTTCCAGCGCCATCGCCTGCGCATTGGCCCGCGCTGCCTCGATCGCGCTGGCGGGGGCGATCCGGTAAAGCCTGTCGAATATTTCGCCTGCGGGATAGGCGGCCCAATGCGGCGGACGCATCCGTGCAACCCGTCCGCCTTCCTGATCGATCGAAACCAGCAGATTTTCGCGCCCGTGAATGCTGCGCAAAGCATCTGTCAGGCGGCGCAATTGCACAGGATCGACGCAGTTGCGGGCGAACAGGATATAGCCCGCCGGATCGGCCTCTGCGAAAAAGGCGCGCTCGTCAGCGGTCAGCTCAGCCCCGGCAATCCCGAAAATGGCAGGCGTCATAAGCAAAAGATTCGCAGCAAAGCCTGAAAACGGCAAGTTCGGACATGGTTAGTGCGGGGGAAAACGGCGCGTTTCTGCCCCGCTCAAGCGAATTGGCTACACTATTTCAGCGTTTGACCTGGCAAGCGAGCCCATCGGCCTTGAGCGCTTCACACAGCGTTCGCGCTGCCGACAGATCGGGCGCCACAGCCTGCAGGCGGTAGACAGTACCGATATCCGCCTGCCCCTTCACAACGCGGTGGCGCACGCCGTTGAGCAAAGTGGTCTGGCGCTGCAGTGTGGCCCAGCCGGTTTCCGCCGCGCCCTGCGAACCATAGGCGCCCACTTGCACGCCCACCCCGTTTTGTTCGATCGCGGTTTCATCACTGCTGCGGGTCGCGATAACAGGTCGCGGCACGCTGCCGACCTCAGGCGGGGCCGGCGGCGTGGGATCCTCTGCCAATTGCCCTGCGCGGGTGATTCCTTCGCCTACCTTGGGCGCCACATTGCCTGTGCCGGCAAAGGTCTTGCCACCGGCATCCTCTGGCCGCTCTTTATAGGGACCAGGAGGGGCCTCGATCGTGCTGCCATCGGCCACGATACTTGGACCCAGAACATGGTTCGAATACCACCAGACCCCGCCGATCGCGGCTGCGAGCAACACCAGCAGCACCGCAGCAAAGCCCACGATACGCTTAGTATCGACCGCGCCCTCTTCGGGATCGTATTCATCGGATTCGAGCCACGGCAGGCTGTCATCGCCGTTTAGCGCAAGCTCCGCCTCATCTGCCCTGTCACCCCGATATCCCTCGCTCGGCGAGATCATGCTCACATCTCCTCGACCGCATCGACCCCCAGAATGCGCAAGCCGTTACGGATAACCTGACCCAACTGATCGGCAAGGTAAAGCCTTGCACCGGTCAGCGCTGGATCATCGGTGAGGATAAAGCGCTTGTCGGGCCGGTCATTGCCCAGATTCCAATAGGCGTGGAAGGCCCCTGCCAGCTCGTAAAGATAAAAGGCGATCCGGTGCGGCTCACGCGCCTTGGCTGCAGCCTCCACCTCGCGCGGGAACTGTGCCGCCTGCTTGATCAGGTCAAGCTCCTCCTCGCCCAGCAGCGAGAGGGAAACGCCCGCCGGGGCAAGCCCTGCCGCAGCCGCCTTGCGCAAAGTCGAACGGATCCGCGCATGGGCATACTGGACGTAGAAAACCGGGTTGTCCTTCGAAGCTTCGACCACCTTGGCGAAATCGAATTCCATCTGCGCCTCGGGCTTGCGCGTCAGCATGGTGAAACGCACCACATCCTTGCCTACTTCGCGCACCATGTCGGCTACCGTTACGAAAGTGCCCGAACGCTTCGACATCTTGATCGGCTCGCCGCCACGCAGCAGCTGCACCATCTGCACCAGCTTGACGTCGATGGAGATGGCTTTTCCCTGCCCTTCGGCCAGCGCTACGACAGCGGCCTTGATCCGCTTGACCGTGCCCGCATGATCCGCGCCCCAGATGTCGATCAGCGCATCAGCACTCTCCGCCTTCTGCATGTGATAGGCCAGATCGGCGCCGAAATAAGTCCAGCTGCCGTCCGACTTTCTGATCGGTCGATCCTGATCGTCGCCGTACTTCGTGCTGCGGAACAGTGGCAGTTCCACCGGCTCCCAGTCTTCTGGCGGAGCCTTGCCCTTGGGCGCTTCCAGAACGCCGTCGTAAACCAGGTCATGCGCGCGCAGCCAGGCTTCGGCGGCTTCGGGCTTGCCTGCGGCCTGCAAGGCGGCCTCGGACGAGAACACATCGTGGTGGATGCCGAGCAGCGCAAGGTCAGCCTTGATGAGGCCCATCATCTGCTCGACTGCCTCGGCGCGGAAGATCGGCAGCCATTCCCCTTCGGCCACGTCCTTGAACCGCTCGCCCAGCTCGCTGGCGAGATATTCGCCCACCGGGATCAGATAGTCGCCCGGATAAAGCCCTTCCGGGATCTCGCCGATATCCTCACCCAGTGCCTCGCGATAACGCAGGTGGGCAGAGCGCGCGAGCACATCCACCTGCCCGCCGGCATCGTTGATGTAATATTCGCGGGTGACCTCATGCCCGGCAAATTCGAGCAGGCTCGCAAGGGCATCGCCCACCACCGCCCCGCGGCAATGGCCCATGTGCATCGGCCCGGTCGGGTTGGCCGAAACATATTCGACATTCACCCGCCGTCCCTTGCCTGTGTCAGAACGGCCGTAGTCGCTTCCCAGCTTTCCAATCGCGCTGAGCTCTGCAATCCAAACGGCAGGATCAAGCCGTAAATTGATGAAGCCTGGACCGGCTATCTCGGCGCTGGCAATCGCCGGATCGGCGGATAGCTTGCCCGCGATCGCTTCAGCCAGCACGCGCGGGTTGGCCTTGGCCTGCCCGGCCAGCACCATCGCGGCGTTGGTGGCAAGGTCACCGTGGCTGGGATCGCGCGGCGGCTCGACCGCCACATTGCCGCGCGCGCAGCTTGCAGGCAGCACCCCTTCGGCTTCGAGCGCAGACAATGCCGCGTCGATCTTGGCTTCGAATAGTTTGTAGAGCGTTGGGCTGTCGGACATGGCTCGTGCGCCTAGCCGAATTCGCCAGAATCGCAAGCGCGGCGAGCCTGCGCCCGATCAACGCGTGACGTTATAGGCCAGCTGGTCCTGCGTCAGCTGAAAGCCGATCAGCAGCTCGAAGCTTGCGCGCTGCAACGCCGCGCGAACCTGCGGATCGGCCAGCGGATCGAGCGCGGCATCGATGTCCCCCGGCTTGCGTTTGCGAGTGATCTGCTCGCGAATTTCCGCCGGAAGGGTCGCTTCGGCGCGGTCCACGAATGCGCCCGCCTGTGCCGAAGCGCTGGCGCGTTCCTGCCCATCGGCGAAGCTGAGCGTGACGGTGCCCACCCGCTTGGTCACCACGGCGCTGCCGCCGCGCACTACAGTGGTGAAATAGGGCAGCTCCACGGTGCGCGCGCGGCGCACATCGGTGCGGCGTGCCACTACATCGAAGGTGGCATTGGTATAGACCCGCTGCGCCCCTTCGTCGCAGGTATGGCGCAGATTGGTGATGGCTGCGCTCACATCCATATTATCAGCAGTGCGATCACCGGCACTGCGGAACAGTGTGACGTCGCCGGTGTAATCGGGAATCCCGACTGCGGGGCAGGAGGTGAGCGCCGAGGTAATCCCCACGCCCTGGTCAATGACCAGTTCACCCTTCTTGGAACAGCCAGCCAGTGCGGCGGCAAATGCGAATGTCAAAGCTATGCGGCTGCGACGAATCATCAGTCTGCGGTCCTCATTACCGGCCACAGTTGGTGGCCATGTTCCAAGAAGCGAGCCAAGCGGCCCCGAATTCGAATAGGTTGTCACGCCCTAGCGGTGCGCGCAGCAAAGCGCTAGAGGGCGGGACATGAACGCTCCCTTTCACTCATCAGAATCGGGGGACAAGCTCCCCGTCCTCAAATTGCTGATTGCGGCGCCGCGCGGTTTTTGCGCGGGAGTCGATCGCGCGATCGAAATCGTCGAGAAGGCGCTTGAACGCCACGGTGCACCGGTTTTTGTGCGGCACGAAATCGTGCACAACAAATATGTTGTCGACGAGCTCAAGGCCAAAGGGGCCGTGTTCGTCGAGGAACTGGACGAAGTGCCTGATGATGCGCCGGTGGTGTTCAGTGCGCATGGCGTGCCCAAGTCGGTTCCTGCCGAAGCGCAGCGGCGCAAACTGCGATATGTTGATGCCACCTGCCCGCTGGTTAGCAAGGTTCACCGGCAAGCCGAACGCCAGATCGACAAGGGCCGCCATATCATCTTTATCGGCCATGCCGGGCATCCTGAAGTGGTTGGCACCATGGGCCAGGTCGAGCCAGGCCAGATGACGCTGGTCGAAACGCTTGAAGATGTGGAACGGCTGGATTTCACCGACAAGGATGAACTCTCGTTTCTGACACAAACCACCCTGTCGGTCGAGGACACCGCCCAGATCGTGGAGGCGCTGGAACGGCGCTATCCGCACATCGTCGGGCCCAAGGCGGAAGATATCTGCTATGCGACATCAAACCGGCAAGCGGCAGTAAAGCAGATTGCCCCCCAAAGCGATCTGGTGCTGGTTATCGGAGCGCCCAATAGCTCGAACTCCTTGCGGTTGGTCGAAGTGGCCGAGCGGCTGGGCACCACCGCATACCTGATCCAGCGAGCCGGCGATATCGATCCGGCATGGCTGGAAGGAGTTGGGACATTAGGCCTTACTGCCGGCGCTTCCGCGCCCGAGATGCTGGTGCGCGAAGTGGTCGCACGGCTCAGTGAATGGCGGCAGATTGAAGAGGAAACGGTCACCGCTGCGGTAGAAAAGATCGTGTTCAAGCTGCCGCGCGAGCTGGCCGAATAGCAGAAAGCTGGCCGGTGGCTGTCTATACCCATCTCGCCGCAGAACAGCTCGCAGAGCTGATCGACGCTTATGACGTGGGGCCGCTGGTCTCGGCAAAGGGCATTGCCGAAGGCGTTTCGAACAGCAATTGGGTGGTTGAAACGGGCGGCAGCAAGGCCGCCGGTTCGCGCTTTATCCTGACCATGTATGAACGGCGGATCGAGATCGCCGACCTGCCGTTCTTTCTCAACCTGCTTGATCATCTGGCAGAGCGTAATTGCCCCGTCCCGCGCACTATCCACGACCGCGAGGGCGCGAGCTTCCGCATGATCGAAGGCAAGGCGGTGGCGCTGATAGAGTTTCTGCCGGGGGTGTCGGTTGACCATCCCACGCCCGCGCAGGCGCGCTCGGTCGGGCAGGCTCTGGCTCAGGTGCATCTCGCATCGCAGGATTTCGGGATGAGCCGCCCCAATACGCTCGACATCACCATGTCACAGCAGACGCTTGAAAATTGCGGTGACGGGGCGCTTGCGGCAATCGGCCCAGAACTGGCGGCCTGTGTTGCAAAGGCTGCTGCGCTTCGGGAAGCCTGGCCATGGGAACTGCCACGCGCGATCTGCCATACCGATCTATTCCCGGATAACGTGCTGATGCTGGGCGAGAAGGTCAGTGCCCTGATCGATTTCTATTTCGCTTGCGAAGACGCCATGGCTTACGATCTGGCGGTCACTCACGCCTCTTGGTGTTTCGGGCACCAGGGGCGAGAATTCAGCGCAGGAATCGGGCGCGCTCTGGTGGCGGGGTACGAATCGGTTCGTCCGCTGTCCCTGCAAGAGCGCGAAGCACTGCCGCTGCTGGCACAAGGAGCTTGCCTGCGCTTCATTGCCAGCCGGGCGGAAGACTGGCTCAACACTCCGCAAAACGCACTGGTCACCCGCAAGGACCCGATGGATTTCGTCCGCCGACTGGACTTTTACGCCGCAGCCGGCGCTGGCGCTTTTACAGACAAACCATGAAACAGGTCGTGATATTCACCGACGGTGCCTGCAAGGGCAATCCCGGGCCGGGCGGCTGGGGCGCGATCCTGCGCATGGGGCGGCACGAGAAGGAAATGTCGGGCGGCGAGGCCGAGACGACCAACAACCGGATGGAAATGACGGCAGTCATCAAGGCACTCGGTGCGCTTAACGAACCGTGCAAGGTGGCGCTCTATTCGGACAGCAAATATGTGGTCGAAGGGATCACGAAATGGGTCGGCGGCTGGCAGAAGCGCGGTTGGAAAACCGCTGCAAAAAAGCCCGTGCTGAACGAAGATTTGTGGCGCGAACTGATCGAAGCGGCTGCCCGCCACGATGTTACCTGGCACTGGATCAAGGCGCACAACGGGCACCCAGAGAACGAGCGGGCCGACCGGCTGGCGAGCGATGAAGCCGACGCCCGAAACGGAAAGAAGGGCTGACCGCCCCAGGCCATTTGGCCCGAGCGATCACCTCCGGTGTCCTTCGATAAGCCGGCTCAGCCGGCTGTAGTGTCGACCACTTCAGCATTCGGCCCGTTCTTCAGGACCGATTCGATAGCGTTCTTGGCGCTGGCCTTGGAACTGTAGCCTTCAGTCCACCAGATCGTTTCCGAATTATAGACGAAATAGGACACGAACTCGCCCTTCTTGTTCTTACGAATTTCGAAACGGTGCGCCATGAGCATTCTCCCTCGGCTGGCTTTGCAACTGCAAAGCATCCTAACGTCGCAATTGGAGAAAGCTAGGCTCTGGCAAAGCGGGCCGGCGCATAGGCTGAAGGATCGAGCCGCGCGGTCATATCGTCCAGCGGGCATTCGAGCAGCAATTGCGCGCCAAGGCGGGCGGCGGCGGGCGCAGTCTGGATGCCATATCCAGCCTGCCCGGCAAACCAGAAGAACGCCGGATTGGCGGGATCGCGGCCGTAAACAGGCTTGCGGTCGGGCGCGAAACTGCGCAGCCCCGCCCACTTGCGTTCCAGCCCCAATACGCGCCACTCGGTCGCCTGCTCCAGCCGGTCAATTGCTGTCGCAACATCGATTTCCTCCGGAGCAGCATCGATTGCCGGTGAAGGTGTTTCGTCATGCGGGCTCAGCCACAAGCGCCCGCTCTCAGCCTTGAAATAGAACCCTCCCGAAATATCGAGGCAGAGCGGTGTATCGTCGCGCAGAGATGGATCGACCCGCAATTGCACGACCGTACGGCGATAGGGCGTGATGCCCAGCGGCTGCACCCCGGCCAGGCCGGCAATCTGGTCTGCCCAGGCCCCGGCGGCATTGACCAGCGTGCCGGCCGAAAACTGCCTTCCGTCCTCGAGCGCGATGCGCCAGCAATTGTCCGCAAAGGAAAGCGAGGTGACGCGCGCTCGGCACTGCAGCACGGCGGCGCTCGCTTTCGCCTGTTTGAGATAATGTGCATGCAAGCCCGCAACATCGATGTCGGCGCAGCGCTTCTGCCAGATCGCGCGGTCCCACTGCGGGCGCAGGCCCGGAACGAGGCGGTTTAGCTCGCCCCGGCCGATCCGTTCGAACTGTGCGCCGGTGCTGGCGAAGCGGGCGAAGAAATCGTCAATTTTCGCATCGTCTGCCGCGCGCGCGAGATAGAGCGCGCCGCGATTGGAGAGAAAATCGTGCCGATCGAGATATTCCCCGGACGCGATCGTAAGCGGCACGATTTCCGGCCCGCCATAACATTCCTCCCAGAACGCCGCCGAGCGCCCGGTCGAATGGTAGCCCGGCATATCCTCGGCCTCGAGCATCAGCACACTGGCCGATGCGCCGATCTCGGCTGCCAGGCTGGCTCCCGCCATTCCCGCACCCACGATGGCAATATCGAACCGATTCGTCACTTGCGCGGCGTCACCCTGGCCAGAAAATCGTCGATCGCCGTCATCGCGCGGTCACGCACCGGATCAACCTCGCGCAGGATTTCATGGTGCGACTCATTGCCGAAACGCACCAGTTCGGCGTGGGGCAGGCGCAGCGCTGCGCGCTCGATCGCAGCCATTGAAACCAGCTTGTCATTCGATGTGCCGATCAGCAGAACCGGGATATCGACCTGCTCCAGCCTGCCAGGCGCGAAAATCGCGCGCATCGAGGCATAGGCCCGCTCAACCCAGCCCCAGCTGCCCGGCCCCATCACCAGTTCCGGGCGATGCTCACGCCACCACAATTCGTCAGCGTAGCGGTCATCGTCATGGCTCAGCAGCGCCTGGCGCGAGGCCGGGACTTCGCCGGGCTTTTCGCTCCATTTCCAGGCCGGTCGGGCGGGGTCGCCCAGCTTCGCCATCAGCTTGGCAGCAGCGTGGCCGATCGCCGCCGGTATGGCGCCAGTGAATCCCAGCATCGGAGCAGAGAGCACCAGCGCATCGGGATCAACCTTGCCGTCAATCACCCCGCGCAAGACAAGGTGGCCGCCCATCGAATGCCCGGCCAATATATGCGGTGCGGGGGTGCTGGCCTTCCATTGGCTCCAGAAATTTCCCAGATCGGCAACCCAGGTTGAAAAATCGCCGATATGGCCGGTCACCGTATCATTGCCCAATCGGCCCGATCCCGCTTGCCCGCGCCAGTCTGCGGCGGTTACCCGCCATCCGGCGCGATGCCACTGTTCAAGCGTCTCGAGATATTTCTCGTAATTGTCGCCGCGCCCAGGAAAAAACAGGATCGAACCGCGCGGGCTGGTGCCGGAATTTGCTCCCGGCCAGTCAATCCGGCGCAGTTCGTGGCCGTCGGATGCGGTCCACCGGCTCTCATGGGCAGAGGCGGGAATTGCCCGCCGATCGATGGCTGGGAAAGCAGCTTGGCTCACGTGGCTAATTTCAACCCTCCGGGCGTGGTTACTTTTTGGTAAGTGCTATCCTCTAGCAAGAGTCTCCACGGGGAACCAATGGGGGCCACATGCTGGGCGAATATTTCCACTACGGACTGCTGGTCGGCTTGGCAATCGCGCTGCTGATTGCCGCATTCACTGACCTGCGCCGCCGCCAGATCGACAATTGGTTGAACGCTGGCGTTGCGCTGGCTGCGCCACTGTTCTGGTGGTCGAGCGGGCTTTCGCTGTGGCCTGACGTGGCGATCCAGCTGGGTGTGGCCCTGGCGGCCTTTGCTGTTCTGGCAGGCCTCTTCGCGCTCAAGATGATGGGCGGCGGCGATGTGAAGCTGCTGACCGCACTGGCGCTGTGGATCGAGCCAAGCTGGTTTCTGAAACTGCTCATCGTGATGGCGCTGGCCGGCGGCCTTCTGACCATCGTCGTGGGCAGCTGGCATGTCATGCGGCGCCAGCGAGATCGCATCAAAGTGCCTTACGGGGTCGCCATCGCAATCGGCGGATTGTGGGTGCTGGGAACACAATATCTGCCGGGGGCGAGCCAGGCCGCCGGATTGCGATGAACCTGATTTTAACCAGTTCAAGCATAAACGAATGAACCATTCCCGCCCGCATGAGATCGGGCCGAACTAGGGGGCTAGAATAGCCATGGATAGGAAGAAGCTGGTTTTGCTGCTCGTAGCGCTGGTCATCGCGATCGGCACGGCACTGGCAGCGCGGAGCATGTTTACCGGAAATTCGGCACCCGAAGCGGTGGCCGCACCGGTCCCCAAAGGGCCCAAGGTGCTGGTCGCGCAGCGCGCACTGCCAACCGGCACCATCATTACTGCAGATGCAATGAGCTTCCAGCAATGGCCGGAAGAGCTGGTGCAGGATGCCTATTTCATCGATGGCGAGTCCGACATAAACCAGTTGCTCGGCACCGTTGTGCGCCATTCAATCACTGCCGGTGAACCGGTGACCCAGGGCTCGCTTGTCGCCCCTGGAGACCGCGGATTCCTGGCTGCAGCGCTTGGCCCGGGCATGCGTGCCGTAACGGTTCCCGTGTCCGCAAAGACCGGTGTCGCCGGCTTTGTATTCCCAGGCGACCGTGTTGACCTGGTACTGACCCAGACGGTCAAGGGTGAAGATGGCCAGGACCTCAAGGCTGCCGAAACAGTGCTGCGCAACCTGCGCGTGCTCGCAACCGACCAGTCGACTGAACAAACTTCCGATGAAAACGGCAAAACAATTGTTCGCGCCTTCCGCACCGTTACGCTGGAAGTGACCCCGAAGATCGCCGAGAAGGTTGCCGTGGCGCAGACCATCGGCACGCTCAGCCTGGCGCTGCGTTCGATCGCGGACAACCAGGCCGAACTCGAAATGGCGATCGCTTCGGGCGACGTAGTGATCCCCGAAAGCGCGACTCCGGAAGAGGAAGCCCGCCTGATCCGTACCGCTATGGGCCGCCCGAACGACAAGGGCTCGACCTTCAGCACCGGTGGTGATGTGTCGCGCTTCCAGCGTCATTCGATGCCCGCGACGAACTCCTCGCGCGGTGGCGGCGGTACGAGCGCCCCGGTCTACTCGGGCCCGGTCGTCCGCGTCTCCCGCGGCAAGCAGACCACGGTCGAGCCGGTTGCCGGCGGGGCCAGAGCGCTTGTGAACCGCCAATCCGCCGCAATGGCCGAAGGTGGCCGCACCGTGCCGGTCGCCGGTTCGCTGCTGGTCAATTGAGGAGACCGGACATGACCAGCCACACATACGCCAACTCCGCCAACACGGAGCATCGAATTCAAACGAGGGGCACAACCATGAAACGCCGCCTGACTGCCAAATTGCTGCTTGCGAGCCTGGCCATTGCGCCGCTCGCTGCGGTGCCGGCCACCACTGCTACAGCGCAGTCGGTATCCAGCCCGGCCGCCGATATCGTGATTTCGATCGGCCGTGGTGAACTGATCACCATCCCCGGCGCCATGTCCGATGTCTTCATCGCCAACGATTCGGTGGCCGATGTCCAGGTCAAATCGCAGCGCCAGCTGTATGTTTTCGGCAAGGCCGGTGGCGAAACCACCATCTATGCCAGCAACAGCCGCGGCGATGTGATCTGGTCAGCCAATATTCGCGTCGGCTCCAACATCGACAGCATCGACCAGATGCTGGCGCTGGCGATGCCCGAAGCCAAGATCGGCGTCGCCACCATGGGCACCAACACAGTGCTGCTGACCGGCACCGTCAAGGCGCCGGAAGATGCTGCCGAGGCCGAGCGCCTGGTGCAGGCCTTCGTCGGTGACGAAACCAATGTGATCAGCCGCTTCAAGATGGCAACGCCGCTGCAGGTCAACCTGCAAGTTCGCTTTGCCGAAGTGAGCCGTTCGCTGGTGCGCACACTGGGCGGCAATCTGAGCACGTTCGACGGCACCGACGGCTTCCAGTTCGGTGTTGCCACCGGCCGCGAAGGCGTCATGCCGCAATGGACCCCTGGTGCTGGTGTATTCACCGGCGGAACCGAAGCAACCGATGGTTCGTCGCTGGTAACCCAGAACCCAGGCGGCACCACCGTGGCCGGCCTTGGCAAGTTCCTTGGCCTTGATCTGGCCGGTGCGCTTGACCTGGCTGAACGTAATGGCCTGGTAACCACGATTTCGCAGCCCAATTTGACTGCGCTTTCGGGCGAAACGGCGGATTTCCTCGCCGGCGGCGAATTCCCGATCCCGACCAGCCAGGGGCTGGGCGCGACTTCGATCGAATATCGTAAATTTGGGGTAAGCCTGTCCTATACTCCGACTGTGCTGGCGAACGGGCGGATTTCGATCCGCGTGCGCCCCGAAGTGTCCGAGCTTTCGAGCCAGGGCGCGGTGACCGTTAACGGCTTCCAGATTCCCGCCCTGACCATTCGGCGTGCGGAAACGACCGTTGAACTCGGCTCTGGCCAGAGTTTCATGATTGCCGGGCTGATGAACAACAATGCCCAGAACACGATCGACAAGGCACCTGGAGTTGGCGATCTGCCGATCCTCGGCAATCTGTTCCGCTCGCGCTCGTTCCGCCGTGGCGAAACCGAACTGGTCATTGTCGTAACGCCCTATCTCGTGAAGCCGGTCAACGATGGCGACATCAAGCTGCCGACCGACGGCTTCCGTGCTTCGAGCGAGCTGCAACAGCTGCTTGGGTATCGCGAAAACGACGGTGTCAGCGGAGCGCAGCGCCCTGGCCCCTCGGCAGTCAACAAACAGGCTCCGGCGCCCACCATAG
Organism: Altererythrobacter chaiwopuensis; assembly: GCF_054957735.1. Lineage (NCBI taxonomy): Bacteria > Pseudomonadati > Pseudomonadota > Alphaproteobacteria > Sphingomonadales > Erythrobacteraceae > Altererythrobacter > Altererythrobacter chaiwopuensis. The sequence continues at coordinate 715,141 of NZ_JBTXJF010000001.1, forward strand.
GCGAAGTAAACCCGGATGCGGATGCACCGCGCCGGACAAGCAATGACGAAGCGAACAAGGATCGCCGCGCTGACGCTGCGACCCCTGGTTTCAGCCTCTAATCGGGAAAGGTAAGAACAATGCCCTTTGCAAAACACAGCAAGCTGGCCAAGGCCCCGGCATTTGCCCTTGCCCTCTCGCTCGGCTTGGTGCTGGGTGGCTGCGGTGGCGTGGCCACAAACAAGAGCCTCTACAGCGTCAAACAGCCAGTGGTTGAACGCTCCAGCTATACATTTGATGTCCGCACCAGCCAGAGCGGGCTGACCATTCCCGAACAGCAACGACTTGACAGCTGGTTCGACGCAATGGAGCTGGGATATGGCGACCGCGTGTCGATAGATGACCCGCTGGCAAGCGATGCAACACGCGAAGCGGTGTCTGAACTCGCCGGTCGTCGCGGCATCCTGGTCGATAGCGGCGCGCCACTGACATCTGGCGCGGTGCAACCGGGTTATGCCCGCGTGGTCCTGACCCGTTCGACGGCTGCCGTGCCCGGCTGCCCCGATTGGTCAGCCAAGTCGGACATGAACTACAACAATGCGACCAGCCCGGGTTACGGCTGTGCCGTCAACAGCAATCTGGCCGCAATGGTCGCCAATCCCGAAGACCTGATCGAAGGGCAGAAGGGGACCGGTGAAACCGTGATCATGAGCTCGACCAAGGCGATTGCAACTTATCGCGAGCAGGCTCCTACCGGGGCTGACGGCCTCACCAATAACGAAACCGGAGGGAATTAAGCCATGAATGCGCCTTGGAAATCCGGGATGTCCGGCAACCGCGACCCATTCGCCGCCTATATCTGCGATGACGCCGCACTGGACGTGCTGCGCCCGGTGGTTATCGAAATGGGCTGGCAGCCGGAGAAGTGCAACAAGGGCGGCTTGCGCAATGCAGTGCAATCGCTGAGCGTCAGCGCCAGCCCCAACATCTTGCTGGTCGACCTGTCGGAAAGCGGCGATCCGCTCAATGACATCAACGGCCTGGCCGAAGTTTGCGAGCCCGGAACGGTGGTGATCGCGATCGGGCAGGTCAATGATGTGCGGCTCTATCGCGATCTGCTCGCGAGCGGCATTCACGACTACCTGCTCAAGCCCCTTTCGGCGGGCCAGGTACGCGATGCGCTGAACCAGGCGCAGGCGGTGTTCTCTGCTCCGCGCAACCAGGATGGTGAAGTGGTCAAGCACCACATTTCAACAGCCATCATCGGAACACGCGGCGGTGTGGGTGCCTCCACTCTCGCGACCTCGCTCGCATGGCTGTTCAGCGACGAGCACAAATCGCCCACAGCGCTGCTGGATCTGGATGTTCACTTCGGCACCGGTGCCCTGACTCTCGACCTGGAGCCAGGCCGCGGGTTGACCGATGCGATTGACAATCCGAGCCGCATCGACGGGCTGTTCATCGAACGTGCCATGATCCGCGCCAATGACAATCTGTCGATCCTTTCGGCAGAGGCTCCGATCAATTCACCGCTGATGACCGATGGCGCCGCATTCGTGCAGCTGGAGGAAGAGTTCCGCCAGGCGTTCGAAATGACGGTGGTCGACCTGCCGCGCAACATGCTGATCAACTTCCCGCATGTTCTGTCGGATGTGAACCTGGTGATCCTGATGGCGGAAATGACGCTCGCTTCGGCACGCGACACCATTCGCATCCTCTCCTGGCTGAAGACCAATGCGGCACATACCCACACAATGGTGGTAGCCAACAAGGTCCAATCGGGCGCCGCCGAAATCAGCAAGGCCGATTTCGAGGCCTCGATCGAGCGCGAGATCGACTTCTCGATCCCGTTTGATGCCAAGGCTGCGGCCAATGCGGCCAAGCTTGGCCAGACCTTCGTTCAAGCCAATCGGTCAAGCCGCGCAACTGCCACGATCAAGCAGATTGGCGAGCGGGTGATGGGCGCAAGCAGTGAAGATTTCACGACCGGCAAGGGAGCGAAGAAGTCACTGCTGGGCAATTTTGACCTGAAATCGCTGTTGGCGAAGAAGGACAAGTCCGAAGTCGTGCCGGCGGAAGCCGGATAACCTGAAGCGGGGCCGGTCTTGCGCGCGTTTTGCGCGGGCCAGGCCGCCCCGTGACCGGTGAATGATGTCTTGAAGAGAAGGAAAGGCGGGAAATTCGCATGGACATTCTCCAGCTCCTGCTTCTGAGCGGTGTAGTCATGGCGGTTCTGGTTGTTGGCTATATGCTCGCAACCGGCACCTCGGCCGGCAAGGCCGGTCATCGCCGACTGGAGGCGGTGCGCTATCGTCATTCCGAAAGCACAGATACCAAAGTTGAATCGCAGCTGAAAAAGGCGATCGCGGCGCGCAAGCCGAAAGTGCACAAGGTTGCTGGATCGGGCTCGCGGATCGAAGCGCTCGAGACGCGTCTCCACCGCACCGGCAAGAAATGGACCCTGCCGCAATATCTCTATGCATCAGCCGGCCTTGCCCTGTTCGTCGCCGTGATCATCTACCTGCGTTCGGGCGCCCTGCTGCTGTCGCTGGGCATCGGCGTGCTTATCGGGGCGGGAATCCCCCACCTCGTGGTGAGACATTTCATCAATCGCCGCACCAATGGCTTCATCACCAAATTTTCCGACGGGATCGAATTGCTGGTCCGTGGCCTGCGTTCGGGCTTGCCCGTCACCGAAACACTAGCCGTGGTGGCACAGGAAGTGCCTGGGCCGGTTGGAGAGGAATTCAAGTCCATCGTCGAGCGGATCAAGATCGGCCGGACAATGGAGGAATCGCTGCAGGAAACGGCCGACAGGCTGGGCATCCCCGAATTCAACTTCTTCACCATCACACTGGCGATCCAGCGCGAGACCGGCGGCAATCTGGCAGAAACACTTTCGAACCTGTCTGACGTGCTGCGCAAACGAGCGCAGATGAAGCTCAAGATCCGCGCGATGAGCTCGGAATCGAAAGCCTCCGCCTACATCGTTGGTTCTCTGCCATTCATCGTCTTCGGCCTGATCTACTGGATCAATCCCGATTATCTTGGTGGCTTCTTCAGCGATGACCGCCTGATCGTTGCCGGGCTCGGCGGCGGCGTCTGGATGTCCATCGGCGCATTCATCATGGCCAAAATGGTCAGCTTCGAGATCTAAGCGAGGGAAACGGAAATCATGTTCAATACCCCGTCCGGACCCACGCTTCTCGGCTTCGACGTCATCCTCGTCGGAACGATCCTTGCCGGAATCGCCGCCTTTGCCGTGTTGATGGCGGTTTATGCCGCGATCACCGTGAAGGATCCGATGGCCAAACGTGTCAAATCGCTCAACGATCGCCGCGAAGAACTAAAGGCGGGAATCGTCACCTCGAGCGCCAAGAAGCGCACCAGCCTGGTGCGCAGGACCGACGCGACCGATAGGATGAAACAGCAGCTGGAAGGCATGAAGGTCCTCCAGCAGAGCCAGATCCTGGCGATCCAGCAAAAGCTGGCCCATGCCGGCTATCGCAACAAGGAACTGGCGGTCTACGTCATCGGCGCACGCATGATCCTGCCGGTGGTGCTTGGCCTTACCGCATTCGTGCTGCTCTATGTAGTCCAGATCTATCCCGAATGGGAGATGAAGAAGGTCATGGCGATGGCAGCCGCGATCTTCATTGGCTACAAAGGGCCTGAAATTTTCCTCAAGAACAAGGCCAGCAAGCGTACCGACGAGATTCGCAAGGGCCTGCCCGATGCGCTCGACTTGCTGGTGATCTGCGCCGAGGCCGGCCTGACGGTCGATGCGGCGTTCAACCGGGTGGCCAAGGAACTGGGCCGTGCCTATCCCGAACTGGGTGACGAATTCGCGCTGACCGCGATCGAGCTTTCCTTCCTCAACGAACGCAAGAAAGCCTTCAGCAATCTTGCCTATCGCGTAAACCTTGATGCGATCCGCGGCGTTGTTACCACCATGATCCAGACCGAACGCTATGGTACGCCGCTGGCCTCGGCCCTGCGCGTGCTGTCAGCCGAATTCCGCAACGAGCGCATGATGCGCGCGGAAGAGAAGGCGGCCAGGCTGCCCGCGATCATGACCGTGCCGCTGATCCTGTTCATCCTGCCGGTGCTGTTCGTCGTGATCCTTGGCCCGGCGGCCTGTTCGATCGCCGACGCATTCGCGGACGGCCCGCCGGGGAGCTAAACCCACCGGCTTAACGGCTAGCCGGCCCGCTTCGCGTCAGGAACGCGAGGAGGGCCGCATGCTTTCGGTCTGTTCGAACAGTCGGCGCAGCAAACCGCGCAACTGTTCACGTTCGGCATCGGCCAGAGTGGAGAAGATCTCCGCTTCCATCGCGCGGGCCATGGGCATAACCTCGTCGTGCACCGCCCTGCCCTCGCCGGTCAGTTCGAGCAGGTGCGAACGGCCATCCCCGGCATTGGGGCGGCGCGCGGCGAGATTGCGATCCTCCAGCACCTTGCAAGCGCGATTGACGGCCACCTTGTCCATCAAGGTCGCATCGGTCAGTTCGCGCTGGGTCGCCGCGCCGCAATCGCCCAGCACCGCCATCACCCGCCATTCGGCGATCTTCAGCCCGAACCTGGCGCGGTATGCGCCTGCGATCCAGCTGCTGACCGCATTCGACGTGACCGACAGCTGGTATGGCAGAAAATCCGCCAGCCGCCCGTTCGCCGGATGCGCGTTTGATTGTGCCCGTTCACCCATCAGGCAAGGTTACTAATGTAACCATCGGCGCTGGCAAGAGGGTGGAGCCATTTCAGCGATATTCCGGCTCGTCCCACCAGGGATAGAAGTCAGGCATATCCTCGCTCACCTTGCCCGGATATTGCGGCGCTCGCTTCTCGAGGAAGCTGGCGATCCCTTCCCTGGCGTCGGCCCCGCGCGACAAGCGATAGATCGCGCGGCTGTCGACCCTGTGCGCGTCCATCGGATGATCGCCCGAAGGCAGGCGCCACATCATCGCGCGGGTCATCGCCACCGACACGGCCGAGGTATTGTCGGCAATCTCGCGCGCCAGCTCCCTTGCCGTATCCATCAGTTCGCCCTGCGGATGGACCGAACGGACCAGCCGGCCAGCCAGCGCTTCGCGCGCATCGAACACCCGCCCGCTATAACACCATTCGAGTGCCTGGCTGATCCCCACGATCCGCGGCAGGAACCAGCTTGAGCACGCTTCGGGCACGATCCCGCGCCGCGCAAAGACAAAACCATAGCGCGCAGTCTCGCTCGCGAGGCGAATATCCATCGCCAACTGCATCGTCGCGCCCACGCCCACGGCCACGCCGTTGCAGGCCGAAATCAGCGGCTTCTTCGAATCGAACAGTCGCAGGGTCAGCCGCCCTCCGCCGTCGCGCACGCGCTCATCGGAAAGGTCGTCGACCTGCGTCGGATCGGAAAACACGTGCCCGCCACCTTCGGGCGTCAAATCGGCGCCTGCGCAGAACGCGCGCTCACCCGCTCCGGTAAAGATAACCGCGCGAACAGAGTCATCGGCATCGATATCGTCCATCGCGGCCATGATCTCCTGGCCCATGATCCGCGTATAGGCGTTCATCTTTTCCGGGCGATTGAGCGTGATGGTGGCGATGCCATCTGCCTTGTCCACCATGATCTGGGTGTATTTGCTCATCTCGTTTTCTCTCCCTCAAACCCTACAGGATGGAACACATGGAACACTGTCCTGATAATGAAAAAGCCGCCCGCTGAAAGGCCGGGATTGTGAATTCACCTTGGCGGGAGAAGTCGTGCATTGTCATGGTGCGATTTGGATAGTCGTTGGCCTTCGAATAGGAAAGCGATGAAGCAAGCGGTGGTGGATTCGCGAGCTGTGCGCAATTCTTCCGCTTGTGCGCATTCCCAACCGGCATATGGCCGGACATAATATGATCCTGTTTCGCGCTAATGGAGGTTCGGTAATGGAACGGTTGTTTACGGTACTCGCTTCCCGAACCGCTTTGGCCGCTGGCAAGCCGACTTCCTTTGCGCTTGCCCTTATCGTGATCACGGTATGGGTCTTGAGCGGGCCAGTCTTCGGATGGTCGGATACATGGCAGCTTGTGGTCAATACGGGTACGACGATCGCGACATTCCTGATGGTTTTCCTGATCCAGAACTCGCAGAACCGCGATGCGGCCGCGATCCAGGCGAAGCTTGATGAACTCATTCGCTCCGCGCGGGCCGCGCGCAATGAATTCGTCGGGATCGAGCACCTTACCGACAGCGAGATCGGAAATATCCGTACCGCCCTGGAGGTGGAAGTGGCCACGCAGAAGCCGGGGCGGCGGCGACATGAAAGCATCAAGCGCCTGTTGGAGCGCCGGTGACACTGGGGCCGCCAAACAAAAACCCCCGCCAGCTGCGGCGGGGGTTCAAACTGATCGCCCGTCATTGCGAGAAGACGCGAAGGCGGCGACGCGGCAATCCATAATGCCGCATTCCCGATCAAGGAATCGGCAGGAAATGGATTGCTTCGCCTGCGGCTCGCAATAACGAATTCGCCCGTTAGCGAGGGGCCATTCTAATCGCACCGTCGAGCCGCACGTCCTCGCCGTTGAAATAGCCCGTCTCGATCATGCACATGGCGAGCTTGGCATATTCCTCGGGGATGCCGAGGCGCTTGGGGAACGGCACTGACGCGGCCAGCGCATCGCGCACGTTCTGCGGCGCGGCTGCCAGCAGAGGGGTATCGAAAATGCCCGGCAGGATGGTGTTGACGCGGATGCCCTCGTTCATCAGATCGCGCGCGATCGGCAAGGTCATGCCGATAACACCCGCCTTGGAGGCCGAATAGGCCGCCTGGCCGATCTGGCCATCTTCGCCCGCAACCGAAGCGGTGTTGACGATCGCGCCGCGATCGCCCTCATCGCTCAGCGGTTCAAGCGTCAGCATACCCGCGGCTGACTTGGCAATGCAGCGGAAGGTGCCGATCAGGTTCACCTGGATCACGAAATCGAAGGCCGAAATCGGGAAGTGCTTGATCGAACCGTCTTCCTTGCTGCGGCTGGCGGTCTTGATGGCATTGCCGATACCGGCGCAATTGACCAGGATGCGTTCCTGCCCATGCGCTTCGCGCGCCTTGGCGAAACCGGCATCCACATCGTCGTCGCTGGTCACATTGACCTTGCAGAACACGCCGCCGATCTCGGCCGCCATGGCGTTGCCCTTTTCCTCGTTCATGTCGAAGATGGCGACCTTGGCGCCCTTGGCGGCCAGCGCGCGGGCGGTGGCCGCGCCCAGGCCCGATGCACCGCCGGTTACAACTGCGGGGGTGTTGGCTGAAACTTCCATCAGTATTTTCCTCTCGATATTGGAATGAGTTAGAGTGCCTCTACGATGGTCACATTGGCGACCCCGCCGCCTTCGCACATCGTTTGCAAGCCATATTTCTTGCCGTGGCGGTGCAGCGCATGGACCAGCGTTGCCATCAGCTTGGCGCCCGATGCACCAAGCGGGTGGCCCAGCGCGATTGCGCCGCCATGCACGTTGAGCCGCTGAGGATCGGCGCCGGTATGCTTGAGCCATGCAAGCGGCACAGAGGCGAAAGCTTCGTTGACTTCATAAAGATCGATATCTTCGATTTTCAGTCCCGCGCGCTGGAGCGCGCGATCGGTTGCGAACAGCGGCTCTTCCAGCATGATCACCGGATCGCCCGCGGTTACGGTCAAATTGTGGATGCGGGCGATGGGGGTCAGGCCATGAGCCTTGAGCGCCGCCTCACTCACCACCAGCACCGCGCTCGATCCGTCGCAGATCTGGCTGGAGCTTGCGGCGGTGATCGCGCCATCGGGGCTCAGCAGCTTCACGCTCGCAATACCTTCAAGCGAGGCATCGAAGCGGATGCCTTCGTCCACGGTATGCATCTGAGTGCCTTCCGGAGTTTCGATTTCGACCGGGACGATTTCCTTGTCAAACGCACCAGCCTGGGTCGCGGCGATCGCCTTTTCGTGGCTGGAGAGCGCGAAACGGTCGAGATCGTCCTTGGTCAGGCCGTGCTTCTTGACGATCATCTCGGCGCCCATGAACTGGCTCCACTGGATGCCGGGATATTTCGCTTCGAGGCCGGGCGATTTATAATGACCCATGCCTTCCTTCATGTGGAAGGTGGCACTGGTTCCCATCGGCACGCGGCTCATGCTTTCGACGCCGCTGGCGATCACCACGTCCTGCGTGCCGCTCATCACCGCCTGCGCGGCGAACTGGATCGCCTGCTGGCTGGAACCGCACTGCCGATCGATCGTCACAGCCGGGGTCGATTGCGGCAGGTGCCTGGAGGCGAGCACCGCGTTGCGGCCCACCTGCATCGCCTGCTCGCCCGCCTGGGTGACGCAGCCCATGATCACATCGTCGACTGCATTGGGATCGATCCCGCTGCGCTCGATGATGGCATCGAGCGATCTGGTGGCAAGATCGACCGGATGGACGCCTGCCAGGCGCCCGCCGCGGCGGCCACCGGCGGTTCTCACGGCTTCTACGATATAGGCTGCGGGCATCTCTCTGTCCTCATGCGGGTTTCAAATCGCCACTCGCCTAGGCACGGCTTACGTGTGCGTCAACTATGAGATTTGAGGCAAGCCGGAGACGGATCGCGCAAAGGAGCTGACCGCCCCGATCAGGTCGAGCAGCTGGCGCGGTTCAATCGACCCGCTTGACCCTGAACGACCTGCGCGTGCCGACCTTGGCCATGAAACTGCCCATGGACGCCCTGGATATAGTCACCTCTTCGCCAGCTGCGGGATCGCGCAACACCGGCGTGTTATCAATCTGCATCCATTGGGCCCCATCCCGCATGGTCAGGACGTAACGCCCATTGGCCATCTTGCGCGCGCCTGCCAGTTCAAGCGTGACCGACGAAACCTCATCCTTGTCATCATCGCCGCCAAAAATGCCCAGTTTGGGAAGTGAGAAGCCGAACAGCCCCCGCTTCGTCTCATTGACCTGTTCGCGATCGGCGATGACCAGTTCCTTGGTGGCCTGCGCCTCGAACACCCGGCTTACCTCTTGATCGTAACAGGCGAGCCGTTCCTGCGGATCGGCAATCTCGCGGCAATCGAACAATTTTACCATCACCGCCGGCGTATCCGCTTGCGGGCCTTTGCTGCCATCCTGGGCCGCAAGAGCACCGGAGGCGGCAAAAAGCGGCACAGCCACCAGCATACCAAGGGAAAATCCGGGGTGTTTGATCATAAAATTCGATACCTCATCCATTAGAACGGCCGGGTTGAACTACGCCTGCCGAACCTCGTTTTCCAAAGTGCCGCAAAGCTTGCCTATCCGCAAGATTTTCAGTGTTGCAATGGTGTTACACCGATCGTGACATTTTCAACCAGTTTCCCAGTTTGGCTTTCCATGGGCACGCCATTGGGACTAATTCGCCGTCAGGGACTGGTGACTTGGTGTACCCATGTTGATGGGTGGCGCGGCGTTGACTCAGTCTGATGAAGCGACTGGGATCTTCGACCTCCTTTCCGGATGTCTGTTGTGAGGGTCCTGGCCGGTAACGCGGCAATCAATGCATTTGATTGCCCCATTCATAAGGGCTTGAAAGCAAATGAAAGTTGCAACTAAACTTCGACTAAGCGCTGGTACGCTCGCGGTTGGTCTTGCCATCGCAGCGACTCCGTCGTTCGCGCAGGATGCGGCGGGTGCATCGGAAGACGAGGGTCAGATGATCATCGTTACCGGTTCACGCATCGCGTCGCCGACAGTTGATTCGCCCGCTCCTTTGCAGATCGTTGGTGAGGGCGAGATCGAGGATGCTGGCGTCACCAACATCCAGGAGCTTCTGCTCGAAAATCCCGTGTTCGGTACCCCGGCCCTCAGCCGCACCAACTCGGCCTTCCTGACCTCGGGCACAGGCGTTGCCACGATCGACCTTCGCGATCTCGGTTCCAACCGCACGCTGGTGCTGATCAACGGCCGCCGCGTTGTTGCTTCGCTCGCCGGCTCTTCGACCGTCGACCTTAACGTCATCCCGACCCAGTTCATCAGCCAGATTGACATTCTTACCGGTGGCGCCTCGTCGCTCTACGGTTCGGACGCCATGGCCGGCGTTGTGAACTTCATCTACAAGACGGATTTCGAAGGCGTCGAGTTCGGCGGGCAATACGGCCTTACCGAACAGGGTGACGATGCCCGTTACCAGCTCAACGCAACCATCGGCACCAATGTCGCCAATGGCGATGGCAACATCATGGTCCACTTCGGCTATTCGAACGAGGAAGGCCTGCTCTCACGCCAGCGTGCGAACACGCGAGTTGACGGCCTATCGGCTGTCTTCTTCGGTGGTGAATGGGGCGAGGAAGTCGAGCCTTTCTTCTCGAGCTTCCCTCCGCAGGGCCGTTTCATCACTTCGAACGGCACCTTTACCTATGACCCCAATGGCCAGTTGCAGAACTGCTTCACCACCAATGGTGCTACCTGTAACGCAACCATCGGTTCGGGCACTGGCCCCAACGGCTTCAACCGCCAGAACTTCCGTACGCTGGCCGTGCCGGTGGAACGCTTCCTGTTTGCTGCAGCCGGCGAATATGCGGTGGCAGATGATATCAACTTCTTCTTCGAAGGCACGTTTAACAAGACGTCATCGTCGCGTATCATCGAGCCGTTCCCGCTCGAATCCGGCGGCGCCAACGGCATCTTCCCGACCGGCGGCGGCTTCAACGTAGAAAACTACCTGCCGGGCACGAACACGATTGTGGCCAATCCGTTCGTTCCTGCAGAAATCCTGGCAGCGGCAACCGACAGCAATGGCGATGGCCTGCGTGACATCGGCTTTGTCCGCCGCCTGTCGGAATTCGGCAACCGTACCGGCTCAACCGAGCGTGATTTCTATCGCTTTGTCGTCGGCTTTGACGGCTCGATACTTGACGATCGCTTCCGCTGGGATGTGAGCTACAACTTCGGCCAGGTTACCGAGAACCAGGTTTCGAATGGCCAGGTCAATGTGGTGAACTTCCGTGACGCGCTTGCCGTGATGGTGGAAACCGCTGACGAAAACGGCAATGGCATCAATGGCGAAGCGATCTGTATCGATCCGGAAGCCAGGGCCAACGGTTGTGCGCCTGCCAATATCTTCGGTGAAGGCAGCCTTTCGCAGGGCGCAGTCAATTTCATCGCTGCGCAGGGCACCTTCCAGACCAAGATCAAGCAGCAGGTTGTGCAGGGCAACATTTCCGGTTCCCTGTTCGATCTTCCGGCTGGTCCGCTTGGCATTGCTGCCGGCTTTGAATACCGCAAGGAAAACTCGTTGTCTGACAACGATGCACTGACCAATGCGGGCCTCAATGCCGGTAACGTCCTGCCCGACACCCAGGGTTCGTTCGACGTTGCTGAAGGCTTCATCGAAGTTCGCGTGCCGATCCTGGCTGACACGCCCGGCTTTAAGCTACTCGAACTCGGCGGCTCGTTCCGCTACGCCGATTATTCCACGGTTGGCGGAGTTTCGAGCTACAGCTTAACCGGCACCTGGCAGCCGATTGATGACATCCGCATTCGCGGAACCTGGTCGCGCGCTGTGCGTGCGCCGAACGTCGGTGAACTGTTCGCGGGTCTTTCGCAGACCTTCCCGAGCGGGCTTACCGATCCCTGCAACGGCATCGGTGCAACCGGTGGCGGGGCCGTTGGCGACAATTGCCGCGCCGATCCGGGCGTAGCAGCGAATATTGCCGCAAATGGCGTGTTCACGCTCAACCAGGCCGACATTCAGGGCATCAGCGGCTTCAACGGCGGCAACCCCAACCTGTTTGAAGAAACCGCGGATTCATGGACCGTTGGCGCGGTTATCCAGCCGCAATCGCTGGGTGGTGTGTTCGATCGTCTGACGCTGACCGGTGACTACTACAACATCAAGATCGAGGATGTTATCGGCGGCTTCCCGCGGCAGTTCACGCTGGACCAGTGCTATGGCCAGGGCAACCAGACCTTCTGTGATCTGATCACCCGCCGCCCGACTGCTACCGCAGTCAACAGTTCGGGATCGATCGACCTGATCAATGCATTGGCGGTCAACGCCTCGGTCCTGGAGACCGCCGGGCTTGACTTCACTGCCAACTGGTACACGCCGCTTGGCCTGATGGAGGGCGATCGTCTTTCGTTCCGTGTGGCTTACACCCACCTGCTCAAGTACAATTTCTTCTCCCTGCCCGATTCTGATCCGGATCCCTCGGACGGCGAGATCGGCACGGCGAAGGATCGCGTCACGGCGAACATGCGTTACCAGACCGATGACTTCCGCATTGGCTTCACCGGTACGTACATCGGCAAGTCTTATGAAGACGATCAGTTCTTTGGAGAGCCTAAAGTCGAATCAGTTCCGGCGAAGTTCTATCTTGACATGAACGCTACCTTCAATGTTACCGAGAAGGCTGAGTTCTACTTCGGCGTTGACAATCTGCTCGATACCGATGCTCCGAACATCCTGACGGGCACGACCTTCAACGTGACCGGGGCGGACACGGCAGCCGACGTCTATGACGTCTTCGGTCGCCGCTTCTATACCGGTGTGCGCCTGCGCTTCTGATAGCACAGCGTTACACACTGAAATCGAGAGAGGGCGGCGGGCAACCGTCGCCCTCTTTTTTGCGTCACACAGTCGCAAAAATGGCTTTGCTGATTGATCCACTCGCAACCGCAGGGCTATCACTGCCAGGAATCATCGCCGGATGTTGACCGGCCAGTTTGCAGAACATGCTTGAGGTAAAATCATGAATCCAGTTGTCGGAGCCTTCATTGCAATTACTCTTGGTGCATTTGCCGTGCCTGGCCATGCATCCTCGCCGCAGGAAACGCCCGCGGGTGAGACACCCGCCAAGACAGAAAGCCCGTCCGTCAAGGACGCTACGCCTGCCAAACCCGCCGTTGCCAAGGGTGACGCTATCAAATGCAGGTATATGCACACGCTCGACAGCAAGATTCCCAAGCGCATCTGCATGACCAGGGAAGCATGGGAACGGGAAGAGCGGGAAGTGCGCGAAAACATCCGCAGGGACCGTAATAACAACAGTGGCTGCGAAAGTGAGGGGCGCTGCTGAAATCGCCCGGCCGGTAGTGAGCGAGTTGCACTTTCGCGACTCGCGATAATCCACCGTCCATTGCCAGCCATACCCAGACCATTTCAGGCCTCGATTGGGGCGATGGCTATCCGATGCAAGCTGGCCAAGGCCCCTTGCGCATGCCCCGGCCACCGTATCACCCTGCCGCTCGCAAGTTGCATGCGCAATGTCAGAGCATTGCTCAATCCTGCGAGCAAAACCGTTGCAATCAAGCCACAGTTACAAATACGATTGCCCCTGCCCGCCGTCGCCCCCTTGCCGGGCTTGGATCAAGAAAGCAAGAATTGGCCCATGGGTTGATGCTGCTGGGGGGGCCTAGCGCTCGTCTCTACAATTTGACGTAAACGTCTGCCGCTGCTGGGCGGCATGTTAGGGGACAGAACACTATGAAATCGTACAAGAACGTGGCTGAAATCGGTCGCATCAAGTTGATGGCGGGCAGCGGTCTTGCGGCGCTTGCCCTGTCAGCAATGCCCGCATTTGCGCAGGATGCAGGTCAGGAAGATGAAGCCGAACAATCAGCCGAAGAGGCGGCTCCGGCGCAGGCCATCATCGTCACCGGTTCGCGTATTCAAACCACGACGCCGTTCAACAGCCCGGACCCGATTTCAATCGTCAGCCCTGAAATCGCACGCAAGGAGGGCAAGTTCGACTTGGCCTCTGCCTTGCAGACTTCGCCAATCGCCTCTGGTTCCACCCAGATCACCGCAGCGCTTTCGTCAAACTTCGTCACCGACGGTGGACCTGGCGCGCAAACCATCGATTTGCGCGGGCTCGGGCCCAACCGCACCCTTGTGCTGCTTAATGGCAAGCGAGCCGGCCCGGCGGGTACACGGGGCGCGGTCTCTTCCTTCGATCTGAACGTTCTCCCGCTTTCAATCATCAAGAACATCGAAATTCTCAAGACGGGTGCATCATCAGTCTATGGCTCGGACGCCATCGCCGGCGTTGTCAACATTTCTACCATGGACGAGGCCGATGGGCTGACGCTTGATTTCAACGTCGCTGTTCCATTTGACTCGGGTGGTGAGGAGTATCGCGTCAGTGCCTCATGGGGCAAGACTTTCGATCGCGGTCACATCCTGATTGCCGGCGACTACACGCATCGTGACGAACTGGCGCGCGGCGATCGCAGCTATCTTGCCTGCCCGGAAGCGAACATCTTCGATGCCGACGGCAACCGCTCTGACCTGATCGATCCGCGCACCGGCCAGCCGCACTGTGAAGACCTGCGCTGGGGCCATGTGTGGACTTACAATCTGATCGACAACCTTCGTCTAGATGGACCTGGTGGCCCCGATTCGGGCGTTCAGACTTCGCCCGGTGGGCGCACGGTTCTGCTGCAGTATCAGTATGATTCGGGCCCCGGCGCCGGAACGCTTGGCATACCTGCCTTTGGCGCCCCAGCCGACGTTTTCGATTTCGGCGCCCCCGCAGGCTTCTTTCCTACCGGCTATGATGCAGCATCGATGGCGGTGCAGAATGCATACCATCCGTTTGTCGATGATCAGACGATCATCCCCGAAACCGATCTTTACACGGCCTATGCAGAAGGTTCCTTCGAGATATCCGAATCCGTCGAGTTGTTCGGCGAGTTCCTGTTCAACCGCCGCGAGACTTATCAAAACGGCTGGCGCCAGTTCTGGAATTTTGGCTGGACCGGTGATCTCTACAGCACGGGTGCCGGAAACTACTTCAACTATTGGGGTGATGGCTGGCAGGGATTGAACTTCATCAGCCCGACCCCGATCACCGATCAGGCCGACAGTAGCCAGAAGGTCGACTATTACCGCGGCGTAGGCGGTGTACGTGGCGATCTTGGTGGGGCAGGCAACTGGAAATACGAAGTTTACGGGCAATACAGCCGCAGCAACGGCCGGTATCGCAGCCAGCAGATCCTGCAGGATGCCTATGACTCCGGTTACTTCCAGTATTCTTCCTGCGTCGGCACAGTGCTGCCGGTTTCGGGCAAGCAATGTATCGATATTCCCTGGGCCGACCCCGAGTTCCTGCGCGGCAATCTGACGCAGGAACAGCTCGACTTCCTGTTCGACTGGGAAGAAGGCAAGACGATCTACACCCAGCTGTCAGCCGAAGCGGTGATTACCGGAACTCTGCTTGAACTTCCGGCCGGGCCGATGGCGGTTGCGTTCGGGGGCACCGCACGACGCGATCGTATCAACGATACGCCGGGCGAAATCACGCTTGCAGCCAATGCCTGGGGTGCATCCGCCAGCGGAATCACGGCCGGCAAAAGCGTGACGCTGGAAACCTTCGGCGAAATCAGCGTGCCAGTGCTAGCTGACAAGCCCTTCTTCAAGGACCTGACGTTTTCAGCTGCCGGACGCCTCACCAATGTCGAGGCCACCCGCGCCTCAGACGGTGTGTCCGATTCGGATAATGGCAACTGGACCTACAAACTGGGGCTGAATTGGGCGGTAACCGACTGGCTGCGTTTCCGCGGCAGTTACGGTACCTCCTTCCGAGCGCCTGCGCTGTTCGAACAGTTCCTGGCTGACGAGACCAGCTTCGCCAACGTCAACCGGGTCGACCCTTGCGTGAACTGGGGTGCCGGCCTTGCTGCAGGCACCACTTCACAGCGGGTGGCAGACAACTGCGCTGCTGACGGTATCCCGAACAATTTCGGCGGCGGCACCGTGACAGCCACGATTCTTACTTCGGGCGGCCTCGGAGTGCTTGAGTCGGAATCCTCCAAGGCAAAGGTGTTTGGCACGGTCCTGACACCCCGGTTTGCCTTCCTTCCCGATACGGAAATCAGCATCGCGGTCGATTATTTCGACATCGATGTGAAGGGCGAGATCTCGCAGCTCGGCGCAGCCAATATCCTGTTCGGCTGCTACGATTCGGAAAGTTTCGCGACCGAACCACTCTGCGACCTGTTCACCCGCGGCCAGGGCACCACCTCGCCCTTCTCGGTTGCGACGGTTGCTGACAAGTTCGTCAACATCGCCAGTCAGAAGAACCGGGGCATCGACGTAGAAGCCATTCTGCGGCATGATCTGGGTTCGTTGGGGCAGCTGAGCCTGACGGCCGGGATGACCTGGCAGCTTGATGATGATTTCAAGCTTCTGCCAACCTCGCCAGTCACATCGGACAACGGTGAGGCGGGTTCTCCCAAATGGGTTGGCGATTTCCGGGCAACCTGGGCGCATGGTTCAGGCTTCAGCCTGTTCTATGGCGTCAACGTAATCGGCGGAACGTCGGATCAGGATGATTTTGAGGATCGCTTCGGCGGCCCCTGCATCAATTCCTTCAACAATCAGGGCACAGCCGATCCATCAGACGATCTGCCGATTTACGGAACCTACTGCCCGGATCTGACTGCTCCGGCAAAGTTCTATCACAACATCTCGGTGACACAGGAAATCGCCGATGGCAGGTTCGAGATTACTGCTGGTGTCAGCAATCTGTTCGACACCCGCCCACCGCGCGTGTCAGTGTTGAATGGCGGCCAGATCGGATTGCTCGGCCCGGTGGTTGCTGCATCGCAATACTCGTTCGTGGGACGGCGCGGCTTCATCAACGTTTCGGCCAAGTTCTGATCGACGATAAACGGGCATCTTTTTGTCCAGACCAAGGCGGGGTGGCATGGCAACATGCCGCCCCGTCTGTTATTGGCCGTCCGTAATATCCACGCTGAAGAAAGACCCGAGCAATGCCGCAAATCTATGTCCGGAGGGACAATCTGGATGAAAGCAATGCGGAATTTGCCCAGCAACGCCTGAGACAGCCGGTTTTCCTGAACTCGGTTCCCAAAAGCGGCAGCCATTTGCTTCGCAACATCCTCCGCATGTTTGTTCCGGTCGATCAGCAATATTCCGCTGACTTCATTCAATGGCCGAACTTGCAGCAGCACCGGATTGCGTTCGATCCCGAGCATCCCCGGCTCAGTTGGGGCCATCTGTTCTTTGCCGATGCTTCAGTGATCGAAACGGCCCCCGCAAGTCGTATCCTGCTTTATCGCGATCCATACGACTGGGTGATCGCCCGGGCACGTTTCATCCTGTCCGAACAATTCCAGGGAAATATCGATTATCTCAAGGGTGGGGCGCTGACCGCGGACGAATTACTGACCATGATGATCTTTGGCCTGCCAGGTAAGCTACCCTCGCTCAACGACATCTATGAGCTCAATGCCGCCGCATGGCTTGGTGCGCGTTGCCACGTAGTGACCTATGAGGAGCTGATGCAGCATGTTCGCGAACTCGACACATTACATGCCGAGGATTTCTTCAAATCCTTGCTTGATGCCTGCCATATCGAGATGCCGGAGGATTGGCGTGAACGCGTTCGGCGTGGCTCCAGCCGTGAAGAAAGCGCAACTGCGCGGGAAAACCTGACCGGGATCGGGATTGAGTTGCCCAAATCCCTGGGTCCGCACCATCGTGCCCTTGTCGATTACCAGGCACCTGGCCTCAGAACGGTGCTTGGCTATGCATGATGACACGGTTTCCAGGGGCCCCGGATTTCTTACCACGAACCCCCAGCTTGGGCACATACAGCGGCTGATTGAAGCCGATAAATACGATCGTGCCGCACAACTATTGGTTGAGTTTCTCCGCAAGAGCCCGAAGGATCCGCGCGCACTGGCAAAGCTGGGCTTTGTCGCCATGCGGCTTGGCGCACTCGAACAGGCGCGGCAATTCCTGCAACAGGCCATCGCTGGCGGAATGTCGGACTTTGAGACGCGCCGCAATCTCGCCTCCGTGTTGAGTCAGCAGGATCGGCCTGAGCAGGCAATTCCCATGTTCGAACAGCTTACGAGCGAGCGCGAGGAACCGGGCCTCAAGGCTGTGCTGGCGGGTTTGCTCGAGAAGGTCGGTCGAAGCGATGAATCGCGGGACTTGTACCGACAGCTCACCCGCGACAATCCCGCCAACCCGGCACTGTGGGTGGCGTATGGGCATTGCCAGAGATCAGCCGGCAATGTTGAGGAAGCAATCGACTCCTATCGCCACGCTATCGCTGCTGACGACGGATATGGTGATGCATGGTGGGCGCTGGCAAGTATCAAGCGAAGGGTGCTGGACGAAAACGACATCAAGGCCATGCGTGCGGCGCTGGCGATTGCCATCGATCCACGCAATATGGCTCCCCTGAACTTCGCGCTCGCCAGGGCGCTTCACGATCAGGGTAATTTTGAGAGCGCCTTCCAGCATTACGATACAGGCAACCGGCAGCGAGCGGAAAGCCTCAATTACAATGCGGACGAATTGAGCGAAGAGATCAACGAGGTTGAACGTGTTATCGATGAGACGTTCTTCGACGGGGAGCACCAAAGCGTGCCGGGCGAAGACGTCCCGATATTCCTCGTTTCGCTGCCGCGTTCGGGTTCTACCTTGCTTGAGCAAATGCTGGGTAGTCACCCATCAATTGAGCCCGTAGGTGAATTGCCTTACATCCCTGCAATCCTGCGAACGTTCATGGAAATGGCTACCCGGCGCGGCAAGATCACCGTACCGCGCGCGTTGCTGCAGATGAGCCAACAACAGGCGGAAGAATTTGGTCGGGAGTATATGCGTCGCGCCAGATTCCACCGGAAAACCAACTGCTCCCTGTTTGTCGACAAGCTGCCCCACAACTGGAACAATATCCTGTTCATCCGCCGAATCCTGCCAAATGCAAAGTTCGTGGACATCCGCCGTCCGGCAATGGATTGCTGCTTTTCGAATTTCACCCAGTCATTCACCAGCGCGCATCCCGCCTCATTTGCGCTTGAGGACGTGGGGCGCAGCTATGTCGATTACGTCAGGCTGATGACTTATCTGGACAGCATCGCACCAGGGATGGTGCACCACGTCGACTATACGCAACTGGTTGAAAATGCACGTGAAGAAGCGGGCAAGGTGATCGAGTATCTCAACCTGCCGTGGAACGACAAGGTGCTCGAATTCCACCAGCTAGACCGCGTTGTGCGCACGCCAAGCAGCGAACAGGTCCGCCGCCCCCTTAACCGTGACGGGATAGAGGTCTGGCGCCCCTATTCGCAATGGCTTGACCCGCTGCGCGAAGTGTTGGGTGAGCTTGCCAAGGCCTGACGCGCAGCTATCCCGCTTGGGCCCGGCCTGCGTGCGATACTGGGTTATAGCTGAAGATGTTGGTGGGGTAATCTGCCGCTAGAGGGTGCTCCGGCCCCGCCAAGGACATGATTCGTCGTCCAACAAACAAGGGCCCTGGTTTCCCGGGGCCCTTTCTGTTCGAGGCTCCAGTTGCCTTACTGGGTGGATAATTGAATTCGATGCCTCGGAATTGTGCCGACCCAAATTACTGCTTGCCGCATTCGGTCGAATGAATGACCTTGAGTTAGTCGACCCCGGCTTCGGTGCGCGGATCGCCATAGCCGAATTTTTTAGCCCATGGTGCAAGTCGGCTGAAAACGGGCTCCAGATGGGCGCGATATCGCAGCCAGCGCCCTGAGGCCCGCCGATAGATCGGTTCGGTAACCTGCGAATAACTGGCTGTAGTTATCAGGCCGCGAGATTTTGCGGTTGCAGTGTGATCGAGCAGGCCGTCGTCCCACTCCAGCTCCAGCCATTCGATAAGAGGCTTCACCTCACTGGCAACGTTTTCGACCAGTCTTTCGTAGATAATCGTATGCACATTGGCGGTGAACAGGGCGCGTGAAGTTTCCCAATGCTTGAAGCACAGGTCGTAAAAATCCGCCGCGTCTTCCAGCCTCAGGAAGTTGGCCATGGCAGAATTGAGCCGAAAATTGCTCATGAAACAGCTAAGCACGACGTCACAAGGATGACGTAGCGCAAGGATAATTCTCGCATCGGGAAAGATGCGCTTGATCAGGGGTAACCGATAGAGGAACAGCGGAGACTTATCGATCAGCAGCTGGCCTGGAACGAGCGGCTGGATCTTTTCGACTTCGGCAAAATACCGATCTCGAGCTCCGCTGATCGCTTCACGGTCGAGACTGGGGATGGCTTTCATTCCGCCAAGCTCTTCCTCTACAAAGTTGAGCGGCGGCTGCTCTTCCATGACCACCGTATCGGGATGGCCCATCAGGATGGTATCGAGCAAGGTCGTGCCTGATCGGGGGAAGCCAACCAGGAATACTGGGTCAGGACGTGGATCAGATATTTCGACGTCGATCCAACTGTCGCGCCATTGCGGCGTCAGCCATGCAATTTCCTGCCTCAGCTGGTCTCGCAATTGCTTCGCGCGATCAAGTGGCTCGGTCGGATTGTCCTGCAACAGCGTGTTGGCGCGGCTGTATTCGGCGAAGGCTTGATCGGTGCGTTTGAGGCGTTCAAGCACGGTAGCTCGCGCATGGACCGTGCGAATGGGTTCGACATCAGCTGGAACGGCATCAAGTTTGGCCAGGGCCTCTTCAAATTTTCCTAATCGGCGCAATTCCAAGGCTTCGATAAACGACAGTGGCTCTGGCGCAATAGCGTTGCCACGCGCCAGTTCGATCAGGGGGCCGAATTGATCTTCGCGGTTGGTGTGTTCGAACTGGATGGCGAGGCCCAGATAGGCGTCGAGTTCGGACGGATCGAGCTCGATCGTCCGGCGATAGGCGTGCTCGGAATCTTCCGTCCGGCGCAGGACGCCATATTCGATACCCAGCTTGAGCTGTAAATCGGCCGCCTCGGGGTCGCGCCTGGCCGCCTCGACCAAGGCTTCAACTGCTTCGTCCTGTCTTTGTGCGGACTTGTAATGGACATAGAGCTGAAAGGGTGCACGTGAGTCGTTGGGAAAATCCTCACTGGCCTTGACGAGTTCGGCTTCCGCTTCATCAATCTTTCCAAGCGCTTGAAGCGTGGTTGCCAGGTTAAGGCGGGTCGGTGCAACATTGGGATCAAGCTGAATTGCGCGGCGCAGTGCGTCCAGGGCACCCTCATCGTCAGCCAGTCCGGAACGGGCGTTACCAAGATTGTTCCAGCACTCGAAATCGTCCGGGTTCCGGTCAAGTATCAGCTCATAGGCCTCGATTGCTGCATCATATTGCTCAAGTTTCTGGGCGATGAATCCCCGGTAGCGAGCGACGCGCAGCGATTGATCTGACTTGGCCAGGTCCTTGCTGGCAATTGCCAACGCTTCGGCATCCCGCTCCTGATCGATCAACAGTGAAATGAGGTTGCACGCGATCGTTACATCGTCCGGCTTGAGTCTGTGTGCCTGCTCGAGGTGGGTGGTTGCAGCTGCATCATCACCCAATCGGGCACAAACCATGCCGAGAAAGGCATGGAAGGCGGATACTTCGCCAGCCCCACTCTCAACTGCGTCTTCAGCGATGGTTCTGGCGCGTGCCAGATCGCCGCTGCGCGCCGCCGCGACCGCCCGGTTCAACGGTGAGCTGTCGTTGGTAGTTGTAGGTGACAGTTCGGCCATCGTTTGCCTTCGATCAAGATGATAGTAGGTCGGCGCTGATCATGTCAGCCTGAAACGAATATGGAGGGCTCCCTTGCGGGAACCCTCCATTATCTTTGACAGTCCCGGCTTTAGAAGTCGAGCGTCACACCCAGGAACACATAACGTCCAAGTGCGTCATAAGTGGCCGGATAGGTGTTGCCGTTACACGGACCGGTCGGGCACAGGTTCGAACCTGGGCGAATGGCACTCCCGGACGTAACCAGCGGCGGCTCCTTGTCGAAGATGTTGTTCACGCCAAGGCGGAACTTGTACTTCTCCTGAAGGTCGAAGCTGAACACAGCGTCGAGGTAATTGAACGCCGGAATGCGCAGGCCAGGGTCGAAGTTGTTGGCACCCTGAAGAGCCGAGAACGAAGAAAGCGTTTCAGCCTTCACCTTGCCGACATAGCGCCACTGGGCCGAGAAGCCGAGACCGGAGTCCATGTTGACCGATACGCGGGCCTTGTGCCGCCATTCAGGCAACGGAGCACCGGGTTCAGTGGATCCGCCAACACTACAAGTGGGTCCGAAGAGCCCCGCGCAATCATATGGATCGGCAAGGCCGTTGTTGACCCTGTACTTGTCGAGATAGGTGCCATTCATCTGCACCGCAATCGTGCCGAAGCTGACCGGCATCGAATAATTGCCGGAAATATCGACGCCAGCGGTCTTCACCTGACCGACATTGTTCGGAAGATCCTCGGTAAAGCCACCTGGCGTCAGCCAGAGCGACCCGGCTGCGTCGCGATTGACGAGCCCGCACGAAATGGGCGTGAAAGACGCAGTTGCCTTGTCGACGCAGTCATTGAGGATCGTATCGGGCCCAAACGAGCGGATCGCGTCGTTGATCCTGATATTGAAGTAATCGATGGTGAGTGACAGACGAGGGATGAAGCTCGGCTGCAGCACAACACCGGCAGTCCAGGTCGTGGCCGTTTCCGGCTCGAGATCGGGATTGCCGCCAAGCAGGCCGTTGTACTGGCCCGCCGGGTTTGGAGTCACGCCCTGGCCAACCTGAAGACCTTGAGCGATACAGCCAAAGTCAGTCGCCGTGATCGTGAAGCCGGCGCAGGGATCAACCGATCCGCTGAGACCAACTGCCGGAGTACGGAACAGCTCCTGAATGTTGGGAGCACGCACGGCCCGGTTGTACATCGCGCGGAAGCGGACGTCGCTTGTCGGGGCGAGTTCCGCACCGATCTTGTAGGTGTCGGTGTTGTAGGAACGGTCGGCGCTCGTCTCGTAATGCGAATTGCGATAGCCCGCGCTGATCTGGAACAGTTCGACAAAGCCGTCCTGAATGACCGGTATCTCCGTTTCGGCGAAGAACTCCAGCACGTCGAAGCTGCCCGAAATCGGCAACGTCGCGCCGCCCTGACCGGTAAGATCGCCGGTCTGGAACGCCTGGTCGGTCCGAAGATCAAGCGTTTCCTTGCGCCATTCCGTACCGAAGTTGACCCTTACGCCGTCATCGGCCCAGGGGAGCTTGACGCCCGCAGAGGTGAGATCTCCGGTGAACGAGACGTTGGCGACCTGTTCGGTCGTCTCGCCGTCCTGGAACCCGACTGCCGAGAGATAGTCGACTGCAGCCTGGCTGGCACCGCCGATGCCCGCGAAGACGTCATAGGGGACGCAGTTCGGATCCGCGCCGGTAATGACCGAACGGCAGACGACCTGTCCGTTGGTGGCGCTGCCGACGCGATTGTCGATGACGGCATCAAGCGCATTGGCGAGGCGCGCAACCGAGAATTCGTTCTCGTAAACCTGCGAATATTTCACCTTGCCGTACTGATAGTAGGCGTCGTAGCTCCAATCGCTTGAAATGTCGCCGTTCGCGCCCAAAACACCGCGGAAGGTGGTGTGATCGAGCTGAGCACGGCGCGGACCGCCTTCAACGTTGCGGCGAAGCAGCAGAGCATAACCCTGATTGTAGGTCCCACCCTGGCCATCGGCGAAGTCAATCGGCGCTGCGCCCGGATTCTGGTTGAAAGGTGCCGTTACAGCAGTCGGGAACGTTCCGATGAAGCCGTTGATCAGATTGTCTGCGTCGCAGATCACTGCAAATTGCGCAGCCGACATCAGCGGGTTGTCGCAATTGAGCGTGAGCGTGTTGCCGAAGTCACCCGATGGGGCGATCTGGGCTGTCGTATGGTCATCCATGAACTGGAATTCCATGTACGGACGGAACGAATCGTTGACTTCGTAATTCACGAAGGCGCCAGCGGTGAAACGCTCGTCATTGCGCTGGAAGAAATTGAGCGGGGCAAAGTTGAACAACGTCGGCGCGCCGCCCACAAACCCGCCGCCTGGCGTGAAGGTGTAGAAGGTCGAAGTGCCGGTGGTCACCGCGGTATCGAACACCAGGACGTTGCCGTCCGGCGAAGTGGCCGAACCGCCGCAACGGTTGGCGCCGCCGCCAGTGTTCTGAATGACGCAAGCGCTGAAATCGCGCTGGCCCTGCGTTACCGGATTGATCTTGCGATAACCGCCATACATCATGAAATGGCCGCGATCGTCAGCGAACTTCGAACCGAATGCCACGGTGGCATCGATGCTGCCGCCATCGGTGGTGCTGCCGTCAGGAAACGGAAATCCGCGCGCGTCGAGGAGCGGGCGGATGAACGAGTTGTTGTTGTTGTGCTGGTAGAACCCGTACTGCGCGTCAACCCGGAAGCCTTCGAAATCGGTATCCATGATGAAGTTGACGACGCCGGCCACAGCATCGGCACCGTAAACCGATGAAGCGCCGCCGGTCAGCACTTCCACCCGCTTGAGCATGGCGGAAGGAATAATGTTGATGTCCGCTGCCGAACCGCTCGCCGGAGACGGATCGCCCGGCACGATACGGCGGCCATTGATCAGCGCGAGAGTACGTGTGCTGCCAAGCGCGCGCAGGTCGACCGTAGCGGTTCCATCTGCCCCGTTGGCCAGCGAAGATGCCTGGCTTGCCGTGATGGAAGGCAGCGAATTGAGCACGTCTTCAATACGTGTCGTGCCCTGAAGCTTGATGTCATCGTTGCTTACGATACTGATAGGTGAGGCCGACTCGATGTCCGGCCGCGCCAGACGCGAACCGGTAACGATGATGCCGGCGTCATCCTCGGACTCCGAAACCTCGGCGCCGCCGCCGATGTCCTGCCCGCCATCCTGCGCGAATGCGGGAGTGGCGAGAGCGGAGGCGGCAACCATTGCCGTCGTCGCGCAAAGCGCTCTTGTGAATGTCATTTTCATAGCAGAAGCAATCCCCATGCTTGTGTGTAGTCCCTGACGGCCGAGTGGCTGGCAGGCACAGGCACAGAATTGCGTTCAACCGCAGCTCTCATTCCCATACAGCAACACCCGTCATCCCTGCCGCAATGGCTGCTAACTACGCCGGTGCCTTAGTGGTGTAAAGCACCCCAAAGCGCAGTCGGTCGATTGGTCACGAAGCTGTTGCATTGTTGATACAGGGTCACCCGCAGGCCGGACCCGGGCACCGCGGCTATCTCTAAGAACTCCTACAATACAGAAGTTTATGGAATGATCGGCGCGCGCATCAGCACGAATATCGACCCCAGATTCCGGTTCGCACTCGCCGGTGACCCGGCCCCATTTTCGACGAACCGTCCCCCGGAACGGACAAACGGCAATCTGGCGACATGCTAAATCGACGAACGCAGGATCGGCCAACCAAACAGAGCAAGTCTGCCCGTAAACAAAAAAGGCCCCGGGAAACCAGGGCCCTTGTTTGTTGGACGGCGAATCATGCCGATAGCGTGGGCCGGAGCACCCTCTTGCGGCAGATCACCCCACCAACATCTTCAGCGCGCCGTCACCTTCGTCGATGGTCACCTTGCTACCGTCGGGCACTTTGCCTTCCAGCAGCATTTCCGCCAGCGGGTCCTGCAGATAGCGCTGCACCGCGCGCTTCAGCGGCCGCGCGCCATAGACCGGATCGTAACCGACCCGCCCCAGCCAGCGCAGCGCCGCATCGGTCAGCTCGAGCGTGATCTTGCGATCCTTGAGCAGTTTCTGCACGCGCCCCACCTGGATCTCCACGATCGGCGCCATGTGTTCTTGGCCCAGCCGGTGGAACAGGATGATCTCGTCCAGCCGGTTGAGGAATTCCGGGCGGAAATGCCCGCGCACCACGTCCATCACCTGCGGCTCGACATCGGTGACCTTCTGGTCATCGGTCATCTGGCTGAGGTACTGGCTGCCAAGGTTCGAAGTGAGAATGATCAGCGTGTTGGAGAAATCGACCACACGCCCCTGCCCATCCGTGAGCCTGCCATCATCAAGCACCTGCAGCAGCACGTTGAACACATCGCTGTGCGCCTTCTCAACCTCATCGAACAGAACCACCTGATAGGGGCGGCGGCGCACCGCCTCGGTCAGCGCTCCGCCTTCTTCATAGCCGACATAGCCCGGAGGTGCGCCGATCAGGCGGGCAACCGCATGCTTCTCCATGAATTCGCTCATATCGATACGCACCATGGCGGTGTCGTCATCGAACAGAAATTCGGCCAGCGCCTTGGTGAGCTCGGTCTTGCCGACCCCGGTCGGGCCGAGGAAGAGGAAACTGCCAAGCGGGCGGCCCGGATCCTGCAGGCCCGCACGTGCGCGGCGCACGGCCTTTGAAACGGCTGTGATCGCCTGATCCTGGCCGATCACGCGCTTGCCCAGAAGCTGCTCCATCTGCAGCAGCTTGTCGCGCTCACCCTCCATCATCTTGTCAACCGGGATACCGGTCCATTTGCTGACGACCGTGGCAATATCTTCCTCGGTCACTTCCTCGCGCAGAAGGGCGTTTTCGGACTGCGCGCGCGCGCCTTCAAGCTGGTTTTCCAGCTCGGGTATCTTGCCATAGGAAAGCTCGCCCGCCCGGGCGAGGTCGCCTTCGCGCTGCGCCTGTTCCAGTTCCAGCCGGGCGGCATCAAGCTGCTCCTTGATCCGGCTTTCGGCGTGGATCTTGTCGCGCTCGTTCTGCCAACGGGTGGTCAGCGCTGCCGATTGCTCTTCCAGGCCTGCCAGCTCCTCGCGCAGCGCCTTCAGGCGCTCTTTCGAGGCGTCATCGCTTTCCTTGGCCAGCGCCGATTCCTCGATCTTGAGCTGGATGATACGGCGGTCGAGGTTCTCGATCTCTTCGGGCTTCGATTCCACTTCCATGCGGATGCGGCTGGCGGCCTCGTCCATCAGGTCGATCGCCTTGTCAGGCAGGAAGCGGTTCTGGATATAACGGTTGGAAAGCTGCGCGGCCGCAACCAGCGCGCTGTCGGTGATGTTCACCCCGTGGTGCAGCTCGTATTTTTCCTTGAGCCCGCGCAGGATGCTGATCGTGTCCTCCACGCTCGGCTCGTCGATATAGACGGGCTGGAAACGCCGCTGCAACGCGGGATCCTTCTCGACATATTTCTGGTATTCGTCGAGCGTAGTGGCACCGATGCAGTGCAGCTCTCCGCGGCTCAGCGCAGGCTTGAGCAGGTTCGAGGCGTCCATCGATCCCTCGCTGGCGCCCGCACCGATCAGCGTGTGCATCTCGTCAATGAACAGGATAATCTGCCCGTCAGAGCCCTTGACCTCGTCGAGCACGGTCTTGAGCCGTTCCTCGAATTCGCCGCGATACTTTGCGCCCGCGATCAGCGAACCCATGTCGAGGCTCATCAGCGTGCGCCCTTTCAGGCTGTCAGGCACATCGCCATTGGCAATGCGCAGCGCCAGGCCCTCGGCGATCGCGGTCTTGCCGGTGCCGGGTTCGCCGATCAGCGCGGGATTGTTCTTGGTGCGGCGGGCAAGGATCTGGATCGTGCGGCGGATTTCCTCGTCGCGGCCGATCACCGGATCGAGCTTGCCGTCGCGCGCTGCCTGGGTCAGGTCGCGGGCGAATTTCTTCATCGCATCATATGCGCTTTCGGCATTGGCGCTGTCCGCCGTCTTGCCCTTGCGCAGTTCGGAAATAGCCGCCTCAAGCGCCTTGGGGTCGATCCCGGCCGCCTTGAGCGCCTGCCCCGCCCTGGTGGTGCTTGCCAGCGCCAGCGCGACCAGCAGCCGCTCCACCGTGACATAGCTGTCGCCTGACTTTTCCGCGATCTGCTCAGCCTGGTCGAGCACGCGCACCGCATCATTGTCGAGCCCGGGCGTGGCCTGTGCTCCGCTGCCCGATACCGCCGGGATCTTGCCCAATTCGGTATCGATCTCGGTAATCGCGACACCGGGATTGCCGCCCGCACGCTGGATCAACCCGGCGGCCATGCCCTCATTATCTGCCAGCAGCGCCTTCAGCAGGTGCGTGGGTGTGATCCGCTGATGGTTCATGCGGATGGCAACGGTCTGCGCGCTCTGGAGGAAGCCCTTGGCGCGATCGGTGAATTTTTCCAGGTTCATGAGCGGATTACCCCTTGGCCCTCATTTCAAGACCCTATTGATGTAGTGTTGCATTATGGCAACACAAGTACCCGTGTTGGAATTCTTCGCGGGTGTATTATTCAAATATAGGACCACTTCGATTGCGAGTAAGGGGCCACGCGCAAATTTTTGCATCTCACCGGGAAATCAACAGCTTCACCCGCATCACCAGAGCGGCTAGAGATGGCAGCCAAGGAGAGAGCGAATGCGGAGATGGATCGCGCGTGGCGGCTGGGCGCTGCTTGTCCTGCTGGTTGTGACTTTTGTCGTCCTGGCAAGCTGGGAACCGTTCTTCGCGCAGCGGGGCGAAGCACCGGACACAGGCCGCCAATACCGCGCCGAAATCATCCGCGACCAATATGGTGTGCCCCATATCTACGGCAAAACCGATGCCGACGTCGCCTTTGGCGTAGCCCTGGCTCAGGCAGAGGACGATTTTGCAACCCTGCAGGATGTCGTGGCGATGGCGCGCGGGCGCTATGGCGCGATCGCGGGCGAAGATGGCGCAGCGATTGACTATGCCTACCACCTGCTCGATGCGCGCGGCACCGCGCAGCGCCATTATGGCAGCCTGCCCGCAGATACCCGGGCGCTGTTCGAAGCCTATGCCGTTGGCCTCAACCAATATGCGCGCGCGCACCCGGGCGAACTGAAACTGGCCAATCTGTTCCCCGTGAATGGTGAAGACATTGCCGCCGGTTTCGCGCTGCGCCAGCCGTTTTTCTTCGGGCTGGGCAATGTGATCGAGCCATTGGTGAACGGTGGCCCTTTGCGGCGTGAATTCGGGCCGGACATTCCCGGCTTTCCGCGCGGCGACAGCACGCCTGACGCGCCAGCGATCATGGATGGTGAGGCACAGCAAACAGCCGCCGCATTCCCGCTGCCCTGGGGCAAGGAGGCGGCGCTGTCAGGCTCCAACGCCTTTGCCATCGCACCTGAGAAATCGGGCGGACCAACCACGCTGATTTCGAACAGTCACCAGCCGCTGCGTGGCGGCGTCGCCTGGTACGAACTCGTGGTCGAGAGCGAAGAGGGCTGGCATTATGCGGGCGCGAATTTCCCCGGTTCACCCTTCCCGTTTCTGGGCCATAACGAACATCTTGGCTGGACCAACACCGTCAACCGGCCCGATATGGTTGATATCTACAAGCTGGAAATGGACGAGAGCGGTACGCGTTACAGGCTCGACGGCGAATGGCGCGAACTGGAAAGCGAAACGGTAACCTTGCCGGTCAAGTTCGGCCCGATTGTGCTGCCGATCCGCCGCACGGTGCATCGCAGCGTCCACGGCCCGGTGATCTTCAACCACACCGGGGTTTATGCAGTCCGGTACGGCGGGATTGACCGGATTGACCAGCTTGACGCCTATTACCGGCTCAACAAGGCAACCAGCCTGGAGGAGTGGCAGGCGCAAATCGCACGGATGGCGATCCCCAGCACCAACTTCATCTATGCCGACAAGGATGGCAACATCGCCTATGTCTATAACGCCGCGATCCCTGACCGGCCCAGGGATGTAGAGGCCAACTGGCGCGGCATCCTGCCCGGCGATCGCAGCGATCTGATCTGGCATGGCGCGGTCGACTATGCCGAGCTTCCCAAGCTGATCAATCCGTCCTCCGGCTGGCTCTACAATTCGAACAACGAGCCCTATACAGCCGCCGGCGAGGCGGACGATCTTGATCCGGCGGATGTCTCGCCTGTGCTGGGGGTTGAGCTCAAGCAGACCAACCGTTCGCGCCGGGCATGGAAATTGCTGAGCGAAGCAGGCACGCTTGACCGCGAAGCCCTGCGGCGGATCAAATATGACACCGTCTATGAGCGCGAGGGCTATGTCGCCGAATTGTGGGACGCGCTGGAACAGCTCGACCTGTCAGGCGATGCCGGGCTGGCGAAGGCGCGCGACCTGCTGCTGGGATGGGACTTCAATGCAGACGGGCAAGGCGCAGCTGACAGCCTGGCCCTGCTGATGATCAAGGATTTCATGTCGGCCGAATACCAGAACAAGCCCTACCCTGACGTGAAGCAGCACCTGCGCGACAAGGTCGACCATCTGAATACGCATTTTGGCCGGATCGATCCGCCGATGGGCGAATTGCTCAGGCTGCGGCAGGGGAAGGTCGATCTGCCGCTGGATGGGGGTTCGGACACTTTGCGAGCCTCCACCACATGGCAGGTGGATGATGACGGGCGGTTGAGGCTGGTCCATGGCGACAGCTTCATCCAGTGGGTCGAATGGCGATCCGGCGAGCGTGTGCGTTCACAATCGGTCCAGCCGTTTGGCGCGGCGATCTCGCGGCCCGGCAGCCCGCACCACACCGACCAGATGCAGCTGTTCGTGCAGCACAAGCTCAAACCGGTGCATTTCTGGCGCGAGGACGCGCTGGCCAATGCCAAACAGCGATATGTGGTTGAGTCCAACTGACACGCGTGTAAACAATATCATATGCCCCGCCCGGAGGCGTTTGCCGGGCAACCAGTTTATAGGAGAACCCCATGTCCGTAGCCGGAACTTACAATACCACCGTCAAAAGCCCGATGGGCGACCAGAGCGGAACGCTGACCGTCAATGACAATGGCGATGGTTCTTTCAGCGGCAATATGGCCGGCGCAATGGGCAGCATGGACATTGAGAATGGCACGGTTGATGGCAACACCATCTCCTGGAAGATGCAGATGGTGGTACCCATGCCGATGACGCTTGACTGCACAGCAACGATCGATGGCGATGCGCTGACCGGCAGCGTCAATGCCGGCGCATTCGGCGCGATGCCGCTTTCGGGTACGCGCGCTTAAATTCGATCATATTCGGAGCAAGCAAAGGCCGCCGGAGTTAGCGCTCCGGCGGCTTTTCGTATCCGGGTCCGGCCCGCCCTGTCCCTAATGGGGTAAATGATTGCGCAGCGCCTGATAGGCCGCCGCAGCCACAGTGTTGGCCAAATTGAGCGAGCGCACCTTGTCAGAGCGCATTGGCAAGCTCACCATCTGCGCGCGGTGTACCTCCACGATCTCTGGCGGGATGCCCTTGGTCTCGCGCCCGAACACCAGATAGGCGTCCGCCGGATATTCGGGTTCGTAGAATGTGCGCGGGGCATATTCCTCGAACAGGAACAGCTGGTTTTCGCGTGGCTTTCGTTCCGCGATGAACGCATCCCAGCTGGCGAACTCCACCAGCCTTATGTGCGGCCAGTAATCGAGGCCCGAACGCTTCACCCGCTTGTCTGAAATATCAAAACCGAGCGGGTGGATCAGCACAAGCTCCATATCCAGCGCCACGCATGTGCGCCCGACTGCCCCGGTGTTGCCGGGTATCTCTGGCTGGATGAGGACGATGGAGGTCACGGCTGCTCCCGGAGTGGCTGCGCAACCATGCTTTCCAGGTAGAAGCGCAGCGTCGAGAAATGCGACAGGCCGGACAGCATGATCACTTCCGGCTGGTCGGGCAGGGCCTCGGCCAAGGCGCGCGCCATCATTGGCGGAGTCCAGTCGTCCTCACTGCCCTGCCAGATCGTCACCGGCTGGCGCACCTTGGCAAGTTCGGCCGACCAGTCGGCAACATAAAGCCGGATTTCCTCGACATAGGCCGCACGCTGTTCCAGCAGGCTGCTTCGCAAGGAAAACGCAAGCTGCGCGAGGAACTGCGGATCGGTCGTCAGAGCGCGATCGGCTCCCCGGGCCTTGGCCATCAGGGCAGCGGCCAGACGGCGGGAGGCGAAACGGGCAAACTGTGCCTGCATCGTGGTGAAGGCCGCAAAGGCCAAACGCCCCGCTTGCGCTGCGCGAAACACCGGCGCACCCGCCATGTGCGCGATGAAGTCTCCGAGGCCCAGCGGGCCAGCCGGGGACACGAGATCGATCTGCGATACGCGTGCGCCCAGCCGCGGCGCGACCTGCAGGGCAGCGGCGGCCCCGAGCGAGAAGCCCACCAGCCTCACCTCACCGGTCGCCACCGTGCGCTCGATCGATTCGGCAAGCCCATCGAAATAGTCGAGGCGACTGGCAGACGGTCGCTGAAGATCTCGCGCGACAACGTGGAAATCTTCGGTCTCTGCCGCGATCTGCGGGCCGAACGCCCGAAGCTCTGCTGCCGACCCCGGCAAGCCGTGAAAATAGAGCGTGACAGGCGCGGCACTCGCCATGGAATCGAACTTCGCTCCGCAATTGTCAGGCGGCGAGACTTACCCCAACCTGTCCTTCAGGATCTGGTTCACCACCGCCGGATTGGCCTTGCCGGCCATTGCCTTCATCGTCTGGCCGACGAAGAAGCCGAACAGCTTGTCCTTGCCGCCGCGATATTCCTCGACCTTGTCCATGTTGGCGGCGATGATGCCGTCAATCGCGGCTTCGATCGCGCCGGTATCGCTGACCTGCTTCAGGCCCTCGGTATCGGCGATTTCGGCCGGATCGCGCCCTTCCCTGAGCACGATCTCAAAGATTTCCTTGGCCTGGCCGCCCGAAATCTCGCCCGCATCCTGCAGCTTGAGGATTGCAGCCTGGCGCGCGGCGGTAGCATGGGCCAGATCAGCCTCGTCGCCCAGCGCATTGATCACGCCCGGCGCGACCGAGAGCGCCCAATTGGCGACCTGAGTGGCGACTGCTGCCTCACCCTTGCCGATGGCGCTGGCGGTTGCGCTAAGCAGCGTCTCGAAGCGGGCGAAGGTTTCGACTTCGGCGGTCAATTCGCGTGCATTATATTCGCTCAGCCCCAGCTCGTTGACATAGCGGCGGCGCTTGGCGTCGGGCAGTTCGGGCAGCGAGGCACGGCATTCCTCAAGAAAACCCTGCTCGAGTTCGAGCGGCAGCAGGTCGGGATCGGGGAAATAGCGATAGTCATGCGCGTCTTCCTTGCTGCGCATGGTCCGCGTGGTGCCGCTTGCCACGTCGAACAGGCGGGTTTCCTGTTCCACCTTGCCGCCGCTTTCGATCAAATCGACCTGGCGGTTCGCCTCATATTCGATCACCTGCATCACGAAGCGCACCGAGTTGACGTTCTTCGTCTCGGTCCGCGTGCCGAATTCTTCGCCCGGGCGGCGCACGGAAACGTTGACGTCCGCGCGCATGCTGCCTTCTTCCATATTGCCGTCGCAGCTGCCGACATAGCGCAGGATGCTGCGCAGCTTGCGCACGTAAGCGCCCGCCTCGGCAGGAGAGCGCATGTCGGGCTTGGAGACGATTTCCATCAGCGCCACGCCGCAGCGGTTGAGATCGACGTAAGACATGGTCGGGTGCTGGTCATGCATCAGCTTGCCCGCATCCTGCTCAACATGGATGCGCTCGATCCCGATCACCTTGTCAGTGGCGATCCCCGCCTTCTCGTCCGCCTCGATCAGCAGCTGCCCTTCGCCCACCAGCGGGTGATAGAGCTGGCTGATCTGGTAGCCCTGCGGCAGATCGGCATAGAAGTAGTTCTTGCGGTCGAACCGGCTCCACTTGTTGATCTGCGCCTCGATCGCCATGCCGGTGCGCACCGCCTGGCGGATGCACTCGCGGTTGGGAACGGGCAGCATGCCGGGCATGGCCGCATCGACCAGGCTCACCTGGCTGTTCGGCTCCGCCCCGAATTCGGTCGAGGCCCCGCTGAACAGCTTGGAGTGCGATGTCACCTGCGCATGGACCTCAAGGCCGATCACGACCTCCCATTCGCCGGTTGCGCCCTGGATGCGATAGTTGGTCATCATGTTATCTCGTCATTCCGGCGAAGGCCGGAATCCAGTTCCGACGGTCGCGCTTTGCCATTCTGGATCCCGGCCTGCGCCGGGATGACGATTAAAGGTCCGTCAGCCCTCGCTTTTATCATCCTCGATCACTTTGCCATCAGGCCCGAACCTTGCTTCGCCATGCTCGACATTCTTGCTCAGCCACAAGGTCAACAGCCCCAGCAGCACGAAGCAGATCAGGAAGATGACGGCGTAGAGCATTATTCAAACTTAGCGTAAGTTGTCAGGGTCATATTTGCCAATCAAATGTTCCCGCTCAAATTTATCCTGATCGTAAAGCGGCTCTGCCACACGCCCAGTGTGCTCCTCAATTCTCTCAAGTGATTTGCGTATCCAATTAAGTTCCTCACGAATCGCTTCAACAGCGTCGGAGTTGTCAGATTCATTGTTCTTTCGTAATGTTTTTTGGATCCCATCCAAGCCGAACAGAACGCCCAAAAAACCAGCTATTACAATGAGTTCTATAGCACTCACCACCACTTCTCCGGCTTCGCGCTGAAGCCCGCACGCTGCTGAATCGCGAGGCCCGCATTGAGCACGCCCTGTTCGTCAAACGGCTTGCCCACGATCTGCAAACCCAGCGGCAACCCGTCATCGGTCAGCATGGCGGGAACGCTCATCGCCGGAAGCCCCGCGAGCGAAGCAGGCACCGCGAACACATCGTTCAAATACATCGTCAGCGGATCGTCATTGAGCGAGTTCAGCGGGAAGGAAGCCGTCGGCGTGGTCGGCGCCAGGATCACGTCGCATTCCGCCCATGCACGCTCGAAATCGCGCGCGACCAGCGCCCGCACCTTCTGCGCCTGGTTGTAATAGGCGTCATAGAAGCCTGCCGAAAGCACATAGGTGCCGATCAGGATGCGGCGCTTGACCTCGTCACCAAAGCCGGCAGCGCGAGTGGCGGCATACATGTCCTGCAGACCGGCGCCTTCGGGCAGTTCACGCAGGCCGTAACGCACCCCGTCATAGCGCGCGAGGTTGCTGGAGGCTTCGGCGGGGGCAATGATGTAATAGGCGGGCAGTGCGTACTTCGTGTGCGGCAGGCTGATGTCGACGATCTCCGCCCCCGCATCGCGCAGCCATTCCTTGCCCTGGTCCCAGCTTTTCAGGATCGCCTCGTCGGTGCCGTCCATGCGGTATTCGCGCGGAATGCCCACCTTCTTGCCCCTGAGATCGGCATTGAGCTCGGCTTCCCATGCGGGCACCGGCAGGTCCAGGCTGGTCGCATCCTTGGGATCGAAGCCCGCCATCGCCTCGAGCATGATCGCGCAATCCTCGACGCTGCGCGCCATCGGCCCGGCCTGATCGAGGCTGCTGGCAAAGGCGACGACGCCCCAGCGGCTGCAACGGCCATAGGTGGGCTTGATCCCGCAAATGCCGGTGAAGGCAGCGGGCTGGCGAATCGAGCCGCCGGTGTCGGTGCCGGTGGCGGCAGGGGCGATCCGCGACGAAACGGCTGCGGACGAGCCACCCGAGGAACCGCCCGGGCTCATTGCGGCATTGCTGCCCGCCTTGCGCCAGGGTGAGGAAACATTGCCGAAATAGGAAGTCTCGTTCGAGGAGCCCATGGCGAACTGGTCAAGGTTGAGCTTACCCAGCATGCCCGCGCCCGCATCCCACAAATTCTGCGAGACGGTGCTTTCATATTGGGGCTTGAACCCTTCAAGGATGTGGCTTGCTGCGGTGGTCTGCACGCCGCGGGTGGCGAACAGGTCCTTCATGCCGATCGGCACGCCCGCCATCTTGCCCAGCGGCTGGCCTGCGGCGCGCGCGGCATCGGCCTTGTCCGCCGCCGCCAGTGCATGATCGGGCGTGGTGACGATAAAGGCGTTGAGCGCGGCAGCTTCGGCCACAGCAGCGTTGAAACTTTCCGCCACTTCGCGTGCGGTGAAATCGCCCTTGGCAACCCCGTCGCGAATGGCCTTGACGCCAAGAGAGGTAATCTCGCTACTCATACTTCGTCATTCCCGCGAAGGCGGGAATCCAGATTCCCTTTGATTGTGGTTCCCGGATCACGCGCGGTCCGAAGCGAGTTCGTCCCGCTGTCCGGGATGACGATTGAATACTGGACCATCACTCGATCACCTTGGGAACGCCGAAAAAGCCATGCTCCGGCGCAGGCGCATTGGCCAGCACATCGTCACGCTTGCCTCCACCGGTCAGCGGATCGGCATCGATCACATCGTCGCGCAGGCGCAGATGGTTCGGAATGACGGCGGTCATCGGCTCAACCCCGGTCACATCGACTTCGCCGAGCTGCTCAACCCAGGTGAGGATACCGTTGAGCTCGGGCACCATGCGCTCAAGCTCTTCGTCACCCATCTTGATGCGGGCCAAAGTTGCAATCTTGGCCACAATTGCTTTATCTACGGACATGGCTTGCGCGTTAGCCGCGCGCGGACCGCCCTTCAAGCGCGAGTTGATGTAGCGCGCGCCTTATTTGAAGGGTTGGCTGGCAGGCTTTCCGCCGACAAAGACCTGATAGCCGGTGAAAGGACGCAGTTCGACCTCTCCATCTGCGTCGGGTGCCCCCTGCAAACCTTCATACTCATGGATCAATCGGCCATTCACCACGTGCTGGGTAATCGCCTTGGCAGCACCCGGCTTCACAAGCAGCAATTGCGGGTTGGTTCCATATCCCGACTTTGTCATCACCGCTACCAGCTCACCGTTTTCGATGTCGCCAAGCGAAACAACTCTGCAACCTTCGCGGCAAAAGATGACTTCATCACGTAAGTAAGCGCGAATTGCGTTCGCTGTTGTATCATCAAATTCAGATAGGTCGGCCTTGAAGGATATCTCTCGGCGCTCGCTAGTGGTGATGCGACCATAAGGTCGGCTCTCAAGGACTTGTGCGTCCTTGGCCAACGTGGCAATTTCCGCATTCTCGCTTTTGGCCAGCTTGGCCAGTGCCGTTCGCCCGGCGTCGCCAAAATCCCAGCGCAGCGCGGCATAGTCGAAATCCTGTGCACTCACGTCGCCCGATTCGAGCCGCGCGAGCTGGTTGCTGGCCGAAATCGCCCCGAAATTGAAGATCGGCAGCGCGAGGATGAAAGCGATCACGCAGGTCAGCACTGCCAGATGCAGGTTGGCCTGCCGCAGCAGATCGCGCCAGCCCTCTCGCCGCCCGCGAATGGCGGAGACGAAATAACCCACGCCATAGGCTACCGCGACAGCAATCGCGACAAGCGCCCACAGCCGTTCAGGGCTGAGTCCGTGCTGGCCAATGCGTGTGCCCATCGAAATTGCCGCCATCACTGCCAGCGGCAATATGCCGAGCGCCAGCACGAAGCCCGCAATGCGCAAGATGCGCGAATTGCTGGCCTGCTCGTCCTCGTCGCGCACCACCGCGTTGGTGAGCACGAAACAGCCCACTGCAATCGCCAGCAGCAAGGGAGTGGCGCTCTTGGTCGCTTCCCACAGTACGTCGAGGCCGGAGAGCGCGACTGCACCAAGAAACACCACCAGCGCTGCCGCCAGCGGCACCGCCAGGATTGACAGAACCAGCAGCACCACATTCTGCAAGGTGCCGATAATCTTGAGCTGGTTGCGCAGCACGCCCAGCGCCGCGCCAACTGCCGCGCCGGAAAACAGCCAGCCGAACCAGCCCTCGTCGATCAGATCGCGCAGCAGATCGATCTTGATTACCCGGAACAACTCGCTGAGCAGCAGCAGCAGGGCCCAGGCCAGGCCAAGAAAGGCCAAGGCGCCGGCGGCGCTGATTGCATCGGTCCAGACGTGGAAATGGGTCGCCTTGTAAGAGGTCTGCCAGCGCAGCCGGTGAAAACCGGCCTGGAACAAGGGCACGGAAAGCGTCACCGCCAGAATGCCCGCAGCGATCCAGAATTCTTCATCAGCATAGCTGTCGCCAGCCGCGGTCGCGCGCCAGGCGATCCCCGCCATTACCAGTGCCACGCCGCCTGAAAACACCAACGGCGCCTTCCAGCGATCTTCTGCAAGCGTGAACGCAAGGCCGAGCGGGCCGAAAACCAGGGCCGCCGCCAGCGCCATGCGCCATGGCACATGTTCGCCCCCGTCACTTGCGAAATAGACCAGCAGCGCGGCCAGGCCCAGCAGCGCCGCCAGCACCCAGGGCCGCTGCGGCCAATCATGCAGCGTGCTGTCGTTCTCGCTATCGCTATGCGCGGCCATGCTGATCTCTCCTTCAGCGACCTTGCAGGCGGATCAGGGTTGCGGCGGTCCTTCCGCACCCGGCTCGCCATTTCCAGCACCGGGGCCCTGCATCATCTGCTGCATGATCATGAAACGTCGTTCGGCATCTTCCTGGCTCATGAAATCGACCAGTTCGACTTCGAATGTCAGGTCGGCGCCCGGCGGGATTTCCGATTGTGGCGGGGGTGCATCGCCATAGGCGAGCTTGGCCGGGATATTCAGGCGATACTTGCCGCCCTTTTCCATCTGCTTGAGCCCCTGGTAAAAGCCTTCCACCATCTGGCCCGGCTGGATCAGCATGGGAATGCCGTCAGGGAATACGCCCGGAGGGAAGGGAGACGAATCGGCCTGGTCAAATACCGTGCCGTCATCCAGCATGCCCTTGTATTTGACGAAGGCAACATCGCCATCGGCCGGGCTCTCCCCCGTGCCAGCCGCCAGTTCTTTCAGCGTTATTCCCGCCGGGGCTGCAGACCACGCGATCCCCGCGCCGAGCAGGATGGCGACGATCACCCCCAGCCACAGCTTGGTGAGCGAGCCTTTTTCGATCGGCTGGATGGGAACGCGGGTGACTTCGCTCATGGATAGGGTCCTGTCTGTGCGCGGGAATGCAAAAGGGCGCGGAATCGGTTTCCGCGCCCTGATGGCTTATCGCATGTATCTGTTCAAGCGTGAAAGCTTGAACACGCGGCTTACTTGACGCCGTCGCGCTCCATCCGCTTGCGCTCAAGCTTGCGTGCACGGCGCACGGCAGCGGCCTTTTCACGGGCGCGCTTTTCGCTTGGCTTTTCATAGTGGCGGCGCAGTTTCATTTCGCGATACACCCCCTCGCGCTGCAGCTTCTTCTTGAGCGCGCGCAGGGCCTGGTCGACATTGTTATCGCGAACGATGATTTGCATAAATTCCTACACCTCACAGCAATGAAACAGAGCCCGCATGCGCGCGGGTTGCCCCACTTGAAATTCAACGAAAAACTGCCGAATCCGCACGGCGGTCGGCTCTATCGAGGCGCGCACTAGCCAAATCATTCGCTTTTGGCAAGGCTTTGCCGGATGCCCAGCGCAGAAAAGCCCCGCTATGCAGCGCGCGCAAGGCCCGTTAAGGAGGGCCGCAATGTCTGCAAGCCTCTCTCCACTTAGCGCCAGCCTCAACGTTGCCATTGGCGGCGGAATCGGTGCACTGCTGCGCTACCAACTGGGGCGCGGGATGACCTATTGGCTCGGCCATAACGTCATCACCACCTTTCCCTGGGCTACGCTGGCGGCCAATGTGATCGGCAGCATGGCAATGGGCCTGCTCGCCGGGTGGCTGGCGCGGCACGGCAATGCCAGTGGCAGCTTGATGAGCAGCGAGCAGATGCGGCTGCTGCTGGGCGTGGGCCTGCTGGGCGGGTTCACCACTTTCAGCGCCTTCAGCCTCGAGCTGATGCTGCTCATCGAACGCGGACAGTCTGCAACCGCCCTCACCTATGCCGGCGTTTCGGTGCTGGCGGGGCTCGTCGGGCTGTATCTCGGCCTTATCGTGATGCGGGTGGCGGGATGAGCGAGCAGGGCACCTCGGCCGAAGTCCGCCAGTTTACCGTCGAGGCCGATGACGATGGCGTGCGGCTTGATCGCTGGTTCAAGCGCAATTTGCCGCAGATCGGCTTTGGCACGGTATCGAAATGGGCGCGTACCGGGCAGCTGCGCGTCGATGGCAAAAGGGTCAAGCCCGATGACCGGCTCAGCGCCGGGCAAGTGCTGCGCGTTCCGCCGGGCGGCGAGGAAACCGGCCGCAAGCCCAGGCCAAAGCGCGAATTGTCAGCCGAGGAGATCGCCGAGGCCAAGGCGATGGTGATCGCGGAAACGAAGAGCGCGATCGTGCTCAACAAGCCGCCGGGCCTTGCGACCCAGGGCGGCAGCAAGACCCACAAGCATGTCGACGGGCTGCTCGATGCCTTCGTTGAGGGGGATGCCCCCCGACCCCGCCTCGTCCACCGGCTCGACAAGGATACATCCGGCGTCCTGCTGATCGCGCGCACGCCAGGCAGTGCAGCGAGTTTCTCCAAGCGTTTTTCTGGCCGCAGCGCGCGCAAGATTTACTGGGCGCTGGTGGTTGGTGTGCCCGATGTGAAGGAAGGCACGATCGATGCGCCGCTGGCCAAGCAGCCGGGCACCGGCGGCGAGAAGATGCATGTCGACCAGGAAAATGGCCAAACGGCCAAGACCCGCTACCGCGTGGTCGACACCGCGGGCAAGCGCGCTGCGTGGGTCGAGCTGGAACCGCTGACCGGGCGCACCCACCAGCTGCGCGTGCATCTGGAGGCGATCGGCCATCCGATCGTAGGCGACGGCAAATATGGCGGGCAGGAGGCCTTCCTCACCGGCAGCATCAGCCGCAAGATGCACCTGCACGCGCGGCGGCTGGTGATCGGCGAGCCCGGTGGGGGGACGCTCGACGTTACCGCCGATCTGCCTGAACATTTCGCTGCAAGCATGGAACAGCTCGGCTTCGATCAACGGCTAAGCGATGCCGCCTCGCTGCGCGCGGATATCACGGAAAAGACCCGCGCCGAGAAGAAGCAGGCCGCCCGCGCCCATGCCAAGCAATATCGCAAGAGCCAGCGCAGCCCGCGCCGCGCGCGCGGCGTGGCGGAACCAGGCAAGGGCAAGCCAAAGGGGCCGGTGAAAGGTCGGCGCAAATGACCCATCGCCTCGCCGTGTTCGATTGCGACGGCACGCTGGTCGACGGGCAAGCGCATGTCTGCGACACGATGGAGCAGGCCTTCATCGAAGCTGGCCTGCCCGCGCCCGACCGCAACGAAGTGCGCCGCTCGGTCGGCCTCAGCCTGCCAGTCGCGATCCGCAGGCTAGCCCCTGATCTGGACGACGCGCTCAATGCGCATCTGGTGCAGGCCTACAAGCAAGGTTTCTTCGCACGCCGGCAGGAGGGAATGATCCACGAGCCGCTGTATGACGGGATCCGCGAACTGCTGCACCGCCTGGCCGATTCGGGCTGGGTGCTGGCCGTGGCCACCGGCAAGAGCGAACGCGGGCTCCAGGCCTGCCTTGCGCAGCACGGGCTCACCGGCCTGTTCTCATCGCTCCAGACATCGGACCGGCACCCTTCAAAGCCGCATACCGACATGCTCGATGCTGCCTTGCTTGAGGCTGGCGTCCCCCCCCAAGCGGCGGTGATGATCGGCGATACCAGTTTCGACATTGTAATGGCGCGCGATGCCGGCGTGCGGGCGCTGGGCGTGGCCTGGGGCTATCACACGCCAGAGGAATTGCGCGAGGCCGGGGCAGAGAATATCGCCGAGCGCCCGGCGGATCTGGAGGCGCTTTTGTGAACCAGGCGGATGAAACGCAGGCGAAGCGGCGCTTCATGCTGCTCAACCTCGCGCGGCTGGGCGGGCTGGCGCTGGTGCTGTTGGGGATTGCCATTGCGAGCGGAACAATCGCCCTGCCCGCGCCGGTCGGATGGGTGCTGGCGATCATCGGCACGGCCGAATTCTTCTTCCTGCCTCCGATGCTCGCCAAGAACTGGCGCAGTGGAGATCGATGAAGCGCTTTTACGACACGGTGGATGTTGGCGATATCGATCACGGCTGGCAGGTCCGGCTGGACGGTCGCGGCATCAAGACCATAATGGGCAGCCCACAAGTCGTGCCCACGCGCGCGCTGGCCGAGGCGCTGGCGCGCGAATGGGCCGATCAGGGTGAGGAAATCGATCCCGCACGCTTCGTGATGCGGGACATGGCCGATTTCGCGATCGACCTGGTGCAGCCCGATCCCACCGCAACCATCGCCACACTGATCCGCTTCGCCGAGAGCGATACGCTGTGCTATCGCGCCGACCCTGACGAGCCGCTGTTTGTCCGCCAGCAGGAAGTATGGGAACCGCTGCTCGCGGCCATCGAATCGCGCGATGGGATCAGCTTTACGCGCGTCAGCGGGATCATTCACCGCGCCCAGCCGAGCCAAACGCTGGCGCGGCTGCGCCAACGGCTGGCCAGCCATGACCATTTCACACTGGCCGCGCTTCAGACCATGGCCTCGCTCTCTACATCGCTGTGCATCGCGCTGCTGGCGCTGGAGG
Source organism: Altererythrobacter chaiwopuensis (assembly GCF_054957735.1). Classification (NCBI taxonomy): domain Bacteria; kingdom Pseudomonadati; phylum Pseudomonadota; class Alphaproteobacteria; order Sphingomonadales; family Erythrobacteraceae; genus Altererythrobacter; species Altererythrobacter chaiwopuensis. Next base: position 756,908 of record NZ_JBTXJF010000001.1, read on the forward strand.
ACGGGGCCGATCCGGCCAGCCTGTGGCGCGCGGCGAGCCTGGAGGAAGAGTGGCAGGCCGATCTGTGGGGGCGCGATCACGAGGCTGAAGAGCGCCGTGCCCAGCGGCAGGAAGCGTTCCTCGCCGCGGCGGAATTTGCGCGCCTGGCGCGCGCCTGACCCGATTCAGCTGACCCAGTCGGCCACCTGGCGGGCAACGTCGTTGGCGGCGCGGTTGAGCGCAGCGCCAACCGGCCCGGCTTCGGCAAGGATACCTTCCTCCACCGCTTCGAAACGCTGCTGGCGAACGCTGCCGTCGGCGCCCAGCAAGGTCGCATCAAAGCGCACCACCACAGCCGAGCGCGATGAATCATAGCCGAAAGTGTCGAGATGGCCGCGCAGCTGCACGCCTCCCCGCGCCGCCGGATCGCCGCCGGGCAGCACCACCTTTTCGCTGCGCACCCGGATCGTTTCGGCCAGAAGGCTGCGGAACAATTGCGCGGGACGCTCGACCCACACCGCATTCGTGAGATAGGCGAGACTCGAATCGCTGATCTGCACCGGCACGCGCAGCACATCGATCTCGGCAGGAACGGTTGGCTCATGAAGCGCGATCGTATCACCGCGCGCCACATCCAGCGAACTCCCCGCAGGCGCCGACAGCTCAGGCGTCAGCGTAAGCAGAGTGGCGGGCGGTTCCGCCCCGCCCAGGCTGACACAGCCGCCCAGGGCGAGCAGCGATGCCGCAAGCCCTGCACGCAGCCACACAGCGGATCGGTTGGCGCAGACAGGCATCGCACGCGCTTTTGTCATGGCATTCCTCATGGCTTGTAATCCGGTAGCGTCTCGCCCTTCAGCAGAGACCCTACGCCCTGGCTTTCGAGCTTTTCGGTAACCTTGCGCAGCGCCCGGCTGGTCGCCTCAAGATCGCGCATGGCAGCCTCTGCGGCAGGAATCGTGGTTTGCGACAATTGCTGCGCGGCGGGCTCTGCCGCATCCAGCGTTCTTGCCAGCGAGGCAGAGGCGACATTGAGCGATTCGAGCGTGCCGCGCAGTTCCTTGGCGAGCGATTGCCCCTCACTATTGATCACCTGATCGGTCGAATCCATCACCTTCTCGAAGGAATCGAGCGCTTCGGCGGCCTCGGTCAGCGTGACCTGCAGCTCGCCCAGCGTCGCATTCACTTGCGGCGCGGTGTCGGCAAAGCTCTTGGTCATCGCATTGGTATTGCGCAAAATCGCGGCAATCTCGGCCTGATTCTCGTCGGAAAGGACCTGGTTCAGGCGCTCGGTCAAGGTCGCCAGCCGTTCGAGCAGCAGGGGCGCATTGGCTAGAATTTCGTTGAAACCGCCGCGCGCGGGCGGAATCAGCGGAACACCTTCCGGGCAAGCGGTGGTCTCGCAGGTGATGGGCGGTGCATTCTTGCGCGCGCCATCAAGCATGACGGTGGAAACCCCGGTGAAGCTGGCCTGGATGGTGGCGGTTATGCCCACCAGCACCGGTACATCATCCTTCACCTTGATCCGCACGCGAACGTACTGCGGATCCCTGCGCCACAAGGCGATTTCGCTCACCTGCCCTACCGGCACACCGGCGAAGGATACTTGCGAACCCTTGGCAAGGCCGGAGACCGATTGCTGGAACAGGATATCGTACTCGTTGCTCGCCCCCTCGCCCAGCCGCGCGATCCACACGATGAAGGCAGCCAGCGCCGCCAGCAGCAGCAGCGTGACTGCGCCGACCCAGATATGATTGGCCCGTGTTTCCATACGCTTCCCTTATGGCCTTCCCGTCTCGCAAATGTCCATCGGCTTAAGCTGCGCCATCGGCGCGCTGCTTGCTGGCACGCGCGGCCCGCCCACGTGGCCCGTTGAAATATTCGTCAATCCAGGGATGCTTGCTTTCGATCAGTTCGGGGATCGTGCCAACCGCGATGATCCGCTTGTCAGCGATCACCGCCACCCGGTCGCAGATCTCGTAAAGCGTATCGAGATCATGCGTGATCAGGAACACGGTGAGGCCCAGCGTTTCCTGCAATTCCTTGGTCAACCGGTCAAACTTGGCAGCACCGATCGGGTCAAGCCCTGCAGTCGGCTCGTCAAGAAACAACAGTTCAGGATCAAGCGCCAGCGCGCGCGCCAGCCCGGCGCGCTTCTTCATTCCGCCCGAAAGTTCCGCCGGGAACTTGCACACCGCATCTTCGGGCAGGCCAGAAAGCATGACCTTGTAGCGCGCGATATCGTGGCGCAGCTCATCCTCGATATCGGGATAAAACTGCTTCAAGGGAACTTCGACATTCTCCCCCACGGTGAGGGTAGAGAACAGCGCCCCGCCCTGGAACAGCACGCCCCAGCGGCTGCGCACGCCAAGATAGGTGTCAGGCTCGGCATTGACGATCGAACGGCCAAACACCTCAATCTCGCCCTCTGCGGCGGCCTGCAGCCCGATAATCGCGCGCATGAGCACCGATTTACCGGAGCCTGATCCTCCCACCACGCCCAGGATCTCGCCGCGATTGACCGAGAGCGAGAGGTTGTCGTGCACCACATGCTCGCCAAAGGCTGTCTTCAGCCCTTCGACCACGATCGGGTGTTCGCCGCGAAAGCGCTTGTGTGCGTCCGGCGCGTTCTGTCCCGGCATGTTCATCCCCACCCGATCTCGGTGAAGAACACCGCGAAGAAGGCGTCAAGTACGATCACCGTGAAGATTGCCGAGACCACCGCCATGGTCGTCCTGAGCCCGACCTCTTCCGAATTTCCGCGCACCTGCATGCCGTGATAGCAGCCCGCCAGCGCAATGATCAGCCCGAAGGGCAGCGCCTTGATCAGCCCGACCCACAAATCATAGGTCGGCACCACTTCCTCGATCCTGATAAGGAAGGTCCAGAATGGTATGCCCAGCATCAGTTCGCCCACCACCGCACCGCCGATGATTGCCACCACGGAACTGTAGAAACCCAGCAGCGGCATCATGATGATCGCGGCGAGGATGCGGGGCACCACCAGCGCCTCGACCGGGGAAATGCCGATCGTGCGCATCGCATCGACCTCTTCGGTCAGCTTCATCGTACCGATCTGCGCAGCAAAGGCCGAGCCTGACCGGCCTGCGACCATGATCGCCGTCATCAGAACGCCAAGCTCGCGCAGCGTGATCCGCCCGACAAGGTTCACGGTGAGCGCCTCGGCGCCGAATTGCTGGAGCTGCACAGAGCCTTGCTGCGCAATCACGATGCCGATCAGAAAGCTCATCAACCCGATGATCGGGAGCGAGGAAACGCCCACCAGTTCCATCTGGCGCACCAGTGCCTTGACGCGGAATCGCCGCGGATGGATCAGCAGGCTGCCGCAGGCGATCAGAACCTGGCCGAGAAAGCCGATCACATTGACCACGCCTTGACCGCCCTTGCTCACAAGATCTCCGGTCAATTCCGGGATCAATTCCCACAGTGGCACGCGTGGCGGAGTGAGGTCAGCCTCGCTGCGCGCGGTTTCGACTGCGGCCAGCAGGCGCTTGGCACGCCCGCTCTCGCCGGTGATTTTCGCCCCGTGCCGTGCCGCCAACCGGCACGCCACCCAGGCACCGACTGTATCGATCTCCGACACCGCCGACAGGTCAATAGTGCCGAACTCACCTTCGATTGCGTGCAGATCCTGGTCAATCGCGCCGATTGTCGAGACGAGATAGGGCCCGGAGAGGACCAGCCTCGCCTTGCCGCCTTCATCCTGCTCGATGGAAAATTCGGCTCCGCCGCTCATGGTGCCAAGCTATGCTAGGAAAATCGGGCCATAACAAGCGTGCAGTTGCGATGCCGCGTATCAGCCGTTGCTTCGCAGGCGCAACATTGGCAAGGGCATATTGAAATTTGAACGGCTCCAGCCCACTCCCCCTCCCAGCCACCCGATAGCTTCCATGCATCATATCGGGTGGCTGGGAGGGGGAGTGGGCCGGCACCGCCGACGAGCGTCAGCGAGCAAAGAACGATTATGCAACTGCCCAAGACTTTCGACCCCGCCGCGATTGAGGCGAAATGGTATTCCCATTGGGAGGATAACGGCCTGTTCCGGCCTGCACGCCCGGATGCGCAGCCCTTCACCATCGTCAACCCGCCGCCCAATGTGACGGGCAGTCTGCATATCGGCCACGCGCTCGACAATACGCTGCAGGACGTGGTGATCCGTTACGAGCGGCTGCGCGGCAAGGATGCGCTGTGGGTGGTGGGCACCGACCACGCGGGCATCGCGACGCAGATGGTGGTCGAACGCCAGCTGGAAGAACGCCAGGACAAGCGCACCAATTACACGCGCGAGGAATTCATCGCAAAGGTGTGGGAGTGGAAAGAGGAATCTGGCGGCACCATCACCCGCCAGCTGCGCCGCCTGGGCTGTTCGATGGACTGGCGCCGCGAACAATTCACCATGGACCCGCATTTCACTCGCGCGGTGACCAAGGTGTTCGTCGATCTCTACAATCGTGATCTGATCTATCGCGACAAGCGGCTGGTCAACTGGGACCCCAAACTGAAAACCGCGATTTCGGACCTTGAGGTGGAAACGCATGATGTGCAGGGGCACTTCTGGCACTTCAAGTACCCGTTGGCGGGCGGCGTGACCACGGCAGACGGCGCGGATCACCTCGTGGTTGCCACCACGCGGCCCGAAACCATGCTGGCGGATATGGCGGTGGCGGTGCATCCGGACGATGCGCGCTACAAATCGGTCGTGGGCAAGCATGTCGTCCTGCCGATCACCGGGCGCCGCATCCCCGTGGTGGCCGACGAGCACGCCGATCCCGAGCTGGGTTCGGGCTGCGTCAAGATCACCCCGGGGCATGATTTCAACGATTTCGAGGTAGGCAAGCGCGCGGGAATTGCGCCCGCGGACATGCTCAACATGCTCGATGCCGAGGCGCGCGTGTGCCAGACATCTGATGGGCTGATCCCCGGCGAATTGCTGTCGCTCGACCGTTTTGACGCGCGCAAGGCCGTGGTCGAGCGGCTCAAGGCCGAAGGCTTCCTGATCTCCTATGTCGACAAGGATGGTGTGGAACACGATGCCGAACCGCGCACGATTGCCACGCCATTCGGCGATCGCGGCGGGGTGGTGATCGAGCCGTGGCTAACCGATCAGTGGTATGTCAACGCCGAGAAACTGGCGAAAAAGCCGATCGAAGCCGTGAAGTCGGGCGAAATCGAGATCGTACCCAAAAGCTGGGAGAAGACCTTCTTCAACTGGATGGAGAACATCCAGCCATGGTGCGTTTCGCGCCAGCTGTGGTGGGGGCACCGGATCCCAGCGTGGTATGGGCCGGATGGGGCGGTTTTCGTCGCCGAGAGTGAGGAAGAAGCACAGGCGCAGGCAGGCGCAGGCGTCACCCTCACCCGCGATGACGACGTCCTCGACACCTGGTTCTCATCGGCGCTGTGGCCCTTCGCCACGCTCGGCTGGCCCAATCCTCCCCAGAATGGGGAGGATTTATTGTCCCGCCACTACCCCAACTCCCTGCTCATCTCCGGCTTCGACATCCTGTTCTTCTGGGATGCGCGGATGATGATGATGGGGCAGGCGATGACCGGGCAGAACCCGTGGCCGCGGCTCTATCTGCACGGGCTGGTGCGCGCGCCAGACGGGCAGAAAATGTCCAAATCGAAGGGCAATGTGGTCGATCCCTTGGGCCTGATCGACAACTATGGCGCCGATGCGCTGCGCTTCTTCATGGCGGCGATGGAAAGCCAGGGCCGCGACATCAAGATGGATGAGAAGCGGGTCGAGGGGTATCGCAATTTCGCCACTAAGCTGTGGAACGCGGCGCGTTTCTGCCAGGCCAACGGCATCGGTGCCTCGACCAGCATCGCTGCGCCGCCCGCGACATTGGCGGTCAACAAGTGGATCGTGGGCGAGGTAGTCGAGACGCTTGGCGCTATCGACAAGGCGATGGCCGATCTGCGCTTCGATGCGGCCGCGAACGCGATCTACCACTTCGCGTGGGACACCTTCTGCGACTGGTATCTGGAACTGATCAAGCCGCTCGTCACCCCGGCGAAGGCCGGGGTCCATGGAGAGGACAGCGCTGAGGGCGAAATGGATTCCGGCCTGCGCCGGAATGACGATCTGGACGAAACCCGCGCTGTGGCCGGATGGGTGCTCGACCAGATCCTGGTGATGCTGCACCCCTTCATGCCTTTCATCACCGAGGAATTGTGGCACGCGCAGGGGCAGCGGCCTTACGAGCTGATCCTCGCCAAGTGGCCCGATCCGCGGGCCTCAGTGAATGTGGCCGCCACTGATGACGTTTCTTGGCTCATTGAATTAGTCAAAGAAATCCGCAGCGCCCGAAATGAACTCGGTATTCCGCCTGGAAAGCGACTCGAACTTATTCCATCACACGAAAACTCACGGTCAGATGGGCGGTTTAGAAGACACTATTCAACAATAAGCAAATTGGCGCGGGTGGAAACTCCGGAATTCCCGGGTTCAGTGCCGCTACCCGCCGCGCAAATCGTCTTGCCTGATGCTGTGTTCGTTATTCCACTCAAAGGCGTGATCGATATCGATGCCGAAAAGGCGCGCCTCACCAAGGCGCTCGAAGCGTCCGAAAAGGAAGCCAAATCGCTCGAAGGCAGGCTAAGCAACCCCGCATTCGTCGAAAAGGCCAAGCCTGAGGCGGTCGAGAAGGCCCGCGCCGATCACGCGCACCATGCTGCCGAGGCCGAGCGGCTGCGCGCGGCGCTGGCAAGGCTGGGATGATGATCCTCCCCAAATTGGGGAGGGGGACCATGCGCAGCATGGTGGAGGGGCGCGCGCCCACAATGTGCCCCTCCACCCCCCTTCGGGCGGTCCCCCTCCCCGCTACGGGGAGGATTTCATGCTGACGCTCGCCACCCAGGCTCCCGGCGAACCGGAGATTTTCGCCAGCCTGCAAGGCGAAGGGCCGAGCGCGGGCATGCCGGTCGCCTTTGTGCGCCTGTCGCGTTGCAACCTCGCCTGCACCTGGTGCGACACGGCCTATACCTGGCATTTCGAGGGCGATAACCGCCCGCATCGCGGCGGCGAAACCTACGAGCGCAAGGCAAATCAGGTGGCGCTGGAGGTGACCGATGTCGCGGCGCGGATTGCCGCGCTGGGCCAATCGCGCCTTGTCATCACGGGCGGCGAACCTTTGTTGCAAGCGGGGGCGCTGGCGCAAATGCTGGAAAATCTGCCCGATATTGCGGTCGAAATCGAAACCAATGGCACGATTGCAGCGCCCGCACGGCTCGATATCCGTGTCGATCAATACAACGTCAGCCCCAAGATTTCGCATTCAGGCAACGACGCCGCGCTGGCGCTGATCCCCGAACGGCTCGACGCTTACGCCGCCGATCCGCGCGCCTTTTTCAAGTTTGTGATCGCCGCGCCTGAGGATGTGGCAGAGGTGCTGGAATTGCAGCGCCGCTATCGCTTCCGACCGGGCCATGTCTTCCTGATGGCGGAAGGCACCGACAGCGCCACACTGCGCGCGCGCGAAGCATGGCTCAGCCAGCTATGCCTTGAGCACGGCTTCCGCATGAGCGACCGGCTGCATATCCATTTGTACGGGGATACGCGCGGAACGTGAGCCAAATCGTCATTGCGAGCCGAAGGCGAAGCAATCCAGCATCTGCCTTTGCACCACTCTCAGCGTTCGATGATGGATTGCCGCGTCGGCTCTGCGAGCCTTCTCGCAATGACGGTACCTGGAATGAAAATCACCCCTGCGAACGCCAGCGTTGGACAACGCGCTGGACAGTCTCTTCTTCGCCGCCGCTTTCGTTCCACAGATCGACAAAGCTCGGGTCTTCGGAGGCAGGCCGCTTGTTTTCCTCGAGATTGTCAAAGGCCACGCGGATCGGGATGGCCACACCTTCGCCGCAGACGATGCATTCGCGGTTGCGCAGCGCCGGGATCGAATCGAGGAAGCCGCGCGCACCTTCAGGCATGGCTGCGCGCACGAAAGCCTGGTCGCGATCATTGTTGAGGCGCATCGAGATGATCGTGCCGCACTGCGACAGCACGCCTTCGGCAAGGTCGGAGGGACGCTGTGTAATCAGGCCCAGCGAGATGCCGTATTTACGGCCCTCCTTGGCGATCCGCGAAAGAATGCGGCCCACCGAAGAGCCATCGGCATTCTTCTCGTTTGGCACATAACGGTGCGCCTCTTCGCACACCAGCAGGATCGGGCGGGTGCGATCATCGCGGCCCCAGATGGCGAAGTCGAACACCAGGCGGCTGAGCACAGCCACCACCGTAGAGGTGATGTCAGACGGTACGCCAGACACGTCGATGATCGAAATCGGCTTGCCGTTGCCCGGCATGCGGAACACCTTGCCGATGAATTCGGACATGGTGTCACCCACCAGCATTCCGGAGAACATGAACTGGTAGCGCGGGTCAGCCTTGATCTCGTCAAGCTTGCTCTTGATCCGCATGAAGGGCGCGGAAGAAGTAGCCTTGTCGAGCTTGCCCATTTCGTCTTGCAGCTTGGTCGAAAGATCCGACAGCAGGTAGGGGATAGGCGAATCGACGGTAATCTTGCCGAGACGTTCGGCAAGCCGGTTCTTTTGCCGCGCATGCAGCAGACACTTGGCCAGAATATCGGCGTCAACCTGGCGTTCGTTGCCGCCGCTGGTCAGCAACACTTCGCAGTGTTCCTCAAAGTTCATCAGCCAATAGGGCATCTGCAGGTTGGAAACGTCGAGGATCATCCCGGTCTGGCGGAACGCGGCCGAATATTCGCCATGCGGGTCGATCATCACGATGTGACCATCGGGCGCAGCCTGGCAGATCCGATGCAGGATCAGCGCGGCACTGGTCGATTTACCGGTGCCGGTCGATCCGAGCAGCGCGAAGTGCTTGCCCAGCATGGCGTCGATATAAAGCCCCGCGCGGATATCACGGGTGGGGAATACCGTGCCGATTTCGATATTGGCGCGGCCATCGCTGGCATAGACCTGCTTGAGGTCGGAAGTGGTGGCCGGGTAGATCATCGCTCCGGGAACCGGATAGCGCGTCACACCGCGGCGGAACCCGCGCAAGCGCCCGGTCAGCTTTTCTTCAACCCCTTCGCCCAGGAAATCGATATTGGCCAGAATCCCGCCATTGGCGCGGCGATCCTTGCGCTGGTTGCGCACGCTGGCGAGCAGCCAGCTGTCACCCACGCGAATCTTGATCTGGCTGCCAACCTGGCCGGCCAGCGCGATAGACGGATCCTCGTCATCCATGCATTCGTTGAGCCGCTCGATATCGAGCGCGATCTGCGAGCCCGAACCGGCAATTTCAAGCACTACGCCAATCGGCATGCGGGCGTTGTCACTGGGTTCTGCTGGAGCATTCTGGGCGGACCCAGCGGGCGACGATGCGGGCGGCGGCGCGGCATGCGGTTGCTGCCCGCCTGCCGGATTGAACTGGTCGAAATTCTGATTGCCCATATCGGTCATGCAATGGCCCCAAATCGCGTGGATTCACAATGGGCGTGGACTAGCGTGACGAGGTTAAAATCGTGTCAACGATGGCACCGCGGCTAAGGTTATATGAACGCAAACAATCGTCCCGCGATCCAGCCCATCGAGACCGAAAGGAATACTGCCGCCATCCCGTACCACAGCGCATAGGCTTGCGAGAAAAGCTCGACAAAGCGTTCGAAGCCGACCTTGCGCACCTCGACTTCCGCAATCGCAGAGGCAATCACCAGGCCATCGCGAATGGCAAAGGTTTCAGCGGTATATTGGCCAGTCGTGACATTCGATGGCAAGCCGATCCGGGCCTGATAGAGGACTTGTTCACTGATCGTGACGCCGCCCATGTCTTCCTTATACAGGCCCTTGCGCTGGCGCAAATCAACCAAGCCGGCGGCAAAGCGCGCCTGCTTTTCAGGCTCTATCTGCCCGGTTGGCGAAAGCTGGATGAACTGGGTGCCAAGCTCGTAGATCGCGGCCGTACGCTCATCAACGATCTGGTCGACAGGGCGCGAAGCGGCGACTGCGAAGAACGCGGGTGCAGAGCGGAAGTCCGAACTCTCCGCGTTCATCCACATGCCAAGGATGCGATCCTTTTCGCGGATCCGGATCGGCTCGCTCGGGCCCTTGAGCACCACCACGATATCGTAATCGGAACCTGCACGCCCGCCGCGCGGATCAAGGATGGCGCCATAGAGCAGCAGTTCTGTACCGGTGAAACCCTGGCGCACCTGCACCTCGCTCTGCGATACCGCTGGCACCAGGATCGCGTCGCGCTGTCCCATCAGCATCAGCGCAGCAAAGATCAACAAAAGCGCCCTCATAGCGGCGCCACCGTGTAAATCTCGTCAGGCTGCACACCAAGCCCGAACAACATTCGCAGTGCTACCGCCAACACAATCACGGCCAGCACCAGTCGCAGGATTTCGGGCCGCGCCTTGAGCGCAATCTGCGTGCCGAACTGCGCACCGAGGACCGACCCCAATAGCAGCAATCCGGCGAGCACAATGTCGACCGCCTGCGTTGTAAGCGCGTGCACCATGGTGGTCGCCATGGTCACGAACAGGATCTGGAACAGCGAAGTGCCGACCACCACATTGCCGCTCATTCCCAGGATATAGAGCATGGCGGGCACCAGCAGGAACCCGCCGCCCACCCCCATCAACATGGTCAATATGCCAATCAGAAAGCCCAGTATGGCCGGCGCGAGGGGCGAAATATAAAGCCCCGAACGATAGAACCGCCAGCGCATCGGCAGCGCCGCCACCAGTGGGTGATGACGGCGCTTGCGTACTTGCGGGGCCTTGCCCTCGCTTGGGCGGAGCACCGCAAGCGCCTCTTGCAGCATAAGCGAGCCGATCGATCCCAGCATGATCACGTATAGCACGTTGATGATCACATCGATCTGTCCGATCGCCTGGAAAAAGCGGAACAGCAAGGCACCGATCAACGCGCCGAAAATACCGCCGCCAACTGTCACCGCCCCCATGCGATAATCGACACCGCCGCGCCTGCTATGTGCCAGCACGCCGGAAACGCTGGCGCCTGTGACCTGCGTGGCAGCCGAAGCGGCGGCCACCGTTGGAGGGATCCCGTAGAATATCAGCAGTGGCGTGGTGAGAAAGCCCCCACCCACCCCGAACAGGCCGGACAGGACGCCGGTCAACCCGCCCAGCGCGACGATCAGCAGACCGTTCACGGAAAGATTCGCAATGGGCAGGTAAACATCCATGAAACCCGCGTAGCCCAGCAGGGTTACGGATTAAAGCCGCTGAAGGCCGGTATCGGCTTAAAAGCGTGTCGAAACCGTCAGCGCCATACCCGAAGGCGGCTCTGCATCACCGGCTATGCGTCCGCGGTAATCGAGCGAGATGCGCGCCGGGGTCTCGCCAATAGTCATGTCCAGCCGCACGCTGGGGCCAAGATCGAGCCGCCCAGCGCCTTCCTGTGCCCCGCCCCAGGCCGCCGCGCCAAGGCTCAGCTGACCAAGGTCAAAACGGTAAACACCACGCAACACATGCGCTTGCCCGTCGACGAAGGGGGTGGCTGCTTCTCCAGCCACATAGCCGGCCTGAAGATAGGCCTCGGCCCGCAGGCCTGCGGGCAAGCGAATTACCGGCAGTTCGGTGGTGACAAAGGCTGCCGGGCGCAGTTCGGTGCTTTGGGAGAATTCGGTTACCCGCAATTCTGCGTGAACACGCAGCGGCACTGGTGCAAGCGGCCGCGCAGAAAGCCCCGTCGCAAGCTCGCTCTCGCCGCCGCTGATCAATGCGCGATAGGCCCTGGCATATGCTTGCGGATCACGGCTGCTGCCCGGAGCCAGGCTATAGCGCAAGACCGCCCCTGCCTGGCTCGCGCCATAGGTTGGCACACGGCCTTGCGAGACCAGCGCACTGCCCGATCCTTCACGCCACAGCGCCCAGCTATCGAGCGACCAGCGGCCGGTGTGGGGATAATCGCGATTCCGCGCCAATGTTGCAGTCTCTCCGGGGCGGGCGACCTGCTCCAGTTGCGGTTCGAACTCACTTGGCAGGTGCAGACGAGCCATCGCCGCCAACCACAGCATTTGCTGGCCCGCTTCAGCCCTGTCACTGCCCTGGACCGGCGGTGCGGCAAGTTGGCTCCATTGCAGCGGCGGCGTTGCCCGCCGGCCGCGTATCGCGTCACCGGCCCTCGGCGGTGCATCTTGCCTGACTAAACCTGCATCGGCTTGCTGCGGAAATTCCGCTGCAATGATGGTGGGCGGCGGCGGAATTTCACGGGCTGCCAGCTTCGGCGCGGCAAGCTCGCTCAACCCTCCAATGGTCGACCATGGTGTTTCCCACATGGCAATGCGGGCACCAGTCCAGACCGACAGAACCACCGCGAGCATGATCAGAGGCTGTCCGCGCCGCGTGCGCGCCGCATTCTTCCTACGCATGCTCATGCCAGGCCGCGCGCCCGTGCCCGTGTCATCGCCGGGTCTCCTGCGCGGCTGGGATGATCGAAATGCGGGGTCTTGTCCCATACCACGCCATGCCCCACCAGCGAGCGGACATAAGCCACCAGGGCCCTGCGGCCGGCCATGATCGCGATGATATTGGTGATCGGGATACGCAGCACGGCGCGCAGCCCTTCTTTAACCCCGAATTCGCGTGCGGAGAAACCGAAGCGAAAGATCACCCGCCACAAGAACGCAGCGAAATTGGCTGCCAGCAACAGTTTGAGCGTCGGCGATAACGCAACCGCTTCGCCATGGCCCAGTGCCGCAACCACCCAGCCAAGCGCCGAAAGCGCCAAAAGCAGATAACCGGCAAATAGCACCAGCGCGGTAAGCGGCCCGCGCCGGTCGCGCATCCGCATCCAGTGTTCGGCAAGGCCCGCTTTGCCCGCGCCCGAATACCAGCCCATCCGGTCCCACCCCTGAAAAGCGATGCCATGAATCCAGCGCGTCTTCTGGCGAACCACCAGGTCAAGCCGAGCGGGGAAATAGGCGCGCGTGGCAATCAGCCCGCCATCGAGATGCCGCATACGAATAAAGCGGCAGCGCCCGCCCAGTTCTGCAATCCGCAGGCCCAGCTCGTAATCTTCGGTCAGAGATTCGGCCTCGAACGGCCCCTCCCCGCCGCGCTCCCGCGCAAGCCGCTTCAGCGCGTCCCGCGCAACTGCACAGCCTACTCCCGCTGCCGGCAGAGCCGCGCCCAGCGCATCGCGCACCACCAGCGCCTTGCCATGCGCCTCGGCAAATTCCTCGCAATAATGGCTGCCGATCCAGCGGCTGCTTGCCTGCGGCAGCGCCAACACCGGCAATTGCACGAAATCCGCCTGCGAAATCGCCATGTCGAGCAGCTTGAGCGCGGCTGGATCAACCATATCCTCGGCATCGTGAAACGCCACCATGCGCGCTCGCAGGCCAGTGCGCACTTCATCCTCCAGCAGCGCACGATAAAGCCGGTTCAGGCAATCGGCCTTGGTGGTCGGACCGGCGCGGTCATGAATAACCAACCGCAGCCGCGGATCGCCTGAAGCCGCCGTTGTCACCGCCTCGATTGTAGCCGGATCGTTACGGTAGCATCCGACATAAAGCCGCAGCTCCGCCTGGGGCCAGGCGTTCAATGCATGCGCGATCGTGTCACCAATGACGCTGGCTTCCTGCCACGCCGGAATGAAGACCGCCGCCAATCCCTCAAGCTCGGCAGTTGCGAGCGGCGCACTGTCAATTTTGCCGCTGCGCGCGCGGCCCGTCAACCGCAGCCACAGCCAGCACAAATCCACGGCAACATCGTCAAGCGCGCCGACAAGAAAGAATATTCCAGCAAATAACAGCAGCTCATGCTGGAACAATACCAGCAGTTGCCACGTAGACAGTTCCAGTAATGGCAAGGCGACCCCCTCGCTTGAGTTAGCAGACTAACTCGAACATTCTCCCCTTGCAACGGCGAAGAAAATCCGTGAGAGCGCACCCTGTCATGAATTCCAGCTACAACCCGCTTCGTTCTTTTTTTGCCCCGGTGCGCGCGCTGTTCGTCAGCGATGCATCGGCTGGCGTGCTGCTAATTCTGGTCGCTGCGGCAGCCATGCTGGCGGCCAATTCGCCATTTTCGGAAGAGTATCGAGAGCTGTTCTACGGGGATCTTCGCTGGACCCCGATTGCCAAGCTCGATGATCTACACCTGTGGATCAATGATGGATTGATGGCGATTTTCTTTTTTGTCGTCGGGCTGGAAGTGAAGCGCGAGGTCATCGCCGGGCAATTGGCCGATCCGATGAAACGCCGCCTGCCCGTGGTTGCCGCAGGAGCGGGGATGTTTGTCCCTGCTCTGGTCTACATGCTGGTATCGGGCGGCGGCCAGTATACCAGCGGCTGGGCAATCCCCGCTGCAACAGACATTGCCTTTGCGATGGGCGTGCTGGGCCTGCTGGGCAACCGTGTGCCGGCATCGCTGCGGCTGTTCCTGCTGACCGTGGCGATCGTGGATGACATAGGGGCGGTGCTCGTCATCGCCCTGTTCTACACACCCACAATCAAGGTGATGTGGCTGGTCGCGTCTGTAGTGGTGGTGGGCGTGATGGTTGGCCTTGGCAAAGCGCGCGTGAGCGTCCTGTGGCCCTATCTCCTGTTGGCTTTGGTGCTGTGGTTTTGCGTGCTGAATACCGGTGTCCACGCCACTATCGCCGGGGTGGTTGCAGCGCTTACGATCCCGATGATGCGCAAAGACGGCAATTCGATGCTTGAGAAGCTGGAGCACAACCTCGCCCCGTGGAGCGCCTATCTGATCGTGCCGGTATTCGGCTTTGCCAATGCGGGTGTCGCACTGCAGGGGCTGGGCGTTGAGGCGCTGTTTGATCCGCTGCCCTATGCCATTGCTGCCGGGCTTGTCGTGGGCAAGCAGCTGGGTATCTTTGGGGCGGTGTGGCTGGCGGTCAAATCCGGCTTCGCGCAGAAGCCCGACCGGGCGAGTTGGGCGGAAATTTATGGCATCTCGATCTTGTGCGGTATCGGCTTCACTATGTCGCTTTTCATCGGCGGCCTCGCCTTCCCCGGCAACCAGTTGCTGATCGACGAGGCCAAGCTGGGCATCCTGTGCGGATCCGCCATTTCGGCGGTGCTCGGCTATATCGTGCTGCGGATGACCACCACCCATCCCGAAGAGGATTGCTCGGATCAGGGCAACCAGCCAGCCCGGGGATGACCCCCTGGGATGACCAAGGCGCGTAGGGACGCATCCAAGGCACGGCGCCCCTGCAACTACCAGCTTCCGGTGTTTTCCATGCTCGCCCAAGGTTCCTGCGGCGGCAGGTGGCCTTCCTGCAACAGCTCGACCGATATTCCGTCGGGTGATTTGACGAAGGCCATGTGCCCGTCACGCGGGGGGCGATGGATCGTGTGCCCGGCATCCATCAGCCGCTGGCAGGTTTCGTAGATATTCTCGACACGGTACGCGAGGTGGCCGAAATTGCGGCCACCGCCATATTGTTCAGCTTTGCTGCCATCCTCGTTCGGCCAGTTATAGGTCAGCTCGACTTCGGCCACACCCTCCTGCCCCGGCGCGGCTAGGAAGATCAGCGTGAACCGCCCCGCCTCCACATCAAAGCGGCGCACTTCCTCCAGCCCGATCAGGTTGAAAAACGCCACCGTGGCATCGGGATCGGTCACCCGGATCATGCTGTGAAGATATTTGACCATGCTCGGCACCTTTCATTCAAAATCGGTTCATCGATGATAATGCACGGCTTGTCGTGCAAATCGATTTGGAAGGAAGATGCGATGAACGAGCCTGCCGTGCAACCCGCAAGCGACACAAAAGCTGGCGCATTCCTGGGCGATCCCGTCACACTGCGCTGGTTCGGCACCGCGCTGATCGGCTCGCTGGGGCTCATCGTCGGCGGCTATCTGCTGGGTGACGGGCTACTCCGGGCCAAGGAAGCCGACCGATCGGTTACCGTGCGCGGGCTGGCCGAACGCGACGTTGTGGCAAACCTTGCCACCTGGACGATATCCTATTCCGCAACCTCTCCCAGTCTCACCCAGGCACAGGCCAAGATGCGCAGCGATACGCAAGCGATCAGGGACTTCTTCAGCGAGCTAGGCTTCCCGCAAGACGCCCTGCAGCCAACCGGGGCCAATGTCTCGAGCTACACAAATGAGGGCATCACTCAGTTTACCGTGCGCCAGCGCATGGCGCTGCGCAGCGATGATATCGAGCGCGCGCAAAAGGCGGTGGCGCAGCAGTTCGATCTGGTCAACCGGGGCGTGTTCCTGGAGGAAGGGTCAAGCATGGCTTACAGCTTTACCAGGCTCAACGACATCAAGCCCGAGATGGTGGCCGAGGCAACCCGCGATGCGCGCGCATCTGCCGAACAATTCGCGCAGGATAGCGGCGCGGGCGTGGGCGAGATCAAGAACGCCACGCAGGGCTATTTCTCGATCGAAGCACGCGACGGCGACAGCGGCGGCTGGGGCGTCAGCGACACACCGTATAAAAAGGTGCGCGTGGTCACCACTGTGAACTTCGCGCTCGATTGATTGCGCCCCCAGGAAAGAGAAAGGGCACAAGCGTAAATCGCCTGCGCCCTTCTCTGGCAATCAGCCGCGACAGCCAAGCCGCGCTGGAATTGACCGATTAGAAGCTCGCCGAAAGCGTTGCCACCACCGTGTCATCGGTAAAGCCGTCAATGCTTGGCCCTTCGACACCGATATACGATACGCCAATCGAGAAGGCGCCTACTTCCGCCGAAGCGCCAATTGACCAGTCAAACCCGGTATCATCAAGCGCGCCAGCCAGCAGCGGGGGCGCCAGCACGCCATCGGTGTAACCGAGATGCGCGGCCAGCGTCAGCGGAGTGCCGGGCAGGCCTGCCTCAAGGTCGGTATAGACATACAGATTGTCCTCATCGCCAAGCGAAGACTGGTCCCACGCATAGGCGACGCCAACCGTGGCAGACGCCGGGCCGATCGAGAAACCGAGCGAGGCATAAGGCTCCCAGTAGTTGACGTTGAAATCGTCGACCAGGGCATCACCATCGGTCGGGTACATGTAGTAAAGCAGGCCGATATCGAAGGAGACGCCTTCGGCCAGGTTACCACCCCAACCGGCGTAGAGATCAAGCTCCAGCTGGCCAAATGCGCTGCCGCCGTCGATCGACGACCCCCAGGTGCCAACATAAAACCCGCTCGAATGCGAAATATCGAAACCACCCTGGATGGCCGGATCACCGCCAGAAAGCGAGACACCGCGGAAGCGGTAATCGGTCACCAGGGCGACATTTGCCGACAGTGTGATGTCGCTTTCCGCGCCGATCTTGCTGGCTGCTTCAACATCGATCTCGGCCAAGGCGCGATCAAGATCGATAGCGGACTCGGAGTCAACGATTTCGAAGGAAATATTGGAATTGGCCGCAACCGGATCATAAGATTCGATATCGATGGTTTCGGCCAGAGCCGGCGCTGCTGAAAGAGCAAGACCGGTAGCAAAGCTTGCAGCAGTAAGGCCGCGAATGGACGTGAGCATGACAACTTCCTTGTGTTGTGTTTTTGCTTCGTCCCACCTGCGTATCCGCCGGTTACCTCTTCAAACGGGCAATCTCATCCGGAAACGCAATAATCGTGCATGTTTTTGCTGCATTGCACAAGACAAATTGCGCAAGTTTCCCCGAAGCTGGTCAAGTGTGGATTTTTGGCACCAGTGCGGACATGCTGTGCCACTTCCCACCACTCGGTTGCCGATCACGCGCGCCTCGCCTAAGGCCCTGAAGCGCGACAAGATTGCAACTGGACCATGATTCTAGCCCCCTTCGACAAATTCTTCCGCCGCAGCCAGGAGCGTGCATCGAACCCGCGCGTGCCGGGTGGGGAACGATATTATGTGGTCGGCGATATCCATGGGCGGCTCGACCTGTTCGACAGGCTGATCACCGCAATCGAAGAAGATGATTCGGCCAATCCGCCTGCCACCACCCGCATCGTGCTGCTGGGTGATCTGATTGACCGCGGGCCTGACAGCGCCGGGGTAATCAAACGCGCGCGCAAGTGGCAAAAGGCCCGCGAAGTGCGCATCCTGGCTGGCAACCACGAAGAGATGTTTCTCGAATCCTTTGCCGATCCGGAAGTTCTGCGCCATTTCCTCAAGCACGGCGGGCGCGAGACGATCCTGAGCTATGGCCTGCCGCGCAAGGAATATCGCCAGTTGTCGCTCGAAGAATTGTTCGAGCGCCTGCAGGGCCTGGTTCCTGGCAAGGATCGCGATTTCGTGGCCGCATTCGAAAACATGATTGTGGCTGGCGACTATGCCTTCGTGCACGCCGGCATCGATCCGCACTTGCCGCTCGACGAGCAGCGCCGCAGCGACCTCTTGTGGATTCGCGAACGCTTCCTGCGCCACAAGGGGCCATTGCCAAAGGTGATAGTCCACGGACACACCATCTTCGACGAAGTCGAATACAAACGCCAACGTATCGGTATCGACACCGGTGCGTTTCGCAGCGGCATTCTGACCGCGCTGGTGCTCGAAGGCAGCCAGCGGCGCACCATCCAGGCGGTCGAAAAGGAAAGCTGCATAAAGATCAAGCACAAGGAACTCACTTCATGAAGATCGCAATGGTGGGATCGGGCTATGTCGGCCTGGTCTCAGGCGCATGTTTCGCCGATTTCGGCCATGACGTCGTTTGCATCGACAAGGATCAGGGCAAGATCGATCGCCTGCATCAGGGCGTGATGCCGATATACGAGCCGGGGCTCGATGCGCTGGTCGAAAGCAATGTGAAGGCAGGACGGCTCAGCTTCACCACCGATCTCGCCGAAGGAATCAAGGGCGCCAGCGCGATCTTCATCGCCGTGGGCACGCCGAGCCGCCGGGGCGATGGCCATGCGGACCTTTCCTTCGTTTATGCCGTCGCCGAGGAAGTGGGCGCCAGCCTTGCCAATGACGCAGTGGTGGTCACCAAGTCGACCGTGCCCGTGGGCACCGGCGACGAAGTGGAGCGCATCATCCGGGCCAGCGGGACGAGCCACAAGGTCGCGGTCGTCTCCAATCCCGAATTCCTGCGCGAAGGCGCGGCAATCGGCGATTTCAAGCGGCCCGACCGGATCGTGATCGGCGCGGAGGAAGATTTCGGGCGCGAGGTGATGCGCGAGGTCTATCGCCCGCTGTTCCTCAACGAATCGCCGATCCTGTTCGTAAACCGGCGTTCGAGCGAGCTGATCAAATATGCCGCCAACGCCTTCCTCGCGACCAAGATCACCTTCATCAATGAAATGGCCGATCTGTGCGAAAAGGTCGGCGGCAATGTGCAGGATGTTGCCCGCGGAATCGGGATGGACGGCCGCATCGGCGCCAAGTTTCTCAATGCTGGCCCGGGTTATGGCGGCTCGTGCTTTCCCAAGGACACGCTCGCCCTGCTCAAGACCGCTGAAGACTATGACAGCCCGGTGCGCATCGTCGAGGCGGTGGTCAAGGCCAATGAAAGCCGCAAGCGGGCGATGGGCCGCAAGGTGATTGACGCGCTGGGCGGTGCCAATGCCGCGCGCGGCAAGAAGGTTGCCCTGCTCGGCCTCACCTTCAAGCCGAACACTGACGACATGCGCGATTCGCCCGCAATCGCGATCGCACAGACGCTGGCCGATGCCGGGGTCAGCGTTGCAGCCTACGATCCAGAGGGCATGGAACAGGCGCGCCCGCTAATGCCCGATGTCTCCATGTGCAGCAGCCCCTATGCCGCGATCGAAGGCGCCGATGCGGTGGTGATCGTAACCGAGTGGGACGCCTTCCGGGCGCTTGACCTTGAACGGGTCAAATCGCTCGCCAAAACGCCGTTGCTCGTGGATCTGCGGAATATCTACAAACCTGAAGATATGCGCGCTGCAGGCTTTACATATGAAAGCATTGGCCGCGGTTAATTCCGCCCGACATTGCGCCACAGCCGCCCTCACTGCCCCAGTTCGACCGGATCCGGGGGCGCAGGGTGCTGCGCCGGGGGATTTTCTGCGAGCTGCTGCAACACCACCGCAATCGCCGCCTCGAGCTGAGTATCGCGCCCCTGCTCCAGCGCGATCTGGTCAAGCTCAACCCTGATATCCGGTGCAACGCCTTCGTTCTCGATGGAGAAACGTCCGTTCGGATCGTAGAACCGGAAGAACGGCACGGTCAGGAAACCGCCGTCAATCAGGTCAGGATTGGCGCTGATCCCGATCAGCCCGCCCCAGGTGCGAGTACCGATCAGCGTGCCGATGCCCGATTGCCGGAAGGCATAGGGCATCCAGTCACCGCCCGAACCCGCGTCCTGATCGATCAGCATCACCTTGGGGCCCCAAATTCCGCCACCCGGCGTGGACCAGGTCAGCCCTTCGCGATCCTTCCAGCCTGACAGAAACTTGCGATTCAAAACGTCGATCACGTAATTCGCCGCCTGCCCGCCGCCATTTGCCCGCTCATCCAGGATCAGCGCCTGCTTGTCGGTCTGGGCGAAATACATACGGTTGAAGAAGGTGTAACCGGCATCGGCGGTATTGGGCATGTAGACATAGGCCACCTTGCCGCCGGTTGCCTGTTCGACACGCTCGCGATTGCCGTCGATCCAGGCCCACAACCGCAGCTGTCCCTCATCACGGATCGGTTCAACCACCGAAGTTCGCCCGGTGCCGCCAGGTGTGGCTGAAACGGTCAGCGCCACCTGCCCACCGGCAGAGCCGGACAAGGCAGCATAAATATTGTCATCCGGGCCAAGCTCGCGCCCATTGATCGCGAGGATATAGTCCCCTTCCTTCACATCGACACCCGGCGCGGCTAGCGGAGCCGCCTGGAACGGGTTCCAGCGCCCGCCGGCAAAGATTCGCTTGATCCGGTATCGCCCGTTCTCGATTGCAAGGTCGGCGCCGAGCAGGCCCGGCCGGGCAGAGGAATTGTCATAGACATCGCCGCCGCCCACACGGTTGTGCCCGACCTGCATTTCGGCAATCATCTCGACCAGCAGCTCGTTCAGATCCTCGCGCCGCCCGACATGCGCCAACAGCGGTTCGTAGCGGGCGCGCACCGCATCCCAATCGAGCCCATGCATGTTCTCGGCATAGAAATATGCCTTTTCCATGCGCCACACGTCGCCGAATATCTGCTTCCATTCAGCAGCGGGATCGACCAGCATCCGCAAGCCGGACAGATCGACCGGCTCGGGCTCGAGCTTTTCGCCAGCTTTGGCGGTGAGCAGAGTCTCGTCGTGCTTCTGGATCAGCAGATTTTCGCCCGCCGCATCGGTGGATACCGCGACCACGCCGCTCAGCAGATTATTCGTTTCCCGTTCTTCGAAATCGAAGCGCAACAGGGTGGAATCTTCCTGCCCGCTTTCCGGGCCAGCGGTGATGCCGGGTTGCACCGATTCAACCAGATAGAGCGCACCATCCTTACCCGTCGCGATGCCCGAATAGGCCGCTTCACGAACCGGCAGTGCAACAATGCGGTCAGCGATCCCGGCGGGGGCTACTGCGACAGCCTTGTCATCGCCCTTGTCGCCCTTGCCGCCGCTGTCGCCCTTGTCCCCCTTGTCTTTCTTGTCCTTGCCGTTGCCCTCGTCCTTTTCGGGAGCTTCCTCATTGGCGAGCACCGGCCCCAGCGGGTTCTTGCCGTCTGCTTCCAGCACGGCGGCATAGATGCCCGCGCGATAGGGCCGCTCCTGCGTCGTCATGTCGAGACCCGCGAATTGCGATCCGGCATTGGTGGAGGCTGCGAAGAACAGCAATTTGCCGTCCTTCGAGAAGGTGGGCGAGGAAATATCGGCGAAATCGCCGGTCACTGGATATCTGCGCCGCTCGGCCAGATCATAAAGCTCCAGCGAAGCATTATTCGCCGCCCCGCGAGTGGTATAGGCCACCCAGCGACCCTTGGGCGAGATCGCCGCATCGAAATCGCCGTTGCGGCGGTCGCTTGTGGCGATCTGCCATGAATTGCCGCTGGCCAAGTCAAGCGCGTGAAGCGTCAGCCTGTTGGAAGCATAAACGATGTGCTTGCCATCCCCGCCCCATTCGACCAGCTGATAGAAATCTCCGCCCAGCTCAATCCGGCGCGGCGCTTCGATGCCGCTCTGATCCTCGATCACCAGCGCCTGCCCGCTGCCATTGTCGGTGATATAGGCCAGCTTCTGCCCGTCATTCGACCAGATGCCGGTATAATCGCGCACCGCTGCGCTGTTCGAGATATTGCGGGTCGATCCCTTGTCGGTCGGCACAGTGAACAGCTCGCCACGCGCAGTCACTGCGACACGCTTGGCCGAAGGTGAAAGAGCAACGCTGGTCACATTGCCGCTAACGTCTTTCCAGCCGGGCTGGCGCTGCGGCAAATCGGCGTTGAGCGTGATCTTGAGCTGCGACACCGCACCGCTGGCCGGATCGAGCCGCTTGAGCTCGCCGCCCGCCTCATAGACGATTTCGCCGCCATGTGCGCCGAACTGGCGAATATCCCACACCGTTTCGTTCGAAACGCGCACCAGCGTGCCATCTGCCGGATCGAAGCGGAATATGTTGAACACCTTGCCGTCACGATCGGAAAGGAAATAGAGCTTTCCATCCATCCATTCCGGATCGAATTCGGTGGTGCGATCGCCGGGAATGGTGGAGGCTGTGCCGCCCGCGAAATCGATCAGCTGGATCGAAGGGCTGCTTCCGCCGCGATAGCCGCGCCAGCCAGAACTGCCGCCAGCCAGCCCGTTATAGGCCATCCAGCCGGGAACATTGGCAAAGATCCGCCCGGTTTCGTCATAACTGCCTGATGCGACGCGCGCTTCGGAAACCTTCTTCGGCAGGCCGCCATCAAGCGCGACGTGGTAAAGCTGGCCGGCGCGGCCCGCGCGGCGCTCACGCGCAGAAACCATCGCCACCGCCTTGCCGCCGGGCGCCCAGTCCACCGCCAGGTCATTGCCCGGATGCCAGGTCAGCCGCTTGGGCGGGCCGCCATTCGCGCTGATCACGAACACATCGTCATTGCCATCGATATTGGCGGTGAAGGCGATCATGCTGCCGTCGGGCGAGAAGATCGGATCGCGCTCGTCCGCCGGATGCGATGTGAGCCGGCGCGGGTTGCTGCCGTCGCGATTGGCGATCCAGATATCGCCCGCATAGGCGAAGGCAAGGGCGTTGTCCGACACTGCCGGATCGCGCAACAACCGCGTCTCTGCATGGGCCTGGGTGGACATGATGCTGCCGGCCAGCAGTGCGGCGGCAAACCAGCGAATGGTCATAGTTTTCTCCCTGTTTCTTAGCTGCACATTGCCCGTCCCTGCAAGGAAATGCCAGTGCCTGGCAACTTCGTTTGTCGAAAGATAACAACGTTCGCGGAAAGAAATGCCAGGGGGCCTGTAAGCCGGGTTCTGTCCTGCAGGCGGTATGCCCCTCGATTATCTCGGGAACACCAGCCCCGCAGGGGCAGCCATTCGTCTAGGCCATGGATCGCTCCATGGCTCAAGCAGCCAACCCGGGCCTCTCGGGGCGAAACGCCCCTGCTGCGTTACAGCGCGAGGCCCCTATTTGGCCTTGCTCCGGGTGGGGTTTGCCATGCGGGCGCTGTTGCCAGAACCCCGGTGCGCTCTTGCCGCACCCTTTCACCCTTGCCTGTGAGGTTTCCCTCCATCGGCGGTATACTCTCTGTGGCACTTTCCCTCGGCTTCGCGCCCCGAAAGGCGCTCGCCGGGCGGGCGTTACCCGCCACCCTTGTTTCGTGGAGCCCGGACTTTCCTCGGCCTTCTTCCCGCTCATCCTGAGCTTGTCGAAGGACGCGGCTGCCCGGCCCCCTGGCACGGCCTATCTAGTCGCTCCGCGGTCGCGATCCAAGAGCAATTGAAACAGAATCGCCCGCACCTGGCCGTCGATCTGGCCGTCGATCCTCCCAGGCCGCCAGCGGCGCTGAAAAGCCTCCACCGCCTTGTGCCCGTCGGTAATGTCATAGCCGAACCGTTCGAGCGCAAGATAGAACGCCCCGTCATTGTCGAACGGATCGCCCAGTTCGAGCTTTTCCGGCTTGGGCAGGCATAGGCCGTATCCGGCCAACCGGTCCCACGGGAACAGCTCGCCCGGATCGGTCTTGCGCGCGGGCGCGACATCCGAATGGCCGACAACATTGGCGCGCGGGATATCGTAATGTTTCACGATCCAGTGCAGCAGCGGAACCAGCGCCTCGATCTGGGCATCGGCAAATTCGCGATAGCCCAAGGCGTGGCCCGGATGGTCAAGCTCGATCCCGATGCTGGCCGAATTCACATCCTTGTGCCCGCGCCAATATGATGCGCCGGCATGCCAGGCGCGCTTCTCTTCCGGCACCAGGCGGGTCACCTGCCCTTCCTCGCTGATGAGATAGTGTGCGCTGACCTGCGCGGTGGGATCGCACAGCCTTTGCAGCGCGGTCTCGACCGGCTTCATCTCGGTATAATGCAACACCACCATGCTCACCGGCAGGCTGCGCTCGTTGAAATTGGGCGACAGCTGTTCGCGGTGGACCAGCTCGCTATCCATCTCAGCCAATCATCCCGTGCGGCTGCGGCAACACCGCCCCCATCACCAGCGCATCCTCGCTGCGCTTGTATTGCAGCCCGCCGCCAATCTCTTCGGCCAGGGTTGCGATCATATGAGCAGCGGCAGTGCGGCTGGAAAGCTCGCCCGGCGCCAAATCGCCTTGCAGCGCGCGCCCGATGGTTTCGTCAAAGGCGATGCGGTCACCGCTTGCGCGCACCACGATCTCGTAATTGCCGTCATGCAGTTCAGCCCCGATATCAAGCGTGCCGCCGCGGATAAGGGCGTCGAGCCCGATCTGCGCCAGGTTGAGCATCACCTTCACCGCGGGTTTGGGCAGGCTGGTATCGGAGATCGCCCAGTTGACCGTCACCCCGCGTGCTTCGCTCACCAACGTGTCGATCACGCTCTGCGCCTCTTCAACCGGCACCGCATCGCCGAATCCGCCCGCCGCACCAAATGCAAGGCGGAAGAACTTGAGCTTGCCGGTGCTGATCCGCGCGCTCTGTTCGAGCAATTCGATGCAGCGCGCCCGCATCTGCGGATCTTTTTCGTCGGCCAGCAGCTCAAGCCCGTTCGAAAGCGCACCGACGGGCGAAAGCATGTCATGGCACAGGCGCGAGCACATCAGCGCGGCGAGTTCTGTAGCGGATGTGGAATTCATGGAACGGCTTCAATTCCTGCAGGATGGAACACTTGGAACACAGTCCTAAGGATAAAAAACCCGGCTCGCCAGTCACGGATCGACCGATTGCCCCGAAAAGCTGCCAAAGATTGTGCTTGAACCCGCTGCATTGGGGCAAATTATGCCCGAACGGCCTGGTAGGAAAGCGCGAGAAACCCATCGGACGCATCCTGCCAGAACATCACGCTGTCATGCCCGATGATCGCCCAGACCAATCCATCGCCCGCTGCCATTGCGCGATCAGTGGCGGATGGCTCAGGCGGACCGGAGGGATGCGAATGGTAATAGCCGATCACTTGCGGGCCGCCGCCGCGCGCGCTGCGGTGGGCATCGATCAGCGCCTGCGGGTCGATCTCGAAATGTGTCTCGGGCGAAGGGTGGACATTGGCGGCTGGCATTGCCTCGCTGATCCGGCCGGCTTTGCCCAGCAGGATACCGCAGCATTCGCGCGGGTGGACGGCGCGGGAAGCACCAATCAGTTGGGAAATAACTGATTTTCCGATGAACAGCTCCATTCACCCTCTCTATCCGTTCGCCCTGAGCTTGTCGAAACCATGGTCTTACCTTGCCTTTTTCGTCATTCCCGCGAAAGCGGGAATCCATGGATCGCGCGCAATTTATCTGGACCCCCGCCTTTGCGGGGATGACGAACGAACGGGGCTGAGCGAGCATAGTGGACGGACACGCCACCATCACCGGCACTATCACGACCTCCGATCGCCTTGACAAGGCGCTGGCCGAGGTAACCGAGCTTTCGCGCGCGCGCATCCAGGCGCTGATTGCCGCAGGCCAGGTCGAAGTGGAGGGCCAGCCCGCCACCAGCGCCAAGATCAAGGTGGCCGCTGGCGCACGGTTCGCCATCCATGTCCCGCCCGCTGTGGCAGCAGAGGCACAGCCGCAGGATATCCCGCTCAATATCGTTTACGAGGATGAGCACCTGATCGTGATCGACAAGCCTGCGGGCATGGTGGTCCATCCGGCAGCAGGTAACCCGGACCGCACGCTGGTCAATGCCTTGCTCCATCACTGTCAGGGGCAGCTCTCGGGTATCGGCGGGGTGGCGCGCCCCGGCATCGTCCACCGCATCGACAAGGACACATCGGGCCTGCTGGTCGTGGCCAAAAGCGACAAGGCGCATGAAGGGCTGGCGCGCCAGTTCAAGGACCATTCGATCGAGCGGCGCTATCTGGCGGTCTGCGCGGGCCATCCCAGCCCGCCCGAAGGCACGATTGCCACGCGAATCGGTAGATCGGATGCAAACCGCAAGAAAATGACCGTGCTCGACAAGAATTCCTCGCGCGGCAAACACGCGGTGACGCACTATAAAACCATCAGAAGGCTGCATTCCGCCGCGCTGATCGAATGCCGGCTTGAAACCGGGCGAACCCACCAGGTGCGCGTTCACTGCGCGTCAATCGGTCATGCACTATTAGGAGACCCGTTATATGGACGCACTCCAAACGATTTACGGCCTGTTCTCAAGGAATTGGGCTTTGAACGGCAGGCACTGCATGCGGCAGTGCTGGGATTCGAGCATCCGGTGAGCGGCGAATGGCTCGAATTCCGGTCGGAATTGCCCGCCGATATGCAGGAACTAATCGGCCGAACCGCTCGTTGAAATCGATGAAACGCACTGCAAATCGCTGCAAAAGCGTTTATATGTAATTGAGTAGCCCGCACCAGCGGATGCCCATCAGGGGTCCGGTAACGACGGGTTGACGCAAGAAAGGTTAGGGAAGAAGTGAGCAACAAGACTACCCCGTCGGTCCCGGCGCTCAGCGGTGAGCAGAGCCTCAACCGCTATCTCGCCGAGATCAAGAAGTTTCCCGTGCTTACGGCCGAGCAGGAATACATGCTGGCCAAGCGCTATGCCGAACATGACGATCCCGAGGCGGCTGCCCAGCTGGTGACCAGCCATTTGCGGCTCGTGGCCAAGATCGCGATGGGCTATCGCGGCTATGGCCTGCCGGTCAGCGATCTCATTTCCGAAGGCAATGTGGGGCTGATGCAGGGCGTGAAGAAGTTCGAGCCCGATCGCGGCTTCCGCCTGGCCACCTATGCCATGTGGTGGATCAAGGCGAGTATCCAGGAATTCATCCTGCGCAGCTGGTCGCTTGTCAAAATGGGCACCACCGCCGCTCAGAAGAAGCTGTTTTTCAACCTGCGCCGGATGAAGAAACAGCTCGAAGCTTACGAGGATACCGATCTTTCTCCGGAAGACGTGACCAAGATCGCCACCGATCTGGGCGTGCCTGAGCAAGAAGTGATCAATATGAACCGCCGGATGATGATGGGCGGTGATGGTTCGCTCAACGTGCCGATGCGCGGCGGCGAGGAAGGCTCGGGCGAATGGCAGGATTGGCTTACCGATGACCGTCCGCTGCAGGACGAGACGGTGGCCGATGCCGAAGAGGCGCAGATGCGCCATGAAATGCTGGCCGACGCGATGGATGCGCTCAACGAGCGTGAGAAGCATATCCTGACCGAACGCCGCCTAACAGAGAACCCGCAGACGCTCGAAGAACTGTCGCAGGTTTACGATGTCAGCCGCGAACGCATCCGCCAGATCGAAGTGCGCGCGTTCGAGAAGCTGCAAAAGGCGATGCAGCGCATCGCGGGCGAAAGGCTGCTGCCGGGAGTGGTTTGATCGAGCGATCCTCCCCGTGAGCTTGCTCATGGGGAGGTGGCAGCAACGCAGTTGCTGACGGAGGGGCTGTGGCTCGACAGACGACAAAGCGAAAAGTCCGCCAAGCCAAGGCGTTGCGGCGCAACATGACTTTGCCTGAAGTCCTGATGTGGCGCGAGCTAAGGCAGTCTGACCTGAAATTTCGCAGACAACATCCCATTGGCCCATATATAGTGGACTTCTATTGCGCGGCCGCGAAGCTTGCTATCGAAGTAGACGGTATTGCTCATGATATGGGCGCAATGCCCTGCAAGGACGCAGCGCGTGATGAAGCAATCCAAAGCCGCGGAATAAAAACTGTTCGTATCTCGGCGAACGAAATACTTTCATCCCCGACATCTAGCGCTGAAGCTATTCTGGCAGTTTGCAGGGAAAGGCTGAATTAGCCCCTCCACCACTCGTTTCACGAGCGGTCCCCCTCCCCATTGCCCTGCAACGGGGAGGATCTGATCTGCACTACTCCGCCCCGGCCAGATCCAGCACTGCCGCGATCATCGCGCGGGTGCCGGTGGTGACCGATTCCTTCGGCGCGATCTTGAACAGCGGTGAGTGATGGCTGGGCACCGGCGGTCCGCCATTGGCCGCCGCATCAAACGCGGCTTGCGGGGTTCCGCCAACCGCGAAGTAATATCCCGGCACGCCCAAGTCCTCGGTCACGAAGAAGGCGAAATCTTCCGCGCCCATGTTCTGCTGCGCGAAGGGCGGTACCGCCGCCTCGCCGAAGGTTTCCTTCATCACCGCGTTGAGCCGCCGTGCCAGCGCCGGATCATTATAGGTCACCGGCGTGCCTTCAGTCACCGTAACCTTTGGCAGCATATCCTCGGGCAGGCCGTGCGCACGCCCGACATTGACCGCGATTCGTTCGATCGCCGCCAGCGTTTTGGCGCGCACCTTCTCGTCATTGGCGCGCACCGTCAGCTGCAGGTCAGCCCGGTCGGAGATGATGTTGTGCTTGGTGCCCGCATGGAACGCCCCCACGGTGATCACCACCGGATCGAGTGGCATGGTTTCGCGGCTCACGATCGATTGCAGCGCATTCACGATCTGCGCGCCGATATAGACCGGGTCGCGCCCCGAATGCGGGCTGGCGCCATGTGCGCCGATCCCGGGCACCATGATGTCGACCGAATCCGCACTCGAATACTGGATGCCTTCGGATGCCGTGACCATTCCGGTGGGCAGCACGGAGGCGACATGGAAGGCAAGCGCATAATCCGGCTTGCCGAACCGCTGATAGAGCCCGTCCGCGATCATCGCACGCGCCCCGCCCACGCGCTCTTCGGCCGGCTGGACCACGAACATCAGCGTGCCGCTCCACTGGTCCTTCATCGCCATCAGGCGGCGCGCGGTTCCCACCATCGAGGTGATGTGCACATCGTGCCCGCAGGCATGCATGACCGGATATTCCTGCCCGTCCTGGCCCACCTGGGTTGCGGTCGAGGCATATTCGAGGCCCGATTTCTCCACCACCGGCAGCCCGTCCATATCGGCGCGCAGCAGGATCAGCGGCCCCTCGCCGTTCCTGAGCATGCCGACAACGCCGGTGCCGCCCACGCCCTCGGTCACTTCCAGCCCCGCCGCGCGCAGCTCCGCCGCCATGCGCGCAGAGGTGTTCGTCTCAAGGAAGGAGAGCTCCGGGTTCATGTGAAAATGCACGAACAGCTCGTCAAGATAGGCCTCGTAATCAGCGTCGACCGCAGCCGCGACCTCGTCTGTGTTCGCCAAGGCCGGGCTTGCCGCCAGCATTGCACCCACACTTGCGGCCAGCATCAATTTGCGCATCGAAATCATCGAATCCCTCCTGTGATCCCCACTTGCCCAATCCAAGCAGCTTCGCACTGGCCGTGCAAGCGCGCATCACCGATTGCGCAAGTCGTGCAGGCGCATTAATCGGCAGGGCTCTATGCGTTTCGCTTTCTTCCCCGCTGTCCGCGATGGCTTCGCCAACCTTCGGCGCGCGCCCGGCCGCACGCTCGCGCGCTGGCTGGCCAAGACTATCGTGTGGTTCATCGGGATCAGCCTGGCGCTGGTGCTGCTTTACAAATGGGTGCCGGTGCCGATCACCGCGACCATGCTGCTCGACGACAAGGTGTGGGAAAACGGGCTGAGCAAGGATTGGGAGTCGCTTTCAAACATCGACCGCAATCTGGTGAGCGCGGTGATCGCTGGTGAGGATGGCAAGTTCTGCAGCCATAACGGTTTCGATGCCGAAGCGATTGCCACGGCCGCTGCCCGCAATTTGCAGGGCGGGCGTATCCGCGGCGGCTCGACCATCTCCCAGCAAACCGCCAAGAACGTGTTCCTGTGGCAAGGTGGCGGCTATTTCCGCAAGGGACTTGAGGCCTGGTTTGCCTTCCTGATCGAGCAGGTGTGGGGCAAGCGGCGGATCATGGAGGTCTATCTCAACGTCGCCGAAACGGGAATTGGCACTTACGGTGCCGAAGCCGGGGCGCAGCGCTATTTCGGGCATTCCGCTGCCCGCCTGACCCGCGACAAGGCCGCGCGCATGGCGGCCGTCCTGCCCCAGCCGAAGAAGCGCGCGGTGATCGCCCCTTCGGGCTTTACCCGCCGTTACGGCAATACGATCGCTGCCCGTATGGGTGCAGTGCGGCGTGACGGGCTCGACGCCTGCGTCTATGAGTGACCGCGATGGGGCCGGGACACCAGCATGATCACGCCAACGCGCATGGCCACGGCCATGCTCCGCCCGATTTCGGGCGGGCATTTGCGGTGGGCGTGGTGCTCAACACGGCATTTGTCATCATCGAAGCGACCTATGGCATCCTGTCAGGATCGATGGCGCTGGTGGCCGATGCCGGCCACAACCTGTCCGACGTTCTGGCGCTGATGCTGGCCTGGGGCGCGAGCGTGGCCGCGAAAAAACCGGCTTCCCCGCGTTATACCTATGGCTTCAAGAGCTCGACCATCATGGCCGCGCTCGCCAATGCCATGCTGCTGGCTCTGGCAATCGGCGCGATCCTGTTCGAAACGATCAACCGCCTGGTCGACCCGGCGCCGGTGGAAGGCATGACCTTGGTGGTGGTGGCCGGGATCGGGATCGCGATCAACACTGCCACCGCGCTAATGTTCATGCGCGGCCGCAAGAGCGACCTCAACATTCGCGGTGCCTTCCTGCATATGGCCGCTGACGCGCTGGTATCGCTGGGCGTAGTGCTGGCGGGCCTGGCGATCCTCTTGACCGGTGAAATGTGGATCGACCCCGTCACCAGCCTGGTGATCGTGGCGGTAATTGGCTGGGGCACCTGGGGCCTGGCGAGAGACAGCATCAAGCTGGGCCTGCATGCTGTGCCTGAGAATATCGACGACACCGCAGTGCGCCTGCACCTCGCCAGTCAGGACGGCGTCGAAACGATCCACGATCTCCACATCTGGCCAATGAGCACAACAGAGACCGCGCTGACCGTGCATCTGGTGATGCCCGGCGGCCATCCGGGCGATGACTTTCTCAACGATGTCGCACACGGTCTTGCGTGCAATTTCGGCATCGGTCACGTGACCGTGCAGATCGAGAATTCACGCAAATGCGCCACGCCCGGCTGCTGTTGAAAGCGCGGCGCTACGATTCAAAGAAATCCCAGCCATTGCGCCAGCGGCAACAGGGCATAAGCCGCAAACAGGCTGATCAGCCAGATTGCAAAGGCAATTGTTAAAAGCCGCCGGTTCCAGCGATCGGCAGTGTTGCAGGCACGCGCCAGTTCGGGATCGGCGGGGCAGGCACGCCCCGGCCTGAATAGTGCCCAGGCCGCCGCCAGCATGATCAGCGCAGTGATCGCAAAGGTCCATTCCTTGTGCAGGCCAAGGAAGGTGAGGAATGGAGAATTGCCATAGAGCGACGCCACCGCCCCGCCCAGGCCCAGGAAAACCAGAACGATGGGGATGACGCAGCATATCAGCGTGGTGGTGCTGGTCAGCAATACCAGCCAGCCCCATCTGCGCGGCGTGGGCATCGCATCAGGCGCGGGCATCACTGCATCCCTTTTCGGCCTGGATCGGCGGGCACGGCACGTCGCCAAAAGAGCAGAACACGCAGCAATCACCCGCCAGTGGCTTGAGCCGGGCGTGGCAGCCCTCGCATTCATAGAAGAAGCGGCAGGCATCGGTCGGCATGGTCTCGCCGCGGGTATGGCCGCATTGCGGGCAGGTGATGGTCGAATGCAGCACGGTCACACCGGGCAGGATCCGCGCTTTGCCTTGCCGCGATATGTAAAGCCCTTGCCCTTGAACAGTTTGGCAAGAGTGGCATCGGAAATGTCCGCCTTGCTCTCATCGGCGCATAGCGTGATTGTGCCCTCCTCAAGATTTGCCGACACCGCGCTTACACCCTTGATTTTTTTCAGCGCTTTTTCCGATGTTGCGACGCAAAACGGGCAGGTGATGCCATCGATCCGCAGGACATATTGCGCTTCCTGCGCCAATGCGGGGGCAGCGGGCAGCGCCAGGGCCAGCACTACAATCGGCAGAGTGAATTTCGGTCTCATGTCGGCGATCTCCTTCAGATATTGGCTCGCACACCAAACCGCAGCACGAAGTCCTGACTGAAGTTCGATTGATCGAGGCTTTGGGTTACGGGAATTTGCAAGGCCGCCTCGGCCATCCAGCGGCGCTGCGAATATTGCAGCACAGGGGATACAAAGAGCCGCTCGCCAGCGGTCCCGGGTATCGGAGCTCCCGCCAGGCGGCTGCGGCGCTGATCGAGATAGTTTAGCTCCACCCCGCCAAACAGGAACCCCCGCGTTCCGGCATTGATCGCGGCAGGCAACAGCCTTTTCTGCACTGAAAGATCGGCGCGAAATACATCACCCTGCGCCTGCAATCCGGCTTCGCGGTTTTCCTGCCAGGCCAGTTGCGCGTCGAGGTTCCAGTCGATCGAAGCAATCGATCCGACCACCCCGCCCACCAGATCGAGCGAACCTGAGCCCGGCTGCAAACCGGGCGGCAATTGCCCGTATTCGTCAGCGGCCGAATCCTTACCTGTCGGCAATTCCACTCCCACAAACGGAGCCAGGCGCAAGGTCTGGCCATTCCGGTCACGCTGAATCAGGGTATAGCGGGCAAAGGCGCGCACATCGCCAAAACCCGCGACTGACCTTTTGTCTGCGAATGCGGCGTGCAACTCCCGATCGGCCCACGGCACCGCCACAAACAGCGCCAGATCGGGGGTTAAACCATATCCCCCCACGGTTTCGAGGGTGCGCTCTTCCAACCGGTCGCTGCCCCGATCGGCCTCTGCCACGATAATCTGCTGGCGCACCACGACATGGCCCTCGCTCACCGGAAGGGCAGTATTGAACGTGGCCGGCGCCGCATCGGCCTGCGTGGGCACCAGCACCATGAGCAATGCCGCCGCCACGCAAGATCGGGCACGGTGCAATCCGGTTTGTGCTGGCAATCCGATTCTCCTGTTTTGCAGTGCCTACAGGGCGTATACATGCTGTAGCCGCTACAGGATCAAGCGATAAATCGAGGCAGTCTTATGACGGAAATTCAACATACTATCGGATCAGTTTCGCGTGAGAGCGGCGTGCATATCGAAACGATCCGCTATTATGAACGGATTGGATTGATACCCCGGCAACAGCGCAGCAACAGTGGCAGGCGCATCTATGACCCCCAAGACAGGCAGCGATTGAGCTTTATCCGTCGCTGCCGCGAACTGGGTTTCTCGCTCGACGACATACGCTCGCTGCTCGATCTTGCAGGCTCGAATGATCGCATCTGTCAGGAGGTCAAGGATTTGACCGAGGCACATCTCGCATCGGTGCGCTCGCGCCTGTCCGACCTCAAACGGATGGAAGCCTCGCTCAAGGCGCTGTCGCAAAGCTGCGAAGGTGGCGGATCGCCGGATTGCCCGATATTGGCGCGGCTATTCGTTTGAAGCCGGGGCAACAGGTGCCTTGGGGTCAGGCACCCAAGTCGGTGACCTAGGCCGCCGCTTCCTTACCGCCTTTCTTGGCATCGCCGTTGACAACGTGGATCGGATCCTTGCGGCCCTCTACCACGTCCTTGTCGATCACAATCTCGCTGACGTTCTCCATGTCGGGCAAGTCAAACATTGTGTCGAGCAATATGCCCTCCACGATCGAGCGCAGGCCGCGCGCACCGGTCTTGCGCAGGATGGCTTTCTCGGCAATTGCCTGCAGCGCTTCGGCGGTGAAAGTCAGCTCGACATCCTCAAGCTCGAACAGCTTGTGATACTGCTTGACCAGCGCGTTCTTCGGCTCTTGCAGGATGGTGACCAGCGCATCGACATCAAGATCATGCAGCGTGGCGATAACCGGCAGACGGCCGACGAATTCGGGAATCAGGCCGAACTTGAGCAGATCTTCCGGCTCGCTCTTTTCCAGCAGCTCGCCCACGCGGCGCTTGTCAGGATCGGCGACGTGCGCGCCGAACCCGATCGAGCGCTTCTGCAAGCGGTCGGCGATGATCTTGTCGAGCCCGGCAAACGCCCCGCCGCAGATAAACAGGATATTGGTGGTGTCGACCTGCAGGAATTCTTGCTGCGGATGCTTGCGCCCGCCCTGCGGCGGCACAGAGGCGGTGGTGCCTTCCATCAGCTTGAGCAGCGCCTGCTGCACGCCCTCGCCCGAAACATCGCGCGTGATCGAAGGGTTTTCGGCCTTGCGGGTGATCTTGTCGATCTCGTCGATATAGACGATCCCTTGCTGCGCCTTTTCGACGTTGTAATCCGATGCCTGGAGCAGCTTGAGAATGATGTTCTCCACGTCCTCGCCAACATAGCCAGCTTCGGTCAGCGTGGTGGCATCGGCCATGGTGAAAGGCACATCGAAGGTGCGCGCCAGCGTCTGTGCCAGCAGCGTCTTGCCCGATCCGGTCGGGCCGACCAGCAGGATGTTCGATTTGGCCAGCTCTACATCATTGCCCTTGCCGCTGTGCTTGAGCCGTTTGTAGTGATTGTGCACCGCCACCGAAAGCACGCGCTTGGCGCGGTCCTGCCCGATAACATAATCGTTGAGCGTGCCGAAAATCTCTGAAGGGGTGGGAACATCGCCTTCCTTGCGGCCAGCGACACCTGCCTTGGTTTCCTCGCGGATGATGTCATTGCACAGCTCGACGCATTCATCGCAGATGAACACGGTGGGGCCCGCAATCAGCTTGCGCACTTCATGCTGCGACTTGCCGCAGAAGCTGCAATACAGGGTACTCTTACTATCAGTTCCGCTCAATTTGGTCATTTCCTAAGCTTCCTGAACCCCGAAACCGAGGGGATTCGGCGACTCTATAGCCGCATAATCGTGAATCAACCTATAGCGCGCACATTTCACCGGGTGGCCTGACAAATCCGCGCAAATAAGTGGCTTTCTGGCCCTTGATGTCCCGTGAAGGGGCAAAAAATACCGGATATCCTTACTCGGGCGCGCCGCCCGAACCCTCTGCATCGCTATCGGAATCGCCTTCCGGGCGGGTTTCGAACACTTTATCGACGATCCCGAATTTCAGCGCTTCGTCTGCTTCAAGGAAGGTGTCGCGATCCATCGCCTTCTCGATATCTTCGAGGCTCCGGCCAGTGTAATTGACGTAAAGATCGTTCATGCGCGCCTTGATGCGCAGGATTTCCTTGGCCTGGATCTCGATATCGGACGCCATGCCGCGCGCACCGCCCGATGGCTGGTGCACCATGATCCGCGCATTGGGCAGCGCGATTCGCATGCCCGGCTCGCCCGCTGCAAGCAGGAAGCTGCCCATGCTGGCGGCCTGGCCGATGCACACGGTCGACACGCGCGGCTTGATGTATTGCATGGTGTCATGGATTGCCATGCCGGCCGTCACCACTCCGCCGGGCGAGTTGATATACATGCTGATCGGCTTGGATGGATTCTCGCTTTCGAGAAACAGCAACTGCGCCACTATCAGCGATGCCATATTGTCTTCGACCTGACCGGTGACAAACACGATGCGCTCGCGCAGCAACCGGCTGAAGATGTCGAAGCTGCGTTCGCCGCGGCTGGTCTGCTCGACAACCACCGGCACCAGCGCCCCGGTTACCGGGTCACGGGTGAATTGGTCTTGGCTGGCGTAACCGCCGGTGCCGAACAGATCGATCATGGAACATTCCTTGTGCATTTGGTTGAGCGCCTATTTCGGATGCGCAGCGCATATGTTCAAGGGCATTAACCCTTGCTCGCCAAAATGCATGTGGAACTTGCAAGTTTGGCCGCGCGTGGCAGTGTAGGCGGTATGAAGAAATACGCACAATTTGCGGCTGCCGCTGCCATCGCATTCGCCGCGCCTGCCCACTCCAGCAACGACCCGCAGACAGTCGAACTCGAATTCACCGGGGAATTTGACGGCGCCGCGGGTGCGGAACTCTATCTCAAGCGGATCGAGGCTGTGGATGACGCGGGCCCGGCCATCAATGCAGTCATTGCCATGAATCCCGATGCGATGGGCGAAGCATTCAAGGCCAAGCAGGCGGGGCTGCCGCTCGCCGGGCGAACGGTGCTGGTCAAGGACAATATCGAAACGCGCGAATGGCCCACCACCGCCGGTTCGCTGGCGCTCAGGGACAATGCAACCGGCCGCGACGCGCCACTGATCGCCCGCCTGCGCACGGCGGGTGGCGTGATACTGGGCAAGACCAACCTTTCCGAATGGGCCAATATCCGCAGCAACAATTCGACCAGCGGGTGGAGCGCGATTGGCGGCCTCACCCGCAATCCGCATGCGACAGACCGAAATACCTGCGGCTCCTCTTCAGGAAGCGGGGCCGCGGTGGCGGCGGGCTTTGCCTGGACGGCGATCGGCACCGAAACCAATGGCTCGATTACCTGCCCGGCCAGCGTCAACGGCATCGTCGGATTCAAGCCCACGGTTGGCATGGTCAGTCGCACTCATGTGGTGCCGATCAGCGCGACTCAGGACACTGCCGGGCCGATGGCGCGCAGCGTCGAGGCTGCGGCGCAACTGCTCGGCGCGATGGCAGGCAGCGATCCGGCCGATCCGGCAACGGCCGAAGCGGATCGACATGCCACCGATTTTACCGCCGGGCTGGCTGACTATTCGCTTGAAGGCGTGCGGATAGGTGTGATGACCAGCCAGGTCGGTTCGCATCCGGGCGTCACGGCACTGTTCGAGCAGGCGAAAGCGGATCTGGAACGTGCTGGCGCAGAGCTGGTCCCGATCGAGTATGATTGGCCCGAGGGATTCTGGGAGCGCTCGCTCACGGTGCTGCTTTACGAATTGCAGCGCGATATGAACGCCTACCTCGGCACTCTTACCGATCCGGCTATGCCAGACACACTCGCCGATCTGGTCTCCTTCAACAGGGCCAATGCCGAAGCGGAAATGCGCTGGTTCGGGCAGGACCTGTTTGAACAAGCGCTCGAAACAACGGATGAAATTGCCTACCGGGAAGCGCTTGAGGCAATCCTCAAGGCAACCCGCGAAAACGGGATCGACCGCCTGATGGCGGAGCATGATGTGCAGTTCCTGATCGCGCCGACCACCGGCCCGGCGTGGTCGACCGATCTCGTCAATGGCGACAATTACGGTGGCGGTATCGGTGCGGGATCGCTTCCTGCGATCGCGGGCTATCCGCATCTGACCGTGCCGATGGGGGCGGTTGAGCGCCTGCCTGTGGGGCTCAGCATCTTTGCCGGCAAGTGGCAGGATCATGCCGTGCTGAAAGCCGGTGCGGCATATGAAAGGGCGCGAACAGCACCGCTGCCCGCGCCCTCATTCAGACCTTGGCAACCGGCAGAGTGATCCCCCGCCAGCCGCGCAGCTGATTACTTCTTGGCGGCCGTTTTGGCAGGAGCCTTCTTGGGCGCCGCTTTCTTGGGTGCAGCCTTTTCAGCGGCAGGCTTCTTAGCCGCGGCCGACTTGGCAGCGGGCGTCTTGTCAGCCGCCTTCTTTTCAGCTGCCGCCTTGGCCGGAGCCTTCTTGGCGGCAGGCTTTGCTTCCGCAGCCTTTTTGGCTGGCGCCTTCTTTTCAGCCGGCGCCTTGTCGTCGGCTTTCTTGGCCGGGGCCTTCTTCTTGGCTGCAACCTTCTTCTTCGCAGCCGGCTTCGGTTCGGCAGTTTCCTCGGCTTCGATGGCCGCTTCCAGCTCTTCCTGTGTCACTTCACGCTCGGTGATCTCGGCCTTGTCGAACAGGAAATCGACCACCTTGTCTTCATAGAGCGGCGCGCGCAATTGAGCAGCAGCCATCGGCTCCTGCTGGACATATTGCACGAAACGATCGCGATCTTCGGGGCGGTACTGTTGCGCCGCCTGCTGGATCAGCATGCTCATTTCCTGCGCCGTCACTTCGACGCCATTGGCCTGGCCGATTTCACTCAGCAACAGGCCCAAACGCACGCGGCGTTCGGCAATCGAGCGATATTCATCGCGTTCGTTCTGGATTTCCTTGAGCGCATCCTGCGGATTTTCCTCGCGCGAGGCTTCCTGCTGCAGCTGCGCCCAAATCTGTTCGAATTCGGCATTGACCATGCCCTGTGGCACTTCGAAGTCATGGCC
Source organism: Altererythrobacter chaiwopuensis (assembly GCF_054957735.1). Lineage (NCBI taxonomy): Bacteria > Pseudomonadati > Pseudomonadota > Alphaproteobacteria > Sphingomonadales > Erythrobacteraceae > Altererythrobacter > Altererythrobacter chaiwopuensis. The sequence continues at coordinate 795,190 of NZ_JBTXJF010000001.1, forward strand.
AGCGGCCAGCGCGTCAAGCAGCTGACGTTTCATTTGCGTACGGGTGAGCCCGGCGGTTTGCTGTTCCAGCTGGCCGCGGACCAGTTCCTTGAGCTTGTCGAGGCTGTCGAGGCCCAGTGAGGTGGCGAAATCTTCATCCACCTTGGTTTCGGTTTCGACCTTCACCTGCTTCACAGTGATGTCGAATTCGGCTTCCTGGCCCTTGAGGTTTTCCGCCGGGTAATCGTCAGGGAAGGTGACCTTGATGGTTCTGGTATCGCCCGTTTTCACACCCACCAGTTGATCTTCGAAGCCGGGAATGAACTGGCCCGAACCGATCACCAGTGCTGCGTCCTCAGCCTTGCCGCCTTCGAATTCCTCGCCGTTCAGCTTGCCGACGAAATCGATGATAAGCTGGTCGCCTTCAGCCGCTTTCTTGTTCTTGGCGGCATCCTTGTAGCTCTTGTTCTGCCCGGCAATGCCCTGCAGCGCTTCATCCACCGTCTCATCAGCCACCGGGACAATCAGGCGCTCAAGCTTCAGGCCATCGAGCGAAGGTGCCTCGACCGTGGGCAGCACTTCAAGCTCGACCAGGATTTCCGCATCCTTGCCTTCTTCGTAACCTTCGCCAAGCTCGATTCTGGGCTGCATGGCGGGCCGCAGCGCCTTGTCCTTCATCAGCTGGTCGACCGATTCGCGGATCACATCGTTCACAGTCTGCGCGTGCAGCTGTTCCCCATGCATCTTCCTGACGAGATTCGCCGGGACCTTGCCTGGGCGAAAGCCCGGCATTTTCACTTGCGGCGCGATCTTCTTGATCTCGGCATCGATCTTGGCGGCGATATCGCCCGCCACGATGGTGAGCTGGTAGGCGCGCTTGAGCCCGTTGTTGGTGGTTTCCTTGATCTTCATGGGATTTAAACTGAAGCCTTTTCAACAATTTCGCTATAACATAGCTACGTCCGGGCGAACTGGTGCGGGCGAAGGGACTCGAACCCCCACATCTTGCGATACTGGTACCTAAAACCAGCGCGTCTACCAATTCCGCCACGCCCGCTAGCCCGAACGAAGCCGCGCGCGCAGAAACAGCCCGCAACGCGTGTAGGGGAGCGCCATTAGTCGTGCAGGCGCGAAAGGGCAAGCGGAAGCCGCTTGTTTGGTCGTCTCGACGCGACTAAGGGCCGCGCATGACTGAGAAACCCGCACAAGACACCCCGCCCAACCGCCTGTCGGTCAACCCGCGCAGTGAATATTTTGATGCCGACAAGCTGCAGCGCGGCATCGGCATTCGCTTCAAGGACCGGGTGCGGACCGACATCGAGGAATATTGCATTTCCGAGGGTTGGGTACGCGTTCAGGCCGGCAAGACGATGGACCGCAAGGGCAACCCGCTGACGATCAGGCTTAATGGTCCGGTCGAAGCCTGGTACGAAGACCTGGGCGAGAGCCCGCCGGTCGCAAAAAAGGGCTGATCTTGCGCTTGGCTTGCCAAGTGGCAGGTTAAGGGCCACTTGCAGGCGCACATGAAACCACAGGTCATCATTATCGGCCGCCCCAATGTCGGCAAGTCCACGCTGTTCAACCGGCTGGTGGGCAAGAAGCTTGCGCTGGTCGATGACCAGCCGGGGGTGACGCGCGACCGCCGCATGGGCAATGCCGAAGTGGCCGGCATGGCATTCACCGTGGTCGATACGGCAGGCTGGGAAGACGAGGATGCGGACTCGCTGCCCGGCCGGATGCGCGCGCAGACGGAGGTAAGCCTGGAAGGCGCGGATGCGGCGCTGTTCGTGATCGATGCGCGCGCTGGCATCACACCGCTTGACGAGGAAATCGCACGCTGGCTGCGCGAACAGGATATTCCCGTGGTGCTGGTGGCCAACAAGGCCGAAGGCAGGGCGGGCGAAGCGGGCGTATATGAAAGCTATTCGCTTGGCCTGGGCGAACCGGTTGCGCTTTCCGCCGAGCACGGCGAAGGGGTGGCGGACCTGTTTGGCGCGCTGTGGCCGATTATCGGCGAGAAGGCAGACGCTGCCGAGGCGGAAGCGGAGTTTGCAGCCAGCGAAGATGAGGATGCACCGCTTGGTCCACTCAAACTGGCCATCGTTGGCAGACCCAATGCGGGCAAGTCAACACTGATCAATCGCCTGCTGGGTCAAGAGCGGTTGCTGACCGGCCCGGAAGCCGGGATTACCCGCGATTCGATTGCGGTTGACTGGCAATGGACCGATCCGAAGAGCGGCGAGACGCGCGACGTCCGCCTGATCGACACTGCCGGTATGCGTAAGAAGCGCAATGTCGTCGAAAAGCTGGAGAAGCTCAGCGTCGCCGATGCCCGCCGCGCGGTCGATTTTGCCGAAGTGGTGGTGCTGCTGCTCGATGCGACGCAGGGGCTGGAGCATCAGGACCTCAAGATCGCCGACATGGTGTTGCAAGAAGGCCGCGCGCTGATGGTGGCGATCAACAAGTGGGACGTTGCTGGTCAGACTGGGCACGAAGACGCCTCAAAGCTGTTCAACGGCATTCGCGGCGCACTTGACGACGGATTGGCGCAGGTGCGCGGCCTGCCGCTGTTCGCCGTATCCGCCAAGACCGGCAAGGGCCTGGACGATATGCTGCGCGCGGCCTTTGAAATCCGCGACAGCTGGAGCAAACGCGTGCCAACCGCAGCGCTCAACCGCTGGTTTGACGATGCGCTGGAGGCCAATCCGCCGCCCGCGCCCGGTGGCCGCCGGATCAAGCTGCGTTATATCACCCAGGCCGGCACCCGGCCGCCGCGGTTCGTTATTTTCGGCACGCGGCTGGAATCCCTTCCCACAAGCTATGAACGCTATCTGGTGAATTCGATCCGCGCAAAGCTGGGCTTTGATGCTGTGCCGGTGCGGTTGCTGCTGCGAAGCCCCAAGAACCCTTTCAATGCCAACAAGGGCGGTGGCGGAAATTTCAGCGGGTAATGGGTGATGTTGTTCGATTTTCTCGCCAGTAACGTTAACCTTGCCGTGGAACTGCTCGAACGCACATCCAGCACTGTGCGCGTGCAGGAAATCGTGCGCCTCAGCCTCGCCCCAGCCTTCCTGCTCGCGGGCATCGGCGCGATCATGAACGTAATGATGAGCCGACTGATCTGGGTGGCGGAACGGATCGAGCGGCTTGAGGCTCGCACAAAGAGAAAACGGAACCCGCGCGCCACGCGCGAACTCGCCTGGCTCGAGCGACGCCGCCAGCTGGCCCAGCGTGCAGTGGTATTCTCGACCTCGGCAGCGCTGATTATCTGCGTGGTGATAGCGCTGCTGTTCATCAGTGCTTTCATCAAGCCGCAGATCGGAACGCTGACTGCAGTGTCCTGGATCATGACCATGGCTCTGCTGATCACCGCACTGGTGCATTTCGTGCTCGAAACGCTGGTCGCGGCGCGCGGCCACGATGCGCGGGCAGAGGCCGAAGCCGCTCAAGAATGCGAGCCCACGACCGGCGCGGTTGATCAAGGGCAAGAATAAGGGGCGAAGCGCACGGCGCCCCGCCCCAAAATTCCGACCTCAAAGGCCGCTACGCTTATTTCATCTTCAATTCGCGCAGCACATAAGTGCCCTTGATCTCGCGGATCTTGTTGTAAAGCTCGAGCACGGTCTTGTTACTGGATGCCTGGTGCGCTTTGCCCCACGCATCCATGAACTTGTCATATTCCGCCTTATCGGCATCGAGCGAAGCCATGCTGGGATAAGTTATCCGCAGCACCAGGTTCACTTCGTTGCTGCCATAGGGCACCACATAGATGCCGTAGGACGAAACCTGGCCGATCGACTTGGCCGCTTCATTGGCCCTGACCCAGGTTTGCCGCAAGCCTTCAAGATAGGTGTTAAGCTGCCCTTCGTCGACCTTGACATATGTCAGTTCGACCACTTCCTTTTGCGGCGTGTAGTCTTTCCATTCCTGCAGCTGGGCTGCGGCAGGTGTTGAGAGAGCCATTGCCGCGGCAGCCACGGTTCCAAGCCCGATCGATTTCAGAAATTTCATTTTGTACCCCATTCGTTTCAGGTGACTGCGACCCGAAAGCTGGATGGTGTACGACCCCGTTTTGCATTTGCACGCACCCAGAGTCGAAGCTGGGCCTGATTCGTTGCAGAGTCAAACTGATAACTCAACGAAGTAGCTGCCGCCGGCGCTGGCCGCTGCCAGAACACCGCACGGTTTAAGCGGGCTCAACCTTCAGCTGGCTTGCTCTGCAGCTGAACATAGTTTTCCAGGCCCATACGTTCGATCATGTCGAACTGGGTTTCAAGGAAATCGACATGCTCCTCTTCACTTTGGAGGATGCCCGCAAACAAGTCGCGGCTGACATAGTCACGCACCTTCTCGCAATGCGCGATCGCATCCTTGAGCAGCGGGATCGCTTCCAGCTCGACAGCGAGATCGGCCTTGAGGATCTCCTCCACCGTCTCGCCCACCTTGAGTTTGTGGATCGCCTGGAAATTGGGCAGAGCGCCCAGAAACAATATCCGCTCGGCAAGCTGATCGGCATGCTTCATCTCGTCAATCGATTCGTGCCGCTCATATTCGGCCAGGCGGGTAACACCCCAATCATGCAGCACGCGGTAGTGCAGCCAATACTGGTTGATCGCGGTCAGCTCGTTTGTCAGTGCCTTGTTGAGGAACTTTATGACAGTGGCATCGCCCTTCACGGCGCATCTCCTATAGCTGAAGCGGGTCGGGCACAATTATGCGGGGCGCAGGCAGGATTGGCAAGCCATGCAGTCCGCCAGCCGCCGGTATTCCGCGCCTTGTGAGAAATTCAGGCTCAGGCCGCGACGGATCGCAGACCGCATGCGCGCTCTTCAAGCAGGATGTCTTCGGCTTCGACCAAGCACTGGCGGCAATTGGGCTGTTTTCCCAGCGCCGCATAGGCCGCTTCGGCATCGCCGACCACGTGCTGCGCAACGCGGCGCAGCTCTGCTTCCCTGATGGCATTGCAGATGCAGACATACATCGGCTGTGTTCTCCTGCGAGCGATTCGCAAACACCAATTTATGCGAATTATTCGCAATAGCAAGCGCTGTCAGCGCCGCATGGCAAAAATCCTGCCATAGGTCAGGCAGCGCCACAGCCATTCGAGCGGGCCATAACGGAACCGGTCCAGCCATGGCTTCGACCACAACAGCATCAACACCCAGGTCACCGCCACCACCAGGTAGAGCTGCGGGCGATCGAGCCTGCCGAACAGGCCCAGCGCCCAGCCGTGAAAGACGAACAGCATCACGATCGACGTGCCCAGGTAATTGCTGAAGGCCGCCCGGCCCGCAGCCGAAATCCGCTGCCCCAACCAGCCGGTCGCACGCGGCGCATAGAGCGATAGCAGCGCGGCCAATCCCAACACCATCACCAGCCGAGGCACCGGACTGATCCCGACGAAGGCCGCCAGGGTCCCGTAATAGGTCAAACCGCCTGCCATGGCCCACAGCGCGATGATCAGGTGAAGCGCGCCGCCCACAATAACCCCGGTCCAGCCCCAGCGGCGCTGCTTCCCGGGATCGAACTCGCCGCTGAACAGACCCATGCGGTAAAGCGCCATGCCAATCAGCATCAGCGGCAAGGTTTCCATGAAGAACAGCGCGATATTGGCGACTGGCTCAGAGCCATGCTCCTTGAACCGATGCACGACATATCCCGCGTAATCGCCCGATTGCACGATTTCTGTTTCAATCACGTCATCGGCCAGTGCCTCCTGCTTGGCACCCTCGAGCTCCGCGCGCATCTCGCTGAAGTTTGCCTGCTCGCCCAGGTCCGTGTCCGCCACCAGCGGCAGCGGCGCCATCATCACCGCGTACATGAAAGCGCCGGCGAGATAGCCCCATATTCCGACCTTGAGCTGGGTTTGCGCCTGCCAGCCGACCATTAGCAGCACCGCCAGGCCGATCACCGCGTAGTAAAACAGTATGTCCCCGCGCCAGATGAAGAAAAAGTGGACCAGGCCGAAGACGCCCAGCCAGAACAATCGCCGCGCCTGCAGCCAGCGCGTGGCGCCGCGCGCCCAGGCCCGCTCCATGAACAGCATCGTCCCGGCCCCGAACAGCAGCGTGAACAGCCCCCGCATCTTGCCATCGACAAGCACAAATTGCGCCGCCCACAGCCAGTCCGAAGTGACGCCATGTTCGGTGAGGAAGCCCGCCGGATACATATAGGCGCCGAAAGGCTGGCCGAAGGCCACGATATTCGCCGCCAGGATTCCCATCACGGCGATGCCGCGGATGAAATCCAGGCTGGCGATCCGCTCGTTCGAAGTGGCAGGTTGCAGCGGTGCCGCCGCCTGCCCATTTTCCAGACTGTCCAGATCGCCCACCCGTTCCCCCTGCGAAGCATCCCGATAGAGCCCCGTATCACAGCTAGCCCGACACAAGAAGGAGGCAAGGCTCCGTTGCTTTTCTTGATGCTCCGATCTTAACCGCAAAGCGGATTTGAGCGCCGACGTTAACCCAAAATTAGGGGTATCCTGCGATCCCGGTGGAACGGAAGTGCCCGCTTGCGGGTGAATTTGGCCTTATAGGGGGACCAGCGTTGCGTGTACTAGCATTGGCATCGCAGAAAGGCGGATCGGGCAAGACGACCCTGTCCGGACATCTGGCAGTCCAGGCCCAGCGTGCTGGCGCCGGACCTGTCGTGTTGATCGATATCGATCCGCAAGGCTCGCTTGCCGATTGGTGGAACGAGCGCGAAGCAGAATACCCTGCTTTCGCCCAGACCACCGTCGCTCGCCTTGCCAACGACCTGCAGGTACTGCGCCAGCAGGGCTTCAAGCTGGCAGTAATCGATACGCCGCCGGCAATCACCATGGCGATCCAGTCAGTCATTTCAGTGGCTGAGCTGATTGTTGTGCCGACCCGCCCCAGCCCGCACGATCTGCGCGCCGTGGGTGCGACGGTTGACCTGTGTGAACGGGCCGGCAAGCCACTGGTGTTCGTGGTCAACGCAGCTACGCCCAAGGCAAAGATCACCTCGGAAGCTGCCGTTGCGCTGTCACAGCATGGCACCGTAGCCCCGATCACGCTTCACCATCGCACCGACTTTGCCGCCTCGATGATCGATGGCCGCACGGTGATGGAAGTCGATCCCGAAGGCCGCAGCGCAGCTGAAGTGACCGCGCTGTGGAAATACATCTCCGACCGGCTCGAAAAGAATTTCCGCCGCACCGTCTTTGCGGCCCCGGGGTCGCAATCACAAATGCCAGGTGTGAACCGTCCAGCTGGCGGCTTTGGCCGCCGCGTCGCTCAATAAGGAGCGCGCAAGATGACCGAAGCCAGCTTTGCTTCCCTCAATCCAGCGCTGCTGGCCCGCAAAGGTGGCGCCAAGCCCGCGATGCGCCCGCAGCTTGGGCCAATTCCAGCCGGCGAGGCTACCAATCTGGAAGATCTGGGCTGGAACGATATGGGGCAGGATGACGGCACCAATGTCGTGCCGATCAATGCCGCTTCAAATGACGAAGCGCCGATGGTCACACTTGCGACGAAGAAAGCCAGGCCGGCTGCTACGCGCAGCTCGGCACTGAAACGCGGCAAACGCGCGGCGTTTACATTGCGGCTTGATGCAGAACGCCACCTGAAGCTTCGCCTCGCCGCCACCATCAAAGGTGAAAGCGCGCAGCAAATCGTAACCGATGCGCTCGATAGCCTGCTTGCAGAATTCGAAGACCTGGATGCGCTTGCCGCAAAAATGACGCGCAAGTGACCGGAAATGCGTTGACTGAGGGGATAACCCAATGAGCCACACCGCTACCAACAAGCCCAAGATCGCACTTGCGCTCAGCACTGCACTCGTCAGCATCGCGCTGTCAGGCTGCGCCACTTCGACTGCTCCGCCTGCACAGGCTTCGATGGCCAAGGCACAGGTCGCACTGGAAAAGGGCCATGCCAGCAAGGCTGTGGCACATGCAGAAAGTGCCGTTCTGGCCGATCCGCGCAATGCACAGATGCGCGCCCTGCTTGGCGCCGCCTATCTTGAAGCCGGTCGATTCCAGGCCGCCGCCACCAGCTTCTCCGATGCGATCGAACTGGGCGACAACAATCCCCGCACCGCGTTGAGCTATGCCCTGGCACAGATCGCGCTGGGTAACAGCCACGAAGCTGTCGCCGCGCTCGACCGGGCGGAAGCCGATATCGATCCGGCTGATATGGGCCTGGCGCTTGCGCTGGCGGGCAACCCAAATCGCGGCGTTGCGGTGCTTTCAGACGCGCTGCGAGCCGGCCAGTCCACCCCGAAGGTGCGCCAGAACCTCGCCTATGCCTATGCCCTTCAGGGTAATTGGCGCGCCGCGCGCATCATGGTGGCCGAAGATGTGCCCGCCGATATGGTTTCCGACCGGATCGCCGAGTGGGCGCAAACTGCCGCGCCTGAACAATTCCAGTCCCGCGTTGCCGGGCTGCTCCAGGTCGAACCGACCTATGATGGCGGGCAGCCGGCGCAGCTGGCTCTGGCCAATTTCCCCAGCCATGGCGCGATGGTGGCTGATGCTGCTTCCAGTGTCGAAACGCCGGTTGTTGATACCGGTGCCGGGGGCGAACTCGCTTCCATCGAACCGGCCGTGCAACCCTCACCCGAACCCGGCCCAGTGCCGCAGCGCGAACCCGCCCCGGCGCAAAGCGTTGCGGTGGCATTCGCCCAGAATCAGAGCTTTGCTCCGTCCGAACCCGCCGCCGTTGCCACCCGCGCGCACGCGGCCAAGGGGCCGGTCGTGCAACCGCTTCCGGCAAACTATAAGTCGGCTGAAACCAGCAAGCCTGCTGCGAAGTCGCCCCTTGCACCCAGTTCGTCACAGCGCCGCATGGCCGCCACGGCTGACAGCGGCAAAGGTACGCACCTTGTGCAGCTGGGGAGTTTCTCAAGCCGCGAGCATGCCGATCGAGCCTGGACCATTTATCAGAAGCGCTATCCCGAATTGTCTGGCCGCGACGTTGTGATCACCGAAGCGGTGGTGATGGGCAAGACCTACTTCCGCGTTGCCGCCGCCGGATTCGGTGCACGCAGCGCCAGCGCGATGTGCGGTACGGTCAAGGCCGGTGGCAGGGGCTGTATTGCCTATGCCGAAAGCCGCCCGCTGCCCGGCGCCGTGGATCGCGGCATCCGCGTTGCTTCTTCTCGCTGACTGATCTCCTCCCGACACTTCAGCAAGATCACCCCCGGCACCGCAAGGTTCCGGGGGCTTTTCTTGTCAACCGTAGAGGTATTGCGGGGCGACCGAGTGCCACCACTGTGACCCCCACAAAAGATTGAGCGCAATACCGGTCGGAATCATCACGGCGGCGTAAATCCAGTAGGCTTTGTGGATCGAACGCTGGCGGTAGAGGTCCCACAGGAACATCGGCGCGATGCAGAACAGCGGCCAGATGTCAGCCGTGAGCGGTGATTCCGGCAAGGAGTGGTATAGAAACGGCATGCGATCGAGAGCGGCGGGCATCGGTACGATCGTTGCCAGGATTATCAACCGCTTGTGTAACCCTGAGTCCCGCTTGCGTGCCCTCAAGGCCAGATACACCAGCAGCAGGAAGCATACTCCAGCCCTGAGCTGCAACAAGGCTATGTCCGTCATGAAATCAAGGAAACCCTGCACTTGCAGCTGCACCTCGGCTGGCGCGTCAGCGGTAAATGCCAGGAACGAGCGGATATTGGTTGGCACCAGCACGACCCCGGCGATGACCAGCGCCGGCGCGAGCACCATACCCGCCACGCCAAGCTGCATATGCCATTGCCTGCGCCCCGTAGCCATCAAGGTAGTCTGAGCCAGAAGCAGAAGCATCCAACTGCCCATCAGGACAGCGTGAGCATGCAAGGCAAGCGGGAAAGGTGGTCGTTGGCCGGCTTCTACTGCAGCGATCTTTGCCAAGGAATCAGGCACAAAGCCTACAAGTACGACCGCAATCAACAGTGCGGCCATGAAAACGTAAATCCAGCGATCAACGAACGATATCAGCGAGCTTGCCTGGCCAGCGCTGGCGCTGGCATAGGCCGCTTCTACTTGGGTCGCCATATCCCCTCCCCCAAAAGGACGCGACCTTGGTTATGAGCATAGCGCAATTTGGCGGGCGATGGGAAGCGCTCTCAGTCGCCCACGCGCACCCCGCCTTTCCACAGCGCGGTGGCTCGTCCCTGCGCGGGCTGACCGTCGAACGGCGTATTGCCCGCGCTCGCGGCCATCTTGCCGCTGTCGACGATCCATGGCTTGTCGGGATCGACCAGCGCAACATCGCCTTCATATCCCTGCACCAGCAGGCCCGCCTCGACACCGAGCAGCGCGGCCGGGTTACCCGCCATCAGCGCAAATGCGCGGCTCATGTCGATCACCCCGTCGCGCACCAGCGTAAGCACCATCGCCAGCAGCGTCTCGGCCCCGGCCATGCCCGGTTCGGCATCGGCAAAGGGCAGCCGCTTGTCTTCCGGCCCGCGCGGATCGTGGCCAGACGCGATCACGTCGATCGTGCCATCGCCAATCGCTGCGATCACCGCCTGCCGATCGGCCTCGCTGCGGAGCGGGGGTGAAAGCCGGGCGAAGGTACGGAAATCGCCGGTCGCGAGATCCGAAAGCATGAAATGCGCCGGGGTGACGCCCGCAGTCACAGGCACGCTGCGAGCCTTGGCCGCACGCACCAGTTCAAGCGCGGCGGCAGTCGTGATCTGGCGGAAATGCAGCCGCGCCCCGCTCATCTCGGCCAGCGCGATATCGCGCGCCACCGCCAGCGCCTCAGCGCCGGATGGCGCACTCGGCAAACCGAGCCGTGTCGCCATTTCACCGGCAGTTGCGGCCGCATCACCAACCAAACCGGCATCCTCGGCATGGCTCACCACCACCAGATCGAGCATGGCGGCATATTGTAGCAGCCGCAGCATCACGCCGCTATCGGCGATCCAGCGCCGCCCGGTTGCAACCCCGCGTGCACCCGCCTCCTTCATCAGGCCGATTTCGGCCAGCTCGCGTCCCTCCAGCGCCCGCGTCGCCGCCGCCAGAGGATGCACCCACAGATCGGGCTTGCCGCTCTTGGCGATGTAGCTGACCCGGCTGGGCAGGTCGAGCGTGGGAGACTGGTCAGGCATCAACGCTGCACGCGTGATCCCGCCAAAATGGAAGGCCGGCTTGTCGACCGCGAACACGCCCAGATCGACCAGGCCGGGCGTGACCAGTTGGCCGTTCGCGTCGATCACCTCGTCGCCTTCCTGCGCCGCGACTTCACCAACCGCCGCGATCTGCCCTTCGACCAGCCGAATGGCGCCTTGGCTAACGCCCCCGGGCGTGACCAGGCGGCCGTTCCGGATCGTGAGGGGGGCCTGCTGCTTCATGCCCAGCCCTCCACCTGCCGCGCGCGCCGGGTGAGTATGTCGAGGCAGGCCATGCGCACCGCCACGCCCATTTCGACCTGGCGGGTGATGATCGAACGATCGAGCATATCGGCTACATCGCTGTCGATCTCCACCCCGCGGTTCATCGGCCCGGGATGCATCACCAGCGCATCGGGCGCGGCGCGTGACAGACGCTCTTTGGTGAGGCCGTAGAGGTGATGGTATTCGCGCGCGGAGGGAATGAACTGGCCCTGCATCCGTTCGGTCTGGAGGCGCAGCATCATCACCACGTCACTGCCGACCAGCGCGGCATCGAAATCATGGAACGGCTCTGCCCCCAACGCCTCGACGCCCGCAGGCATCAGCGCCGGGGGCGCGCACAGGCGGACTGAGGCACCCAGCGCCTGCAGGCACAGCAGGTTCGAGCGCGCGACGCGGCTGTGCAATATATCGCCGCAGATTGTGACCGTCAGGCCGGTGAAATCCTCTGCCTTCTCGCCCCTCGCCCGCAAGGCGCGGCGCAGCGCAAGCGCATCGAGCAACGCCTGCGTAGGATGTTCATGCTGCCCGTCGCCTGCATTGAGGACCGGGCAATCGACCTTGCTCGCGATCAGCTGCGTGGCCCCGCTCGATCCATGGCGGATCACGATCGCATCGGCGCGCATGGCATTGAGCGTGATGGCGGTGTCGATCAACGTTTCGCCCTTCTTCACGCTGGACTGCGCGGCATGCATGTTGACCACGTCTGCCCCCAGCCGCTTGCCCGCTATTTCGAAGCTCAGCAGCGTACGGGTCGAATTCTCGAAGAAGGCGTTGATGATGGTGAGGCCGGAAAGCAGATCATCATGCTTCGAACTGCGGCGGTTGAGTTCGATCCAGGGTTCGGCCTGATCGAGCACATAAAGGATTTCGTGCCGCTCAAGCTGCGCGATGCCGAGCAGGTCGCGATGCGGAAAGGCCAGCCTACCCGCAGGATAGCGGCTGGAATTCCTGCAGCTCGCGGCCTGGTTCTGTTCATATTCGGCCATGAATTCACGCAACCGGACTGCGGTGCTGCTGCGCAGATCACGCCCCGCCTTGAGCTGTGACACGAACGGTTTATCATTGAGCGCCAACTCGCCAAAGCGGGTCTCGGACAATTCATGGCGAAGGCAAAATGCTTCAATTTCGTGGAGCAGGTCTTGCATGGCATCGGTCTGTAAGTTGGATTTAACCAACCGTCCAGTGCGTTTCCACCTTTTCCACTCCGGAAGTTGTTCGACGAGACATTTCGTTCGCTCAACCATTTCCTGGCCCGAATTGAGTGGAAGTTTGCGCAATCGCGCCTAACTTGGCGGGCAGAAGCAAGGGAATGCACGAATTATGAGCTTTGCAGGCAAGGTTTGGCGGTTGCTGGTCGGGATCAAGGACGGCCTGGTCCTGCTGTTCATGCTGCTGTTCTTTGCGCTGCTGTTTGCAGTGCTTTCAGCGCGGCCCAGCCCTGGCACGGTGCGCGATGGCGCGTTGCTGATCGAGCTTGACGGTTATGTGGTGGAAGAACGTGCCACGTTCGACCCGCTACAGGCGCTGTTGTCACAGCAAGCGCCGGTGGCCGAATACGAGGTAGGCGAGCTGGTCAGTGCACTTGACGCTGCGGCTGGCGACGATCGGATCAAGGCAGTCGCCATCGATCTGTCGCGCTTTCTTGGCGGCGGCCAGGTCCACCTGCAGGAAGTGGGCGAGGCGATGGCGCGGGTGCGTGATGCCGGCAAGCCGGTGCTGACCTATTCCTTCGCCTATGCCGACGACGGTTTGCATCTGGCCGCACACGCCAGCGAGGTATGGGTCGATCCCATTGGCGGGGCCATCGTGGCCGGCCCGGGCGGATCCTATCTGTTCTATGGTGATTTGCTCAAGGAATATGGCGTCAACGCCCGGGTCTATCGCGTGGGCACTTTCAAGGCCGCGACCGAGCCCTATACGCGCAGCAACTTCTCCGAACCGGCGCGCGAAAACATGGCCGCGCTTTACGGCGCGCTGTGGGAAGAGTGGCAAGCCAATGTCAAGAAAGCGCGCGCTGCCGCCCAGCTTGACCTTGTGACCGGCGATCCGGTGGCCTGGGTTCAGTCCGCAAGGGGCGACCTGGCCCAGGCGGCGCTTAACGCCGGGCTGGTCGACAAGCTGGGCGACCGCACCCAGTGGGGCGCCCGCGTAGCGGAACTGGCCGGGGAAGACAGCTGGAGCGATGCGCCCGGCGCTTTCGCCTCAACCGAGCTCAAGCCCTATCTGGCCGACATCGGGAGTGATCGCAGCGGCAAGGCAATTGGCATCATTACCGTGGCCGGCGAAGTGGTTGACGGCGAGGCTGGCCCCGGCACCGCAGGCGGCGACCGGATCGCCGATCTGCTCGACGATGCGCTGAATGCTGATCTCGCCGCGCTGGTGGTGCGGATCGATACGCCCGGCGGCTCTGTTACCGCGTCGGAGCAAATCAGGCGCGCAATCCTGCGCCACAAGGCCAAGGGCATCCCGATCGCCGTATCGATGGGCAATGTCGCGGCCAGCGCGGGCTATTCGATTGCCACCACTGGCGACCGCATCTTCGCCCAGCCCGAAACCATTACCGGCTCGATTGGTGTCTTCGCGGTTATCCCTACCTTCGAGGACACGGCGGCGCGCTTTGGCATCAATGCCGATGGCGTGCGCACCACGCCGCTTTCGGGCCAGCCCGATCTCATCGCCGGCTTCACCCCTGAAGTCGACGCGATCCTCCAAGCCTCGGTGGAAGACAGCTACGCGGATTTCCTGCGCCATGTTTCGGACGGGCGCGGAATCTCGACCCAGGAGGTCGACCGGATCGCGCAGGGCCGGGTGTGGGATGGCGGCAGCGCGCGCCAGCTGGGCCTGGTGGATCAGTTCGGCGGGCTTGAGGACGCGCTCGAATGGGCGGCCAAACAAGCCAAGCTCGACAAGGGCAAATGGCACGCCAAGCGGTTGGGCACGCCGCCTTCGAGCTATGATTCACTGATCCGCCAACTACTGGTCGACAATGCCGAGGATAGCGGCGGCCAGGCCGATCTGTTCGGCCTGATGGCGCGGCAGCGCAGCGCCACATTCGCACAGATCGCCACCGACCTTGACCGGCTGGCGCGAGTCCAGGGCGTTCAGGCCTATTGCCTTGAATGCCCGCGCGAAGCGCGCGCAGCTCCTGAAATCGGCATCACTGGCTGGCTCGCTATGCTAGGGCGGCTGATCGCGCGCTAGCGCCCGCACAGCGGCAACAGAGCGCTTGCCAATCGGCGCGCTGCATGGCAATGGCGCGCGCCTGTCCAGGCGGACGGGCGCGTAGCTCAGTGGTAGAGCACACCCTTCACACGGGTGGGGTCGCAAGTTCAATCCTTGCCGCGCCCACCATCTTTTTCAGATCCTTAGCTGGGCAGATGCCCACCCACCTCGGCGAGGGGGACCTGCGCCTCGGTCAGCTCCATTGCTCGCTCTTCTCGAAGACAGCGGACTGCCTCGAGCGCATCGCCGCCATCTCGGCCAGGTGCCGAATGGCTCAGCTGCCAAAATGAAGGCTTTCCATCAATTTGATGCCATTGGCCGTTGCTTCTGAATCTGCACCCGGTTTGCATTGTACCGAACGGCTTCTATGCTGGTTCCCCATCTTTCATTGGTAAACGCTGATTGGCTTGCTTCCAGAGCCGATGAGGCATTTGCCATTCAGCTAGCAGGAACATCAGATCAGCACATGGCGGAAAACCAGGATCGTCCGATTGAACCACCCATCATTGAACTGCCGATCGAGACCCATAATCGGGGATTTTACGACGGTTTCAGCCGTGAGGTGACGATACCCGGAAAGATCATCGTGTCCCTGCTCATCATGTGGGCGATCTTTTTCCCTGTCAGCGCGAGCGAAGCCCTGACCGCCGCCAATGCCAACATCATTTCGAGCTTCCGCAGCTGGTATGTCTACCTCGTCGCGCTGCTGATGGTTCTGGCGCTGGTTTTGGCGATCCTGCCGCAATCGGGCAGCTTGCGGATAGGAACTCCCGGAGAGAAACCCGAATTCTCGCGCTTTTCGTGGTTTGCCATGCTGTTCGGCGCCGGCATCGGGATCGGCATGCTGACCTATTCGGTTGGCGAGCCGATGTCCCATTTTGCCAATAGTCCAGAGATTATTCGTGGCGCGATCGATGCACGCTCGGCCGAAGCAGTGCGGCCTGCCTATGTCTACACCTTTCTGCATTGGGGATTTGCCGCCTGGGCAACTTATGCGCTGGTCGGGCTTGCAATCGGATATGTGGCCTATCGGCGCAATCTGCCACTGACCATCCGATCTGCCCTGGTTCCTCTGTTCGGGCAGCGGATGTCAGGCCTGGCTGGACATGTCGTCGATGTCGTGGCGGTCGTCGCGACTATTCTGGGTGTGGCCGTGACCATGGGGCTTGGGGTCGAACAATTTGTAGCGGGGCTCTACCGGGTAGGCATGGGCGAGTGGCTGCTAAATGAAGACGGACGGGCCAGCGTAACCGCGATAGTGCTTGCCCTGTTGGTGCTTGTCGGTGCCTCTACCCTGAGTGCGTTGTCCGGGGTTGGCCGCGGCATCAAATGGTTGTCGAACCTCAACATGGGCCTTTCGTTCCTTCTTCTGGCACTGTTCCTGTTTGTTGGTTCAGGTCTGTTTGGCATGGAACTGCTGGTGACCGGATTGTTCGACTATCTACGAACATTGCCAGCTACGGCGCTGACCATCTTCACCAGCGATGGCTCTGCAATCGGTGAGCAATTGCAGCAATGGCAGCTTGACTGGACGGTGTTCTATTGGGCCTGGTGGATCGCCTTTGCACCCTTTGTAGGAATGTTCATTGCCCGGGTTTCGCGCGGCCGCACGGTCAGGGAGTATGTACTTGGAGTGATACTCATCCCTTCGCTGATGTGCTTTGCCTGGATGGCGATTGTTGGCGGAACGGCGATTGACCTGGAGCTGAGCGGCGCGGCGCAAGGTGCAATCTTGGGCACGGGTATCTCGGACCAGCTCTATGCAACATTGGCAGTACTGCTCGATCCGGCGATGGCCTTTGCCGTCTCGATCATCGTGGTGGTTTTGCTGATGACTTATCTTGTGACTTCAGCGGATAGTGCGATCCTGATCGTCAACACGATCAACGGTGCCGGTGAAGACGAGGGCCAAAGGCGTCATCACATCATGTTCTGGGGCGCAGCACTGGCATTTATGGTGGGCAGTATGCTGGTGCTGGGCGGCATTGAGGCAATCAGAATCACGATGATAATCGGCGCGTTGCCATTCTCATTTGTGCTGGCCCTGATGGCGATTGCGATCGTCAAGGCGATCATTTTCGACCTGATACGCAAACACCATGGCGTGCCAACTACAGCCGAAGCTTGTCAGGACTGGCAACCGGCAAAATAAGAACACCCGATTGATTCCGCGGAAAACTTGCTAAAATCAAATAACAACTTTTTGATATTTGAGTATACATGAATGTATTTTATCGTTTTCTTTCGACTGATCAATCAAAAAACGTCTCTTTCTATATATAGTAGTTTTTACATTAAAACTACATAGAGAAAATCAATATCTACTTCATGTTGTGGTTATTTTACAACATCCCAACTCTTTCTGAAACTTTGTCTCCTCAAGCTGTGGTTATCCCTCCATTGGATTGTTAACTCGCGCATCCATTGGATCGGTATCGATTCAAATTCACAAAATTCTCATGTGAATATTGGCGGCGTGAGTTCCGCACGCTGCGCCCATCAAGACCGCACAGTTTGCCTTGAGAGGACAAAAGAATGAAACAGTTCGTCACCGGCGCATCAATCAGCGCCATTGCCATCGCCATGGCTTCACCGGTTGCGGCCCAGGATCAGGGCCCTGCTGGTGCCAAGCCGAAGCGCACTGGAGGGGTGCCGACGATTGTCGTGACTGCGCAGAAGCGCAGCGAAGACCTGCAGGATGTGCCGGTTTCCGTGCAGGCAATCGGCGAGGAAGAGCTTCAACAGCTCAATATCAATACATTCGAAGACTATCTCGATCAGCTTCCCACCGTTACGGCCGGTGGCAGCGGCCCTGGCCAGAGCACGATCTATATCCGCGGCCTGGCATCAACCACGCCCAATCTGACCACCGCCGGCGTGGCGGGGCTTGCGCCCAATGTCGCTCTCTATCTCGACGAGCAACCGCTTGCGCAGCCAGGCCGCAATCTCGATGTCTACGCCGCCGACATGGCGCGGATCGAGGTGTTGTCCGGGCCGCAAGGCACGCTGTTCGGGGCGAGTTCGCAGGCAGGTGTTGTGCGCCTGATCACCAACAAGCCCAGCCTTACGGGCTTCGATGCAAGCGCCACCGCAGGAGTCTCGTTCACCAAGGGCGGGGAAGCCAGCTACAAGGCGGAAGCCATGGTCAATGTGCCGGTCAGCGACACGCTGGCCCTGCGCGGGGTCGTCTATCTGGATGACCAGGGCGGCTACATCGACAATGTCGCAGGCACGCGCAATGCCAGCGAAAGCGCGCGTTTCCGCAGCGCCGGCACCGTGCGCGCCAATGGTGTGCCGGTCAGCGCTGGCCGGGCGGGCTTTCAGGCCGGATCAGACCTTTCGGCAGTCAATTTCATCGACGCGGACAATAGTAGCCTGGTTGAAGATGACTTCAACGACACGCAATATTCGGGCTTCCGCGCCACCGCCCTATGGGAAGTAACGCCGGACTGGACCGTCACTCTCGCGCACACGCGCCAGAGCGTGGAAAGCGACGGCGTATTTTTCGCCGATCCAGAACTTGACGGGCTCGGCGATCTCGAAATCCAGCGTTTCGAAGACGACCGCCTGGAAGATGATTTCTCGAACACGAGCTGGACCGTCGAAGGTCGCCTGGCCATGCTCGATGTTGTCTATACCGGTGCCTATACCGACCGTGATACGCAGCAGCGGGTCGATTATTCCGACTATCTCTTCGCCGGGCAGTATCTGCCCTATTATATTTGCGATGGCGCTGTGACCTATCCCGGCGCGGCCGATCCCAGCGGCACATGCCAGGCCCCCAATCTCTATGTGTCCTCGGACAGCAAGACCACCGTGTTCACCCAGGAACTGCGCTTCAGCACGCCGGTGGAAAACCGCTGGCGCGTGACAGCCGGCGGCTTCTACAGCGATCTTACGCTCAAGGAGCGCAATGACTTTGCATATCCAGGCAATGTGCTTGCCGATCCGTTCGGTCCGTTCAAGCCGAACTTCCCCTTCCCCGGTTTCAACACCGATCCGGGGCCGTTCCCGGCCGATGTCATTTTCCGCAACGACATTCGCCGCACGGACAAGCAGCTCGGCCTGTTTGGTGAAGCGAGCCTGGACATTGTGCCTGACCTGCTGACGGTGACCTTTGGCGCACGCTATTATGACATCAAGGTCGATCTTGAGGGCAGCGCCAACGGTTCGTTCTGCAACAGCTTCAGCGCTACCGATCAGAACGCGTTCGGGACCAATATCTCGGATCTGTATGATGGCGATGGCGAATTCACCTTCATTGGATCGTGCGATCCGGCATTGCGCCAGACCTTCACGCTTGACGATACATTGGCCGACATCCAGGCCGCTGGCCTTTCGGCGACGCAGGCCCAGCAGGTGTTCAACGCCGTGCGCGCACCCGACAAGGCCAAGACCGACGGTGTGATTTACAAGGGCACCGTCACACTCACTCCCAGCGAAGATATTCTGTTCTACGCCACCTATTCAGAGGGTTTCCGCCCTGGCCTGCTAAACCGCCCGGGCGGGGCAACCAACGCAACTGGATTCACGGTGCCGTTCGAACTCGACACCGATGAGGTGAAGAATTACGAACTGGGCTGGAAGACGGAAATGGCCGATGGCCAATTGCGCTTCAACGGCAGCGCGTTTTTCGTCGATATCAGCCGGTTGCAGACGACCATCTTCGATCCCAGCATCACCAATCTGTTCTTTTCCGACAATGCGGCGAATGCTGAAATCCTTGGTGTCGAAGCCGATTTCACCTTTGCCCCCTATGCCGCGCCGGGCCTGACAGTGGCGGGCGCATTCTCGGTGCTCGACACCAAGATCACCGAGGTGCTGACCCCGACCGACGATGTGGTTGAAGGTTCGGATCTGGCATTTGCCCCATCGTTCCAGGGCAATATGCGGGTGCGTTATGAATGGGATCTCAGCAGCACGCTGGGCGCCTATATCCAGCCGCAGCTTTCCTATTCCGCCTCGAAGTTCACCGACATCATCGAGATCAACAAGCTTGAACTCGATAGCTACACGGTATTCGATCTTTCCGCCGGTATCGCCGCCGATCAGTGGAAATTCGAAGTGTTTGGCGAGAACCTGTTCGACACACGGGCCGAGATTTCCGGCAACTTCGTGTTCGACCGGGCGCGCATCACCACCAACCGTCCGCTCACGGTGGGCATGCGCGTGTCGTTCGACTATTGAACTCTGCGTAAACGCGCTTGAAGCGGTGGGGGTGAGCCTTGGCGGTTCACCTCCACCGTTTTGCTTTGTAGGGACAGGCAATGGCCGAACGCGACGATCAACTCAAAGCCGCACAATCCGCTCTGCAAGCCGGTGAGTTCAAACGCGGGCTCGCTCACGCTCAAGCGGTTCTGGACGGTGATGCTGCGCATCCCGAAGCGCTATATATGGCGGCGGTTGCCTGCCGGTACCTCAAGCAGCACGATAAAGCGGCCGGATACCTTCGCGAACTTCACCAGGCGATGCCGGAGTATGGCCGCGCGTGGCAGGAAGAAGGCCATCTGGCGCTTGCCCGCCAGGACGAACCGGCCGCGCTTAACGCCTTTGTGCGGGCAACCCGTTTCAACCCGGCGCTGGCGGCCAGCTGGCGCGAACAGGCGAACCTGCTGGGAAAGCTCGGCAGACCTGCCGAAGCGGCCAGCGCTGCGGCACAGTTCGAACGGCTCGGCTCGCTTCCGCGCGAGCTAGTCGCCGTTACCAATCATCTGCATGAGGGGCGCCTGCTGCGGTCAGAGGAGATCTGCCGCCACTTCCTGCGCCAGAACCCGCGCAATGTCGAAGGTATGCGGTTGCTGGCGCGGATCGGGATCGAGCTGGGAATACTCGACGATGCCGAATTCCTGCTGGAGAGCGCGGTCGCGTTCGAGCCTGACAATATCCAGCTGCGGCTGGACTATATCGATGCTCTTCGCCGCCGGCAGAAGTTCGACAAGGCCTGTGCCGAAGCCGAGGCGCTGCACGCACGCGATCCTGACAATCCGGTGTTCCAGTCAAGGCTGGCGATCGAGAGCATGCAGACCGGCGCCTATGATCGCGCCTTCGCCCTGTTCGATGCGGTGCTTGAGAAATTGCCCGGCGATCCGGCCACGCTCACCAGCCGGGGGCACGCGCTCAAGACCGTGGGCCAGGCCGAAGATGCGGTGGCCAGCTATCACGCGGCGATCGCGGCCAAGCCCGATCATGGCGATGCCTATTATGCGCTCGCCAATCTCAAGACATATCGGTTTGACGCTGACGAGATCGATGCGATGCGCCGGCAAGCTGCTCGCCCCGATCTTGCCTTCATGGACCGGGTTCATCTGTCCTTTGCACTGGGCAAGGCGCTGGAAGACCGCGGCGAATATGAACAGAGCTTCCGTTTCTATGACGCAGGCAATGCTCTGAAACGGGCACAAAGCCGCTATAGCGCGGAGACGATGAGCCGCGAGCTGGCCAGCCAGCGCGAGGTCTGCACGCCCGAACTGTTCGCAAAACACCGCGATAGGGGGCATACAGCGCCCGATCCGATCTTCATCCTCGGCCTGCCGCGCGCAGGCTCTACCCTGCTGGAACAGATTCTCGCCAGCCATTCGCAAATCGACGGCACGCTGGAACTGCCCAATATCCTTGCGCTGGCACACCGTTTGCGAGGCAAGCAAACCGGCCAATCTCGCTATCCCGAAATTCTGCATGATCTGACAGGCGAACAGCTCGAACAATTTGGCGCGCAATTTGTCGAAGAGACCGGCATTCACCGCCAGGGCGCGCCGTTCTTCATCGACAAAATGCCCAACAATTTCCGCCACATAGGGCTGATCCACCTGATCCTGCCCAATGCAAGGATCATCGATGCGCGCCGCGCGCCGCTCGACTGCTGTTTTTCGGGCTTCAAACAATTATTCGCCGAGGGGCAGGAATTTACCTACGGCCTGCACGAAATAGGGCGCTATTACGCCGACTATGTCGAACTGATGGAACATTGGGACCGCGTGCTGCCGGGCAAGATATTGCGCGTCCAGCATGAGGACGTGCTGGACGATCTGGAAGGGCAGACCCGCCGCATGCTCGAATTTCTCGGCCTGCCGTTCGAACAGGCGTGCCTCGAGTTCCACAAGACCGACCGTGCAGTGCGCACCGCCAGTTCCGAGCAGGTGCGCCAGCCCCTCAACCGCACCGGGCAAGGCGCATGGAAACCCTATGAACCCTGGCTGGGTCCGCTCAAGGAAGCGCTCGGTTCGCTGGCCAGTTAGGCCAGCCGCGCTCCGTCTGGTGTTGCCTCGCCAGGGTCGGCAAGAACGATCCGGCCGTGTTCATCGGGAAAGCCCAGCACCAGCACTTCGGACATGAGCGGGCCGATTTGGCGCGGCGGGAAATTCACCACTGCCATGACCTTGCGGCCCACCAGGCCTTCAGGCGTGTAGAGATCGGTGATCTGGGCCGAGCTCTTCTTTTCACCAACCCCAGGGCCGAAATCGACCCAAAGCTTGATCGCAGGCTTGCGCGCCTCTGGAAATGGCTCCGCCCTCGTCACCGTGCCGCAACGTATGTCCACCTTCAGGAAGTCGGCGAATTCGATCTTGTCCATGCCACCCCAATTAGACAGCGAAGCAGGAATTGTCGAACCAGCCGTCCCGAGTTTGATGCTCACTGCATTGCTGCTAGGCATGGCGCATGTTCGCTTCTGCCATCTCTGTCCGTGCTCTACTGATAGCGATCTTCATCTTGATGATTGGCAGCGGCTTTCTGTCGACCTTGATCGCCGTTCGACTGGAACAGGCAGGTGTGGCAGCGTTGCTGATCGGCCTGGCGGCGACCAGCTATTTTTCCGGCCTCACTTTGGGATCGCTGCGTGTGGAAAGCCTGATCGCAAGGATCGGCCATATTCGTGCCTTTGCTGCCTTTGTTACCGTCTATTCGGCGAGCAGCCTGACATATGCGATCATCGATCACATCTCGATCTGGATTGTCCTCCGATTTGTCGATGGGTTCACCATGGCCGGAGTGTTTGTTTGCCTCGAAAGCTGGCTGAACCGGCAGGCAACTCCAACAAACCGCAGCGCGATCCTCGCGTCCTACATGATCGCTCTGTATCTCGGTCAGGCGGCAGGACAGTTTCTGCTCAACCTTGGCGAGAACGCACCCGATCTGCCCTTCATGATCTCTGCGGTACTCCTATCGATCGCATTGCTGCCGGTGCTGCTGACCCGCATGGAGCAACCCCAGCTTGAGCATTTCGTGCCATTTTCGCTGCGGCGTCTCTATGACGCCTCGCCCCTCGGAATCTTCGGGACCCTGGCAACGGGTGCAATGCTGGGCGCGTTCTACGCGATGGGGGCGGTCTACGTGCAGCGGATCGGGATGGAACTGTCGCAAGTGGCGCTATTCACCTCCAGTGTGATCGCTGGAGGTGTAGCATTGCAGTATCCGCTGGGCATGTTGTCGGATCGGTTTGACAGACGGCGCGTAATAATCGCCTGCTTCCTGGTCGTCGCTGCAATCAGCGCTGCGCTCGCCTTTTTCCCGCTGCTTCCAGTCGGCACCATTGCGCTGGGTAGCCTGTTCGGCGGGTTTGCCTTTGCTCTCTATCCCTTGTGCGTTGCGCACTCGAACGACCATCTCGGCGAGGATGAACGCGTTGGTGCAAGTAGCGGCTTGGTGCTGGCCTACTCGGCTGGTGCCATGGCCGGGCCGATAATCGGTTCTACGGGCATGGGATTGCTGGGCCCTGAGGGGCTATTTGTGGTTATCGGCGGGATCGCTGCAATGGGTGCCATTTTCGGTATGCTTCGCACCCTGGCTCGCGGTTCAGTGCCGCCACGCGAGCAGCAGGCATTCCAGAGCTTGCCGCGTACCACACCAATGGCAGCAGTATTGGAAGTAGAGGAAGGTTGAATCAGGCCGGTTTGAAAACGTCGTGGCCAGTGAGCCTGCCATATGGACCTTGCCCCTTTGTTCTTCTAAGCCCCGTGTCGTTTTGCCAAACCAGCAAAGAAAGAGAGCATCGTGCAACAATCAGTGATCCGCATTGGCGCCATTGCCGTCTCTCTTTTCCTTGCGGCTTGCGGCGGCAGCGAAAGCACCTCCGTCGCAAGCGAAGATACTGCCCCAGCTAGCCAGCAGGTGGCACCACAATCAGCCCCCGCAACCCCGAAAGCAGGCAGCATTTCAACGGTTGGCGCCACCGCGCTGGCAGACTTCAACGGAGATGCAGCTGCTGGCGAGAGGGCTTTCATGCAATGCCGCACATGCCATGTCACGGACCCCGGCGTAAACCGCATGGGGCCATCGCTGGCCGGTATCATAGGCCGCAAGGCGGGCACCGTGGACGGTTTCAACTATTCGCCAGCGATGGCTGAAAGCGAAATCACCTGGACGCCGGAGAAGCTGTATGAGTTTCTTGAAAATCCCCGCCGGGTTGTGCCTGGCAACCGGATGGCCTTTGCGGGAGTCAGAAACGATCAGGAGCGTGCGGATCTGATTGCCTACCTGAAGGATGCGGAAAGATAGGGCCACGCCTGCCTGGCGGCTTGCATGACAAAGCTTTAAGCCGAACAAGGCACGCATGGCTGCGGCTTTCCGGGCGATCGCTGGCTGATGCGCTGAGAGGCGGGAATTTTCGTCCATTCCCATCTGGCATTTGCGCGGCGCAAAGGGCATAGGCGCTGCCCATGCACGATATCCGTTTTATCCGTGAGAACCCCGAGGCGTTCGATGCCGCGCTGGCTAAGCGCGGCGCGCAGCCTGTGGCCGCCCAACTGCTTGAGGCTGACGAGGTACGCCGCGCCGCCACCACGCGCCTGCAGGAAGCACTCGGCCGCCGCAATGAAGCCTCGAAGCTGATCGGCCAGGCCATGGCCAAGGGTGACAAGGAAACCGCCGAAACGCTGAAGGCCGAGGTGTCCGAACTTAAGGAAGTCCTGCCAGCGCTCGAGGAAACCGCGCGCGCGGCCGACCAACAGCTTGAAGGCTTATTAGCGGTTATTCCCAACCTTCCGGCTGACGATGTGCCTGTGGGCGCGGACGAGAACGACAATGTCGAGGTTGCGAGCTGGGGCACCAAGCGGGAATTCGAATTCGAGCCCAGGGAACACGCCGATATAGCGCCCGCGCTGGGCATGGACTTCGAGACCGGCGCCAGCATCAGCGGCGCCCGTTTCACCTTTCTGCGGGGCGACATGGCGCGCCTCCACCGCGCGCTGGGCCAGTTCATGCTCGACGTCCAGACCCGCGAGCATGGCTATACCGAATGCAATCCGCCGGTGCTGGTGCGTGATGAGGCCATGTATGGCACGGACAAGCTGCCAAAGTTTGCAGATGATTCATTTCGGACAACCGACGACCGTTGGCTCATCCCCACGTCCGAAGTCAGCCTCACCAGTTCGGTTATGGGCCAGATCCTTGACGATGCGGTGCTTCCCATCCGGCTCACCGCGCTGACACTGTGCTTCCGCAGCGAGGCTGGCGCAGCGGGCAAGGACACACGCGGCTTCATCCGCCAGCACCAGTTCGAGAAATGCGAACTGGTAAGCATCACGCGGCCCGAAGATAGCGAGGCGGAACACGAACGCATGACCGAAGCCGCCGAAGCGATCCTGCGCGCACTTGAATTGCCCTATCGCAAGATGCTGCTTTGCACGGGCGACATGGGCTTTGGCGCGTGCAAGACCTATGATCTTGAAGTGTGGCTGCCGGGGCAAGGCGCGTATCGCGAGGTCAGCTCCTGCTCCAACACGGGGGATTTCCAGGCACGGCGAATGAACACGCGCTATCGCCCTGACGGTGACAAAAAGACCGCCTTCGTCCATACGCTCAACGGATCGGGCCTGGCGGTCGGGCGCACGCTCGTGGCAGTGATCGAGAACTACCAGCAGGCCGATGGCAGCGTGAATGTGCCCGAAGTGCTGCACCCCTATATGGGCGGCGTAACCAAGTTGGAGCCGGCGTCCTGATGCGTATTCTCGTCACCAATGATGACGGTATTCACGCCCCTGGCATTGCGGCGCTGGAAGAGATTGCCCATGCGCTGTCTGATGACGTGTGGGTCTGTGCCCCGTCCGACAACCAGACCGGCGCGGGCCATTCGCTGACGCTGGCGATGCCGGTGCGCCTGCGCAAGCATGGCGAGCGGCGCTTTTCCGTCACCGGCACGCCTACCGATGCGGTTTCGATCGGGCTCAAGCAGGTGATGGAGGGCGAACCTGACCTGATCCTGTCGGGTATCAATGCAGGTGCCAATCTGGGTGACGACATCACCTATTCAGGCACGGTATCCGCAGCCATGGAAGGGGCGCTGGCCGGCGTGAGGTCGATCGCCATGAGCCAGGTAATGAAACAGGATCGCCCGGCGTGGGGTGACCGCTTTGCTGCGGCGCGCGAATGGGGGCCGAAGGTGATCCAGCCGCTGCTTGGCACACCGTTCCAGCCGCGCACGCTGGTGAGCGTCAATTTCCCCTGCCTCGCACCAGAAGAAGTCATGGGAATACGCGTGGCGCGCCAGGGTTTCCACGATTATGCCCGCGCGTCGGTGATCGAAGGCCGCGATCCGCGCGGGCAGCGATATTACTGGTTCGGGCTCGACGCGATCGAACATACCCCCGATCACGGCACTGACCTTGAAGCCATCGCCGCAGGCTATGTCTCGGTCACCCCTCTGCAGCTCGATCTCACTCACCGCGCTTCGCTGGAACCGCTGGCGCAGCGGTTCAACGGGCGATAGAGTCGACAGCGTGACGGAAAAACAGCTCGACCGGGTCGTTATCGCCAAGGACACGCGCCACTATCGCGGGCCGCAATTCAAGCCGCTCAGGCGCGCCGTAAAGGTGCCCGTTTGGGGCGATTTCTTCATTCGCATCGGCTTGGCCCTCGCCCTGGTGTTCTTCGTGGTGATAATCCACTGGTTAGACCGGGGAGGACTGGTCGACAGTGTCGATGGTGAAGTCAGCTTTTCGGATATCGTCTATTTCACCATGATCTCGATCACCACCACGGGATTTGGCGACATTGCCCCGGTGACCGACCGCGCGCGGATGGTGGAGGCGATCATCGTTACTCCGATCCGTTTTGCCGTGTTCTTTATCTTTGTCGGCACCGCCTATAATTTCATCATCAAGCGCAGCTGGGAGAAGTGGCGCATGGAGCGTATCCAGGAAAACCTCGCTGATCACATCGTTGTCTTGGGGTTCGGTATTTCCGGCTCCGAAAGCGTGCACGAGCTGATCGAGCGCGGGATCAACCCAAGCCATATCGTGGTGGTCGACCCCAGCGAAGAACGATTGGTGGAAGCGGAAAAGCTGGGCTGCAATGTGATGGCAGCCGACGCGACGCGCGATTCGACGCTGGAGGCAGTGCGGATCAGGAAGGCCCAGCGCGTGCTGGTATCGGCAGGGCGCGATGACACTTCGATCCTGATCGTGCTGACCGTGCGCGCGCTGGCGGGCGACGTACCGATCAGCGTAGTAGTGCGCGCGGATGACAATGAAGCGCTCGCGCGCCAGGCGGGCGCAAACACCGTTATCAATCCGGTCCGCTTCACCGGCCTGTTGCTGGCAGGAAGCGCGCGCGGCGCCCACATCGCTGATTACTTGGCAGACCTCGCCTCCGTCAGTGGCCGGGTGCAGCTGGTCGAGCGCATGATCACGCAAGAGGAATGCGGCAGTTCAATCGACCAATTGCCGGGCGGCGGACGCGGCCTGCGCGTCTATCGTGACGGCCAAACGTTCGGTTTCTGGGAAGATGAGTGCAAGAACCTGCAGGCAGGCGATATTATCGTCGAGATCGTTCCGACCGAGAACGGCAACGACAGGGGTGACGATCACTGATCTTCGCGCACATGCCAAAGGCGTTAAGGCAAGTAGGCGTGCACCAGCCCCATGGCGATGTAAAACAGCAGCCAATATCCCGCATCGATGAAGAATAACGCCTTCGACTTCTGCGAGAACAGGTAATTGGTGCCAATCGCCGGGACGATAAAGCCCAGCGCCATGCCAAACGCTGTGAGCACCTTGACCCCAACCGAGAATTCAGCGCCCAGTTCGGCATAACTCTGGAACGTATGCGCCAGCACCCAGCTCGCCAGCAATGAAAACGCGAACGCGCCGCCATAGACCATGCCCATGTTGACCGATTTCACATCTTCTTCGGTCAGGCCGACCGCGCCCATCCATTTCTTGCCCATGACCGGGCCGTACCAGATGCCGCCCACTACAAAACCGGCCAACGCCGCCAGCACTACGCCCAGCCAGTTTACTGCAAACAGATCCATCGAATTGCCCTCCCCTCCAATCGACCCGCGCGAAACAGTAGCGTATTTTGCCGCGCTGGTGTAGGGGCGCCGCCACTTATGGACACCACCACAACCCGTCTCCCCGACCAGAAGAAGGTCGGCATGGTTTCCCTCGGCTGCCCCAAGGCGCTGGTCGATTCCGAACGCATCCTTACTCGGCTGCGCGCCGATGGCTATGCCATGTCGCCCGACTATGCCGGGGCGGATGTGGTTCTCGTCAACACATGCGGCTTCCTCGACAGTGCCAAGGAAGAAAGCCTTGCGGCGATCGGGGAAGCGATTGCCGAAAACGGCCGCGTGATCGTGACCGGCTGCATGGGCGAGGAGGCCGATGCGATCCGCGCTGCCCATCCGCAGGTGCTGGCAATCACCGGGGCGCATCAATATGAGCAGGTGGTTGAAGCGGTGCACACACATGCTCCGCCCAGCCAGGGGCCGTTTGTGGATTTGATTCCGCAGCCTGACGAGGCGGGTATCAAGCTCACCCCCCGTCACTACAGCTATCTCAAGATTTCAGAGGGTTGCAATCATTCCTGCGCCTTCTGCATCATCCCGCAACTGCGCGGCAAGCTTGCCAGCCGCCGCGTCGATGCGGTGCTGCGCGAGGCGGAAAAGCTGGTCGCGGCGGGAACCAGGGAACTGCTCGTCATCAGCCAGGATACCAGCGCTTACGGTGTCGATATCCGCCACGAGGAGCGGGAGTGGAAGGGTCACCCGGTCCGCGCGCACATGACCGATCTGGCGCGCGAACTGGGGCAGCTGCGCACGGCAGACGGCACCCCGCCATGGGTGCGGCTGCACTATGTCTATCCCTATCCGCATGTCGATGCGGTGGTTCCGCTGATGGCCGAGGGGCTGTTGACGCCATATCTCGACATTCCCTTCCAGCACGCTGCGCCTAAGGTGCTCAAGCTGATGAAGCGCCCCGCCAACGAGGCCAAGGTGCTCGAACGGCTGAAAAGCTGGCGTGAAATCTGCCCCGATATTGCCATCCGCAGCAGCTTCGTGGTCGGCTTTCCCGGCGAAACCGAGGATGATTTCCGCTATCTGCTAGACTGGCTGGAAGAGGCGCAGCTTGACCGTGTCGGCGCCTTCCGGTTCGAGCCGGTGGCCGGCGCGGCGGCCAATGCCCTGCCCGATCCGGTGCCCGAAGCGGTCAAGGAAGAACGCTACGCGCGGATCATGGAAGTGAGCGAACGGATCAGCGCGGCCAAGCTTGCGGCGAAAGTGGGCCTCACGCTCACCGTCATCATCGACGAGGTCGGCGAGCCCGACGAGGACGGCGATATCGGTGCAACCGGGCGCTCGCAGGCCGATGCGCCGGAGATCGACGGCGCGGTCTATCTACGCAATGTGCCTGAAACGCTGCGTTCGGGCGATATTGTCGACACGCAGATCGAAGATGCCGACGCGCATGACCTATTCGGGGTGATTTCTCCAAAATAATACAATAGTATTTTAATAAAACCTGCCAACCTCCTTTGCTGATGTAAGCAATGGTTGTAATAAAAAAGATTATTCCCATATAGAAACCAAGCTTAGGCTATTACAATATTCATCGGTATTTTCCCTTTGTTGATTGAATGGCAACCGACAGATTTTGATCTGATCGGAAACAAAGGAAAATGAGATGAATAAATTTACCGGGTTTTCAGCGTTCGTCCTCCTCACTTTGGGCCTTGCCGCCTGCGCCGGACCGGACACTTCACAAATGAGCGCGGGTGACCGGATCACCGAACGCGGCGGCGAGATCGCGCAATATGGCGATGACTGGACATCCGGAAACAAGGAAGTTCGCGATGGCGAGAAACTGATCGCCAGAAGTACCAGCCAGATTACCAACGCCCGCAAAAAGCTCGCCAAGGCCGAAGCCGATCAGGCCAAGGCGCGGCAAATGATCGCTGACGGTACGATCAAGATGCAGCGTTCAGAGGCCGATTATGCTGCTGTCCGGGCTGGGCCGGCCGCAACCAGCTTCTCGCAGCCAGAATAATCAGATCGCATTTCGCCGCAGTGACAGGCAGATTTGCAAGTCGATGCGCCAGAGATCGACGGCGCGGTCTATCGGCGCAATGTGCCCGTAACGCTGAGCTCAGGCGATATTGTCAATGTCGCGGTGGAACACGCCGATGCGCATGATCCACATGGGGTAATCCAACGCCTGCAATCAGCTGCTGGCGCGCACCAACAGACGCACTGGCACCCGCCGCACGCTGGGGTGCCTTACGCCCTCACCGCTGACCGCTTCAACCAGCAGCCTTCCGGCAAGATCAAGGTCAGGCTCTATCGTGGTCAGCGGCGGGTTGCTGAGTTCCCCTGCCGGAAGCCCGTCAAAGCCCACAACTTTTACGTCACCGGGAATCCTTACCCCTGCTGCATGGAAGGCCTCGAGCACGCCAAAGGCGATTGCGTCGCATACCGCAAATACGCCGTCGAAGGGTTCGCCGCGCTTGATCAAGGCCTGCGCCGCAAGTCGGCCTTGCTCGCGCCGATCCTTGCCCTGTTCGATCGCGATGAGATCAACCTTCAGGCCCAATTCGGTCGCGCGCGCCATGAAACTGTCCGTCCGTTCGGCAAACTGGCGCTGCACCGAACCATGCGAACCGATGCAAACCAGCCCTTTGCAGCCTTGCCCGGCCAAATGCTCTGCCGCCAGCCTCGCACCCGCATGATTGTCAGAGCTGACCCAATCGAGATCACCCATCGGAGATCCCCAATAGGCGACAGGCTGGCTGGCTTCGCCGATCTTGCGGAAAAATTCCCACGCTGCCCGGTTGGCCGTGGTGCCGATCACGATCAGTCCTTCGGCCTGGCCGCGTTCGACATAATGGCCGAAAAGCTGGTCCTCTTCTGCCTGGAGTGACACCAGCACTTCCAGCCCGCGCGCGGAAGCCGCCGTGCATATCCCGCCCAGCAGCGCATAGGAGAACGGATTGACGTCTTTCGCGCTATAGCCCGGCTTGCAGATCACAACGGCGGCCAGGGTGCCGGTATGCCCGCGCCGCAGCCGGGCGGCGCGTTCATCCACGAAATAGCCCAGCTCACGTGCCGCCTCGAGCACGCGCGTTCGCGTTCCCTCGGTGATCACCGCCGAACCGGACAGTGCGCGCGACACCGTTGACTGGCTCACACCGGCCTTTTCGGCAACATCGAAACTGGTAACCCGCACGGGCTTGCGCTGGGCATCCATCGTCCTCATCCCTTGCTTCCACCCCCACCCTTGAACGAGCGAATTTTCGGCGCGTGAATAGCTATGCGATGCTATGGCCCACATTTGGCCGACACGCTAGATGTCTGTGATACGACGCGCGGGAGAAGCGAGCAGATGAACATGCCTTCGATGCACAGTGGCGGCTTCACTGCCGACCGGTTGTTGCTGTTCGGCGCGACAGGCGATCTGGCGCAGCGCATGTTGTTGCCCTCGCTCTGCGCGCTCCACGCTGACGAGCTGATCGATCCTGAGCTGAAGATCGTGGCGACGGCGCGCTCGGAGCTGACGAACCATGAGTATCGCAACTTCGCACGCGCGGCTTTGGAGAAATACCTGCCCGCAGACCGGCGCGGCGGGATGGCCGATTTCCTCAATCGCCTGAGCTATCAGCCGCTCGATGCCACTACGCTTGATGGCTTCAACGCGCTGGCGGAGAAGGTTGGCCAACCAGGGCAGGGGCTCGCGATATTTCTGTCGACCGCGCCGAGCCTGTTCGAACCCACTATCAAGGGCCTGCAACACGCCGGGCTAGATGGCGCAAACGTGCGCATGTGCCTGGAAAAGCCGCTTGGCACCGATCTGGCCACCAGCCGCGAAATCAACGATGCGGTGGCATCTGCATTCCCCGAGGAGCGGATATTCCGGATCGACCATTATCTGGGCAAGGAAACCGTGCAGAACCTGCTGGCACTGCGCTTTGCCAATCTGATGTTTGAACCGATTTGGAACGCGGCGCATATCGACCATGTCCAGATCACTGTGGCTGAAACCGTCGGGCTCGAAGGCCGCGTTGGCTTCTACGACGATGCCGGCGCGCTGCGCGATATGGTGCAGAACCACATGCTGCAGCTGCTGGCATTGGTGGCGATGGAGCCGCCTGGCAGCTTCGATGCCACCGCCGTGCGCGACGAGAAGGTCAAGGTACTGCGCGCGCTGCGCCAGGTCGAATCGGGTGAGACGGTGACGGGCCAGTACCGCGCCGGGGCGATCAACGGCAAGGCCGTGCCCGGCTATGATGACGAACTGGGCAAGGAATCGAACACCGAGACCTTTGTTGCTATCAAGTCCCATGTCGACAATTGGCGCTGGAAGGGCGTGCCCTTCTACCTCCGTACCGGCAAGCGGCTGCCCGAACGCGTGACGGAGATCGTGGTCCAGTTCCGCTGCGTGCCGCATTCGATCTTCGCCGGAAAAGGCGCAACCATGCAGCCCAACCGGCTGGTGATCGGGATTCAGCCGGAAGAGAACATCACGCTGTCTCTGATGACCAAGGTGCCCGGGCTTGACCGTGAAGGGATCCGGTTGCGCCAGGTGCCGCTCAATATTGCCATGCCCGATGCTTTTTCCGGTGCGGTGCGCCGCATCGCCTATGAACGCCTGCTGCTCGACCTGATCGAAGGCGACCAGACGCTGTTCGTGCGGCGTGACGAAGTGGAAGCCCAATGGCAGTGGATCGACGCAATCCGCGCCGGATGGCAGGCCGATGGCCTGACCCCGAAGACATATACTGCCGGAAGCTGGGGGCCGAGCGCCGCGATCGCGCTGGCCGAACGTGACGGAGTAAGCTGGCATGAGTGATCTCAACCCCACCATCGCGCGGGTGACCGAGCGGGTGATCGAAAAATCG
This sequence comes from Altererythrobacter chaiwopuensis, assembly GCF_054957735.1. Classification (NCBI taxonomy): domain Bacteria; kingdom Pseudomonadati; phylum Pseudomonadota; class Alphaproteobacteria; order Sphingomonadales; family Erythrobacteraceae; genus Altererythrobacter; species Altererythrobacter chaiwopuensis. The sequence continues at coordinate 827,851 of NZ_JBTXJF010000001.1, forward strand.
CGCGGCAGCCGCCAGACCTATCTTGACCTGATGGAACGCGAGGCTGACCGCGCCCCAGACCGCAGCCAGGTTTCATGCTCAAACCTCGCCCATGCCTATGCCGGGGCACTGGATGACCAGGCCACGATGAAGGCGGGCGGCGCGCCAAATATCGGTATCGTCACCGCCTATAATGATATGCTGAGCGCGCATCAGCCCTATGGCCGTTATCCTGAACGGATGAAAATTTACGCCCGCGAAGTGGGCGCAACGGCGCAGGTTGCCGGCGGCACCCCCGCCATGTGCGACGGGGTGACGCAGGGCGAAGACGGGATGGAGCTGTCTCTTTTCAGCCGTGATGTGATTGCGCTGTCGACCGGGGTGGCGCTGAGCCATGCGATGTATGACGGTGTGGCTTGCCTTGGTATTTGCGACAAGATCGTGCCGGGTTTGATGATCGGCGCGCTGCGCTTCGGCCATCTGCCGGCGGTGTTCGTGCCATCCGGGCCGATGCCCAGCGGCGTCGCCAACAAGGAAAAGCAGCGCGTGCGCCAGCTCTATGCCGAGGGCAAGGTCGGGCGGGACGAACTGCTCGCCAGCGAGATGGGCAGCTATCATTCGCCCGGCACCTGCACCTTCTATGGCACCGCCAATTCGAACCAGATGATGATGGAGATGATGGGGCTGCATATCCCCGGCGCTGCCTTTATCCAGCCCGGCACCAAGCTGCGCCAGGCGCTCGATCGTGCCGCCGTGCATCGCCTGGCCGCATTGGCCGGGACGCGTGAACGCACCTTGGCAAAGTGCGTCGATGAAAAAGCGATCATCAATGCCGCAATCGGCCTGCTCGCGACCGGCGGATCGACCAATCACGCGATCCACATCCCCGCCATGGCGCGCGCAGCGGGCGTGCTGTTCGACTGGGACGATCTATCCGAGCTTTCCAGCGCGGTGCCGCTGGTGGCGCGGGTCTATCCCAATGGTGCGGGCGATGTGAACCATTTCCATGACGCGGGCGGAATGGGTTATGTCATCGGTGAGCTGTTGAGCGAAGGGCTGGCGCATCGCGATATCCTGACCGTGTGGGACAGCGATCTTTCGGTATATGCGAAGGAACCGGGGCTCGACGGCGAGGATCTTGTCTGGCGGGAAGTTGGCGCAAGCGGTGACGAAACCATGCTCCGCCCAGCGAGCGCCCCGTTCCATCCTGACGGCGGGATGCGCCTGCTGCAGGGCAATCTCGGTCGCGGCTGCTTCAAGAGCTCGGCAGTGGATCCCGAGCGCTATACGATTGAGGCACCTTGCCGCGTGTTCGAGGACCAGTCTGCCGTCGCAGCAGCCTTCAAGGCCGGAGAACTCGACAAGGATGTCGTGGTCGTGGTGCGTTTCCAGGGGCCGCGCGCCAATGGCATGCCCGAACTGCACAAGCTCACTCCGCCGCTGGGCGTGCTGCAGGATCGTGGCTACCGCGTGGCGCTGGTCACTGATGGCCGCATGTCAGGCGCCTCGGGCAAGGTGCCTGCCGCGATCCATGTCACGCCGGAAGCGCTTGGCGGCGGGCCGCTGGCAAAATTGCGCGACGGTGATGTGGTGAAAGTCTGCGCGGCCACAGGAGAGCTTTCGACCACAGCAGATCTTGAGGCGCGCGACGCTGCCCCCGATCCGCGCCCCGCGATGGGCGTGGGCCGCGAACTATTCGCCATGTTCCGCATGGGGGCGGATGGCGCCGAGCAGGGAGGCAGCGCCATGCTCGCTGCGGCAGGGCTGTGACCCAGCTGGTCAGCGTCGATATTGGCGGCACCCACGCGCGGTTCGCCATCGCCACTGTCGCGCAGGACGGCACGATCACGCTCGACGAGCCCGAAACGCTTCACACCGAAGATCACGCCAGCTTCCAGACCGCGTGGGAGGATTACCGGGCCCGCAAGGGGGGCTCAATCCCGCCGCGCGTCAGCATGGCGATTGCCGGACCGGTCAATCAGGAAGTGATCCGTTTCACCAACAATCCCTGGATCATCCGCCCGGCAATGGTGCCGCAGAAGCTGGGCGTGAAACAATTCACCATCGTCAATGACTTTGAGGCGGTAGCCCATGCCGTGGCGCGCGCACCGGATGACCAGTTTCTGCATCTTGCTGGCCCTGACGAACCGCTCGCCAGCGAAGGAACGATCAGCGTACTCGGCCCGGGCACGGGGCTGGGCGTTGCCCATCTGTGGCGTTCGGGCAGCGAATATCGCGTGACAGCCACCGAAGGCGGGCACATCGATTTTGCCCCGCTCGACCAGATCGAAGACGCGGTGCTGGCGCGCCTGCGCAAGCGGCACAACCGTGTTTCAGTGGAGCGGGTGGTCGCCGGCCCCGCAATCGTGGACATTTACCAGACACTCGCCGCGATGGAGAACCGCAAGACACGCGATGAAGACGATGTCACCATCTGGACCCGCGGGATGAGTGACCAGGATTCGCTCGCGGCTGCGGCGGTGGACCGGTTCTGCCTGTCATTGGGCAGCGTCGCGGGCGATATCGCACTGGCGCAGGGCGGCTTCGGCGGGGTCGTGATCGCGGGCGGACTGGGATATCGCTTGCGCGACCATCTTCCCAGTTCAGGCTTTGCGGAACGCTTCCGCGCCAAGGGCCGCTTTGCCGGGTTGATGTCGCGCATTCCGGTCAAGCTTATTACTCATCCGCAGCCCGGCCTGTTCGGCGCGGCCGCTGCATTTGCCAGAGAACATTTTTGATGATGGATATAGATAGCGTCATGCGCCTGGCGCCGGTTGTGCCGGTGATTGTGATCGACGAAGTCGAGCATGCCGTACCGCTGGCCGAAGCACTGGTTGCAGGGGGATTGCGCGCGCTCGAAGTGACGTTGCGCACGCCAGCCGCCCTGCCTGCGATTACGGCGATGAAGCAAGTGCCTGGTGCGGTTGTCGGCGCGGGCACAGTAACCAACCCTGAAGAGCTTGAAGATGCGCTCAATGCAGGGGCCGAATTCATTGTCTCGCCCGGCCTGACCGAGCCGCTCAGCCGTGCAGCGATTGCTGCGCAAGTGCCGTTCCTGCCCGGCACAGCCAATGCCAGCGACATCATGCGCGGGCTTGATCTGGGCCTCAGGCATTTCAAGTTCTTTCCCGCCATGGCCGCAGGCGGCCTGCCCGCGCTAAAGGCGCTCGCGGCACCGTTTGGCCAGGTGCGCTTCTGCCCCACCGGAGGCATCGGACCTGACAATGCCGCTGAATGGCTGGCACATGATTTCGTGCTTTGCGTAGGCGGAAGCTGGGTTTCGCCCAGGGGTGCGCCTGACAAGGCGAAAATCGAGGCGATGGCCCGCGAGGCAATGAAACTGGGTTCATGAACAGTATTCCAGGCCTGATCGAGCGGCTTGGCCAGCTCCACAACCGGACGCGGGAAACCCCGTTATTCAATCCTGTATTCCAGCTGGGCCTTGACCTGTCGCGCCAGCTGGAAAGCGGAGAACTTGATCTGGATGCGATCGAGGCGCTGGTGGCAGAGCTTGAGTGCGAAAGCATGCAGAGCCGCGCTGCGCGCCTGCGCCGGCTGGTTGCGCCGGTCGCGCCGGACCAGAACAGTCAGGCGCTGGCAGATGCATTTACAGAGTCCGATTTCGATACCTTCCGCGCTCGCTGGGAACGGCCGCAGCTCAATGCCGTGTTCACTGCCCACCCTACTTTCCTGCTCACACCGCAGCAGTCCGAAGCGGTGGCAGAGGCCGCCAGCAGCAGCGCCGAGATCGACGCCCGCGTGTGCGTAACCGGCGCCGTGCGGCCTGCAATCACGCTTGGCTACGAACATGGCCGGGCGATGCGCGCGATTTCCCACGCACAGGACGCGCGCGACATAATTGTTCGCGAGGCGCTGGAACATGCCGCCGCCAAATGGCCCCAGCAATGGCATGATCTGGCGCCGCTGCCGTTCCGCTTCGCTAGCTGGGTCGGCTATGACATGGATGGCCGGACCGACATCAAGTGGTTCGATTCCATCGGTTTCAGGCTGTCCGAAAAGGCCGAGCGACTGGAAAGCTACACTGCCTCGCTTGAGGCGATCGACCCGCAGCATCGGTTGCTAGGCACGCTGCGGCCTGCCCTTGCCCATGCGCAAGCACGCATGGCAGATTTTGCGGCAGACCTCAGCCAGCCCGAAACGCTGTCTGCCGCCGCCAACCGGCTGACTAGCGACGATCCGCACAAGCTGCTCAGCCTGACGCCGTTGATCGAAGCGCTGGAAGCGGACGCACGCGGGGCCGAGACGGCGCGTGCAGTACAGCTCAAGACACTGGCTGCTGCGATGCGCGCCGACGGGCTGGGCATGGGCTGGATCCATTTCCGCGTAAATTCGAGCCAGCTCCACAATGCCATCCGCCGCCGGATTGACCCGGACAATACGCTGGACCTGGCCAGCCAGGGGGCGGTTGCGGCACTGCGCGATATCCTGGCTGAAGTTAAGCCGCTGCGCAGTAACTTTGCCGCGCTGGCGATCGAAAGTTCGACCGCAATCCGCCAATTCCTGGCAATGGCGCAGATTCTGGCGCATGTGGATGCAGACACGCCGATCCGAATGCTGATTGCCGAATGCGAGCAGCCTTCAACCATCCTTGCGGCGCTATATTTTGCCAAACTGTTCGGGATCGAGGACAAGGTCGATGTATCGCCCTTGTTCGAAACCGAGAGTGCGCTTGAGCATGGTGGGCGTTTTCTTGACGCGCTGTGTGCCGAAGAAAGCTACCAGCAGTATGTGCGAAAACGCGGACGGTTGGCAATCCAGACGGGCTTTTCCGATGCCGGGCGTTTTGTCGGGCAAATCCCCGCAAGCCTTGCGATCGAGCGGCTCCAGGGTCGGCTTTGCGAGGCCATGGCGGCAAGCGGCCTGACCGATGTCGCCGCACTCATCTTCAACACACATGGCGAAAGCATGGGTCGCGGGGCCCACCCAGATAGCTTTGCAGACCGTTTGACCTGGCCGCTCAGCCCTTGGGCCAAACGCCGTTTCCAGCGCGCCGGGATCCGGCTCGAGCCCGAGGTCAGCTTTCAGGGCGGCGATGGCTATCTGTTCTTCGCCACGCCCGAACTGGCGCGCGCCACGCTCACCCGCATTGCCGAGCTTCGTCCTGCCGAAACCAGTGCCGATGCGCCGGTCGATCCGTTCTATCGCCGCACCGATCTGAGCCTGGATTTTTACCGCGCGATCCGCAGCCATCAGCGCGAACATCTGGAAAGCCAGACCTATTCGCGCGCGCTCACCGCCTTCGGCCTGGGCTTGCTCAATTCCACCGGCAGCCGCGTTTCGCGCCGCCAGGGCGATCTGTCCGCCGATCGCGAAATGAGCTTGCGCCAGATCCGCGCGATCCCGCACAATGCGGTCCTGCAACAACTTGGCTATCCGGTGAATGTGATCGCCGGGATCGGCAGCGCGGCCGACGGAACATATGAAGAGCTTGCGCAGCTGCTCACCGAAAGCGAACGCGGGCAGCAGTTGATCCGTCTCGTGCGTAGTTCCAATGCGCTGGCCAGCATCAAGACGGTGGCGGCGCATGGTGAATTGTTCAACAGCGCCTATTGGGCCAGCCGCCCCTATCGCGGCACGGAAGGCCATTTGTCCGACGCTTGCGAAGCGTTGGCCGAATATCTCACCAAGGATGACCGCGCGGGCGTGTTTCGTCGTCTGGCCTCGCGCCTGCGGGTCGATGCGCTCAAGCTGCACCGGCTGCTGGCGCTGATACCGGACGAAAACCCGCTTGAAGATCGCGAACATACCCGCCGCCTGATCGGCGCGGCACAGGCCATTCGGCTGACTTTGCTGCAGCACATGTTTCTGCGCGCTGTTTCTATCCCGGCTTTCAGCCGCGCCAATGACATTAGCCGCGACGATGTGCTGGAAATGGTATTCACGCTGCGGATCGATGACGCATTGGCGCAATTGCGGCGCGCCTATCCCACGCACTTCCCGCAGATAACCGACTTCGCCGTGGACGAGCCGAGCGATTATCCGGATACCAACGATGAAGGTTATACTGCGATCGCACGCGATTATATTGACCGGATCGAGCGGTCCTATGCGCTGTGCCTGCGGCTATCTGCGGCAATCGCGAACGAGTTCGGCGCGCACGGCTAACCGCGCTCAGCGGCGCGGCGGTTCTGGGCGCAGCACCCATGCGCCCTGCTCCACTCGCGCCAGCACCCCGCCAAGATTGCCGCCCTCGCCTTGTTCAAGCGCGTCCAGCAGCTCGGCAACCTGCGACAGGCGCGGAGTGCTGCCAAGTGTGGCAATTGCGCGCGCCAACACCCGCAGCCTGATCTCGCGCGGGGTTTCTTGGCCGGGCGCATAGCGCAAAACGCCATCACGCAGAAGAACGCAGGTGTCCCATTCTCGCGCTGCAAAATGAGCCAGAGCCGCCTCGGCCTGGCCTAGCCAGGCTGCGCTTTGCGCAATCGCAACGGGATCAAGCCAGTCCGCATCTTCCAGCGCCTTGCGGATTAGCGCCCGGTCAAACCGCTCATCCTCGTTGGAGGGGTCGCGCGCCGGTTCGATACCTGCTGCTCGCACGATTGCCTCAAGCTCTGCCTTGCGCCAGCCGAGCAAGGGCCGCAGGACCGGCCCTGCGCCTGCCGGGTTAGTGCCGCGCTCGCGCACCCCTGCCAGCCCGCTCAGCCCGCTTGCGCGATTGAGCCGCATCAGCAAGGTTTCCGCCTGATCATCTGCGTGATGGGCAGTCAGCAAAGCGGCAAGCCCGCGACTTTCGGCCCAATCGCCCAGCGCCCGATACCGCGCAAGCCGCGCCTGCTGCTGGAGATTTCCAGCGGCGACCTCCACATTGAGCGTGGCGTGCGGAACGGTGAGCCGCTCGCACAGGCCAGCCACCATTTCAGCTTCCGCAGCGCTTTCCGGCCGAAGTCCATGATTGACTGTGGCCGCTTCGATCCGCCCCGGACAGGCTGCCTGCGCGATCAGCAACAGCGCCAGGCTGTCCGGCCCGCCTGACACCGCCACGCCAAGCCGCGCCGAACCTGCTCCCAGGCGGTCAAGTTCCGCCCGGAACCGGGCGATCAGTTGAGGTGTGAGCGCCGTATCAATTACAGGTTACTTTCTGCCGGTTCGCCTCATACTGGTCCTTGAGGCGGCCAGCCGCAAGCGCCGGATAAGTCTCGCCAAATTCCGCCAATGCAATACATGCGCGATTGGTGTCTCCAAGCGAGATCATCGTTTCGGCAAGGTAAAGCAGGCTGTCGCCAGCGCGTGCGGCCTGCTTTTCGACCTGGTAATTGCGCAGGAACCACGGGGCTGCTTCGCGTGCCTTGCCATCGTCAAGATAAGCGCGGCCAAGCAGGTTGCGGCCATAGGTGGCGCGCCAATGCTCCGGATATTTCTCGACAAACAGCGAAAGCTGCTGCTGCGCTTCGGGATAGAAACCGGCATCCCACAGGCGGAAGCCATAGGTATATTCATCGTCGCCGGCATCGTCGGTCTGCGGTTTGGTGATCGCCTGCACACCCGCGAGCCGATCTGCGCTGGGCCCTTTCGCAGCAGCGGCTGGCGGAAGCTCGGCGCTACCGGTTGAGGCTCCGCCAGTCATCGCGGAAAGGTTACTTTGAGTAGCAGGTGCCTCTGGCTCGCTCGGCGCTGGCTCGCTCACGGGTAACACCTCAGGGGCAGAAAAAGCAGCTTTCCCTGCTTCAAGTGCAGCCACCCGCTCTTCCATCAGGGCAACAGCATTGCGGTTTTCCTCTCCCGCAGCAGTTAACTGCTGAAGCTGCGCCTCGATCGCATCGAGCCGGGCGAGGATGTCGGTCACCGCCGTTGTTGACGGCGTGTCGATGGCAGCGGTGCCTTGCGGCTGGGCCGTGCTGATCTCGGGCTCGAAAAAGCGAGCATCTCCACCGGGAAATACCTTGCGCTGGAGCGCGCGAATCTCGGCCTCGATCTTGCGCACGCGAGCTGCAGAAACCTCATCCTGCGCAACCGCGGGCACTGGCGAGGTCGCAACAACAGACAGGGCAAGCGCCGCTGCTGCAATCGGTGTGAGGGAAGGCAATTTCACTGCGAAAACTCCTCGATCAAATTACGCGCGGCTGCGCGCGCTCGCGGCAGCCTTTAGCGCATTGCGCCTGAACCTTAAAGGAATCCTGCCTCAATCCCGCCCCTCAAGTCGAGCGGCGCAGATGCCAAAATGGTGGGTAATCCTCAGCCGATAACCATCGCAGGCGCAGAGTTGGCTTCAATCATCGCGGCGGGGCTGGCTTCGCCGGGTTGACCGCGAGTGCGAAGCGCTTCGGCCGTGATGGCAACATCGCGGATTACCACTTCCTCCTCTGACAGTTTGGGAACCCGCTCCCCGCCGACGGTGATCGCAAACGCATCAGGCCGCCCGGTCCAGATACGGGGGTCGCGCGCTTCGCTGGGGACGACAAACCGCTCTCCCTCGCTCATCAGCTTCTGTTCCAGCCGGCGCCCGCCAGCTTCATAGAAGCTTACCCACACACCCTCTTCGAGTGCAGTGAATACAACCTGGTCGGGCGGAAGAACCGGGGAACCGGCCCGCTCGGTATTGCTTGCACCCGCAGCAACCGCTGCGCCAGTGGGGCCGGGTTGCTTCTCGGCCACTAGCGGAGCCGGATCAGCGCCCGGCGCAAAATGGCTTGCGTAAAAAGCATAACTTCCCACCGCCAACACCAACGCTGCAATCGCTGCCGCCCAGATAACTCCGGCCGGCGGCACCTTGGCCGGATCACCAGGTTCGAATGCAGGTGTATAGGCAGAGCGGCGATCGCCGCCTTCGGCAAATTCGCTGCGCAGGGCATTGATCAACTTCTGGTCATCAAGCCCGACCTCTCGGGCGTAGGTTCGGGTAAAACCGAAAGCATATGTGCGGGCGGGAAGTTCAGAGAATTGGCCCTGCTCCATCATGTCCAGATAGCGCAACGAGATACGTGTCCTTTGCGCCACTTGCTCAAGCGTAAGGCCTTGCTCTTCTCGCGCGCGGCGCAACCTCTGGCCCACCCCTTCAAGGGGCAGTTCTTCGCCCGTTTCGCCAGTTTCTTCCTCAACCATGATATCCGCGACCTTTTTTATTTGCTGCAACAAGCCGCAAGAACAGCCTTCCTGTCAAGCGATCTGGCGTCGGGACGAGATCGGATCGGGACGAGATGGCCAGCAGGCCGGTAAATCAACGCCAAACCGGTGAAATTCATCAATCGGTCTCGATCCCGCGCGCTTCGGCCCAGTTTTGCACTTCCTGCCGCAAATTGACTTGTGGATCAGCCAGCCAGCCGCTCATTGATTCGGTTATCTCCTCCAGATCAACCTTGCGAATCAATTCCTTGATCGGGCCAACCGCAGCTGGCGTGATCGAAAGGCGGCGAAAGCCGATACCCATCAATGCCAGCGCCTCGAGCCGTCGGCCGCCCATTTCGCCGCACACGCCCAGGTCAACATCCGAGCCCACCATCTGGTTGGAAACCCTGCGCAGGAACCGCAGGATCGAATGGCTGAGCCAGTCATAGCGCTCAGCCAGCTTGGGATTGGCGCGATCGGCTGCGAACAGGAACTGGGTAAGGTCGTTGGTGCCCACTGAAAGGAAGTTGATTTTGGGCAACATCAGATCAAGCACTTCGGCCAGCGCGGGCACTTCCAGCATCGCGCCATAACGGATCGCATCAGGTATCAACTTCTTCTGCCTGCGCAGATAGTTGAGCTGGCTGTCAAAAACCTGCTTCGCAGCGTCAAACTCCCACGGTTCCGACACCATTGGGAACATCACATAGAGCTCGCGCCCGGCGGCCGCCTCCAGCAGCGAACGCGCCTGGACCTTGAGCAAGCCTTCGCGCTCGAGCGCCAGGCGCAAGGCGCGCCAGCCCATCGCCGGGTTTTCATCATGCTCGGCCTGCTCGGATTGCAGATAGGGCACCGCCTTGTCACCGCCAATGTCGACCGTGCGGAAAATCACCGGCTTGTCACCGGCGGCATCAAGCACATCGCGATAAAGCCTGGTCTGCCGCTCGCGCTGCGGCAAGGTGGCCGAAACCAGGAATTGAAACTCGGTACGGAACAGACCGACTCCATCCGCCCCGGTCATCGCCAGCGCCGAGATATCGTCACGCAGGCCGGCATTTATCATCACCTGAATGCGTGTGCCGCAGCGGGTGAAGGGCTCCACGTCGCGTAATTTGGCATAGGCCGCCTGTTTCTTGCGCGACTTGGCAAAACGTACAGCGAAGGCATCGGATATCTGCGGAGAAGGGCGGACATGGGCTTTCGCGGTATCGGCATCAAGCAGGATTTCATCGCCACTGCGCACGATCCCGCGGATCCCGCGCGCGCGGCCAAGCACCGGAAGGCCCATTGCGCGGGCAACGATTACCACATGCGCTGTGAGCGACCCCTCCTCAAGGACAACGCCCTTGAGCCGCCGCCGATCATATTCGAGCAATTCGGCCGGCCCGAGGTTGCGCGCAATCAGAATCGAATCGCGCGGCAAGCCTTGCTGCGCTGCGGTGCCAAGCTGGCCCGAAACGATCCGCAGCAGGCGGTTCGCCAGATCCTCAAGGTCATGCATGCGGTCTGCCAGCAACGGATCATCAATTTCCCGCATGCGCATGCGGGTGCGCTGCTGGACCCGCTCGATTGCGGCCTCGGCAGTCAGGCCGCTATCGATCGCCTCGTTAATGCGGCGGCTCCACCCTTCGTCATAGGCGAACATCTTGTAGGTCTGGAGGACCTCCTCGTGCTCGCCACCGATGCCGAATTCGGCCTGGTTCGCCATATTGTCGATCTGTTCGCGCATCTTGTCAAAGGCGCGGTAAACCCGCTGGCGTTCGGCCTCGATGTCATCGGCCATAACCTGGTCTATCGTGACGCGCGGCTGGTGATAGACCGCCTGGCCCAGCGCCAGCCCCTTTACCAAGGCAAGCCCGGTGATGGTCTGCATCCCCGTTTGTGCGTCGGAAAGACCGCGTGTTTCTTCGTCGACCAGCTCGGCATTGGCAATCAGTTCGGACAGGACCATGGCGGTGGTCTGCAGTGCCTCGATCTCTACATCCTCATAACGGCGCGGATCGACATGCTGCACACACAACACACCCACCGCCCGTTCGCGATAGACGATCGGCACGCCGGCAAAACTGTGGAACTTGTCCTCCCCCGTTTCCGGGCGATACAGGAAGTCAGGATGCGCCTTGGCCTCAGCCAGGTTGAGCGTTTCGATATTGGCGGCAATTGTGCCGGTGAGCCCTTCGCCAATCGCCATGCGGGTAACGTGGACTGCACTGGCATTGAGCCCGCGCGTAGCAAACAGTTCGAGCATGCCCTCGCGCAGGAGATAGATCGAGCATACTTCGCTATCGAGGCTCTGCCCGATGATATCGACCACCTGGTCAAGCTTGCCCTGCGCATGCAAGCGCGAAGCCATCACCTCGTGCAGGCGGGTGAGGATCAAACGAGCAGATGCAGTGGCAGACATGCCCGAGCCTATAGCAGCTTCAACGCAATACGGAACGCCGCATCAACGCGCATGCGCACGTTGCAGCGCCGCCGGGGGCAGACTTCCGAAAATCAGGCTTCGGCGAGCGCTTCCTTGATCCTCAGCTTGCGCTTCTTGAGTTGTTGGATCGTCGCATTGTCAGGCGCGGGTCGGTTCATTTCATCGCGCAACCGCGCTTCAAGACCGGCATGTTTGGATTGCAGCGCTTGGACGTGAGACGATTCCATCAAGGTTCTCCTTTACGTTGGGACCGCAGGGGCGACTCGTCCGAACGCGGACGAGCCACGAATTGTCATCAAACCATATAATGCTTAACTTGAAAAGACTGGCTGAGCCCCTATTCGGCTCGAAACATCCGGCGCGCAGCAAGCCGCCGGTTTCAGGAGGCAATCGAGTGTCCGAACAAGAGCTTCGCAAGCGGCTGGAACTGCTGCGCACGGAGCATCGCGATCTCGATGCAGCCATTGCTGCGTTGACCGAGGCAGGTTCGCAGGACCAGCTGCAGATAGCGCGCCTCAAAAAGCGCAAGCTGAAGCTCAAGGACCAGATCTCCCTGATCGAGGACAACTTGTTGCCTGACATTATCGCGTGATTGCGCCGGTCAGGGCGCGGCAGCCGCTGGTCGAAAATTGTCGTTAACGACGTTTAGCCAGACCTGCTGCGGCAAACCGCCTCCTTGAATATTATAACTTATTTTCAATGATTTCTTGGTTAATACGGGCTTACGATCCGTTCCGCTTTGGGACAGTAGGTGGAGAAGTAGCGGACAATATGGTTGCCGCTCTGGACCTTTGCCGCGCAAGCGTTTTAGCGATGCGAACATGTTTCGAACCAGCAGCCTTTCACGCCCGATCATTGAATCGCTTTACAGCGAAGCCTTGCTCCTGGCCGATGAAGTACGCGCTGTGTTCGCCCTGCGCATGGGGGATCAGGCCGCAGGCGGCAGCGACGAGCTGCGCCTGGTACTGTCGAGCGAGGGCTTGAAGGCGACGACACGGATGATGCATGTGCTCGCCTGGCTGCTCAACCAGCGGGCGTTTTTCTCCGGCGAGCTCAACGAAATGCAGTTGCGGCGCCACGGGCGGTTGCCCGAGGATCGGGATTCGTGCCCCGAAGATATGGAATTGCTCGAGCCGGCGACCCGCGCCCTGATCCAAGATACGATCCATTTACATCGCCGCATCTCCCGGCTCGATGAAGCCTGGAGCGAGCATTTTGCCGCGCGGCCGATGGTGCACAACATGCACGAGCGGCTGGGCCGCGCGCTTGGCCAGCGCTGATCCGCTTTACTGAAGCAGTTGCGAAGTTCAGGCCGCTGCCAGCGCCTCGTGCCAGCGCGCCAGCCGCTCTGACCTGACCGCATCAGCCATATCGGGTGTAAAGCTGCTCGAATGGCCACGCATTGCCGCCGCTGCAGCTGGAAAATCCGGATATATCCCTGCCCCTGCTGCAGCCAGCATCGCCGCGCCAAGCGCAGTCGTTTCCACGAAATCAGGCCGCTCGACGGTGAGATCGAGCATATTGGCAAGATCCTGCGCCATCCAGTTATTGGCGCTCATTCCGCCATCGATCCGCAAGGTGCCCCAAGGCGCACCATCGGCAGCAAAAGCTTCGGCCAAATCATGCGTCTGGTGCGCCATCGCCTCCAGCGCGGCGCGTGCCAGCTGCGCCTTGCCGCTGGCAAAGCTGAGCCCGGTGATCACCCCGCGTGCCTCGGCCCGCCAATGCGGCGCGCCCAACCCGGTGAGTGCGGGTACGATGGTGACGCCTCCGCTGTCGGGAATTTAACGCGCCAGCGCTTCGGTCTGCCCAGCGACATCAACGATGCCAAGGGAATCGCGCAGCCACTTCACGAGGCTGCCGGCCACGAATACCGAACCTTCGAGCGCATAGGTCCGCTCGCCGCCAAGCTGGTAGAGCACTGTGCCCAGCAGGCGATGGCTCGACACGGGAATGTCTTTGCCTTTGTTGGTGAGGACGAAAGCACCGGTGCCAAAGGTCGCCTTGGTTTCGCCAAAGGCCAGGCATGCCTGGCCGATCGTGGCCGCCTGCTGGTCACCCGCGAGCCCGGTGATGGGAATCTTGCGACCTAGCCATTCGGCTTCAGCAACGCCGAATTCGCCCGCATTGTCGACCACTTGCGGCAAAGCGCGAAGGGGCACGCCGAAAAGGTCACAAAGGCCCTCGTCAAAACCTGCCCCGTCCAGCGCCATCAGCAATGTGCGGCTGGCATTGCTGGCATCGGTCAGATGTTCTCCGCCGGTGAGCTTCCATACCAGCCAGCTCTCGACCGTACCGAAGGCGAGCCTGCCTTGTTCCGCCGCGCCGCGCACGGCAGGGGCATTCTCGAGCATCCAGCGCATCTTGGTACCGGAAAAATAGGGATCGAGCAGCAGCCCGGTGCGGCGCTGGACTTCGGCTTCATTTCCGGCGGCACGCAGGCTGTCACAGAATTCGGATGTGCGCCGGTCCTGCCACACGATCGCCCGCGTCAGCGGCTCTCCGCTATGCTTGTCCCAGGCGACAACCGTTTCGCGCTGGTTGGTGATACCGATACAGGCGATCCGTTCTGCCCCGCCAGCTTTGCTGGCAACCTCGCGCGCGCAGGCCAGCGTCTTGTCCCAAATCTCGGCGGCATCATGTTCAACCCAGCCCGATTTCGGGTAGCGCTGCTCGAGTTCCTGCTGCGACTGGCCATGCAGCTTCCCGTCCCGGCCGAACAGCATCGCACGGGTCGATGTGGTCCCTTCGTCCAGCACCAGGATGAATTCACTCATGCAACTCTCCTCAAATTCGTTGGCGTGACATGTGCACGCTCAATTGCCATATGCAAGCCATGGCATTTCCACCCAAGCCCTGGCCAACCGGCGTGGCCGAGCAATGTGAACCCTTGGTGCGGCGTGTTCTCGCCCCCAATCCGTCACCCTATACCTACACCGGCACGCAGACATATATCGTCGGCAATGCCGGCGACGTGGCGGTGATCGACCCTGGCCCGGCGGATGAAGCGCATCTTGGCGCGGTTATCGATGCAATCGGTGATAAGCGGGTGATTGCGATCATGTGCACGCATACGCACCGTGACCATTCACCGGCTGCCGCACCTCTGGCTCAGCGCACCGGCGCGCCGGTGGTTGGCTGCGCACCTTTGGTGATCGACAGCACTGTCTTGAAGGAATGGGGGCCGCGTTCGGACGAGGCTTTTGACACGACCTATGATCCTGACCGGGTGCTGCTAGATGGCGAAGCGATGGCGGGCGAAGGTTGGACCCTGCGCGCGCTTCATACCCCCGGCCACACCTCCAACCACCTGTGCTTCGCGCTTGAGGAATCAGGCGCATTGTTCACGGGAGATCACGTGATGGGCTGGTCAACCAGCGTGGTGATCCCGCCCGATGGCGACATGGGCGATTACATGAAAAGCCTGGAAAGGCTGCAATCGCGCGATGATCGGATCTATTACTCTGCCCATGGCGAACCGATCGAGAAGCCCCGCCAATTGGTACGCGGGATGATGGGGCACCGCCGCCAGCGCGAGAACCAGATCCTGCGCCTGCTGGGCGAGCGAGCGCGACCAATCCCCGAATTCATTCCAGAAATGTACAAAGGGCTCGACGAGCGACTGGTGAAGGCCGCGCAGATGAGCGTGCTGGCGCACCTGCTTGACCTCGAGAAACGGGGGCTGGCTGGGCGCGACGGGGAGATTTGGCGGGTCGATTGACGGCGACGGACGGCAAATTGTATTTAAGTGATGGGTCGGATGGGTCGCTTTCTGAGGGGAGAGGCGATGGCAACGGTAACAGGCAATTCCGCAGCGGGAAGAGAGCAACGATTCTTCCTGATCATGGCATGGGTCATGTCGCTGGTCATAGTGGCAGGGTTTTCGCTCAATCTGGCCATGGGCCGGTCAAGCTTTGATGCGCCCTGGCAATATCACCTGCACGGGGTGGCCTTCATGGGCTGGATCGGGCTATTTCTTGCGCAGAATACCTTGATCGCGGGAGGCAACATCGCGCTCCACAAGCGGCTCGGCCAGGTCGCCTACTTCTATATTCCGCTGATGGTGGTGCTGGGCTTCACCATCATGTTCGTTTCCATGCGCCGCACCGGCGGGCCGTTCTTTTTCGACCAGAACGAATTCCTGGTCAGCAATTCGTTGCAGCTGCTGGCATTCGGCGGCCTCGCCTTCGCGTCGCTCAGGGCACGGCGATATTCGGGCTGGCACCGGCGGCTGATGTTCGGTGCCATGGCGATCCTTACCGGGCCCGGCCTCGGTCGCTTGCTCCCGCTGCCGCTGATGATTCCCTATGCATGGCGGATCACCATCGCGGCGACACTGATCTTCCCGATCATCGGGATGATCGCCGATTGGCGCCGCAGCGGCAAGGTGCACCCGGCGTGGCTGTGGGGTGCGGGTTTGATCCTGGGTGCGCAGATTCTGGGTAGTTTCATCGCCTATACCTCGCTGGGCGTTTCGTTGACCGAACTCCTGCTCGCCGGTTCGCCCGGCGCCGAACGGCCGATGGCGGCCTATCTGCCGCCCGGCTTCGCGATGTAGCAGCCGAAACGCGCTCGCAAATCGCCGCTGGCGTCCTATATGAATGCCAGAGGCAACTGACTGGATTGATTGATGAGCGTCCTGACAAAAGTCCCCACCGGCAAGGATCTGCTGGCCGAGATCGACCGGCTGCGCAAAGAGCGCAACGCGGTGATCTTGGCGCATTATTACCAGACTGCCGATATCCAGGACATCGCCGACTTCGTGGGCGACTCTCTGGAGTTGAGCAAAAAGGCAGCTGAAACCGATGCCGATGTGATCGCCTTCTGCGGGGTCAAGTTCATGGCCGAAACGGCCAAGATCCTGAGCCCTGAAAAGATCGTGATCCTGCCCGACATGGATGCCGGCTGCAGCCTTGAAGACAGTTGCCCGCCCGAAAAATTCAAGGCTTTCCGCGAGGCGCATCCCGATCACATCGCGCTGACCTATATCAATTGCTCGACCGAGGTGAAGGCGCTCAGCGACGTGATCGTCACCAGCTCGTCCGCCGAAACGATTCTGCAGCAGATCCCCAAGGACCAGAAGATCATCTTCGGGCCGGATCGGCACCTGGGCGGCTATCTCAGCCGCAAGTTCAACCGCGAGATGCTGCTGTGGCCGGGCGTGTGCATCGTGCACGAGGCCTTCAGCGAAACCGAGCTGATGAAACTGAAAGAGCAATATCCGGGCGCCCCGGTGGCCGCGCACCCCGAATGCCCGCCCTCGATCATCGACCACGCCGATTATGTCGGCTCGACCAGCGGCATCCTGAATTTTGCCAAGACTTTCCCGGGTGACACGCTGATCGTCGCAACCGAGCCGCACATCATCCACCAGATGGAAAAGGCGCTGCCGGAAAAGCATTTTATCGGCGCGCCGGGGGCTGACGGCAACTGCAGCTGCAACATCTGCCCCTATATGGCGCTCAACACGATGGAGAAGCTCTATGTCGCACTGCGCGACCTCGAGCCGCGCATCGAGATCGAGGAAGGGCTGCGCCTCGCCGCCAAGAAAAGCCTCGACAAGATGCTGGAAATGGCAGGCAGCACCGTTGGCAAGGGCGATCTGGGGCGCGCTTGAACCTTTTGCCTATCTCCAGCGTTAGGACGCCATGACCGAATATCCGCGCCGGCTGTGGGCCAAGCTCAATTCGAACTACTGGTTCTATCCGGCGCTGTTTTCCGTAATCGCGGCGCTGCTGGCGCTGGGGCTGGTCTGGGTCGACCGCAACGGGTTTGCCGAATTCCTCAATGGTGTGGATTGGATCATCCCTGCCCGGCCGCAAGGTGCGAGCAATATGCTCACCGTGATTGCCGGATCCATGATCGGGGTCGCCTCCACGGTATTCTCGATCACTATCGCTGCGGTCGCTTATGCCAGCGGCGCCTATGGCCCGCGCTTGCTGACCAATTTCATGGAAGACAAGGGCAACCAGTTCAGTCTGGCGACCTTTATCGGCACCTTCGTCTATGCGCTGGTGGTATTGCGCGCAGTCCGCAGCGAGGATGAAATCGCCGCTACCGCTGCAGACGCTGCCGCAACCAGTTTACCCGGCTTCGTTCCCCAACTCTCACTGTTGGTCGGGATGGGTTTGATGGCTGTATCGATCGGCGTGCTGGTGTTTTTCCTCAATCACATCCCTGCCAGCATCCGGATTAACACTGTGCTGGAAGGGATTGGCAAGCGGCTGCTGAAAGGGATCGAAGAAACCTATCCGGAACAGGACAAGGGTCTGCCAATCACCAAATCACCCAAGGGCATTCCAGTTCTTGCGGACCGCGCAGGCTATGTCCAACTGATTGCCTTCGATTCTTTGGCGCGCCTGGCCAGGAAATCGGAAGGGCGCGTCTCGCTCAGCGTGCGCACTGGCGATTTTGTGCATCCGGGCATGACCATTGCCGAATTGTGCGATGTCGATCTGACTGATGACCTGGCTGAGGATCTGCGCGATAAATTCACCCTTGGCGCAACCCGCACACCGGATCAGGACCTGCAATTCCTGATCGACGAACTGGTGGAGATCGGCCTGAGGGCGCTTTCCCCGGGAATCAACGATCCGTTTACCGCGATCACCGCGCTGCATTGGCTCGGCGCGGGAACAGCATTGCTGGGAACGCGCGATTTGAACAAGGACATCGGGGACGAAGACCACGCCGTGTTAAAAGATCTGGTGGTGCCCCTTCCCGATGATTTCGATCACTATCTCAAACGTGGCTTCGGAAATTTCCGCAGCGCTGTCGCCACCAGCCCGCCCGCCGCACTGGTGATGTTCGATACGCTGAGGAACTGCGCCGCGCCGATCAATAATGAAACCCGCAAGGCCGCGCTGCATCAGGAAGGCGAGCGCCTGATCCAGCAAGTCCGTCAGCATCTGACCGGCCCCGATCTGGAAGATGTGGAGGCACGCTTTGTCAGTTTCAGCAGGGCAATGGCGAGCTGATCCGCGGGGCTGAATTCCCGCTATTCATCAGCCACCAGATTTGCGGGATTGGCCTTGCTACCCCGCGCAATCACCAGCGCACTTCCGAGAAGCACCATGCCCATGATGTCGAGCGGCGTCAGCATTTCGCCGAACACGCTATAGCCCACCAGCGCCGCCACCGCCGGCTGGGTCAGCAGCGCCAGCCCGATCACCAGCGGCGGGAAATGGCGCATGGAAAACACCAGCAGCCCCTGCCCCACCAGCTGGCTGGAGACGAACAGGATCAGGATCGGCGTCCAGTCGGTTGGCCACACCGGCTCGCCCTTGATGACGGCGATGGCGAGCAGCATCGGGCAGGCAAATATGCTCACCCACACCAGCAGGCTCCACCCGCCGATGGTCTGGCGCGCGCCTTGCAGATTGATCAGATAGACCGCGTAGAGCAATCCTGCAGTGAGGCAGAACAAATCGCCGATCAGCGTGCTGGTGGAAATCTCGGCGCTGCGCCCCATCAATATGCCTGCACCCGCCAGCGCGCAAACGATCGCAACCCATTCGAGCCCGCGCGGCAGGCAGCGCGCGATGATGAAGCCCCAGAACAGCAGCACGATGCTGCCCGCATTGCCGAACAATGTCGCATTGCCGAGCCGGGTCAGCTCGATCCCGACATGCCAAGTGGCAAGGTCGAGCCCGAACGCCAGCGAGCCCAGAGCGACGAATATCATCGTCCGGCGAGGGATGCCGGTCAGCGCCTGCCCGCTCACCCGCGCCAGCAGCACCAGAAAGGGCAGCGCCAGGAACAGCCGCCAGAACCCGGCGGATACCGGCCCGGTATCGGCCAGCCGCACCAGCCACGGGCCGAGTGCAAGCGCAACATTGCCCGCTAGCAGGGCAAGCAGCAGCAACCAGCCGCGCGGCTGGGCAAGTTCTGCTTGCATGCCCCGCTCTTTTTCCATTGCCCCCACTTTTTCCACGGGTTGCGCACTAGCTGCGAATTCCCCAAGTGCGAAGCCGAATAGTTCGCATGGAAAGGACAATCACCTTGCACGACACTCTGTTCCAGCCGCTCACCATGGGCGCACTCGAAGCAAAGAACCGCATTTTCATGGCCCCGCTCACGCGTGGACGCGCCGCCGAACCGATGTTCACCCCCAACGATCTGATGGCGACCTATTACCGCCAGCGCGCCGGGGCGGGGATGATCCTGACCGAAGCGACCGGGATCAGCCGCGAGGGGCTGGGATGGCCCTCTGCGCCGGGCATATGGAGCGACGAGCAAGCCCAAGCGTGGAAAGCCTCGACCAAGGCCGTGCATGAAGAAGGCGGGCTGATCGTGATGCAGCTGTGGCACATGGGGCGGATCGTCCACCCCGTGTTCCTAGATGGTGAACCGCCGTTTTCGGCCAGCGCCACCACCGCGCCCGGCGAAGCGCATACCCCGACGGGCAAGCAGCCCTATGCCGAAGCGCGCGCGATGACCCATGAAGATATCAAGCGCACCATCGGCGATTATCGCCGCGCCGCGGAGAACGCCAAGGCCGCCGGTTTCGACGGGGTGCAATTGCACGGCGCGAACGGCTATCTCATCGACCAGTTCCTGCGCGACAAGACCAACCTACGCACCGACGAGTATGGCGGTTCACCCGAAAATCGCACCCGCTTCATGCGCGAAGTGCTCGAAGCGCTGATTGATGTGTGGGGCGCAGACCGCGTCGGCATACGTCTTTCGCCCAATGGCGAGACTCAGGGCTGCGATGACAGCGATCCGCCTGCCACCTTCGGTGCGGCAGCAAAGGTCTGCCAAGAGCTGGGCCTGGCATTTGTCGAACTGCGCGAGCCGGGCCCCGATGGCACCTTTGGCGCAACCGAGGTGCCCAAACAGAGCCCGCTGATCCGCGAGATCTATTCGGGCCCGCTGATCCTCAACAGCGATTACACCGCCGAGCAGGCCGTGGCCGACATCGAAAGCGGCAAATGCGATGCGGTGAGCTTTGGGCGGCCCTATATCTCGAACCCCGACCTTGCGGAGCGGATTCGGGTGGGTGCGCATTGGAACCCCAACAAGGATGTACCCAAGAGCTGGTATTTTCCGATTCCGCAGGGCTACACCGATTATCCGACCCTGGCCGAGGAACAGGCCGCAGCCTGAGCGCTACTGCAGCGGATCGTCGGGCTCTGCCGGTGCGTCCGGCGGAGCCCCGCCATCGGCTTCGTCGGTAGCTTCGTCACCCTCTGCTGCCGCCGCATCATCCCCCTCACCGACTGGCTTTTGCCGCAGCACTGGCGACTGCGATTGCAGCTGGTCGAGCGGCAGCATCTCGTCGCTGATCGTGCCGCCCAACACTTCACCTTCGGCTTCGCGCGCATCCTCGCCGCGTTCGGGCGCTTGCCCGCCGCAGGCCGCCGCCGCCAGCAATGCCGGAAGGATTGCAAGGTTCAAGCTTCGCATGAATTCTTTCCACTCACCTTTGCCAGATGTTCAAGAAAGCCGGGGGCTGCGGCAATCAGCGCCTCGTCCCATTGTTGCGGCGAAATGTCGAGCCCCAGCCGCTTCAGGCTGGTGACGCCATATTCCTCTATCCCGCACGGCACGATTCCTGTGAAGTGGGCAAGGTCAGGCTCGAGATTGACCGAAAAGCCGTGCATTGTCACCCAGCGGCGTACGCGTACGCCAATGGCACCGATCTTGGCCTCGCGTCCGTCAATATCCGTAGTCCAGATACCCACGCGGCCGTCCACCGCCCAGCTTTCAACCCCGAAGCGCGCCAGCGTGGCGATCACCCATTGCTCGAGTCCGTGCACGAAACAGCGCACATCCTTGCCGCGCTTGGTGAGATCAAGAAGCACATAACCAACTCGCTGGCCCGGCCCGTGATAGGTGTAGCGCCCGCCGCGCCCCGCCTCGACCACTTCGAAGCGCGGATCGAGTAGTTCGTCTGCCGCCGCGCTGGTTCCGGCGGTGTAAACCGGCGGATGTTCGAGCATCCATACAAGCTCGCGCTCGTCACCCGCCGCAATCGCGGCATTGCGGCGCTCCATCTCGGCCAGTGCTTCGCGATAGGGCACTTGTCCGGCTTCGCGCCGCCATTCAATCGTATCTGTGGCTTTGAGCTCCATCGCCAATTGCGTGGGAGCATTCGCTGCGCTTATCAAGGGGCAATCAGCTTGCGAGCGAATTCGGGGAGGGTGAGATGAAGTTCGACATGGGTGCCGCCTGGAACACGGCCACCGGATTGATCGGCAAGAACCGCGACATGATCGTGGTTGTAGCTGGCGTGTTCTTCTTCCTGCCTTATCTCGCCACCACTCTGCTGATGCCGCAGGCGATGAACCCTTCGGTCGCCAACCCGGAAGATATGCAAGCCATGCTGGCGGTGATGCAGCAAACCTACATCGATTACTGGTGGGTCATGCTGATCATCTTCGTCAGCCAGGGGATAGGCACGCTCGCCCTGCTGGTGCTGCTGACTGATCGCGCCCGACCCACGCTGGGCGATGCGCTCAAGCGCGGGGCGGTGTCCTTCCCCTCTTATTTTGCCGCCAATATCCTTGTCGTGCTTGTTGCTGCCGTCGCAATCATGCTGCCCGTTGGACTTGGCCTCGCCACTGGCGTCGCCGCCATCATGGTGCTGGCCGTAATGCTGGCGATACCGCTGGTTTTCTACCTGATGGTCAAGTTCTCGCTGATCATGCCCGCAATCGCGGTCGATGGAATCCTCAATCCGGTCCAGGCGCTGGCGCGTTCGTGGCGTCTGACCAAGGGCAATAGCTTGCGCCTGTTCCTGTTCTATTTCCTGCTGCTGATCGCCATCACGGTGGTGATCCTGCTGGCGACGCTGGTGCTGGGCGTTGTGTTCGCGGCCATAGGCGGAGAAGTGGAGCTGATCGGCAATGGCATCGTTACCAGTCTGGTCAATGCGGGTTTCGTGGTGATCTTCCTCGCCGTTCTTGCCGGGGTCCACCGCCAACTGGCGGGCGAGCGGCCGGAAGAACTGAGCGAGACTTTCGAGTAGGGCCTATTCGGCGCCTGCCTCGCCTACCACGTCTGCCTCGTCTGCCTTCCAGCCCCAGAACAGCTTGCATGGCAGGATGTTGAGCCATTCGAAGCCCTGGTCGATCCGCGCATAATGTGGGCGCATATAGTCAAGGCAGGCCGCAGTGAACTGATAGACCAGGAAACCGCCGCCGGGGCGCAGCGCGCGAAAGGTCGCTGCCCCAATCGCCGGGGCTACACCGGCCGGCAGGGTCGAGAACGGCAGTCCTGACAGGATGTAATCGGCATGTTCGAAGCCGTGATCGCGGATGATCTGCTCGACATCAACCGCCGATCCCAACACCGCGTGGAAGCGTTTGTCGCGGATCGTGCGTTTCAGATAGTCGATATAAAGCGGGTTGGTATCGATCACGATCAGCGTGGCATCCCCGCTCAGACGGTCAAGCACCGGGCGGCAGAAAGTACCGATACCGGGGCCATACTCCACAAACAGGCGGCAATTGCGCCAGTCGACCGGCTCCAGCATCTTGCGCACTGTAAAGCGTGAGGACGGGATGATCGAGCCGACCATCCGCGGGTGCTCGAGAAAACCGCGCAAGAAAACCGCCAATTGGCCGGTTTGGGTTGCAAGCCGGTCACGCAAGCGCCGCCGCAATTCGATAGCAACTCCCTTGGAGTTCATTAGACTTCCGCAGACCCCTTTCAAAACGCCAGTTGCGCGAGTTCGCAGATGCTGCGGTACATTGCAAGCTTGAGCTGGCTCGCCTAGCGCTGGATTTGTCATGGCTGACATGGAACCGCCCCCCCCGCCCCCGCTCGCACCAGGCAAGACGGTGCCGCATATCTCACGCGAGCGGATGGTGCTGCTTTTCTCGGTCATGCTGGTGACAGCGGCCGGGAACACGGCGATGCAATCGGTGATGCCGTCCATCGGCACCGAGCTGGGCGTGGCGGACTTCTGGATCAGCCTGGCCTACACCTGGTCTGCCCTGTTGTGGGTCATCTGTGCACCGATCTGGGCCCGCCGGTCAGACCGGCGCGGGCGCAAGTCGATGATGGCGGTGGGGCTGGTGGGATTCATCGCCTCGATGGGATTGTGCGGGATCGTGCTGTGGTTCGGCCTTATCGGACTGATTCCGGCTGTGTGGACGCTGATACTGTTTGCTCTGGCACGCAGCCTCTACGGCGGATTCGGATCGGCCGCGCCGCCGGCGGTGCAGGCCTATGTTGCCAGTCGCACGCCCCGTTCCGAGCGGACACAGGCGCTGGCGCTGATCGCCTCCAGCTTCGGGCTGGGCACGGTGATTGGCCCCGCCCTGGCACCGATGCTGATCTTTCCCAAAAGCGGATTGGTCGGCCCGTTTATCGCCTTTGCGCTGATCGCTGCGGCTGTGCTGGTGGCGCTGCGGCTGCGCCTGCCAAATGACGCACCCAGCTATGCCGCGCGCGGAAGGGTGGTAACCGCCCCCTTTAGCGCCGGCGCCAATTCCTCGCTTTCAGGCGATGATGACAGCGACGATACGCCGGCCGGCGCAGTTTCGGAGCAAAGAGCGGAGGAAGAAGATATTCCCCGCCTGAGATGGAACGATCCGCGCGTGCGCCCATGGCTTGTCGCAGGCCTTCTGGGTGGTCATGCCCAGGCCGCCACTCTGGGGATCATCGGCTTCTTCATACTCGACCGGATGGGGCTGCGCGCCGATCCGATGGCAGGAACAGGGCCGATCGGAATGGTGTTGATGGCGGGTGCGATTTCAACCTTGCTGGCGCAGTGGGGTCTGATCCCGATGCTCAAGCTTGGTCCGCGCGCTTCGATCATGTGGGGTATGGCGCTGGCAGCGCTGGGAACAGTGACCTTCGCCGTATCACACGATCTTCACTCGATCTCGCTCGGTTTTGCCATCGCATCGCTTGGTTTCGGCCTGTTCCGTCCGGGATTTACCGCCGGGGCTTCGCTCGCCGTCAGCAGGCGCGAACAGGGCCAGGTAGGCGGCACCGTCGCTTCGGTGAACGGGGCCGCCTATATCTTGGCACCAGCGGTCGGAGTGTGGCTATACGGCCATCACCCGGCAATCGGCTTCTCCGTCATCTGCGGCCTGTGCGCGATGGTCTATGTGCTCGGCTGGCGCTGGCTCACCCCGGATGAAGTCTTGACGCGCGACCTCGCCTGAAATCGCTTCAAAGGATTTCGCGCACGACATCCTGAGGGCGGCACAGCCGCACGCCCTTGTCTGTCTCCACCAGCGGGCGCTCGATCAGGATCGGATCTTCAGCCATCGCATCGAGTACGGTGTCAGCATCGGCATTGCGCAGGCCGCGCTCTTCGGCGTCGGTGCCGCGCATGCGCAGTCCCTGGTGCGGGGCTATACCCGCGTCGGCATAGAGCTGCGCCAGCTTTTCGCGCGAGGGTGGATCCTTGAGATACTCGACCACTGTCAGGTCGACGCCGGCTTCTTCGAGGATCGCCAGCGTCTTGCGCGAGGTTCCGCAATTGGGGTTGTGCCAGATGGTTGCCTTCATGCCTTCGATCTCCTGCAGGAATACTGCTTGCACAGCGGCTTTGGCCGCGTTGGCGACCTAGCGAGGCAGTTTTTTCCGGGCAAGTCCACTCTCACTCTTGCATTTGCGAATAATTCTCAATAGCGACTCGCTCACGGATCACGACTCGAAAGATTGGACGATTTACATGAGCAAATTTGGCAAGGCTTTCTGGCTCGCAGGGGCAACGCTGATTGCGCCAATGGCGGCGTCGGCTGCGGAAAGCGCCACGGCAGCGAGCGCGGAAGAACAGGCACGCCAATACCTGCCCGAGGGGATTATCGTGACAGGTGAGCGCGAAGGCTATGCCGAGGAGGACGGTTCATCGGGCACCAAGACCCCCACCCCGGTCATCGATGTGCCGCAGACGATTACCTTCATCACACGCGACCAGCTTGAGGACCAGTCGGTGCGCCAATTAGGCGAAGCGCTGCGTTATGTGCCGGGGATCAGCCTCGAAACCGGCGAAGGCCACCGCGACGAAATCTTTATTCGCGGCCAGGAAACAACCGCCGATTTCTATCTCGATGGGCTGCGCGATGACGCGCAATATTATCGTTCGCTTTACAACGTCGAGCGGATCGAGGTGCTCAAGGGAGCCAATGCGCTGATCTTTGGCAGGGGCGGCGGCGGCGGCGTGATCAATCGTGTCAGCAAGACTGCGCGGATCAATGGCTTTGCAGCGGAATTCGACGCTTCAGCCGATAGTTTTGGTGCTTTCGCGCTGACGGGCGACGTCAACGCCACACTGTCGGATGTGGCAGCCGTGCGCTTCAACACCGCCTATGAGGAATTCAACAGCAATCGCGATTTTTATGACGGTCACTTCATCGGCATTTCACCGACAGCGACCCTCGATCTTGGCGAAGCGACCCGCCTGACGGCAACCTATTCCTATGACGAAGACCAGCGCCTGGTCGATCGCGGCAATCCGTCCGATGGCGATGGGCCGCTGCGCGGCTTCCGCGACACCTTGTTCGGCGCCGCGGACTTCAACGATACCAGTTCGCAAGTGCACATCGCCCGCGCGCGGATCGATCACGAGTTCTCGGGCAATCTCTCGGGCAATGCGACCCTGCAGTTTGCCGATTATGACAAGGCCTACAGCAATATCCTGCCCGATGGCCTGCGCAATGGCGGAGCCGATGTGCAGTTTTCGGGCTATCGCGATACGCAGACACGCCAGAACTGGATCGCGCAGGCAAACCTGGTGTGGGAAATCACCGCAAGCGGTATCGACCACAAGGTCCTGACCGGGGTCGAGGCCAGTTGGCAGGATTCAAACAATGGCCGCGCCAACGCGTTCTTTGCTGATGGCGCAGGTGGCACGACCAACCGCTTCACCGCCCTGCTGTCCGATATCTTCACCTTTCCGGACATCACGCTCGGCGCCCCCGTGCGTGATCGCGACAGTCAGCTCGAAGTGCTCTCGACCTATCTCCAGGACCAGATCGACATCGGCGAGCATCTCCAGCTAATTGCGGGGCTGCGCTGGGACCGGTTCGACCTCAAGACGGTCGAGCAGCTCACCGGAGTGCGCGGCGATCGCGTGGACGAAAAGGTCAGCCCGCGTCTGGGCCTGATCGTTAAGCCGATTGAGCAATTGTCGCTTTATGCGAGCTATGCCACGAGCTTCCTGCCGCAAGCGGGCGATCAGTTCTTCTTGCTGACGCCTGGCGATACCGCATTCGAGCCCGAGAAATTCACCAATTACGAACTGGGCCTGAAATGGGCGCCGAATGACAAGCTGTTCCTTACCGCAGCTCTGTTCCAGCTCGAACGGACCAACGTCAAAGGTCCCGATCCGCTTGACCCTTCGATCACTACCCTTGTCGGAGAAAGCCGGACCCAAGGGGTTGAGCTCAATCTGGTCGGCGAGATCATGCCCGGCTGGCAAGCCAATATTGGCTATACTTATCTCGGCGGCAAAATCACCAGCACAAGCAATGAAGGCCCGGCTGGCCGCCGCCTGCAACAGTTGCCCGAACACCAGATCAGCGCCTGGACACGCTATGACATTTCCAAGCAGTTGGGTTTGGGCCTCGGCGTGATCTACCAGGACGAGCAGTTCGCCAGCTTTAGCAACGCCGTGACACTGCCCAACTATGTGCGTGTCGACGCTGCGGCCTATTACACGGTGAGTGAACGGCTCGCCTTCCAGTTCAATATCGACAACCTCTTCGACGAGCACTATTTCGCCAGCGCCCACGGCGACAACAATATCCAGCCGGGCGATGCGTTCAGCGCAAGGCTGGGAGTACGGCTGAAGCTTTAATTTAAAGCGATGCTCATTCCGCCTCGCGCGGGGCGAGCGACCGAATAGCGGGCACCTCGCGCGCGGCATCCTCGGCACGGATGCCGGGCGCAGGTGCAGCGCTGATCGTCTCCAGCCGCCTTGCGACCCGGCCTGCGCGCTGTATCGCGCGGACCAGCCGCGGATAGACCCCGCAGCGGCACAGGTTCGGGATCGCTGCCTTGATTTCTGCCTCGCTGGGATTGGGGTTGCTGCGCAGCAAAGCTGCCGCCGCGATCGCAATGCCCGGTGTACAGAAACCGCACTGGATCGCCTGCTCTGCCACCATTGCCTGTTGCACCGGATGCGAGCGATCTCGCGAAAGCCCTTCGATCGTGGTGATGAAGCGCCCTTCGGCCTCACCAATTGTGACCAGGCAGGATCTGAGCGCCGCCCCATCGATCAGCACCATGCAGGCCCCGCAATCGCCATTGCCGCAGCCATATTTGGTACCGGTAAGATTGGCCGCATCGCGCAGCGCCCACAGCAGCGGGGTTTGCGGATCCATTTCAAACTCGAGCGGACGGTCATTGACGGTCATGCGCGACATCTGCGCGAAGTCTCCCTTGGCGCGATAGGCTGGCCCGCGCCTATCGCATGGCCCCGCAAGCCGCACAAGCCGTGGCCGATCAATCGCCACATTTCACTTTGCCAGCCCGCCGCCCCCCGCTACGCACGCTGTTGATGAGCGGGAATGCCAAATTGACGCGCGGATCGATCCGCGGGCATCTCGTGACGCAGACCCTGCCCATGATCGTCGGCGTCGCGGCAGTGATGTCGATCGGCCTCGTCGATGCCTATTTCATTGGCCAGCTGGGCAGCGAGGCACTTGCCGCCATTTCCTTCATTTTCCCGATCAGCGTTGCCGTCGCCAGCCTGGGCGTGGGCATGATGGTGGGGATCAATTCGGTGATCTCGCGCGCGCTGGGCGAAGGTGACAGCGACCGTGCCGCACGCCGCGCCAATTTTGGCATTGTGCTGTCGGTCGCCTTCGGCGTGCTGATCGGCAGTTTGCTTTATTTGTTGCTCGACCCGCTGTTCAGCCTGATGGCGGCATCAAGCGAACAATTGCCGTTGATACGCAGTTACATGCAGCCCTTCGCGCTCGGCTTTCCGCTGATGATGGCGATCATGGGAATCAACGGCGTGCTGCGCGGCCAGGGCGAAGCGCGCAAGACCTCCTATGTTTCGATCACCTATGCCGCCGCCAATTGGGTACTCGATCCGATCCTGATAACCGGCGCCTTCGGCTATGAAGGCCTGGGCATGGTCGGTGCTGCGTATGCCACGCTGATAGGCTGGGGGTTTGGCATAGCGATGGGCATATGGCTGATCAGGCAGGCTGCCATTCCCATCAGCTTCAAATTGCTTGGCCAGTGCCGCATCGGGGAGTCCACCACCGCGATCCTTGGCGTGGCCGGACCAGCGGCATTTTCCAACGCGATCAATCCTATCGGCCTGTCGGTCCTGACCGCGCTGATTGCATCGGAAAGCGCTGCGGCGGTGGCAGGTTTCGGGGCGGCGGGGCGCGTGCAAAGCTTCGCCGTGGTGCCTTTGCTGGGCCTGTCGGGCGCGATCGGCGCAATCATCGGCCAGAACTGGGGGGCAAGACAATATGCCCGGGCGCGCGAAGCGATGTGGCTCGCGGGCCTGTTCTGCGTAGGATACGGTTTGATCACCGCGGCCATGCTTTCATGGGGCGGGCGCTGGTTCGCCGATTTCTTTACCGAAGACCCGGCAATCATTGATGAATTCGCGAGCTACCTGCGGATCGCGGCCTGGGGTTACGCCGGGTTCGGTTTGCTGATCGTGGCCAATGGTGCGCTGAACGCGCTCGACAAGGCCAATTCCGCATTGATGCAGTCTTCGGTCCGCGTGTTCCTGGTGATGTTGCCGCTGGGCTGGCTCGCACGCGAATTTTACGGCTCAAGCGCGATTTATGCAGCCGAACTGGCCGCCAATCTGGTGGGCGGTACCGTAGCTGTCCTGGTGGTCTGGCGCGCAATGCGACGCTGAAAACGGCCAGGTGACACTTCGTTAACCATCTTCGCCCATAGAGTTCGGCTGACGCGCCGGAACCGGGGGCTGGAATAATGGACGACCTGCTAGCGGATTTCATTGAGGAAACCCGCGAATTGCTTGAAGCGAGCGAAGGCGAAGTCATCGCCTGGGAAGCCGATCCTCGTGATCGCGCGCGGCTCGACACGATTTTTCGTTTCGTTCACACAGTCAAGGGCAATTGCGGCTTCTTCGACCTGCCGCGGCTGGAACAGCTAAGCCATGCCGCCGAAGACGCGCTGGCCGATGTGCGCAATGGCCGCCGCGAACCCGACGCCGCGCTTGTTACCGCGGTGCTTGCCATCATAGATCGTATTTCGCAAATGATCGACGCGCTTGACACCGGCGAGGATTTTCCCGCCGGTGGCGACGAAGATCTGATCGCTGCGCTAGACGATCAGATGGGCGATGATATCACCACCTCGAACGAAATCGCCGCAATCGTCGAAGCAGCCGATCCCGCCGCACCGGCTGGCGGGACAGCCGCTTCATCCACTCCGCGATCAATTCGCCTTCCGGTAGACTTGCTCGACCGGGTGATGAGCGGCGTTTCCGACATGGTGCTGGCACGCAATGATTTGGCCCATCGCCTGCGCGAAGCGGGCACGCAGCCAACCATTGACGGGCCCTTCGAACGCCTCACCTCGATCCTGGCCGACGTGCGCGACGCCGTGACCCGGATGCGCATGCAGCGGATCGACCATCTGTTCGGCGCCTTCCCGCGGATGGTGCGAGATCTGTCGAAAGAGCTGGGCAAGCAGGTGATGATCGATATCGATGGGGGCGATGTCGAACTCGATCGTGAAATGATCGAGATGATCCGCGATCCGATGACACACATCATCCGCAATGCGATCGACCATGGGTTCGAAACCCCAGCGCAGCGGATCAAGGCGGGCAAGCGCGAGATCGGCTTGCTGTCGATCTCCGCGCGCCAATCCGGCAATACCATTTCAATCATTGTTTCTGATGACGGCAAGGGGCTGAACCAGGATCGTATCGGCGCCAAGGCAGTGGCAACCGGCCTGATCACTGATGATGAGCTGAAAGCGATGTCGCATAGCGAAATCCTGCAGCTGGTATTCGCACCGGGACTTTCGACCGCTGAACAGGTTAGTGCCGTCTCCGGGCGTGGGGTCGGGCTTGATGTCGTGCGCGCCAATCTCGAAAAGGTCGGTGGATTGATCGAAGTGTCAAGTTCGCCGGGCGCAGGCGCCACTTTCACTCTCCGCATCCCGCTTACGCTCAGCATCATAGCCGGGCTCACCGTGGAAGCCGCCGGGCAACAATTCGCCCTCCCGCAAGGCTTTGTCGAGGAAATCCTGCACGGCGATTCAGCAGAGCTCGACCGGGCGCAACTGGGCAAGGCGGCGATGATCACATTCCGCGGTGATCGCATCCCATGCCTTACCCTCGCCGACGTGCTCGAACTTGGCCGAAATGACGATCTCGGCGGCGGCGTGATCGTGATTCTCAAACTGGCCCGCGGCAATCTGTTCGCGCTGGAAGTCGACGCGATCCTCAACCATGGCGACCTGGTTGTGAAACCGCTGGCCCCGTCGGTGATGCGCAGCCGGACATTTGCCGGATCGACACTGCTCGATAATGGTCGCCCGATCCTGCTGCTGGACATTCCCAACATCGCCGATGAACACAATCTGATTGCGGACGCGAGCGAGCGAGCGGCAAGATTCCCTGAGCAGGATCAGGCAGACAATGCCATTCAACGGGCCGATCAGGCCATGCTGTTTCGCACTTTTGGTGGTGCGCGCCGGGCGGTGCGGCTGGAACTGGTGCAGCGCATTGATACAATTACCGCCGCTGCGCTAGACCAATCGACTGCCACCCCGCGTGCCGTTGTCGATGGCGAAATCCTGCCTCTGATCGGGCTCGAAGCAGGCCAGCAAACTGACACGCACATCCGCTTGCTGCGGCTGTCCGACGGCAGCAGTGAGCTGCTTTATGCGGTGGCGGCAATCGAAGATGCGGTAACGCTCAAGGACAAACTTGCGCCGGTCGAAGATGACCCGCTGGTCGAGGCTGTAACGCTGGTGGATGGCGAGCCGGTCGTGTTGCTGGATGGACATGCGCTGTTCGCGCGCCATGGCGCGGTGCCGCAAAGTGTGGCTGGCCTGACCTGCTCCCTTCCCGACAGTGCCTGGGCGCAGACCATTCTCGCTCCGCTGATCAGGGCTGCCGGCTATCAACAGGCGGATGACCCCGCCAGCGCCGACGTCGCGATTCTGCTTGACCGGGACGATACGCCCGATGGCGCAAGGGAAACCATCCGCCTGCGCAGTTTGCCCGACAGCCAGGCTTCGCCGGATGAGATGAAGAATTCGATCTATCGCTATGATCGTGAAGCCGTGCTCA
Source organism: Altererythrobacter chaiwopuensis (assembly GCF_054957735.1). Taxonomy (NCBI): domain Bacteria; kingdom Pseudomonadati; phylum Pseudomonadota; class Alphaproteobacteria; order Sphingomonadales; family Erythrobacteraceae; genus Altererythrobacter; species Altererythrobacter chaiwopuensis. The sequence goes on from NZ_JBTXJF010000001.1 coordinate 859,530, forward strand.
GGGCGCTGCGCGCTGCAGGCAGGGGAGAAGCGGCATGAGCGAGCTGCTCGTCTTGGCAGAGATCGCCGGTCGGCGCTGCGCGTTTCGCGCGAATGATGTGCAATCGGTTATCGACATCTCTGAGATCACACCCGTTCCGCGCGCGCCCGAATTCGTGCTCGGCCTCGCTGCAATGCGCAGCCAGGCCTTGACGGTGATCGATTGCCGCACTGCGATAGGCGAGGATGCCGACGCATTCCCTACTGACCAGCGCGGCGCAGTTGTTCGGGTTGAAGGTCATTCCTACGCGCTCAAGCTCGACATGATTGACGATGTCGCCACAGCTCGCAGCGCAGCGGGCGAGATCGCCGGCGGCTTCGGTAAAAAATGGAACCACGTTGCCTGCGGCATGGTTGAAACCGATCGCGGCGCTGTGCTGCTGATCGACGTCGCATCGCTGATCGAAGGGCCGCGAGAAACCGGGCCTAGCGGTTTAAGCTAATGGTTACGCGTTCGTTCTATCAGGAAAAAAAACAGAAAACAGAGGATCGCATGAAAACGTGTCTAATCGTTGATGATTCGCGGGTTATCCGCAAGGTTTCCAGGCATATCCTGGAGACCTTGGGGTTTACTGTGAATGAGGCTGAAGACGGCCAGCAAGGTCTTGAGCGCTGCGAGGAATTCATGCCTGACGCGGTCTTGCTCGACTGGAACATGCCAGTGATGAGCGGGATTGAGTTCATCACCAAGCTGCGCCAGCGCCCAGGGGGCGACCGTCCCAAAGTGGTGTTCTGCACCACCGAAAACGACGTCGCCCACATCCGCGAAGCGATCAGCGCCGGCGCCGACGAATATGTGATGAAACCGTTCGACCACGAAACGCTCCAGATCAAACTGCAGTTGGTCGGCTTTAACTGAGGACCGGTTCGATGGGGCCTCGCGCTTTCCAGATTAACTCGTCGCCGGGTGCCGCTCAAGGGCGGGTGCGGGTAATGATCGTCGACGATTCGCTTACGGTGCGCACGGTCTTTTCGCGCATGATCGGTAACGACCCGAAGCTGGAGCTTACCACCACTGCCAGCAACGCCGAACGCGCAATCGCGATCCTGCGTGACCGGCCGGTCGATGTGATCCTGCTCGATCTCGAAATGCCCGGAATGGGCGGGCTCGAGGCGCTGCCGCGAATTCTGGAAATCGCATCGGGCGCACAAGTGCTGGTAGTGTCGTCGCTCACCGAAGATGGGGCCGAACACACTCTGACGGCGCTGTCGATGGGCGCTGCCGATACCATGCCCAAGCCGCGGCCCGGCCAATTTGACGAATCCTATCGCCGCGCTTTACTGGCCAAGATCCATGCCTTGGGCGGGGTCGAAGCGGACGATGTGCCCGGCCATCCGCGCGAAGGCACAATCGATCACGGCGCTGCATCTGCAATCTCCAGGAGCAATGCGAAACAGCCCGAGGTGCTGGCGATCGGCGGATCGACCGGCGCGATCCAGGGCCTCAACACAATCCTGCGCAGCCTGCCGCTCAGCTTTGACCTGCCGATCCTGGTCACTCAGCATTTGCCCGCCAGTTTCATTTCCGTGTTTGCCAGGCAAGTGGAAGTGGTCGCGGCGCGGCGCACAGTGATCGCCGAAGACGGTGTGGAGATTGCGCGCGGCGAAATCGCGATTGCAACCGGCCATGGGCACATGATGGTGGAACGTGCGCGCAGCCGCCTCGTCGCCCGGGTATCCAACGTGCCATCACGAAGCGGCTGCCTGCCTTCGGTCGATCCGATGCTCACCAGCGTGGCCGAAACCTTTGACGGCCATGCCCTTGCTGTGATCCTGTCCGGGATGGGCCGCGACGGTGCCGAAGGCGCGGCCAGGCTCGCCGCAGCAGGCGGCACCGTTTTGGCACAGGACCAGGAAAGCTCAGCCGTCTGGGGCATGCCTGGCGCCGCCGTGAAACAGGGCGCGGTGCATGCATGCCACCCGCCCGAAGCGCTCGCCAGGGAAATCCTAGAGTTCGCGGGGGCGGTGGCATGGAAGTGAGCAGTCCATCGCTCGAGCTAATTGCCGATCTCTTATCTGAGCATACCGGGCAACAGCTTACCGAACACCGCCGTTGGCGCGTGGCGACCGCACTTTCGCGCGTGTTCCGCGAACGCGGCATTTCCAATGTTGACCAACTGGCTTGCCTGTTGGCTGGGCCTGCCGATCCGGGCCTTGTCAATGAAGTGGTCGAGGCTCTGCTCAACAATGAGACCTATTTCTTTCGCGACAAACCGACATTCGACCAGCTGCCAACAGAGATCCTGCCTCAGCTGGCTGAACGGCGCGCCCACCGGCGGCGCTTGCAGATCTGGTGCGCGGGCTGTTCCACCGGCCAGGAAGTGCATTCGCTGGCAATTCAGTTCGCGGAACAGGCGCGTTCCTGGGATGGCTGGTCAATCGATATACTGGGCACTGATATTTCCGGTACGGCTATCCGGGCCGCACGCTGTGGGCACTACAGCCAGTTTGAAGTGCAGCGCGGGCTCAGCGTGCAGCAGATGCTGGCCCATTTCGACGAGACCGCGTCAGGCTGGCAAATGCACGCAGATACGCGAGCGATCGTGCGGTTCGAGCGTCACAATGTGCTCGATCCGTCGCCCAGCCGCCAGCCATTCGACCTTGTACTGTGCCGCAATGTGCTGCTCTATTTCGATCCCGATACCCGCCGCCAGGCATTTGCACGCCTGCGACAATCAGTGGCCGACGATGGCTTTCTGATGCTGGGCGCGGGCGAAACGGTTGTCGGGCAAACCGATGCGTTTGTTCCTGCTCGCGGAGTTGCCAGCATCTATACGCCACATGTGGCAAATGCTGCGCCCTCCATCGCGCTGGCCGGATGATCGCGAAAGCAGCGGAATGGTGCGCTTATCAAGGTAAATTCATGGTTTACGCTTCCTTAGCGAATGGCGGCTAATCCGGAATTCTACGGCGCGAAAATTGCGACATGGGGGACGTGTTGAAGCTGAAAGTGAACCAAATGCTGAGCGCGAAAGTGCCCCTGATGGCAGCGCCACTTGTGCCGCTCTCTGTCTTGCTGGGCACAGCATTGGTTGCGCTCCAAGCCAGTGGCTCGCTCGCGCTTGCTCCGCTCGCCTTGATCGCGGCTGGCGGCGCTGCACTTTATGTGGCGTCGGTCCTGTACCTCGCCCACGTTTCGCGTGCGCAGGCCCGCCTGCCACACGAGCACAGCGAGACTGATACGCTCAGCCGTCTGCCCAATCGGCGTGCGCTGCACCGCGATATCGACGAACATCGTGTCGCGGGTGAAGAAATCGCCATGGCACTGATTGATCTTGACGGCTTCAAGCAGGTCAATGACCATTACGGCCACTTTGTCGGCGACCAGTTGATCCGCAAATGCGCCGAGATCATCCGCGAAACCTGCGCCACTGAAGCGCGTTGCTATCGCCTCGGAGGTGATGAATTCGCGATTACCATGTTCGGCCCTGTCGCTGGCAATATTCTGGAGGGGATCTGCCGCAAGATCCTGACCCGGCTGGCCAAGCCGCTTGCTGTCGAGGATCGTTCAATCACAGTGGGGGCAAGTATCGGGCTGGCACGCTCAACCGGCAAGGACGGGCTCGGCTCATCGGAACTGCTGCGCCGTGCGGATGTCTCCATGTATGCCTCGAAGCGCGCCGGAAAGATGCGCTGCACATGGTTCACGACAGCCCTCGACCGCAATCGCGAGGCCCAGCGCGAGCTCGACGAAGACCTGCGCCGCGCCCTCGCCAACGAGGAATTCGTGCTGCACTATCAGCCGCTGGTCGATGCTGAAACGCGCGCGATCGTGGCGATCGAAGCGCTGATTCGCTGGAACCGTCCGGATGGCCAACAGGTGGGGCCGCATATCTTCATTCCGGTGGCCGAAGAATCGGGCTTCATCAACGAAATCGGCCTGTGGGTGTTACGCAAAGCCTGCACCGATGCGCTGCGCTGGGATGGCATTATGCTGTCGGTCAATATCTCTGCAGCACAATTGCGCAACTCGGAATTCCCGATTCAACTCGGTCATATCCTCGAGGAAACCGGCTTTCCGGCGGAACGGCTTGAGCTCGAAATCACTGAAACCTGCCTCGTTCTCGACCCTGTTGTGGCCGAACGCAATCTTGATGTTATCCGCGGCTTCGGGGTGAACATCTCGCTTGACGATTTCGGCACCGGCTATGCGTCGATCGGCTTCCTGCGCCAGTTCCGCTTCGAAAAGCTCAAGCTTGATCGCTCGCTGGTGGTTAACGCCGGCAAGGATGAAGGCTCGCGGGCCATGATGCTGTCCAGCATTACCGTGGCCCGCGCGCTCAAGATGGGCGTAACAGCCGAAGGCGTCGAAACGCAGGAACAGGCCGATATGGTTCGCATGGCCGGCTGCGACCAGATCCAGGGCTGGCTTTATTACAAGGCCATGCCCGCCAACTTGATTGACGATCACATCCCTTCTGCCGCGGCTGCAAACGGGCCCGGTCTACAAATCTCCAAAGGTGTCGCATGAGTGCTATTGAAGAAGTTACCAAACAGCTCCGCGCCGAAGTGGCTTCGGATATCGTGGAAGGCGGCTTTGCCCGTCCGGTTTCGCGCTTTCGCCTCAAAGTGTGGTTTCATGATCTTCCGCTGGCGAGCAAGATCCGTATGTTATTCGGCACTTTCCTGGGCGTGGCCATTGTCATATCATTGGTGCTGGGGGTTGGCCTCAGCCAGCTTTACGAACGGGATTCGATTCAGGCGGAGGTGCAGGGAGCGGTCCAGGTTTCTGCAGAGCTGCACGGCACCACTGGTGAATTTCGCTACAACGCGGTGCGTTATATCTTCGGTGGAGAAGAATCCGCGCTTGAACGCCAGCAGCAGAGCTACGCTGATGCAGGCAAGCAGCTCGAACAAATTGGCGCAGTGGTTGATCAGCGGGTGCCGGAATTCGGCGATCGGCTTGAAGAACTAGGCGCCAGCCTGGCCGCCTATGACGCCAAATTCGACGAAATGCGCGCCAACCTGGCCCGCGAAGGCCGCAGCGCCAAATCGGTTGCGCTTGCCTATGAACTTTCAGCCCAGGGTGATGCGCTTTTCGCACAAGCGGATAACTTCGGTTCCGATCTTCAGCTTGTCGCGGATCGCATCGAACAGTCAGTGATCGATTATTTCTTCAATCTGATTATTGTAATCGCCGTGGTCATCGCGCTCGCAGCCGCCGTAATGTTGGCCGGCTTGCGTTATCTCACACAGGATTTCGCCATGAAGGTGGCTGAAGTGACCGGCGGCATGACCAAACTGGCCAACGGCGATCGCCACTTCGAAATCGAAGGGATCGAGCGCAAGGACGAGATCGGCGAAATGCTGCGCGCGCTGGCACTATTCAAACGCGCCAATATCAAGCTGGAGCGGTGGGCCAAGGAACGCGGAGAGCGCGCCAAGGCCGAGCTTGAAGAGCAGGAGCGGATCAGAATCGAAAAAACGCAGGTA